>NZ_JBLFJV010000047.1:0-282876 GCF_047444975.1 Streptomyces sp. CWNU-52B | reverse complement strand
TACTCACCCTCTCGGGCTTTCCTCCGGGCGCTTCCCTTCGGTCCTGCTGTTCTACTGTGTTGTGCTTGTCTTGCTATCCTACGTTTCCGACTCTATCAGACCGTTTTCCGATCCGATTTCCTCGGTGCTTTCCAGGTTTTCGCTTTCACGTTTCCCTTTCCGGCGATGTCGACTCTATCAGATCCTTTCGGGCCTGACTCCCAGTCAACCGGGTTTGTCCTTGCGGCTGTTGGGCCGTTCCGACGTCCAAAACTTTAGCGGATCCTTCCGGCAGGTCCTAATCGGAGCCGCCGGGCCCAAATCGAATTGAATTCGGACACGCCG
Source organism: Streptomyces sp. CWNU-52B (assembly GCF_047444975.1). Lineage (NCBI taxonomy): Bacteria > Bacillati > Actinomycetota > Actinomycetes > Kitasatosporales > Streptomycetaceae > Streptomyces > Streptomyces sp. CWNU-52B. The sequence goes on along the minus strand of NZ_JBLFJV010000047.1, from coordinate 282,552 downwards.
AATTGAATCCCGTTGGGAGATCGAGCTGGTGGTTTGGTGTGCCGCATCCGCGGCGGAGGTGCTGTCGCAGAACCGTTACGGCCCCGTGGCAACTCGAAGAACCTTACGGATCTGCGAGGGGAGTGTCAAGTCTCCCCAGGGCGACCGTCCGGCAAACCCCTCACCGGCAGTCTCTCCCTGTCACCGCCGAGGGCCAACTCGGGCCTCAGTCAAGGTCGGTGAGCCGTCCGCCGGCGTCCGGCTGGGCATGCTCCACGCGGCGCAGCAGCCGGGTCAGCACCTCTCCGAGGACACCGCGCTCGTCCTGTGAGAGGTCCTGGAGCAGGTCCTCCTCGAAGACGGTGGCCAGGCGCATGGCCTCCAGCCACTTCTCGCGGCCCTGGTCCGTGAGCTCGACGATCACGCGGACCCGGTTCGACTCGTCGCGCTCCCGGGTGACGAGGGCCTCCCCCACCATCCGGTCGATCCGGTGGGTCATGGCCGCCGGCGTGAGCCCGAGCCGCTTCGCCAGTTCGCTCGGGCCCAGGCGGTAGGGCTCTCCCGACAGGACGAGCGCCTTGAGGACCTCCCACTCGGCGTTGCTGATGCCGAGGGTGGCGGTCTGGCGGCCGTACGCCACGTTCATCCGGCGGTTGAGGCGGCCCAGCGCCGAGACGATCTTCTCGACCTGGGGGTCGAGATCCCGGAACTCGCGCTGGTAGGCGGCGATCTGCTCGTCCAGCGTCGGCTCGTTCACGGCGGGGGTGTCACCCATGGCCGCAGTATGGCACGCGGTCGCTTGGCGTTGAAGTCCTTCGAGATGTACTGTTTAGCCTCGAACTTTAGCTTCGAAGTCTTCACCTCTAACTTCTGAGGCGGGCGTAAGACTTCTCGATCAAGGCAGGTGAAAGTGACCAGGGCGATGGGCGCGCAGATGCGCCGGATCCATGTGGGCAACGCACTCAGCGCGTTCGGGCTCGGCTTCACCGTCCCGTATCTGTACGTCTACGTGGCGCAGGTACGGGATCTCGGTGCCATGACGGCGGGGCTCGTGCTCGCCGTCTTCGCCGTGGCCGCGCTCGTCGTGCTGCCGTTCGCCGGGCGGGCCATCGTCCGGCGGGGCCCGCTGCCCGTGCTGCTCGTCGCCCTGGGCACCGCCGCCGTCGGATCGCTGAGTCTGGGGCTGGCGGACGGCTCGGCCACCGTGCTGATGTCCGCGGCCGCGCTCGGTGCCGGGCAGGCCGTGATGCAGCCCGCGCTGGCGACGATGATCGTCGACTGCTCGACCGCCGAGACCCGCTCGCGCGACTTCGCCACCCAGTTCTTCCTGCAGAACCTCGGGCTCGGGGTCGGCGGGCTCATCGGCGGTCATCTCGTCGACACCTCGCGCGCCGGCTCGTTCACGCTGCTCTTCGCGATCGAGGCGGCGATGTTCCTGCTGCTCGTGGTGGTCATGGCGACCGTACGGATGCCGCGGGCGTCCAAGGTCGAGGGTGCGCCGGGGCAGGCCGGGAGCAGTTGGAGGCAGTTGCTCGGCAACCGGGCCATGGTGCAGCTGTGCGTGCTGGGCTTCGTGCTGTTCTTCGCCTGCTACGGGCAGTTCGAGTCGGGGCTGAGCGCCTACGGCGTCGAGGCCGCCGGCATCTCCACCTCCGCGCTCGGCACGGCTCTCGCCGCGAACACGGCGATGATCGTCGTCGCGCAGTTCGCCGTGCTGCGGTTCGTCGAGCGGCGCAAGCGGTCCCGGGTGATCGCCGCGGTCGGGCTGATCTGGGCCCTCGCCTGGGTCGTCGCCGGGTACGCGGGGCTCGGGCACGGCAGCCAGACCATGGCGACGGCCGCGTTCGTGTCGACGTACGCGCTGTTCGGGCTCGGGGAGGCGATGCTGTCGCCGACCGTGGCGCCGCTGGTCGCGGATCTGGCGCCGAGCGGCCTGGCCGGGCAGTACAACTCGGCCTTCGCGCTGGTGAAGCAGCTCGCCCTGGCGGTCGGCCCCGCGGTGGGCGGCCCGATGGGTGCCTCGCTGCACGCTCCGTACATCGTGACGTTCCTGCTGTTCTCGCTGGGCATCACGGTGCTGGCGGTGCGGTTGGGGCGGCAGCTCACTCCCGTGCAGAACCAGCCCTCGCTGGCGAAGAGCCGGGTCGTGGTGCGGGGCGGCGAGACTCCGGCGGACGCGGTGCGGACGGCGGTCTGACCCTTCCGAGGCCCGAGGCCCGAGGCCCGGGGTCCGGGGTCAGGTGGTGCGAGGCAGTGCGAACTCGCACCACACCGCCTTGCCGCCGCCCGGGGTGCGGCGCGATCCCCAGTTCGAGGCGATGGTGGCGATGATCGCGATGCCGCGCCCGGACTCGTCGGCCGGTTCGGCGCGGCGGCGGCGCGGCAGGTGGTCGTCGCCGTCGGTGACCTCGACGATCAGCCGGCGGTCGGTGCGGCGCAGCCGCAGCCGCATCGGCGGGACGCCGTGCTGGAGGGAGTTGGCGACCAGTTCGCTGGCCGCGAGGACTCCGTGGTCGTGCAGGTCGGACGGGAAGCGCCAGCTGGTGAGGACGCCGGAGGCGAAGGCACGCGCGCGTGGGGCCGCCTCCACCCCGCCGAGCAGTTCCAGGGCGGCGTTGCGGAAGAGGTCGCTGTCGGGCCCCGTACGCGCCGGGTGCTGGAGGACCAGGACGGCCACGTCGTCGTCGTGGTCGGCCGTCACGCCCGCCGAGCGGACCAGCCGGTCGCAGACCACCTGAGGGGTGCCGGTGGCGCCGGCGAGGGCGGCCTCCAGGGAGGCGATTCCCTCGTCGAGGTCCGCGTCCCTGCGCTCGACCAGGCCGTCGGTGTAGAGCACGGCGGTGGAGCCGGGGCCCAGGGGCACCGAGCCGGAGGCGTGGATCCAGCCGCCCGTGCCGAGCGGGGGCCCGGTGGGCTCGTCGGCGCGCAGGACGGTGCCCTTCTCGTCGCGGACGAGGATCGGGAGGTGGCCGGCGGAGGCGTACACCAGCCGTCCCTCGTTCGGGTCGTGGATCGCGTACACGCAGGTGGCGATCTGGTTGGCGTCGATCTCCATGGCGAGGCCGTCGAGGAGCTGGAGGATCTCGTGCGGGGGCAGGTCCAGGCGGGCGTACGCGCGGACGGCCGTGCGGAGCTGGCCCATGACGGCCGCCGCGCGGACCCCGCGGCCCATGACGTCGCCGATGACGAGGGCGGTGCGGCCGCCGCCGAGGGTGATCACGTCGTACCAGTCGCCGCCGACCGCGGCCTCCGTGCCGCCGGGGTGGTAGGTCGCGGCGACGCGCAGGTCGTCCGGCTCCTCCAGCTCCTGGGGCAGCAGGGAGCGCTGGAGGGTGACGGCGGTCTCGCGGTGCTGGCGCTCGCTGGCCCGCAGCCGCTCGGCGGCCTCGGCGTGGTCGGTGACGTCCGCGGCGAAGATCAGTACGCCGCCCCCTTCGGGGGTGGCCGAGACGTCGACCGGTGTGCACGTGAACGTGTACGAGCGGCCGCCGGGGACCTTGCGGGACTTGACCGTGCGGGGCTTGGAGCTGCGCAGGACCTGGTCGAGGAGCGGCAGCAGGCCGACCTCGGCGAGCTCCGGCAGCGCCTCGCGCGCGGGCTCGCCGGACGGTCTGGCGCCGAAGGCCGCCACATAGGCGTCGTTCACGTACGCGAGGCGGTGCTCCGGGCCGTGGACGAGGGCGACGAGGGCCGGGATGCGGTCCAGGACCTCGCGGACGGGCAGCTCGTCCACGGCGGGCGCGAGTGCGACCGAGGTGTCCTCGGTGGACGGCTGTTCGGCGCGTGCCGCGGGCACGGAGCCCTCCGGGGGGAGCGCCGTCCGCGGTCCGTCGGCTCGCGCGGCGGCGCGGCGCTGCGTTCCGGGGAGCAGGGCGCTCCAGCGCGTGAAGTTCACTGTGGGACAGGCCTCGTGGGATCGAAGGGCGAGCGGTCGGGCCCGCCCATGGTCAAGGACCAGTGTGTCCGACCGGACCGTCGTCCGTCAGACGCCGGCCACCCGGGCGGAGTTCCTGGTTCCGGTCAGGACGACCCCTTCGGGTCCCGGGGAGGTTTTCCACCGGCCGCGAGTTCGAACTCCGCACGGGGGTGTTCGAGCGAACCGAGCGAGACGATCTCTCTCTTGAAGAGGCCCGACAGGGTCCATTCGGCGAGCACACGGGCCTTGCGGTTGAAGGTGGGCACCCGGCTCAGGTGGTAGACGCGGTGCATGAACCAGGCAGGGTAGCCCCTCAGCTTGCGTCCGTAGACGTGCGCGACACCTTTGTGCAGCCCCAGGGAGGCGACCGAGCCGACATACGCGTGGGAGTACGTCTCCAGCGGCTCGCCGCGCAGGGAGTGGGCGATGTTGTCGCCGAGGACCTTGGCCTGGCGTAGGGCGTGCTGGGCGTTCGGGGCGGTCTCCTTGCCGGGCTCCGGCGCGGTCACGTCGGGTACGGCGGCGGCGTCGCCCGCGGCCCACGCGTGCGGGACACCGTCCACGGTGAGCTGGGGCGTGCACTTCAGCCGGCCGCGTTCGTTCAGCGGCAGGTCGGTGGCCGCGAGGACCGGGTGGGGCTTCACCCCCGCGGTCCACACGACCGTACGGGTCGGGAAGCGGGCCCCGTCGCTGAGGACGGCGACGCGGTCGGTGCACGAGTCGAGGCGGGTCTCCAGGCGCACGTCGATGTTGCGGCGGCGCAGCTGGGTGACGGTGTACTTGCCCATCTCCTCGCCGACCTCGGGGAGGATGCGGTTCGAGGCCTCGACGAGGATCCACTTCATGTCGTCGGGCGTGACGTTGTGGTAGTAGCGGGAGGCGTAGCGGGCCATGTCCTCCAGCTCGCCCAGCGCCTCCACTCCGGCGTAGCCGCCGCCCACGAAGACGAAGGTCAGGGCGGCGTCGCGGATCGCGGGGTCGCGGGTGGAGGAGGCGATGTCCATCTGTTCGATGACGTGGTTGCGCAGGCCGATGGCCTCTTCCACGGTCTTGAAGCCGACGGCGTGCTCGGCGAGACCGGGGACGGGAAGGGTGCGCGAGACGGAGCCGGGGGCCAGGACGAGTTCGTCGTAGCTGAGCTGGTCGGGCCCGGTGCCCTCCTCCTCGGTGGCGAGGGTGGCGATCTCCGCGGTGCGCTTGGCGTGGTTGATGGTTCTGGCCTCGCCGATGACGACGCTGCACCGGTCCAGGACGCGGCGCAGGGGCACGACGACGTGGCGCGGCGAGATGGAGCCCGCGGCGGCCTCCGGCAGGAACGGTTGATAGGTCATGTACGGGTCCGGTGTGACCACGACGATCTCCACCTCGCCCCGCCTGAGCTCCTGTTTGAGCTTCCGCTGGAGACGCAGGGCGGTGTACATCCCGACGTAGCCGCCGCCGACAACGAGAATGCGCGCACGTTCCTTCACTCACCCATGACGCACCGGCTACCGGCGTTTGTCCACAGGCCCGTCAATTTGTGTGACCGGCCGCCTGAGACGGCCTGTCGCGGCCGATTCCCCGGAGCGCGGGGAAGGATCGCAGGTCAGCTGGTGTGAGCGGGGTGGCATTAGGGGGCGCAACCAGGACGTAACCGGCCCGTACTCCGATCGGGGGGCGCTCCGTGCGGAACCTCCCTCTTCTGAATTGACCCCCACTCAACTATGTTCGTGTGTCATCGGGGTGTAGGGGGATGCGCTCGACGGGTCCGTAAGGCGGGGTCCTACGGCGAAGGCTGTTCCACTGACTCCGGACTGTCGATGGCGGGGAGAGTCTCCGGGGGGAGACGTCATTACCGGGGGAACACATATGCATATTCAGGACACTCGTTGGACATCCGCGTCCGCCCTCGCGACGGGCGGCGCGACCGGTGCGGCGGCGGGGAACGGACGCGCGGCAGACGTATCGCGCACCACGCCACTGCGAGTGGACGCACAGCGCAATCTGGAGCACGTACTGCGCGCGGCACGCGAGGTCTTCGGTGAGCTGGGGTACGGCGCTCCCATGGAGGACGTGGCGCGGCGCGCGCGGGTCGGCGTCGGCACGGTGTACCGGCGCTTCCCGAGCAAGGACGTCCTGGTCCGGCGCATCGCCGAGGAGGAGACCTCCCGGCTGACCGACCAGGCACGCTCGGCGCTCGGTCAGGAGGACGAGCCGTGGTCGGCGCTGTCGCGCTTCCTGCGGACGTCGGTGGCCTCGGGCGCGGGGCGTTTACTGCCACCACAGGTACTGCGCGTGGGTGTCGCCGACGAGGGCTCGGTCCTCGACGGGACGCCCGGCTCGACCTCGAACGCAACCTCGGCCGGGGCCTCGGCCTCGGTCCTCGACGAGGCGCGGGTGCCGCAGCAGCGGTCCCAGCCCGCCGGGCCCGAACTGCGGCTCGTGGAGCAGCGGTCGGCCGCTCCCGGGGAGACGGACGAGGACGACGCCGGGGCGGCCCAGCTGCTGGAGGTCGTGGGCCGGCTCGTGGAGCGGGCGCGCGCGGCGGGCGAGCTGCGCCGGGACGTGACGGTGTCGGACGTACTGCTGGTGATCGCGACGGCGGCGCCTTCGCTGCCGGACGCGGCCCAGCAGGCGGCGGCCTCGGCGCGGCTGCTGGACATTCTGCTGGAGGGGCTGCGGTCCCGTCCCGTGTGAGCAGTCGCCCCGCCGGGTGCCTCCGGCCAGGCGTCGGAGGCACCCGGCGGGAACGACGAGCGACCGGAACGGCGGGCACGACGGGAGCGGGCCGAGTCAGGTGCGAGGCGAGGATCCTCGTGCCCCTGTCGGGGCGCCGGGACCTTCGTCAACTCCCGTACGCCGAATGGCGGTTCATTCTTCCCCGTTCGAGTGAAGGTTAGTGCTCCGGTTCGGCTGATCCCCACGGACGAGTGGTTACTCCGTACCTCCGGGTAACAGCAGCGGATCCGTGTGGCACTCTGTCCCGGTGTTCGGGTCCGAGTGTGCAGGTGGGGGCTTTCCGCGATGAGCGTTGACGGTCGGGACGAGTCACTCGACGACGGGCACTCGGAGACCGGCGATCTGCCGTCCCAGCAGGTGCCGAGCCAGGGCGGACCCCGGAAGGACGCCGCGGCCGGCGTTCCGCCCCAGCGCGAGCGACTTGGGCGACGTGATGACCGGCACGACGAGGGAGTACTGCCTCCTCCGGTCGAACGGCCGCCCTCCGACGCCGAGTTGATCGAGTGGATGCGCTCGGGCGACGACACGGCCTACGAGCAGCTGTTCCGGCGGCACGCGGACGCCGTCCGCCGGTACGCGCGCACCTGCTGCCGGGACGCCCACACGGCGGACGACCTCACGGCCGAGGTCTTCGCCCGCACGCTCCAGGCCGTCCGCGGCGGCAGCGGCCCCGAGCACTCCGTACGCGCCTATCTGCTGACGACCGTACGACGGGTCGCGGCGGGCTGGACCAGGTCGGCGCGGCGGGAGCACCTGGTCGACGACTTCGCCGTGTTCGCCGCGCAGGCCACGCGCGGCTCCGAGCTGTCGGACGACACCGTGCCCCTCGGTGCCTACGAGGCGGGCCACGAGCTGGGCGCGGACGTACGGGCCATGCACGAGGCCGAGCAGTCGATGGCCATGCAGGCGTTCAGGTCGCTGCCGGAGCGCTGGCAGGCCGTGCTGTGGCACACCGAGGTCGAGGACGAGTCGCCCAGCGAGGTCGCCACGCTGTTCGGGCTGGACGCCAACGGCACGCGCGTGCTGGCGAGCCGGGCCCGTGAAGGCCTCAAGCAGGCCTATCTGCAGGCGCATGTGAGCGCCACGCTCACCATGGACGAGGAGTGCGCGCGCTACGCCGACCGGCTCGGCGCCTACGCGCGTGGCGGGCTGCGCACCCGCGCCGAGCGCGGGCTGCGCAAGCACCTGGAGGAGTGCGTCAAGTGCCGGCTCGCCGCCGGTCAGATCAAAGAGGTCGCGAGCGGGATCCCCGCGGTCGTGCCCATCGCGGTCATCGGCTGGTTCGGCGCCGCCGGGTACGCGAAGGCGACCGTGCTCATCGCCGGCGGGACCGGTGTGGGGGCGGCCGGGGCCGCGGGCGCCGCGTCGGCGGCGGGCGGCGGCTCAGGGGGCGCGGGGGCCGGTGGCGGGGCCGCGGCGGAGGGGCTCGGGGCGCCCGTGAAGGCCGGCATCGTGGCGGGTGTCGTCGCGGTGGCCGTCGCCACGGTGGTGCTCGCGCTCGCGGGCAACGACACCCCGGCGAAGAAGGACAGGGCCGAGCCCCGGCTGCCCGATCCGGTCGTCGAACCGAGCGTGCCGGCGCCGAAGCCGACCCCTGAACCGCCGAAGGCCGCGCCGGATCCCGTGGTCGTGCCGCCGCCGAAGCCGACGCCGACCCCGAAGGCGACGCCGAAGCCGACGCGCACTCCCGAGCCCACACCGACACCGCCGCCGAAGCCCACTCCGACCCCCACGCCCGAGCCGACCCCCAAGCCCACTCCCCCGCCCCCTCCGCCGCCACCGGCCCCCGCGGTCTTCCAGTGGAACGAGCTGGAGTACGGCATCACCGGGGACGGCACCGAGCCCGAGATGCGGCTCGGCGAGAGCAGCTGGGTCTGGCAGCGGTACGGCGTGTCGATCGCCGACAAGCAGTACGCGAACGGTGTCACCGTGCACGGCGCGTCCTCGGTCACCATCGATCTCAACCGCACGTGTTCCGCGTACGACGCGACGGTCGGCGTGGACGACCTGACGATGGGGTTCGGCCAGGTGCGGTTCTCGGTGTTCGCGGACGGGGCGCGGCTGTGGCAGTCGGGGCTGGTGCGGGGCGGCGAGGCGGCGGTACCGGTCCATGTCGACCTGACGGGCAGGAAGACGATCCGCCTGGTCGTCGAACCGCACTCCGGCTTCGACAGGGCGTCGCTGGCGGACTGGGCGGACTCGCGATTCCGGTGTGAGTGACGGGTGACGTGATCCCGGGGCGGCGGCGCGGACGGGGCGGACGAGGCGTTCAGGGCCGCGCGGTGTCCTCGGCGGTGGCGGTGGCGGTGGCGTCGGCAATCCCGGTCGCGGATGCGGTGGCTGTGGCGGTGGCGGATGCCTCGGTCAGTTCCCGCAGGACGTCGTCCGACGTCAGGGTGCCGCCGGTGGCGCGTTCGGTGGCGTAGGCGTGCCGGCCGAGGCCGGTCAGGGCCGTGGCCTCGGCGCGTTCGAGTTCCGTGCGCTCGGGCAGCGGGCGCGGGTGGCCCGCCCGCCAGCGGGAGGCCACCGTGAGCACGCGCACCACGCGCGCGTGCTCCCCGATGTCCGACAGGACCAGCGCCGCCGCCTCGGCCAGTGCGGCCAGGACCACCTCCGCGCAGCGCCCCGCCACGGCCTCGCGCAGGGTGTCGGCCAGCCGGTCCAGCCCCGGCCCCGGGCCCGACTCGACCGCTGTGAGGAACCCGTCGATGCCGTTCAGCGCGGCCATGAACTGGGGCGGCGGTGTGCCCCGGAAGGTCTCCACGCGGGCCGCCTCGCACAACTCGCGCGCGCGGGTGAAGTCCCGGTCGCCGAGGGCCATCTGCGACCGCATGATGAGGACGAACGCCCGTGAGTCCGGCACCGTCTGCCGGTCGGCCTCGGCCATCGCCTCGTCCAGGGCCCGGAGCGCCCCCGCCCGGTCTCCCAGGCGGTAGGCGATCTCACCGAGGCGCGCGATGAGGAACGGCGCCTCGACGTACGCCCCCATCTCCTGGGCGAGCCGCAACGCCTCCTCGTACTCCTCCTTCGCCTCCTCGAACCGGCCGCGTGCCATGGCGGCCTCGCCGCCGGAGCCGCACGCCTGGGCGCGCATCCAGCGGTCGCCGGTGCGCCGGGCGACGGTCCGCAGCTCCGCGATGTACTCGTCGACGTACCCCATGCCGCCGGGCATGTCGACGGCCACGTGCACGCAGAACAGCAGGGTGGCGCCGATCTCCCAGTCGCCGCCGTACACACGGCAGTTGGCGAGCGAGGCTTCCACGGCGTCGCGCCCGTGTTCGGTGTTGCCGATCAGGAACGCGATCAGGGGCCAGAGGATGCCGGGGAAGCTCGCCGCGTCCGGGCCGCCGCGCGCCATGGTGTCCCGCAGCCGCGTGACGTACTCCGCGGTCCGCTCGTCCTCCAGCGGGATCCGGCCCAGTTCCGCCTCCAGGAAGAGATGCAGCACCCGCAGTTTCGTCCGGAGGCTGTGCAGGAGGGGGCGGTGCTCGGCGCCCTCGGGATCGGCGAGGAAGACCTCGACGTGATCGACGGCGTCGAGGTGGGCTCCGGTGACGGCGGAGGGCGGCGCGTCCGCGGACGCGCGCGCGTCGAGCACCGCTCCCAGGCGCAGCACCCGGTCGGCCCAGGTCGCGCCCTCCCGGCGGAAGTTGCTCAGCCACCAGAACCAGCCCATGGCGAGGACCAGCGCGCCGGCCTCCGGCTCGTCGGCGGCGAGGACGCTGCGGTGGAGGGCCGCACGGATGTTGTCCGTGTCGGTCTCCAGGCGGTGGATCCACCGGAGCTGGTCGGCGGACCGCAGGAACGGGTCCGCGGTCTCGACCAGCGCGCGGGCCCACGCGCGGTGCCGGCGCTCGGCCCCGGCGCGCAGTTCGGGGGTCTCGGCGGCGCGCTCCGTGGCGTACTCGTGGATCGTCTCCAGCATGCGGTAGCGCATGCCGCCGACGCCTGGCAGGCCGGGCGCCGCGACGACCAGGGACTTGTCGACGAGCGCGCCGACGATCTCGGCCACGGGTCCGCTGCACACGGCCTCCGCGGCCTCCAGGTCCCAGCCGCCCGCGAAGACGGAGACTTCCCGAAGGGCGGTCCGCTCGGACGCGTCGAGCAGGTCCCAGGACCAGTCGACGACTGCGTGCAGGGTCTGCTGCCGGGGCAGCACCGTGCGGCTGCCGGACGTGAGGAGGCGGAAGCGGTCGTCGAGCCGGTCGGCGATCTGGCGCGGGGTGAGCATCCGCAGGCGGGCGGCGGCCAGTTCGATGGCCAGCGGGAGGCCGTCGAGACGGCGGCAGATCTCCTCGACGGCGGTGGGGTCGTCGGTGACGCCGCCGTCGGGGCCGGCCGCCGCCGCACGCTCCCTGAAGAGGCGGTGCGCCGGGCCGGGCGGGAGGGGTTCGACCGGGCGCACGGACTCACCGGGGACGCCCAGGGGTTCCCGGCTGGTGGCGAGGATCGTGAGTCCCGGGCAGTGGGTCAGGAGTGTCTCGGCCAGTTCGGCGGCGGCGCCGACGACGTGTTCGCAGTTGTCGAGGATCAGGAGCTGGCTGCGCGGGGCGCAGTGCTCGACGAGTCGGGCGACCGGGTCGTCCTGCTGCCCGGCCATGTCGTGGGCCACCAGCGCGGCCTCCCGCAGACCGAGGGCGCTGACGACCGCTCCCGGCACCGCCTCCGGCCGGTCGAGCGGGGCGAGCTCGGCCAGCCATGCCTGCGGGTGCCCGGAGGCGGCCTCCTCGGCGAGACGGGTCTTTCCGGAGCCGCCCGGTCCGGTGAGGGTGACGAGGCGGGCTGCTCGCAGATCGGAACGGATCGCGTCGAGTTCGGGTTCCCGGCCCACGAAGGAGTCGAGACGGGGGCGGATGTTGCCGACGGGGCCGGTGGTGGCTGAGACGGTGGCGGCTGTGACGGTGGTGGCCGTGACGGTGGTCGGGTGCTGGCTCTGTGGGGTCAGCAGTTCCAGGTGCAGGGCGCGCAGTTCCGGACCCGGGTCGGTGCCCAGGCCGTCAGCGAGGGCCCGGCGGGCCGTCTCGTACGCCGTCAGCGCGTCCGCCCGGCGGCCCGTGTCCCGCAGGGCCCGGACGAGGAGGGCGTGCAGGGATTCGTCGTACGGGTGGGCCCCGGTGAGCTCCGTCAGCTCCGGTACGGCGTCGTGGGCGTGGCCGTTGCGCAGATCCGCCTCCACACACGCGCGTGTCGCCTCCCGGTGGAGGGACTCCGGGCGGGCCGTGGCCGTGGCGCGGTCGGGGAGGTCGGCCAGGGCGGGGCCCCGCCACAGGGACAGGGCCTTGCGGAGGGTTCGGGCGGCGGCGGCCGGGTCGTCGTCGAGGCGGGCCCTGCCCTCGCGGACCAGGCGCTCGAAGACGAACAGGTCCACGTCCTCGGGGGTGGCGGCGAGGCGGTAGCCGCCCGGCTCCGAGGTGACGGCGTCCTTGCCGAGGGCTCTTCGCAGGCGGCCTATGAGGGCCTGGAGGGCGGCGGGGGCGTCGTTCGGCGGGGCGTCGGTGGCCGGCCAGACTTCGTCGATGAGGGTTTGTGTGGGGGTGGGGCGGGGTGTTCTCATGGCCAGGGCCGTGAGCAGGGCGCGGAGGCGGGGGCCGGGTAGGGGGAGGTTGTTGCCCTCGGCGTCCGTCGCCTGGGTGGCACCCAGAATTTTGTACCGCACGGGGTCATTGTCGCCGGTGTGTCGGCCGTGCGGCGGGGGTGGGTGGTAGGTGCTGGTCGCGCAGTTCCCCGCGCCCCCTTGAAGGCGGGGCTCCGCCCGCGCCTCCCGGGCCGTCTGTCGGGTGCGGGTCGGGTGTGGCTGGGCGCGCCGTTCCCCGCGCCCCTTTGAAGGCGGGGCTGCGCCCACGCCCCCGGCCGTCCCGCGAGTGCGGGTCGGGTGTGGCTGAGCGCGCAGTTCCCCGCGCCCCTGGGGGCGGGGCTGCGCCCACGCCTCCCCCAGCCGTCCCGCGGGTGCGGGTCCGGTGTGGCCGAGCGCGCCGTTCCCCGCGCCCCTTGAAGGCGGGGCTGCGTTCTGGTTTTCAGGGGCGTCTGATGTGGGGGAGTCGGTGTTATCCCCGGCGTGCGCCCGTGTCCAGTGCGCCTCTCTGTGGTCTGATCCCTGCCGGGACAGCCCGTTGGCGGGCGGGTGTGCCCGTCCAGCATGTGCCGCGGCGTTCCAGGAGGCGGCGGAGCCAGAGTTCCAGGGAAACCAGGTCCGCCAGGCCCTCCAGGGGGAGCGGCTCCCCGTCGGCCGCCGCCCGGAGGGCCTTGCGGACGACGCGGGCCTCGACCAGGCCCGCCTGGGCGAGGAGCGGCGTGTCGAAGAGGGCCACCAGTTCGCCGACGGCGACCCGCAGCCCCGTGCGGGCGGCGGCGGCCGAGGACGCGTGGGAGGGGGCGCCCCAGCCGGGCGGCAGGTCGGCCACCCCGGCGCCCTCCAGCACCGTACGGAGGATCGCGGCCCGCGCCCCGGGCTGGACCCGCAGCGCCTCGGGGAGGGCACGTGTGGCGCGTACGACCTGGTTGTCGAGGAAGGGGGCGTGCAGCCGCTGGAAGCGGACCTCCGCGGCCTGCTCCAGGATGCGGAGGTCGGCAGCGTGCCGCGTCAGTGCGGAGCGGGCGCGGAAATCGCCCGGCCGCTGCCCCGGCCCGATGCTCGCGCGGCTCGTCGCACCCGTCAGGCGAACCGATACTTCAGCGAGGGCCTCACCGGTCAGCCAGCGCGCGGCGGGGCCCGGTCTGGCCCAGGTGAGCGCGGCGAGCGACGCCCCCACGGCACCTCCCGGCTCCTCGAACCGCTTGTGCAGCAGCCGGTCGGCCAGGTCCTCGATGCCGGCCAGGTACGGCGTGCGGGACAGCTTGCGCGCGGCGCCGTACACGCGCGCGGGGACCAGGACCGAGCCGTCGGCCTTCGTCAGGGCCGCGACGGGACGCACCAGGTGACGTCGTTTGCGGTCCATGAGCAGGTCCGCGAGGCGGGCCGGGTGGGCGTCCAGGACCTGCCGGGCGCCGTATCCCGTGAAGTGGTCCGCGCTGCCCGCGGCCAGGCGCGCGCGATGGCGGACGGCCGTCACCAGGGTGGGGCTCGGCTCGTCGGTCAGCGGGCCCTCCAGTTCGGCGTAGGGCAGGACGTCCTCGCCCCCGGTCACCACCACGTGGTGCAGCCGCGGGTTGGCGGCGAGTGTCCCGGCCCGCTCCAGCTCGGCCTCGCGGCCTTTGACCGCCAGGTCGTTGAAGGTGACCGCGAGGAGCCGCTCACCGGCGCCCGTGCCGTGGCCCAGGACGGTGCCGGGGGCGCCGGGCAGACCGGCGGCGAGGAGGGCGAGCGTGCCGGAAGCGGGTCCTCCGGAGAGGTCGGCTCCGATGCCGGGCACGGGCATGCCGCGCGCGGCGCGCCGCTCCGCGGGCCCCATCCCGGGGACCGGCCCGGGGTCTATGTCGGCTCCGGGTACGTGTCTGGGGGCGGTGAGCCGGGCGCGTACGGCCTCCACCAGGGCGTCCCGGACGCCGTCCACCGCGCTGTCGGCGTCGGCGATGGGGGCCGCGACGGCGAGGGAGGCCACCGCCTCGTACCCCGCGACCTCCCGTGCTCCGGCGCGCAGGATCAGCGCGTGCCCCGGCGGAATGCGCCGCACGCCTTCGTACGGGGTCGAGTCCTGGAGGGCGGCCGGCACGTCGGGGGCGGCGAGCAGGGCCGCGAGGTGTCCGAAGTCGAGGTTGGCCTCGATGAGGTCGGCGAGCGGCAGGGCGGCGGTCGCGTAGGCCGTGCCGCTCGCCCACGGGGTGTGGAACACCGGCCGCACGCCCGCGAGATCTCCGCAGACCATCACCCGGCGGCCCACCTGGACGACGGCCGTGTAACTGCCCGACCAGGCCGTCAGATGCCGAAGTGCCCCGCCGCGCGCGGCGAACAGGCCCACGCGCAGTTCCTCGTCGGAGGCGCCGCACGTGCCGAGCACCGCGATGCGGTTCTGCTCGTCGGCCTTGACGACACGCACCTCGTCGGGCCGCCAGTCACCGACCGCCCAGAGCGGATCGGGGTCGCCCCACAGGAGCTGGGACCCGACCGGATGTACCGTCTCTCCGTCGCTGCCGGTAGCGCCCACCGAACCGAACTCGGGCGCACGAGCGGCGACGCTGCTCCATCCCACCAACCACCGCATCGCCGCCTCCACAGGCTGTGGACAACCAGTGCACCGCACGAACCGGTCACCATGCTGCCACGAAGCGAGCGTGCCGGAGAGCCGGTGGGGCCGCTTGTGCTCCCCCGAGTGCGCCCCTGGGGAGATGCCCCCTCGGCGGTGAACTCACGCACGGGGAAAGGCGATCGCGGGGAATTGACTCCTCGTCTACGACCTGAATGCGCCCCCGGTTCACTCCCAAAAAACACCCAACGCGCCCTCAAGTGCCGTGGTAGAAGCGATATTTACCGTGAAGGGGAGGGGGCGAAATTCAGCCAAATCGGGGATGGACAGACAGCTCTGCACACGCTCCGTACAGGCTGTGCGCAACGCACAGTCCGGGAGGCGGACACCGCCTCCCGGACCGGTCCGCCGCCCGCGGGGATGTAGGCGGCGGTGTCCCCCAGCCCACTGGATCCAGTACAGCGGGCCGACCCACGCACCATCCATGGAAGCGCTCCCCGGGTGGCCGGAGAAGAGCGCACGGACGGGCGCACTGCCACACACCGGGAGCACGGCGCGACGCTCCGTGCATACCCGCGGACCACAATCCCGCCATCCGGAACAATGCCCCTTAACGCTTGGGATGCGGCGAACTACCCTGTGTTTGCCTGTGTTTTCGCGGGAGGCATATTCCTGAGGGCTCGGCCACGTGCTTGTGCGGGTGGGGTTCCAGGGACCGGCACCCGGGAAGACGCAGCACGAATGCCGCGTGGTCACACCCGCGCGGCAGCCGTCTGTGTCGAGGGGTGGCCATGTCCAGGGAGCAACGCGGGCCGAACGAAAAACTCGGCACCGTTCTCGCCCTCGCGGGAATCAGCAACGCGGGACTCGCCCGTCGCGTCAACGATCTTGGCGCTCAACGCGGGCTGACTCTTCGCTACGACAAGACGTCGGTGGCGCGCTGGGTGTCGAAAGGCATGGTGCCGCAGGGTGCCGCGCCCCATCTCATCGCCGCCGCCATCGGCCAGAAACTCGGCCGCCCGGTCCCGCTCCACGAGATCGGCCTGGCGGACGCGGATCCCGCACCGGAGGTGGGCCTCGCCTTCCCCCGCGACGTAGGACAGGCCGTGCGGTCGGCGACGGATCTGTACCGGCTCGACCTCGCGGGGCGCCGGGCCGGCTCCGGCGGCATCTGGCAGTCGCTCGCCGGATCGTTCGCAGTGAGTGCGTACGCAACGCCCGCCTCACGGTGGCTGATAACCCCGGCCGACAGCTCGGTGGCCCGGGACGCCAGCCCGCTGGGGGGTTCCGGAGCACCACTGAAAGTCGGCCACAGCGACGTGCTGAAACTGCGGGAGGCCGCCGAGGACGCCAGGCGCTGGGACTCCAAGTACGGAGGCGGCGACTGGCGTTCTTCCATGGTGCCCGAGTGCTTACGGGTGGAGGCGGCACCGCTGCTCCTGGGCTCGTACTCGGACGAGGTGGGCCGCGCCCTCTTCGGAGCGAGCGCCGAACTCACCCGCCTCGCCGGCTGGATGGCCTTCGACACGGGCCAGCAGGAGGCCGCACAGCGCTACTACATCCAGGCGCTGCGCCTGGCCCGCGCGGCGGCGGACGTGCCCCTGGGAGGCTACGTACTGGCCTCCATGTCCCTCCAGGCGACCTACCGCGGCTTCGGCGACGAGGGCGTCGACCTCGCGCAGGCCGCCCTCGAACGCAACAGGGGGCTGGCCACGGCCCGCACGATGAGCTTCTTCCGCCTGGTCGAGGCACGGGCCCACGCGCGCGCGAGTGACGCCCACGCGGCCGCCGGCGCCCTGAAGGCGGCCGAGGGCTGGCTGGAGCGCGCCCGCGACGGCGACCAGGACCCGTCCTGGCTCGGCTTCTACTCGTACGACCGTTTCGCGGCGGACGCGGCGGAGTGCTACCGCGACCTGAAGGCTCCGCGCCAGGTCCGCCGCTTCACCGAGCACGCCCTGTCGAAGCCCACGGAGGAGTTCGTACGCTCCCACGGGCTGCGCCTGGTGGTGTCGGCGGTCGCCGAGCTGGAGTCGGGCAACCTGGACGCGGCGTGCGAGCAGGGGGTGCGGGCGGTGGAGGTGGCCGGGCGCATCTCGTCGGCGCGCACCACGGAGTACGTGAAGGACCTCCTTCACCGGCTGGAGCCGTACGGGGACGAGCCGCAGGTGGTGGAGTTGCGGGAGCGGGCGAGGCCGTTGCTCATGGCGCCGGCGTAGGGCTGCCGCCCCGGCTCGGGCGGCTGGGGTGGCTGGGGTTGGTCTCCGGACCTGCGGGTGCGCTGTGGCTGGTCGCACAGTTCCCCGCGCCCCTGAAAAGACCCCGGCCGCCCCACCCCCGACGATCACCCGGCACAAGCCACAGCCGGAAGACGCGACCGACACCGTCCCACCCGGCGGGAACGAGTACGGCGGAGGCCATGTCCACCCTCCGCCGTCCCTAACCACCCCTCACCGGTCCTTGTCGGCCCCCACCGCTCTCCACATCGATCTCTGTCGGCCTGTTTTTGTGGTTTGAGGGCGTTGTCAGTGGTGCAGTGCACTATCGGAGTGGGCGTGGGACGCAAAGCGTCGAAGGCAGGCAGGTGTCGGGGGCGGGAGGTGGACGGACGGATGGTGCGGGAGATCGCTTACGACTGTGACGTGCTCGTGATCGGCGGCGGGATCGTCGGCCTGTCGACGGCGTACGCCATCACGCGTGCCGCACCGGGCACGAGCGTGACGGTGCTGGAGAAGGAGCCAGGACCGGCCCGGCACCAGACGGGGCGCAACAGCGGCGTCATCCACAGCGGGATCTACTACCGCCCCGGCTCCCTGAAGGCGCGGTTCGCGGCACGCGGCGCCGCCGAGATGGTCAAGTTCTGCGCGGAGTACGACATCGCGCACGCGGTGACCGGCAAGCTGATCGTCGCCACCGAGCGGGACGAGCTCCCCCGCCTGCACGCACTCGTACAGCGCGGCCGGGAGAACGGCATCGCGGTCCGCGAGCTCGGCGCCAGCCAGATAGAGGAGTACGAACCCGAGGTGCGCGGCCTCGCCGCGATCCACGTGGCCACCACCGGGGTGTGCGACTTCACCGGCGTGGCCCGACAGCTCGCGAGCGCCTCCGGGGCCCGGATCCGCTACGGCACGAAGGCCACGTACATCGACCGCCGCCCCGACCTCGGCGTGGCTGTCCGCACGGACGACGGCACGATCGTCCGCGCCCGCGTGCTGGTGAACTGCGCGGGCCTCCACTGCGACGAGATCGCCCGCCTCACCGGCGACGAACCGCAGATGCGGATCGTCCCCTTCCGCGGCGAGTACTACACCCTCGCCCGCCCCGACCTGGTCCGCGGCCTCGTCTATCCCGTCCCGGACCCCGCGTTCCCCTTCCTCGGCGTCCACCTCACCCGCGGCATCGACGGCAGCGTCCACATCGGCCCCAACGCGGTTCCGGCCCTGGCCCGCGAGGGCTACGACTGGCGGACCGTCCACCCCGGCGAACTGCGCTCGACCCTCGCCTGGCCCGGTTCCTGGCGCATAGCCCGGCGCCACTGGCGCTACGGCGGCGGAGAACTGCGCCGCTCGCTCTCCAAGACCGCCTTCACCCACGCGGTCCGCCGCCTGCTCCCAGCGGTGACCCCGGACGACCTGATCCCGGCGTCCGCGGGCGTCCGCGCCCAGGCGGTCCTCCGCGACGGCACCCTGGTGGACGACTTCCTGATCCAGGAGGGCCCTCGTACGGTCCACGTACTGAACGCACCCTCCCCCGCGGCCACGGCATCCCTCCCCATCGGCCGAGAGGTGGCCACCCGGGCCCTCACCGCCCTGGCGGACGCCTAGAACACCCGACCGGGCGGAGACGACGTCGCGGCGGCCGCCCACGGACGGAAGGGGCCGTGCCGGTACGCCGCGGTTCGCCGCGTAGCTTTTCCCCACCGCCCCCACCTCGGTGGCGGAGGGCAGTACGCCCGGCTGCGGCGGACTCGGCGTACCGGCACGGCCCCGACCCACAACACCGGCCGGCCGGCCACCCCACACCCCACGCCGTAAAATCGACCTACTGTGTCTGACTCACCCCGCACCCCCGATCCCGACGTCCCGCCGCTGGACGCGCCCCGCACCCCCCGTCCCAAGAGCGAACCCCGCTTCCCCGACGGCCCTCAGGCCGACCCGGCCGGCTCGCACTTCGACCGACAGATCCGCAGCTTCCAGCCCCGCCGAAGCCGCGTCACCCAGGGCCAGGCGGACGCGCTGCAACGCCTGTGGCCCAAGTGGGGCCTGGACATCGACGGCCGACGGATTCTCGACCTGGCCGAGCTGTTCGCCGCCGACCTCCCGGTCGTCCTGGAGATCGGCTTCGGCATGGGCGAGGCGACCGCGCGGATGGCCGCCGAGGACCCGGGCACCGGAATCCTCGCCGTGGACGTCCACACCCCGGGGCAGGGCAACCTCCTCAACCTCACGGACCGCGCCGGCCTGTCCAACGTCCGTGTCGGCAACGGCGACGCGATCATCCTGCTCCGCGAGATGCTCGCCCCGGACTCCCTCGCCGGCCTGCGCGTCTACTTCCCGGACCCCTGGCCCAAGAAGCGCCACCACAAACGGCGCCTGATCCAGCCGGATTTCCTCACCCTCGCCGCGTCCCGCCTGCGCCCCGGCGCGCTGCTGCACTGCGCGACGGACTGGGAGCCGTACGCCGAGGTCATGCTCGACGTGCTCACCGCGCACCCGGACTTCGCGAACACCCGGCCCGACGGCGGCTACGCGCCGCGCCCCGACTTCCGCCCGCTGACCCGTTTCGAGGGCCAGGGCCTGGAGAAGGGCCACGTGGTGAACGATCTCCTGTTCCGCCGCGTACCGCATGGTGCGAACAGCACAGGAAGCTGATCGCAGCTGCTCTCGGCAGATCGAAGCCGACCGCAGCCGACCGCACCAGCACGGGGCTCCCCGCCACAGCGCACAAGCGCCGCACCCAGCCGACGGGGGAGGAGCCGGATGTCGCCAACAGCCCCCGCCCCTGACGGCGCGCTCTCGCGGGCCATGCCCCTCCGTCGTTAGGGTTTTTGTCATGGCCACCAGCCCCCCACCCCCGACACCCCCCGGCACCTCCGCCGGGGGCACCCGTCGGCGCGCTCACTGGTGGCAGCGCAAGTGGGTGCGCTACGCGGCGCTGTCCACCCTGCTCACCCTGTCCGGCCTGGTCATCCTGGCCCTGGTCCGCAAACAGACCGGCACGGAGGGCTTCCTGGTGGGCCTGGGCCTCGCCGTACTGCCCGTCCCGCTGCTCGTCGCCGCGTTCCGCTGGCTGGACCGGGTCGATCCGGGTCCGTGGAGAAACCTGCTGTTCGCCTTCGCGTGGGGCGCGTGCGCGGCCGCGCTGATAGCCATCGTCGCGAACAGTTTCGCGACGCGGTGGATAGCGACGGCCACCGCGGACCCGTCGCACGCGGACACGCTCGGCGCGACCGTGATAGCGCCGATCGTCGAGGAGTCGGCGAAGGCCGCCGCGGTCCTGCTCGTCTTCCTGTTCCGCAGACGGGACTTCACCGGGATCGTCGACGGCGTGGTGATAGCGGGCGTCACGGCGACGGGCTTCGCGTTCACCGAGAACATCCTGTACCTGGGCACGGCGTTCGGCACCGACCAGCTCACCGGCGACACCGGCATCTTCTCCGTCACGGCCGCCACCTTCTTCGTACGCGTGATCATGTCGCCGTTCGCGCACCCGCTGTTCACCGTGCTGACCGGCATCGGCTTCGGCATCGCCGCGCTCTCCGCGGACCGCGCGCAGGTGCGCCGCGTGCTCCTGCCGATCACCGGGCTGCTGCTCGCGATGGGCATGCACGCGATGTGGAACGGGGCGTCGGCCTTCGGCGAGTACGGCTTCTTCGCGGTCTACGCGGCCTTCATGGTCCCGTCGTTCGGGCTGCTCACCTGGCTGGCCGTGTGGACCCGCCAGCGCGAACTGCGCACGATCCGCACCGAACTGCCGTCGTACGCGATGGCCGGCTGGCTCACCGGACCCGAGCCGTTCGTCCTCGGCTCGATGAAGGCACGGCGGCTGGCCCGCGAGTACGCCACGGAACACGGCGGCCCCGAGCTGGGCCGCGCGGTGGCGGAGTACGAGGCGTACGCGACGACGCTGGCGTTCCTGCGCCACAGGGGCCGCCACGGCAGGGCGGGCGCCGACTTCGCCGTACGGGAGCGGGAGCTGCTCGAACAGCTGTGGGCCCGCCGGGAGCCGGCCCGCCCGGCCCTGGAGTACGCGGCGAGGGCGACGGCCCCGCCCCCGCCCCCTTGGCCGGGACACGGCTACCCGTACGAGCACCACCACGGCCACCCGTACGGGCACGCGGTACCGCAGTACCCCACGTACAACCCGTACCGCTCCTAGGAGGCCCGGGAAGCCGAGGTCAGCTTCGCGAGGTCCGCGTCCGTGAGCGAGAGCGACGCCACCTCCAGCAGCGCCGGCAGCTGCTCCACCGTACGGGCGCTGGCGAGCGGCACGGCGACCGTGGGGCGGGACGCGAGCCACGCCAGGGCGACGGTGGCGACCTCGGCCCCGTGCTCCTGGGCGACCTCGTCGAGCGCGGCCAGCACCCGCCGCCCGCGCTCGGACTCCAGGTGCCTGGCCGCGGACCCTGCCCGGGGACTGTCGACCTCGGCACCGACCCGGTACTTGCCGGTGAGGAAGCCCGCGGCGAGCCCGTAGTAGGGCACGGCGGCCAGGCCGCCCCGCGAGGCGATGTCCTGCAACGGGCCCTCGTAGGTGTCGCGGGAGACCAGGCTGTAGTGCGGCTGGAGCGCCACGTACCGCGCGAGACCCTCGCGGTCGGAGACGTCAAGAGACTCCTGGAGCCGCTCCGCGGAGATGTTGGACGCGGCGATCGCCCGCACCTTGCCGGAACGCACCAGCTCGTCCAGGGTTCCGAGGATCTCCTCGACCGGTACGGAGGGGTCGTCGCGGTGGGTGTAGTAGAGGTCGATGTAGTCCGTCTGCAGCCTGCGCAGCGACGCGTCGACGGCGGCCTTGATGTTCACCGCGGACAGACCCTGGTACCGCGGGTGGGAGCCGACCTTGGTCGCGACGAGCACGTCGGCGCGGTTGCCGCGCGCCGTCAGCCAGTCGCCGATGACCGTCTCGGACACTCCGCCGTCGTTGCCGGGCGCCCAGGACGAGTACGTGTCGGCGGTGTCCACGAAGTTCCCGCCGGCGGCCGTGTAGGCGTCGAGCACGGCGAAGGACTGGGCCGCGTCGGCGGTCCAGCCGAAGACGTTGCCGCCGAGGGCGAGCGGGAAGACCTCGAGATCGGACGCACCCAGCTTGCGAAGAGAAGTCATGGATGCGTCAACGGCCGCGACGGACGGCCGTATTCCACACGTACGCACCACGTACGCACCGTTCCACACGTATGACCGCTCCCAGCCGGGAGCGGTGACGAACCGGAGCGGTGACGAACCGGTGCGGGCTGTCTACGGGTTGAGGCCCTTGCCGCGCAGCCAGGCCATCGGGTCGATGCCGGTGCCGCCGCCGGTGTGGACCTCCAGGTGGAGGTGCGCCCCGGTGACGTTGCCGGTCGCGCCCACGCGGCCGATGACGTCGCCCGTGCTGACCTTCTGCCCGACACTGACGCCGATCGACGACTGGTGGGCGAACCAGAGTTCCGTACCGTCGTCGAGCGTGAGGATCGTGCGGTAGCCGTACGACCCGCTCCAGCCGGCCTCGGTGATCGTGCCGCTATGGATGGCCTTGATCGGGGTACCCGTGGGAGCGGCGAAGTCCAGACCCGTGTGCTGACCGGAGGACCACAGCGAGCCGGACTGCCCGAAGGTGGAGGTGATCGTGTACGAGGAGGTGGGCAGCGTGAACTGCTTGGCGAGTTCGGCGAGGCGCGCGGCCTCGGCCTTCGCCTCGGCCGCTTCTTCCTTCTCCTTCTTCGCGGCGGCGGCCTTGGCCTTCGCCGCGTCCTGCTCCTTGGCGGCGGCCTCCGCGGCCTTCTTCGCGGCGGCGGTCTCCGCGGCCTGCTGCGCCTCGCGGTCCACCTGGTCCTGCTGGAGCTCGGCCTGGAGCATGATGCGGGCGCGCAGGGCCTCTCCGGCGTCCTCGCTGCCCTCTTCGGCGTCGGCGGTGGTGAGGCCGGCGCTGGTGAGCGGCGTGCTGGAACCCTCGGGAGCCTTGTCGTCCGAGATCAGCGAGCCGACGTTCGGCAGGTCGGGGATCGAGATCGACACCGGGGGCTTGCCGGTCTGCGCGCTGGCCATGCCGCCCGCGCCGACGGCGGCTATGACACCGACGCCGAGAACGGTCGAGCTACGGGCGAGTCCTCCGCCACGCTGCTTGGAGACGCGGTGCCGGCCGCGGATGGGAACAACGGAGTCCGCTGTGGGGTTCCAGGGTTCCCAGGGCTCCTCGTCCTTACGGACGCCGTAGCCGAAGGTGTCGGGCTTCTTCTCGTCCGAGGACTCACCCGTCACCTCGTCAGGTACGAACGAGGGGGTGGGTGCAGACCGGTTGAACGCCACGTGGGCGCGCTCCTTTCCTTCCTTCTCGCCTACCGGGTTAGCTGACGGGTTCGGAGCAGGAAGGTCTCCTACGCGTGCCGATCGCGGTGTGCTCCACCACGAAAGACCTGCGATTCACCCCATGTAGGTGGTTCCCCGGTTCCCTTGCGGGATTCGGCGCGTGCGCACGGAGCCGTCTCTTGTGACGGCTGGGACACCGCGCTGCGTTATCGAACGTTAATAGACCCGGGCACCGGATTCCAAGCTGTTCCGGATGATCGTTAAGGCTCCTGGCCTGGACTTACAGGTCATCAGCGGGGTAAACCGGGCGAGTTGATCGGCATTCACAGGTTTCAGATTTCCTGACGGTGTGTCAGTTGTGATGCGCAGGGGGGTCACTCGACTACGGCTGGTGATATAGGCCGGGACGACCGCGGGCGCCGGGACGATCGGCGGGGACGGGCGACCGCGCCGGGAACGGCGCGGTCACGGGTCGGGAAAACACCTGAGGCCGGAATCCCATCGGATTCCGGCCTCAGGCCTTGAGTAGCGGGGACAGGATTTGAACCTGCGACCTCTGGGTTATGAGCCCAGCGAGCTACCGAGCTGCTCCACCCCGCGTCGTTAAGACCACTGTACGCCATCTGCGGGACCCGAAGCACACGGGTTGCCGGGGCCGCCTCTCAACCCTCTCGCGGCAGCCCTCTCCCGAGCCACCGCGAGCCACCGGGCGAACCGCAGCGAGCCGCCGCGAGCCGGGTCAGCCGAGGTGCTGCCGGTTGGGCGCCTTGGCCACGTCCTCGTACTCCGGGAGCACGAGGACGTCGGCGCCGGCCGCGGCCAGCAGCCCGTTCCCGTCCGCCCCCGCCACGAACGTGTCGGGCTCGCGCCACGCGGTGACGACCCGGCGCACACCCGCGTCGAGGATCAGCAGGGCGCAGGGAGCGGGCCGGGAGGCGCGGCGGGCGCAGGGCTCCAGGCTGCTGTAGACCGTGGCGGCCGGGAGGCGGGGGTCGCCCGGCTCGATCTTGGCGAGCGCGGCCTCCTCGGCGTGCGAGACGGGGTCGGACTCCCTGGAGTACCCGCGGGCCAGCTCCGTACCGTCGGCCGCGACGACGACCGCGCCGACGCTGAAGGCGGTCCGTGAGGGCGGGCACTCGGCGGCCAGTTCGCAGGCGAGCTCCAGCCACCGGTGGTCGGCGGCGGAGGGGACGGGGCCGGTGCCGGGCGCGGTGGGCACGTACCGCATGAGCACCACGTCCCCCACGGGCCGCGTCTCGATCAGCCGCATCCGGCCGCGGGGGCCGCCGGGGTACTCCCCGGGCTGGAACAGCCGCGGCGCGTCCAGCTGCCCCACCACGAGCGGGGCGAGAGCGAGCTGCAACTCGTCGGCGAGGCCCTGCTGGAGGAGCTGGGTGTGGACCCGGCCGCCGCCTTCGACCATGAGCCGCCGCACGCCTCGTACGTCGTGCAGGTGGGTGAGCACGGCGCGCCAGTCGAGCCGGCCCCCCACGGAGACGACATCGACGCCCGCTCCACCCGATCCGCCCGCTCCAACCGGCGCGCCCGATCCGACCGGTCCGATCAGCCCGCTCAGGGCGTCGCGGGCGGCCTCGGCGCCCTCGTCGGTCGTATAGACGACCTTCTCACCGCCGGTGGACCAGAAGTTGGCGCCGGGGTCCAGGTCGCCGGTCCCGCTGACGGTGACCTTCAGCGGGTACTCCGGCCGGCCCGCGGCGACGCGGGCGGCGCGCCGTTCGACCGAGTTGACGAGGAGCCGGGGGTTGTCGGCACGCAGGGTGCCGGCGCCGACCAGGATGGCGTCGGACCCGGCCCGTACCTCGTCGACCCGGTCGAAGTCGGCGGGGCCGGAGAGCAGCAGCCGTTCGGGGCCGGTGTCGTCCAGGTAGCCGTCGAGGGAGACGGCGGCGGACAGCAGGACGTAGGGCCGGGACATGAGCGCTCTTTCTCTCGGGCCTTGGTTCAAGTTTGAAGCAAACCTACACTGGACGCATGACGACCCGCTGGCTCACCGCCGAGGAGCAGCGCGCCTGGCGCGCCTACATCGCCGCCTCCCACCTCCTGGAGGACGCGCTCGACCGGCAGCTCCAGCAGGAGGCCGGCCTGCCGCACCTCTACTACTCCATCCTGGCCAACCTCTCCGAGGCGCCGGACCGCCGCCTCCGCATGACCGACCTCGCCGAACGGACGAAGATCACCCGCAGTCGGCTGACGTACGCGGTGTCGCGCCTGGAGAAGGACGGTGCGGTACGCCGCGAGGGATGCCCCACCGACAAGCG
The DNA here is from genome assembly GCF_047444975.1 of Streptomyces sp. CWNU-52B. NCBI lineage: Bacteria > Bacillati > Actinomycetota > Actinomycetes > Kitasatosporales > Streptomycetaceae > Streptomyces > Streptomyces sp. CWNU-52B. The sequence continues at coordinate 257,036 of NZ_JBLFJV010000047.1, read as the reverse complement.
CGGCAGCACCGCGGTCCTGACCGACGAGGGGATGACGCTGCTGGAGCGCACGGCCCCCGGCCATGTGGAGACGGTCCGCTCGGCCCTCTTCGACCACCTCACCCCGGAACAGGTGGGGCAGCTGGAGGAGATCTGCGCGGGTGTCGCCCGGGGCCTGGAGGGCGGGGGCCCGCGAACCGCCTCGGACGACGTCCCGTGGCGCCGCCGCTCGTCGGGCGCGTGTCCGTAGGCGACGGGCAGTCATTGCTTTAACTTTAAAGCATGAGCTAGGGTCTGGACTCTGGATCTGCTTCAAATATGAAACAGATGACGAACGTGGACCGGAGTACCCGCATGCCCGAGCCCCACTACCCCGCCGCCACCCAGCGCTCGCGCGTCCGGGTGCCCCTGCGCTTCCACGACGGCTACAGCGTCGACGCCGAACTGGTCACCTTCCACGGCCTGGCCGACGGCCAGGAACACGTGGCGATGATCCTCGGCGACCTCGACCCCGCCGGCGCCACGCCCCTGGTCCGCCTGCACTCCGAGTGCCTGACGGGCGACGCCTTCGGCTCGTCCCGCTGCGACTGCGGCCCGCAGCTGCGCGAGGCCGTCGAGCGGATCGCCGAGCGCGGCGGCGTCCTCCTCTACCTCCGCCAGGAGGGCCGCGGGATCGGCCTCTACAACAAGCTCGACGCGTACGCCCTCCAGGACGAGGGCCTCGACACGTACGCCGCCAACACGGCCCTGGGCCTGCCCGAGGACGCCCGCGACTACACGGCGGCGGCCCAGATGCTCACGGCCCTCGGCATCACGGAACTGGACCTCCTGTCCAACAACCCCGACAAGGCCGAACAGCTCCGCGCCCTGGGCGTGGACGTACAGCACCGCGTGCCGACGGGCGTGTTCACCACGGCCCACAACGTCCTCTACCTCCGCGCGAAGGTCCTCCAGACCCACCACACGCTGCCCTTGTCGAAGCTCACGGCGGGCTGACCCGGCCACCCGCCGACACCACTCGGACAACCGAACGCCCTGTCACCAGGCCGCCGTCTTCCGGGACGGTCCGTGACTGTGCCAGGGTGCTGCCACAGCCCTTGACGCCGAGGGCCGAACGTCGTCTGCCCGAGCCGCCGGAGGGTTCTTGATGTCCGTTGCCCCGCTGTGGGACGAACTCGCCGAACGGCTTCTCCCGGTCTTCGCCGAGTACCGCGGCCACCTCGGGGATCTCCCTGTCGAAGTCAAGGCGGACAGCACCCTCCTCACCGAGGCGGACGTCACGGTGCAGCGGATCATCATCGACGCGATCCGGGCCGGTGAGCCGGACGCCGTGGTCATCGCCGAGGAGGACGAACGCCAGGGGCCTCGGGAAGAGGTGGCGGACGCCGGCGGGCGGGTCTGGGTGATCGATCCCATCGACGGAACGGCGGAGTTCGTCCGGGAGGGACGAGTCGAGTTCTGTTCGGTGGTCTGCCTCCTGGAGGACTGGCTGCCGGTGTCGGCCTTCGTCCTCGCCCCGGAACTCGGTTCGGGCCGTACCCCTCTCACCGTGACGGCTGACGCGCGTGCACGCCGTCTCACCCTCAACGGTGAAGAGGTCGCTCCCTCCGCCCCGCCCGAAGCGGAACGGTGGATCTCCGCCACCCGCAGTGCGGGAACACCTCCCCGGGGCTTCGACCCGGCAGCCGGGCAGGCGGGATTCCTCCTGAAGACGCGGACGACGTCGCAGACCCTCGACATGGTCCGCACCGCCGTCGACCTCAGCCGTGCCACGGACCCGGCCCTGCCGCCCTTCGAACTGTTCTGGCGACGCAGGCAGAAGGTGTGGGACGGGATCGCCGGCCTGTGCCTGGGCACGGCTGCGGGACTGCGCCACTGCGACGAAGAGGGCAAGGCACTGCCTGCGCAGCCGTCCTTCTTCAGCCAGGCGGAGCCCGTCTTCGCCTCCACGATCATGGGGCGGCCCGAGGCCGTCTCCTGGTTCCTCGACGCACCTCACTGACGACGCGGAGCGTTCGGCCGATGACACAACGGAACACCGACGTCCTCCTCGACGTCACATCCTTCATCAGCGCAGACGACTTTCTGCTGGCCCAGAACAAGGCCGCTCAGCCCGATGATCCGTTCGCCCGGCAGTGCTTCGTGGAGATCGTGCAGTCGCTCATCTTCATGTCCCGGGTGTACGTGGGACACCCCGTGCTGTCGAACCCCCGTCCGGAGGACTTCGGGGAACGCCCGCTGCTGCTGCGCGAACTGATGCGGACGGGTCTGACCCGTACCCTCCAAGCCGACGCCCCCCAGCAGAGACGTGCGGCGGACCTGGTGGACACCGCGCTCAGCGACCTGGAGAGCGTGCGCGGGATCACCAGCATGGCTCGCTTCGTGGAGCAGGCGTTCACCATCGACCGTGCCAGCGCCGGCTCACAGACCGCGCTCTCCAGCCGTTTACAGGGCTGGAGCGCGTTCCAGGAACAGAAGGTCCGGAACACCAGCGGTCATCACTCCTACCGCATCCCCACCCAGGACGGGGTCGAGGAGGACGGCTTCGGGGAATGGGCCCGCGCCGCGGCGGTCATCCTCGCCGGGCCCCTGCGGGACATCACCGCTCCCGGCCAGGGCAAGTACCTCATGGCCACCCTCGCGCGCGGCATGAAGTACCAGGCCCGCGCGGAAGCGGCCCAGATGCCGTACCAGTCCCATCCGCTCCGCAGGGACTTCTCCCTGACGTTCGACCTCACGCGGGACGGCGCGGGCGACGACACGGTGCTGGACATCATCCAGGCGGTGCGCGGTATCCACGACACGCTCAGCCGCACCGCCGGGCAGGACAACGCCCATCGACTGCGGCTGCTCGAACTGGAACTGCCGCTGCTGGGTGGCAGGTTGTGGGAGCCGGCCGAGGCCGGACGGCTGGACGACCATGGCTGGATCGCCCTCATCGTCCAGCGCGTGCAGGAGTACCGCGAGCGGGCGGCAGATCTCCGGCACGCCGTCGAACGCTGCGTCACCGACGAGGACCAGCTGCGCCTCGCCCGCGACATCGAAGGCGTGAAGCATCAACTCCTCGACCGGCTGGGGCTGCGCAGGGCCGAGATGTCCGCCATGGAGCAGGAGCTGGTGAGTTCCGTGGCGTCTGTCACCCAGGTGGCGACCGGGGTGCCCGCCGTCAGCGGCCTGTGGTTCGGGGCGCGGTCGCTGGGCAAGCAGTTCGCGTTCGTGGGCGCGCAGCCCTTCCAGCGGTTCCTGTACAAGGAGTTCATCAACGCGTGGAAACGGGCGGGCCGTTGACCGCCCGCCCGCCGTTCTCGCCGTCCGGCGCGGCGGGCAGACGCATGCCCCGCGACTCGGCCACGCGCAGGACGTCGGCCAGGCACTCGGCGAGCCGGATGCCCGCGTAGCGGATCTCCGTGTACGGCGACATCGGGTCGTCCAGCAGCGGACGGGCGAGGGCGAGCACATCACCGCCCGTGGCGAGCTGCGCCGCCTCCAGTTCGTCGGCGAGGCGGGACAGGTATCCGCCGCCGTGGTCCGTGAGCAGGTAGCTCGGCCTCCCGTCGGGGGACGGCCAGGGCAGAAGGCGGGGCACGAGGTCGCCGGCCACCGCCTCGGGTCCGTCGGCGTGTTCCGTGACGCGCTCCATCAGGCAGCCACCTCGGCACGTACGAGACCGGGACGGTGCCCCTGCCGGAGGGCGGCTTCCCGCTCGTGGGCGGCCAGATAGGGGCGCACGAGGGCTGAATCGGCACCGTCGAGAGGCGTCACGAGACCGTACGGGGAACGGTGACGGGGAAGCCGTACGGCGGTGATGTGGACGCAGAGGCAGGCGTGATGGCGCGTACGACGCCGTCTGCCGGTACCCGGGGAGAAGAGGAGGCGCGTCCATCGGAGGGCGCGGCGGATAAGGTCGAGCATGTCGACGCTCCTTTCAAGCGTTGGCCGTGCCCCGGGAGGTCTGGCCACCTCGCCGGGGTTTTGCGTATACCGACCATACCGGCAACTGCGTCCCCCCGCACCCCTCTGCGTGAGTCCGCACCCCAGCGCGTTGGAACGCGTTCCGGCCCTGCGGTCCGCATTGGGCTGCGGCACCGTGAAAGGATGACTGAGCTTCCGCGCTACGAGTACGTGAAACTCGCCGACGCGATCACGGCAGACATCGCGTCCGGCAAGCTGCCGCAGGGGGCGGCGTTGCCCGGCGAGCGCGCCATGACAGAGCTCTACGGCGTGAGCATCGGCACCGTGCGCCGGGCCGTCGTCGAACTCCGGAAACGCGGGCTCGTGGCCACCCTGCCCGCGAAAGGGACGTACGTCGTCGGAATGCCGGAGCCGTCCGGCGAGGAAACCGCAGCGGGCGAACCGGACGCCTGAAGGGGCCGCCCCGTGCCGCACGGCCGGGGCTCTCCTCGTTTCTGAGGGTCCAGTGGCTGGGCGATATCGCCGTTGTGCAGTGCGCGGGCGTTGCAGGCGCGACCATCGTTGCTGGAAGCACCCATGGAAACCGAAGGAGTAGATGTGGCCGCACCACTGTCCGCCGCCAAGTTCCTCGCCGCCCTGAAGGCCGAGGGCGTCAAGGTCGTCGAGGTCGGCAACTGGCGTACCCACAACCGCAACAGCCAGGGAGCCTGGGGGCCCGTCCACGGTGTGATGGTCCATCACACCGTCACCAAGGGCACCGCCGCCACGGTCGCGATATGCCGGGACGGCTACAGCGGGCTGCCGGGCCCGCTGTGTCACGGTGTCGTCGCCAAGAACGGCACCGTGCACCTCGTCGGCTACGGCCGCGCCAACCACGCCGGGCTCGGTGACGACGACGTACTGGCCGCGGTCATCGCCGAGAGGTCGCTGCCCGCGGTGAACGAGGCCAACACCGACGGCAACAGCCGCCTCTACGGCTTCGAGTGCGAGAACCTCGGCGACAACAAGGACCCGTGGCCGGCCGTCCAGGTCGAGGCCATGGTCCGCGCGGCCGCCGCCGTCCTCCGGGCGCACGGCTGGGGCAAGGACGGCGACACCTCCGTGATCGGCCACAAGGAGTGGCAGCCCGGGAAGATCGACCCGCGCGGGCCCGGGGTGTCGATGCCGGACATCCGCAAGCGGGTCGCCGAGCGGCTCAAGCACGCGGCGTCCTGGTCGCCGGGCGGGACCACCACGTACACCGTCCGCGCCGGCGACACCCTCTGGTCGATCGCCGTGGCCAAGCTCGGCGACGGCAACCGTTACACCGAGATCAAGACGCTCAACGGCCTGACGTCCGACACGCTCACCGTCGGCCAGGTCCTGAAGATCCCCCAGAAGTGAGGCCGGTTCTCCGCACCGCCGCGCCTTCCGGGCCACGGGGGCGTGGCGGTGCGCAGAGCGGAGTCACGGCCGGCGTCGACGCCACCGCCGCCACCACCGCACGCTGATCCCCCGCCTACGAGAGAACGACGCAGCCTCGCCGCTCCAGTTCGGCCAGCAGCGACGGTGCGGGCTCACAGGCGTTCCAGCGCAGGTCCAGCTTCTCCAGCGCGGGCAGGTCGACGACCCAGTCCGGCAGGCTCGTGAGGCGGTTGCCCCGTACGTCGATCTGGCGCAGCCGGGGCAGGGCGACCAGCGCCCGAGGGAGCTCGGTGAGGGCGTTCTCCCGCAGGTCCAGGTGGCGCAGTTCGCGGAGGTCGGCCATGGACGGCGGCAGGCTTTCGACCGCGTTGCCCCGGAGCCACAGTTCGCGCAGGCCGCGGAGGTCGCCGATGCTGTCGGGCAGCGTGGTGAGCCGGTTGTGCTGCGAGCGGAGTTCGACGAGTCCGGACATCCGGCCCAGGGCCTCGGGCAGGGCGGTGAGCGCGTTCTCGCCGACATTGAGGTAGCGCAGCCGCGTCAGGTTCCCCAGCGCGTCCGGGATCTTCGTCAGCCTGTTGTCGTGCAGGTAGAGGCAGCCGCTGAGTCCGGCCAGGTCGCCCAGTTCGGCGGGGACCGAGGTGAGGTGGTTGTGGCCGAGGTCCAGAGTGGTGAGCCGGTGCAGCCGTCCGATCCCGGGCGGGAGGTCGGTGAGCCCGTTGTCCGCCAGGATCAGCACCCGCAGCTCGGTGCGCCGCCAGACGGACTCGGGTACGTGTCCCAGCTGTTGGCGCCAGAGGTTCAGTACGTGCGGCACGGCGTGCTCCCTCCCCCGGGCCGCTCAGCGCCCGGCGCCCGTCCCCACCCTCGCGCCTGACCAGAACCCGGAAACGCCGCAGCGCCCGACCCGACCGAAGCCGACCCAGGCGCTGCGCGGCAGGTCAGAAGAGGTTTCCCTCCCCCTGCTCCCGTAGACCCTGTGGGACTCGAACCCACAACCAATGGATTAAAAGTCCACTGCTCTGCCAATTGAGCTAAGGGTCCGTGTGCCGACCCGCGTCGGCGCACGCACCGACCCGCGTCGATGCCAGGAACGAGCATAGCCGGAGGTGGCCGGGACTCCGATCGGGTATCGGTGTCCCGGCCGCGCCGAAGGGGGCCAGAGGGTGGGGAAGGGGGCGGGAACGTCACGGATCGACCGGCTCCGGGGCGCCGGCGCGAGCCGCCTCGCGGGCGCGGGTGCGCTCGTGGTCCGGGTTGAGGAACCAGTGCCGGGCCGAGGCGAACCACCACACCGCGGCGAAGCCCAGGACCGCCAGGACGGCGACGGGGGCGTAGTTGAAGGTCTCCCAGGTGACCGGTGAGACCTGGGGGAGCATGAACAGGACCGTGATCACGCCGACCCAGACGACCGCCACGATCCCGATCGGGCGGGACCAGCGGCCCAGATGCCACGGGCCCCGTTCGAAGGCCTCGCCCTTGCGCAGCCGCAGCAGCGTCGGGATCACGTACGCGATGTAGAGGCCGATCACCGCGATGGACGTCACCGCCGCGTACGCGGTCACGTTGATCAGGTACGGCAGGCCGAGGACCAGCGCGCCCAGCGCCGCCAGCCACACCGCCGCGACGGGCGTGCGCGTGCGCGGGTTCACCGAGTGCCAGACGCGCGAGAACGGCAGCGCCCCGTCCCGCGAGAAGGCGTAGATCATGCGGGAGTTGGCCGTCACCGACGCCATGCCGCAGAACAGCTGTGCGCCGATCACCACCAGGAGCAGGAGTTTGCCCGCCGTCGCACCGAGCGCGTCCAGCAGGATCTGGGCCGGCGGCACCCCCGTCGGCGACCCGAGGGCACCGTCGTACGACTGGATCGCGAACGTGAAGCCCAGCAGCAGGACGAAGCCCGCTATCCACGACGTCCAGATGGACCGGACGATGCCCTTCGGGCCCGCCGTGGACGCGTCGTGCGTCTCCTCCGTCATGTGCGCCGAGGCGTCGTACCCGGTGAAGGTGTACTGCGCCATCAGCAGCCCGAGCAGCACCACGTAGAAGCCGCTGCCCCAGCCCGTGTTGTTCACGAACTCCGTGAAGACGAAGGACGCCGACTGGTGGTGGTCCGGCGCGAAGGTCAGCGCGCCCACGATGACCGCCACGCCCACCACGTGCCACCACACGCTGACGCTGTTGAGGAGGCCGACGATGCGTACGCCGAAGGTGTTCAGCAGGCCGTGCAGGACGAGGATCCCGGCGAAGAGCAGGATCGTACGGCCCGGGGTGACCTCGAAGTCGAACTGGAGGTTCAGATACGCGCCCAGGAACGAGGCCGCGCCGAAGTCGATGCCGGCGGTCACGGCGACCTGGCCGAGGACGTTGAACCACCCCGTGAACCACGCCCAGGCCGCGGCCGTCCGGGGCGGCGCCAGCCGGTGGGCCCAGAAGTACAGGCCCGCGGAGGTCGGATACGCCGAACAGATCTCGGCCATCGCGAGCCCGACGAACAGGGTCATGAGCCCGACCACGATCCAGCCCCAGGTGATCACGGCCGGGCCGCCGGTGTTCATGCCGAACAGGTAGAGCGTCAGACAGCCCGAGAGGACCGAGATGATCGTGAAGGAGACCGCGTAGTTGGAGAACGCCGACATACGGCGGGCGAGAACCTGCGTGTAACCGAGCTGGGCCAGCCGCTCTTCGTCCGACAGCCCACTCACTCTGGCGTCATCTGTCATGCCCCCAGCAATGCCCCCGCCGGGGGTATGACATGCGCCACAGAGCAGTTCACCTGGCCGAAATACACGGCCCCGGGCCGCGGACGCCAGACGCCAGGCCCCGGACGCCGAAGGGCCCGGACGACCGAGGTCGTCCGGGCCCTTCGCGCGATTCAGTTCATGCCCTGTCAGCCGTTGCGCTTCCAGCGGGGCTTCTCGTCACGGCGGCCGAAGGAGGAGCCGGAACCGGTGCTGCCGGAACCCGAACCCGAGCCGGCGCCGCGGTGGTCGTCACGGCGGCCCGACGGGCGGTCGTGACCACCGGAGCGGAAGCCGCCGCCGGTGGGACGGTCGCTCTGGCGGTCACGGTTGAACGGGCGGTCGCTGCCCCGGTGACCGGCCGGACGGTCGTCCCGGCGGAAGCCGCCACCGGTGGGACGGTCGCCGTCACGGCGGTCGCGGTTGAAGCCGCCCGAGGTCGCGGGGCGGTCGTCGCGACGGAAGCCGCCACGGTCACCACCACGGTCGTTGTCACGACGGTCGTCGCGGCGGAAGCCACCCGAGGGGCGGTCGTCACGACGGTCGAAGGAACGGCCGCCACCACGCTCGTCGTCCCGGCGGAAACCACCGGAGGGACGCTCGTCGCGACGGTCGCGGTTGAAGCCACCCGACGAACGGTCGTCACGGCGGTCACGGTTGAAACCGCCCGACGGACGGTCGCCGTCACGACGGTCGCGGTTGAAGCCGCCCGAGGTCGCGGGGCGGTCGTCACGACGGAAGCCGCCACGGTCACCACCACGGTCGTTGTCACGACGGAAACCGCCCGAACCACCCGAGGGGCGGTCGTCACGACGGTCGCGGCGCTCGTAGTTGCCGCGGTCGTCACGACGCTGACGCGGCTCGTCGCGCTGCTCGGCGGCCTGCGCCACCGGCTCCTGCGCCACGGCCACCGCGGCGGCCTCGACGACGGCTGCCGCCTCGGCCAGCGCGGCCTCCGGGTCCTCGCCACGCTCACGCGCGGAGCGCGCGACCAGCCGGTCGGCCTCCTCGCGCAGCTCGACGGCACGCCGCTGCGCGCGCTCCAGCTCCTTGCCGAGCTGCGACACCTCGCGCTCGGCCTGCTGCGCCGCGTTGCCCGCGGACTCCGCCTGGACCTCGGTCATCGACCGGGCGCCCGTGATGTCAGCGACCTCCGGGTCGAAGGCCGCGCCGCCCTGGATGATGTGGCGCGTGGCGTCGACGCCCGCGTCCTCCATCTGGCGGAAGATCTGCCGACGCTGGTGCGGCAGGGAGAGCGACACGACCGTGCCGCTGCGCCCCGCACGGGCCGTACGGCCGGAGCGGTGCAGGTAGTCCTTGTGGTCACCGGCCGGGTCCACGTTCAGGACCAGGTCGATGCCGTCGACGTGGATGCCTCGGGCGGCGACGTCGGTCGCGACGAGCGCGTTGACGTAGCCCTTCTTGAAGTCCTCCAGGACGCGGGTACGCGCGCCCTGCGTCATGCCGCCGTGCAGCGCGTCGGCCTTCACACCGGAGTCGCAGAGCTGCTCGGCGATGCGGTCGGCGCCCAGCTGGGTGCGGACGAAGATGATCGTGCGGCCCTTGCGGGAGGCGATCGCGGCGGTGACCGGCGCCTTGTCCTTGGGCTTCACGATGAGGATGTGGTGCGACATGGTCGTGACGTTGCCCTGGGCGCTGTCGACCTCGTGCGTCACCGGGTTGGTCAGGTAGCGCTTGACCAGCGTGGAGATCTCGTTCTCCATCGTGGCCGAGAACAGCATGCGCTGGCCGCCGCCGGGGATCTGGTCGAGCAGCTCGGTGACCTCGGGCAGGAAGCCCAGGTCCGACATCTGGTCGGCCTCGTCGAGCACCGCGACCTGGACGTTCTCCAGGGAGCAGGCGCCACGGTTGATGATGTCGCGCAGCCGGCCCGGGGTGGCGACGAGGACGTCGACGCCGCGCTCCAGGGCGTAGATCTGGTTGCCCATCGACGTACCGCCGCAGACGACCTTCATCTTCAGGCCGAGGACGTCGCCGTACGGCTGGAGGGCGTCCGCGACCTGCATCGCGAGCTCACGCGTCGGCGTGAGGATGATGCCGCGGGGCTTCTTCTTCTCGGTGTGGCCGCCGGAGAGCTGCGTGAGCAGCGGCAGACCGAAGGAGAGGGTCTTGCCGGAGCCGGTGCGGCCACGGCCGAGGATGTCCTTGCCGGCCAGGGCGTCCGGGATGGTCGCGGCCTGGATCGGGAAGGGGGCGGTCACACCGTTCTGCGAGAGCTTGCGCACGACGCCCTCGGGGAGACCGAGGTCGGTGAAGGTGATCTCGGGGGTCGCGGGAGCCGCGTTCTCGTCGGCCGCCTCGACCGTCTCGGTCACCTGGGTCTCGGTCACCTGGGTGGGCTCTGTCGGCTCGGGCGCCTCGTTCTCGGGCACGACGATGTGATCAGTACTGGAAATGGACATGCGAATGCGAAACCTTCCGGAGTCTCGTCGGCACGCGCCCGTCAACTCCGTGATTTCGCAAACGACCGCCTCAATGCGGTCAGCCACGGCAAGGGAGAGTACGCGCCACGCGGCGCTCTTTTTATCGGCGCCGGGCAAGTGGGATCAAACGATCTACCACCATACGCACCCCCTGCCGCGCAAGGCAAACTGAGACAGATCCCGCAGGTCAGAGACGTGCGCAAGCCCACACGGAACCGCCGCGCGAGCCACCATCCGCAGCCGTGCCCCGCGGCCGGTCACCCCACAGCGGTCGCTCATCGGTCGCTCATCGGTCGCCCACGCTTCACTCACACTCAGGCCTCGACCCCGGCCTCCGGCGCCGGTTCCCGGCGCTCGACGAGCTGCGGTTCGGGCTCGGGGTGCGCCGAGGACGACGGCTCGGCGGGGGGCTGCTCCGGTGACGGCTCGGACGTCTCCTTGGGGGGCGTCGGCTCCGGATCCGGACGGGTCGGCGTCGGCTGCTCCTGCGTCGGTTCCGGTACCCCCGGCCCGGGGTCCTTCCCGTCGGAGCCGCCCTTGCCCGGCTTCCTCGGCGCGGTCGAGCCGCTCTCACCGGCCGACGGCGACGCCTTGCCGGGGCGGGACCTGTGGGGCTTGGCCCCGGCGTGTTTTCCGTCACTCGTGCCGTGCCGCCCCGCGCCGCCGCTCACCGTCGGCCCCCCGCCGGGCACCTCATGGCCCGGCTTCCCCGCGGAGTGGGAGGGCCCGGTCCGGCTCCCCTCGTCGTCGCCGACGCTCATGCAGCCGGCACAGGCGGCGACGGCCAGGGCCGCGGCGGCCAGACGGACGGGTACGTACATGGCGCGCACGAGCAGCTACCTCCGGATGGGGTCCCCCGGTCCGGACGGGGCCGGAAACGCGGGGAACGGGAGCGCGGGGAAGGGGACGAGGGGTCCCCCTGCCCAACTCCCGCCGCCCGCAAGAGGACACGCGGGCGTACGCGGAGAAGCGGTGAGCGATGTGTATGACGGGCCGCCGGACGTCAGCCGTACCCGAGGGCGTGCAGCCGTGCGTCGTCGATCCCGAAGTGGTGGGCGATCTCGTGCACCACGGTCACCTCGGTCTCGGCCACCACCTCCTCGCGCGACCCGCACATCCGCAGCGTGGGGCCCCGGTAGATGGTGATCCGGTCCGGCAGCACCCCGGCGTACCACTCACCGCGGTCGGTCAGCGGCGTCCCCTCGTAGAGCCCGAGCAGCTCGGGATCGTCGGCGGGCGGTTCGTCCTCGACGAACACCGCCACGTTGTCCATCAACCGCGTCAGCTCCGGCGGGATCCGGTCCAGCGCCTCGGCGACCTGTTCCTCGAACTCCTCGCGCGTCATCTCCAGCACCCGACCATTGTCCGGTACGGACGCCCGGACGGTAGGCCGGACGGCAGGCCCGCCGTCGGCGAACGGCCGGTCCGCCGTCGCCCGGACGGCAGCACCGCCGCATACCCGCCCCACACCTTGGGCATACGGGACGAATGGCCCGCGTCCCCGCTGCCACCGCTCTGCACCACGTACGGAAGGCCCCCCGCCTCCTCGTACGCCACTACCGCTCACGCCGCGCCCACCCCGTCGTCGAACTCGTCCACCAGCCGCACCCGTACACCCGGGCGCTCGGTCTCCTGGCCGTCGTCCTGCTCGGCGCGTGGCTGGGCCTGCTGATCGTGGGGAACGTCCGCGCGCCGGTCGGCCCCATGGACACCACGATGACCCTGCGGCCCTCCCTCACGGGCGGCACGAAGATCAACGTCTCCCCGCTCGGCGCGCTCGAACTGCGCAGCCACACGGCCCCGCTCCGGCTCGACGTGGACGTCGACCGGCTCGACCCGGTCCGCTCCCAGGCCCTCGTCGACCACCCGGAACGGCTCTCCGGCCTCCAGGACGAGGTGGGCCAGGACGTCGGCGCCGGCACCCTCGACCTGGCCGTACGCTCCTGTGTCGCCGTCGTCTCCGGCGCGACGGCCCTGGGCCTGGCCGTCTACCGGCGCCCGCGCCGGGCCCTCGCGGCGGGCGGCCTGGCGCTGACCCTGCTGGTCGCCTGCGGGGCGACGGCCTTCGCCACCTGGAACCCCAAGTCGGTCCTTGAGCCGAAGTTCTCCGGACTGCTCTCCTCCGCGCCCTCGGTCGTCGGCAACGCCCGCAGCATCGTCAGCGAGTTCGACGTCTACCAGAAGGAGCTGGCCCGCCTGGTGACGAACGTGACGAAGCTGTACGACGTCACGTCCACGCTGCCCGTGTACGCGCCGGACCCCTCCACCATCCGGGTCCTGCACGTCTCCGACATCCATCTCAACCCGGCGAGCTGGAAGATCATCGCCTCGCTCGTGGAGCAGTACAAGATCGACGTCATCGTGGACTCCGGCGACACGATGGACCACGGGACGGCGGCGGAGAACGGCTTCCTGGACCCGGCGGCGGACCTGGGCGCGCCCTACGTCTGGGTGCGCGGGAACCACGACTCGCAGGTCACCCAGAAGTATCTGGAACGCATGAAGAACGTGCACGTCCTGGACGACGGGCGGGCCGTGTCGGTCGCCGGGCTGCGGTTCGCGGGGATCGGCGACCCGCAGTACACACCGGACCGCTCGGCCGAGGCGGTCGGCGAACCGGCGGAGGAACTGGCCGGCGCGCGTCTCGCCTCCGCCCTGCGCGACCAGGAGGCCGCGGGCACCCCGGTCGACATCGCGATCGCGCACAACCCGAACGCGGCCCGCGTGACGGACGGCGATGTCCCCCTGGTCCTGGCGGGCCATGTCCACCACCAGGAGATGGAGGTCATGAAGTACGGCACGCGGCTGCGCATCGAGGGGTCCACCGGCGGCAGCGGCCTGCGCGCGGTCGAGGGGAGGAACCCCGACCCGATCGAGACGTCGATCCTCTACCTGGACCGCGACACCCGCCGTCTGCAGGCCTGGGACGAGATCAAACTGGGCGGTCTCGGGCTCACGACGGCCGAGGTCAGCCGTCATCTCCCGAAGGAGAACCAACCCGGCGCGCCGGCCTCGGCTCCCCCTTCCGCCCCCACCCCCTAAACCGTTTTGGCGATCCCTCCCGACATCCCATATGCTTCTCACGTCCCCGACGCGCTGCAAGGCGCCCAGGCGGGCCGATAGCCCTCATCGTCTAGCGGCCTAGGACGCCGCCCTTTCAAGGCGGTAGCACGGGTTCGAATCCCGTTGGGGGCACGCAATATCGTGTGCGAAACTGATTTCACCGGTTAGCGCACAACAGCTGGGTCCTGTGGAGCAGTTTGGAGTGCTCGCCACCCTGTCAAGGTGGAGGCCGCGGGTTCAAATCCCGTCAGGACCGCTGCGATTCTTCAGTGAATCGCGTGGCTGGGTAGCTCAGTTGGTACGAGCGATCGCCTGAAAAGCGATAGGTCGCCGGTTCGATCCCGGCCCCAGCCACCACCCGAAGGCCCCGTCCACCAGGACGGGGCCTTCGTCCTACGCCCAGGCCCCTGGGACCCGCAGTCGCCACACGACCGGGCGGGGGCGGGCCGGTATGTCGCAGCCCGCCGCCTAGAGCTCACGCAAAAGACGTCCACTCCACAGGCGCCGGGCCGTACGCCCGGTTGCGGCGGGTTGGACGTACCGGCCCGCCCCCGCCCCACCAGGGGCGGTGGGCGCGTGCCGGGCGCTCGCCCCCCAGCCGTCACGCAGGCCGCCAAGCAGCGCCACTCGGCCGTCAGGCAGCAGCCTCGCCCGCCGAAGGTGCCGTGTCCGTCGCACGGGCCGGGGCGCCGGCCCGGCCGCCGGGGTGGCGGTGGCGCCAGATCCAGAAGACCGCGCAGGACACCAGGGCCCAGCCGCCGAGCACCAGGAACGGGAACACGTGCTGGTGGCCGGCGAAGTACACCGCCGTGTGCTGGGCGTTGACCGAACCCCCGGGCGGGAGCCACTTGCCGATGACGCCGAGCGGTGACGGCAGCAGGGGCCAGGAGACCGCGCCGCCCGAGGACGGGTTGCCGAGCAGGACCATCAGCCCCCAGGTGGGCAGCATCGCCCAGCGCCCGAACAGGGTGTTGAACATCGTGAAGACCATGCCGGACGTGAACATGGTCAGCGCGAGGATCAGCCAGGACTCCACGAACGGCAGGTCCAGGGCGCCGAGCAGCCAGTCGACCACCGCCGCGATCACGAACCCGCCGAGCAGCGCGTACAGGGCCGTGAACGCGATCCGCTCCAGCGGGTTCAGCCCCCGCGCGTGCACGCTGAGCTGGATCGCGCCGACGAAGCCGATGATCACGGCCGCCAGGGAGATGTAGAAGATCGCGAGCCCGCGCGGGTCACCGTCCTGCAGCGGCTTGATGTCCCGGACGGTCACCGCCACCCCGGTGGCCTTGCCGACGGCGGGCGCGGCCTCCTCCAGCACCTCCGCGACGGAGGCCCCGGACGCCCCGGAGACGTCGAAGACCACCGCCTTGCCGTTGTCCCGCGCGTCGAGGATCGCGAAGACCTTCTGGTCGTCCACCGCCTCGACGGCCGCCGCCCGGCTGTCGTACGCGTGGATCTTCAGCGAGGCGTCGAGCGCCTTCTCCATCCCGTCCAGGAAGGCCTTGCCCCGCGTCTCCTCGTACGCGCCCACCACCGCGGTCGGCACGTGGCGCGGGGTCGGGTCCGCCATGGAGTACGTGTACGAGCCGGCGAAGAGCCCCGCCGCGGCGGCGAGGATCAGCACCAGCACCGACGCGGGAAGGAAGGGCGACTCCTTGAAGGAGCCCCAGCGTTCACGACGCGTGGGCGGCCTGCCATGGGCACCGTGCGGCTGCGGCATCTCGGACATACGCCCACGCTAAAGGGACGGAAGGGATATTTCTCCACGACGGCAGTCACCCGAACCAGGCCCACCGCGCGGGCGCCGGTCAGCCACGGCCCCTGAGGGGCGCGAGGAACTGCGCGCCCAGCCACGACGCCGCCGCACCCACGGCCACCGCGCCCAGCCACGACGCCGCCGCACCCACGGCCACCGCACCCGGCCGACCGGAACGCCGGTCGAAACCTCGGGTCCGGCAACGGGGCGAAGGGTCGGCGAGGCACCAGCAGAGGGGCCACCGCGACCACTGCCCCACCGGGGCTCCAACAGCACCCGCCCACCCCCCGGGAGGGGTCCGGCGCAAAAGCGTTCGCCCGTCGTTTGCCCGAGGTGAGATCCTGGACCGCGTATGTCTACGCATCCTGCCCCCGCCCTCGGCGATCTCGCCTCCCGTCTGGCCGAGCTGTCACTGCGCGACGCGCACCGGCTCGGACGCAGGCTCGAGGGCGCGCGCCGGATCCGCAAGCCCGAGGCCCGCGCCGCCGTCACCGCCGAGATCGAGTCGGAGGTGGCCGGCGCCGAGGTCCGAATGGCCGAGCGGCGCGCCCACGTGCCCGCCGTCTCGTACCCCGAGCAACTGCCCGTCAGCCAGAAGAAGGACGTGATCGCGGAGGCCATCCGTGACCACCAGGTCGTCATCGTCGCGGGCGAGACCGGCTCCGGCAAGACGACCCAGATCCCCAAGATCTGTCTCGAACTGGGCCGCGGCGTCCGCGGCATGATCGGGCACACCCAGCCCCGCCGTATCGCCGCGCGCACCGTCGCCGAGCGGGTCGCCGACGAGCTGGACACCCCGCTGGGCGAGGCCGTCGGCTGGAAGGTCCGCTTCACCGACCAGGTCAACCCCGACCGCACCTTCGTCAAGCTGATGACGGACGGCATCCTGCTCGCCGAGGTCCAGACGGACCGCGACCTGCGCGCCTACGACACGATCATCATCGACGAGGCCCACGAGCGGTCCCTGAACATCGACTTCCTGCTCGGCTACCTGGCCCAGCTGCTGCCCAGACGGCCGGACCTCAAGGTCGTCATCACCTCCGCGACCATCGACCCGGAGCGCTTCTCCCGGCACTTCGGGGACGCCCCGATCGTCGAGGTCAGCGGGCGCACGTACCCCGTCGAAGTCCGCTACCGCCCCCTCCTCGAAGAAGAGGGCGACGACGCCGACCGCGACCAGATCACCGCGATCTGCGACGCCGTCGAGGAGCTGCAGGGCGAGGGCAAGGGCGACATCCTCGTCTTCCTGTCCGGGGAGCGGGAGATCCGCGACACGGCGGACGCGCTGGAGAAGAAGCACTACCGCTTCACGGAAGTCCTCCCCCTCTACGCCCGGCTCTCGCACGCCGAGCAGAACCGCGTCTTCCAGTCCCACACCGGACGCAGGGTCGTCCTCGCCACGAACGTCGCCGAGACCTCCCTCACCGTCCCGGGCATCAAGTACGTGATCGACCCGGGCAACGCCCGTATCTCCCGATACAGCCACCGCACCAAGGTCCAGCGGCTGCCCATCGAGGCGATCTCGCAGGCCAGCGCCAACCAGCGCAAGGGCCGCTGCGGCCGCACCAGCGACGGCATCTGCATCCGGCTGTACTCCGAGGACGACTTCCTGTCCCGCCCGGAGTTCACGGACGCGGAGATCCTCCGTACGAACCTGGCGTCCGTCATCCTCCAGATGACCGCGGCCGGGCTCGGTGAGATCGAGAAGTTCCCCTTCATCGACCCGCCGGACCACCGCAACATCCGTGACGGCGTCCAGCTCCTCCAGGAGCTCAACGCGCTCGATCCGGCGGAGAAGGACCCGCGCAAGCGGCTGACGGAGACCGGCCGCAAGCTCGCCCAGCTGCCCGTCGACCCGCGCCTGGCCCGCATGGTCCTCCAGGCCGACAAGAACGGGTGCGTGCGCGAGGTCATGGTGATCGCGGCGGCGCTCTCCATCCAGGACCCGCGCGAGCGGCCGGCCGAGAAGCAGACGCAGGCGGACCAGCAGCACGCCCGCTTCAAGGACGAGACGTCCGACTTCCTCGCGTACCTCAATCTGTGGCGGTATCTGCGCGAGCAGCAGAAGGAGCGCGGCTCGTCGTCGTTCCGTCGCATGTGCAAGCAGGAGTACCTGAACTTCCTGCGGATCCGCGAGTGGCAGGACATCTACACGCAGCTGCGGACCGTCGCCAAGCAGATGGGCATCCATCTCAACGAGGACGACGCGCCCGAGCAGCAGGTCCATCTCTCCCTCCTCGCCGGACTGCTCTCCCACATCGGCATGAAGGACGTGAAGGAGAGCGGGACCGGCACCGGAACAGGGAAGGACGGCGGGCGCGAAGGCGGCCGGAGCACCTCGAAGAACGAGTACGTGGGCGCGCGCAACGCCAAGTTCGCGATCTTCCCCGGCTCGGCCCTCTTCAAGAAGCCCCCGCGCTTCGTGATGTCCGCCGAACTCGTCGAGACGTCCCGGCTGTGGGCCCGCGTCAACGCGCGGATCGAGCCCGAGTGGATCGAACCGCTCGCGGAGCACCTGCTGAAGCGCACGTACAGCGAGCCGCACTGGGAGAAGGACCAGGCTGCGGTGATGGCGTACGAGAAGGTCACGCTGTACGGCGTGCCGATCGTCGCCCACCGGAAGGTCAACTACGGCCGGATCGACCCGGAGACCAGCCGCGAACTTTTCATCCGCAACGCACTCGTCGAGGGCGACTGGCGTACGCACCACAAGTTCTTCGCCGACAACCGCCGGCTGCTGACCGAGGTCGAGGAGCTGGAGCACCGGGCGCGGCGCCGGGACATCCTGGTCGACGACGACACGCTCTTCGACTTCTACGAGGAGCGGGTGCCCGAACACGTCGTGTCCGGCGCCCACTTCGACTCCTGGTGGAAGCACAAGCACAAGGAGGAGCCCGAACTCCTCGACTTCGAGCGTTCGATGCTCATCCGGGAGAGCGCCGGGGCGGTCACCAAGGACGACTATCCGGACTCGTGGCGGCAGGGACGGCTGAAGTTCCCCGTCACATACCAGTTCGAGCCGGGTGCCGACGCGGACGGCGTGACCGTCCACGTCCCGCTCCACGTGCTGAACCAGGTCACGGACGAGGGCTTCGAGTGGCAGATCCCGGGGCTGCGGGAGCAGGTCGTCACCGAGCTGATCCGTTCCCTCCCGAAGCCGATCCGCCGCAACTACGTTCCCGCGCCGGACTTCGCTCAGCGGTTCCTGCGGCGGGCGGTGCCCCTTCAGGAGCCTCTGACGGTGACGATGGCGCGTGAGCTCAAGCGCATGGTCGGGGTGCCGCTCACGGCCGACGACTTCGACTGGTCCAGGCTCCCCGACCATCTGAGGATCACCTTCCGGATCGTCGACGAGCGGCGCCGCAAGCTGGCCGAGGACAAGGACCTGGAGGCCCTGAAGCTGCGGCTGAAGCCGAAGGCGCGCCAGGCGATCTCGCAGGCCGCGGCGGCGACCGCCCAGCGCGAGGGCGGCGAGTCCCTGGAGCGCACGGGGCTGACCGACTGGACCATCGGCTCCCTCACCCGGGTCTTCGAGACGCGCAGGGCGGGCCAGCCGGTGAAGGCGTACCCGGCGCTGGTCGACGCGGGACCCGCGGCCGGCACGGTCTCCGTACGCCTCTTCGACACCGAGGCCGAGCAGCAGCAGGCGATGTGGAAGGGCACGCGGCGGCTCATCCTGCGCAACATCCCGGTGAATCCGGGGAAGTTCGCGTCGGACAAGCTCACCAACGCCCAGAAGCTGGCCCTGTCCGCGAACCCGCACGGGTCGGTGCAGGCCCTGTTCGACGACTGCGCGACGGCCGCCGCCGACAAACTGATCGGGGACTTCGGCGGCCCGGCCTGGGACGAGGAGTCGTACCGGAAGCTGTACGAGAGGGTGCGCGCGGAGATCGTCGACACGACGGTCCGTACGGTCGGGCAGGTCGAGCAGGTGCTGGCCGCCTGGCAGGCCTGTGAGCGCCGTCTGAAGGGCGTACGCAGCCCCGTGCTCCTCGCCAACCTGACGGACGTACGGACGCAGCTGGACGCGCTCGTACGGCCCGGCTTCGTCACGGCGACGGGGCTGCGGCGGCTGCCGGACCTGATGCGGTACCTGGTGGCGGCGGACCGCCGGCTCCAGCAGATGCCGACGAACGTCCAGCGGGACACCAGCAGGATGGAGAAGGTCCACGAGATGCAGGACGAGTACGCCTGGCTGCTGGAGCAGCTGCCGCAGGGCCGCCCCGTCCCCTCCTCCGTCCTGGACATCCGCTGGATGATCGAGGAGCTGCGGGTCAGCTACTTCGCGCACGCGCTGGGCACGGCGTTCCCCGTCTCCGACAAGCGCATCGTGAAGGCGATCGACGCGGCCGCACCGTAACGGCGCCCGCACACCGGGTGAGTTCGCTCCGGGGGCCAACCCTCCTGTAGAGTCTCGTCTCGCAGCGCAACGCAAGATCCGCACTGCGAAACCTGGTCCTGTGGAGCAGCTTGGAGTGCTCGCCACCCTGTCAAGGTGGAGGCCGCGGGTTCAAATCCCGTCAGGACCGCAACAGACAAAGAAGGCCCCGCATCCACCAGGATGCGGGGCCTCAGTCATACCCGGAGACGCCCCGCAAGGGGCGCAAGGACCGGCGCACGCTCCCCAGGGGCGCGAGGAACGGCGCACTCAACCCCCCACAGCCCCGCACCGGACACACCCCCGCACCCCCACCCCTCAGGGGCGCGGGGAACTGCGCGACGAGCCCCCACCGGCCGGCACCCGAAAACGCACCGACACAGCTCCGATCACCCACCCCACCAGCCCCTCCAGGCCCCCACAGCAACCCCCCGGTCTTGACGCAGTCACATTCCGCAAGTACCTAGAAACCAGGCCCCGAAGCCAGGCCACGAAGCCAGGCCTCGAAGCCGGCACCAGACCCCAGACCCCCAGTCCCCAGCCCCACCGGAGGTGACCATGGCGGCGACAGCCCGACATGAGACGCGAGCCCTCCTCCGCGCCCATCTGTCGGCCGCCTCAGGCCACCCCCACCGGACAAGGCACTGTCCGATCTGCCACCGCCTCCTCCGACTGGCCTCGGAATCCGCCCCGGACGACCTCGAGGGCGCCCCCGAGAGCACCCCCGAGGACGAGACCTCCTCCCCGTCCTGACGGGCGTGCTCAGAACCACCGAAGAACCACCGAAGAACCACCGAGGGATCGCGAGGACCCGCCGAGGGACCCGCCGCACACCAACTGCCCCTCGCCCGGCCCCAGATGCACAGGATTCCCCTTTAGCGCAGATACGCCGTGCGCAACAAGGACCCGGGCATGTGACGGGTGTCACCGCATAAGTTTTCAAACATGCGGAATTTACCCCCCACCTACAACTGGTCAATTTAATATGTGCCATTGCACTCCGGCCCCGAGGCGACCCACAGCCGATCCGACAGCCTCGCTCAGACTGCGACAAGGCCGCTCACAGGCAGGCCCGGCAGGCACACACAGACGCGCACACCCCGGGCGACCAGCGCACAAAAAAGATCGCGCCGGACTCGGCGGAGTCCAGCGCGATCTACGACGCACCCAGAATGCTTGTGGTTCCTGCTCGGGCGTGGACCCCGTTGGGGCGGGTTCCGCGTCGCTTGGAGCTTGGGTCAGGGCCTACCGACAAGTTGGGGGAACCGCCGAAATGCCCTGATATCCCTGCTATGCAGTTGTTGTTCAGGCTTCGCTGCGCTGCTGCGGAATGCCCGCGAGCAGAGCACGGACCTCGGCTTCGCGGTAACGGCGATGCCCGCCGAGCGTGCGGATCGATGTGAGCTTGCCGGCCTTCGCCCACCGCGTGACCGTCTTCGGGTCCACGCGGAACATCGTGGCGACCTCAGCCGGGGTCAGCAGCGGCTCGGCATCAGGGGTGCGAGCGGTCATGAGCGGCCTCCTCGGGAGAACCGAACCTTCTCGGTTCTTTCCTCTAAATTCTGCACCTTGACCCGCGTTGCCCGAAATGGCGGATGCGGGTCGAGTCGGTTATAGGACGAACGGCTTGTCCTCGGCACTACAACTACACCATCCGTCCAGCCTCGTCGGCCAAACCGATGGAATTGCCCTCCCAGGTGTTCATCAGCGACGGAAGCCGATGGACCATGCCATAGCGGACAGTCACGCCACTGTGACGATCAGTCACAGGACGATCAGGAGTCACGAGACCCCCACGGCAAGCAATGCTGAGATTCCACCCATACGCGGGCAGAGAGAGTCCTCCCCGGACTCCTTGTCCTATTTTGGCATGAGGAGGGGCGTTAGGCGCAAGGTCCGTGTTAGTGCTGTCCGTCACGCTTACCCGGTACGACCCGGATCGGGACTTACGTCCTGTCAGGCGCCGTGACACACAGGAACCGTCGGCCCCGGCCTCAGTTGGCCGAACGACGGTCCCGGACCGACCGCCACCGCTCCACGAGCCGGCCGTACGCCTCCCCGGCGCCGGGCCCGTCCCCCGTGCGCAGCGCCTCGATGCCCGCGGCGACGTCCGCCGCGGAGTGGTCGCCGTCGAGCTCCCCGGCGGGCAGGACGTGCACGAGGCCGCCGTAGTCGAGCTCCACCAGCGAGCGCGGATGGAACTCCTCGAGCCAACGCCCCACGTCCAGCAGGCCGTCGATGAGCGGCCCCTCGTCGATGGCCTCCCGCAGCGTGCGCAGCCCCCTCGCGACCCGCCGCCGCGCCTGCACCATCGGCGTGCGGTAGCGGAGCACCGGCGCGTCCTCCTCGGCCGTCGAACCGCCCCCGGACCCCGCTCCCTTGTCGTACTCGCGCTCCTCGTCCGAGACGAGCACGAACCAGTTCAGCGGGACCTGCCAGGTCGACGTGCGGATCCACGGCCGGGCGTCGGGATTGCGCGCGAGCCAGCGCTCGTAGTCCTGCGCCGCCTGCCGCCGTACGAGCTCCGGGAGCGCCGCGTCCAGGACGGGCGCGGGCAGCTCGCCCGCCAGCTCCCCGAGCGCCTCCCAGCCGCGCAGCCGGGTCCGCCAGGGGCACACGCACAGCACGCCGTCCACCTCCGCGACGAACGCGTCCCCGCTCTCCTGCACCGGCACCGGGATCGGCGGCACGGGCAGCAGGTCGGCCAGCGAACGGCGCAGTTCGTCCTGGTACGAGGGGCGGCCGGGGCGGCGCGCGTAGCGGGCCCAGTGGCCGCGCTCCGGTTCCGGGAAGGCCGCGAGCGGTTCGTACACGCGCAGATAGGACGCGTACGGGACGATCAACGAGGACACCTTGGGCACACTTGCTCCCTCCCCAGCCGGCCCGGTGGAAAACCGCGGACCCGCGCCCGAGCGCGATCCGCGCGTACGCGGTGCACGGGCGTGCGGGACTCCGCGCGGGAAACCCCTGCAAATCGTCCCACGCCCCAGGTCGACCGTACTCCGCAAGAGGGTGATCCTGACCACTGCGACCATGGCGGTCCCGCGCAAGCTCTAATCTCGTGCCAGACGGACCCCCGCCACCCGCACGAGGGCCGCCCCACCCGCCGCTATGTACCTGGGAGTCACCACCGTGACCGACGTGACCGGCAGCCCTGACGACGTACTGCACACCCTGTTCCGCTCGGACCAGGGAGGCCATGAGCAGGTAGTGCTCTGTCAGGACCGCGCCACCGGCCTCAAGGCCGTCATCGCCATCCACTCGACCGCTCTGGGCCCGGCCCTCGGCGGCACCCGCTTCTACCCGTACGCGAGCGAGGCGGCCGCTGTCGCCGACGCGCTGAACCTCGCCCGCGGCATGTCGTACAAGAACGCCATGGCCGGGCTCGACCACGGCGGCGGCAAGGCCGTGATCATCGGCGACCCCGAGCAGATCAAGACCGAGGAACTGCTCCTCGCGTACGGCCGGTTCGTCGCCTCGCTCGGCGGGCGGTACGTGACCGCGTGCGACGTCGGCACCTACGTGGCCGACATGGACGTCGTGGCGCGCGAGTGCCGCTGGACGACCGGGCGCTCCCCCGAGAACGGCGGCGCGGGCGACTCGTCCGTCCTGACCGCCTTCGGGGTCTTCCAGGGCATGCGGGCCTCGGCCCAGCACCTGTGGGGCGACTCCTCGCTGCGCGGCCGCACGGTCGGCGTCGCGGGCGTCGGCAAGGTGGGACGCCATCTGGTGGAGCACCTGCTGGAGGAGGGCGCCCAGGTCGTGATCGCGGACGTGCGCCAGGACGCCGTGGGACGCATCGCCGACAAGCACCCCGCCGTGCGGGTCGCCGCGGACACCGAGCGGCTGATCCGGACCGAGGGCCTGGACGTCTACGCCCCGTGCGCGCTCGGCGGCGCCCTGAACGACGACTCCGTGCCGGCGCTCACCGCCTCGATCGTCTGCGGCGCGGCCAACAACCAGCTGGAGCACCCCGGGGTCGAGAAGGACCTCTCGGACCACGGGATCCTCTACGCGCCGGACTACGTGGTGAACGCGGGCGGTGTCATCCAGGTCGCCGACGAGTTGCACGGTTTCGACTTCGACCGGTGCAAGGTGCAGGCCGCGAAGATCTTCGACACCACGCTGGCAATATTCGCTCGTGCGAAGGAAGACGGGATTCCGCCGGCCGCCGCGGCCGACAGGATCGCCGAGCACCGCATGGCGGAGGCCCGCCGCCCCTGACGTCCCGGAGCGGTGCGGAAGGTTCCGCGGGGCACCCGTCGGCGGATCCGGGAGAGAACTCTCACGTTCGTCGGCGGGTCGCTCTCCCGGAAGAGGTTAAAATCGCGTTTGACCAGCGGGGACAGGGCACCTCGCAGGTCCTGGGCACAGCCGCTTCCTGCGGGCGACGTACCGTATGGGCGTGGGCTCAGGTACCGTGGAAGCCCTACGGACCGGTCTCTCCGCGGAGAGCTCGTTCCTGATCATGAACGCGTGTCAAGACTCTGGGGCCGTCGAGCCCCGTATCCGAGGGGGTCGAGCCATGGGGCGCGGCCGGGCAAAGGCCAAGCAGACGAAGGTCGCCCGCCAGCTGAAGTACAGCAGCGGCGGGACAGATCTGTCGCGTCTGGCCAATGAGCTGGGCGCTTCGACTTCGCAACAGCCGCCGAATGGCGAGCCGTTCGAGGACGACGACGAGGAAAAAGACGACCCGTACGCCCAGTACGCGGATCTTTATAACGACGACGAGGACGAGGACGACGAGTCCGGTCCCACGTCACAACGCCGCGGCGCTTGACGCACTAGTTGCGCTTGTCGTTCCAGTTGCGCTTCACCCGGTCCGGAGCGGGTTCGCCGGACCGGGTTTCGCGCGTCTCGCTCCGCGGGGAGCAGGTGTCCGACTGCCTGTTGTTTGTGCGGGTGCGGGTCGGTCGTGGCTGGGCGCGCCCACGCGGCGGAGCCGCATATCGACACGGCCCCGAGCCCCTTACGGGGCGGGGCCTTGCGCCCCGATCAGGCGGTCAACGGGCCGCGTAGTCGTTGATCAATGTTGCGCCTGACGTATGGGTGCCTCGGTCCGTGATCTCTCCTGCGATCCAGGCCTCGACGCCCCGGTCCGCGAGGGTGGCGAGTGCCGCGTCCGTGGAGTCCTCCGGGACGATCGCGATCATGCCGACGCCCATGTTCAGCGTCTTCTCCAGCTCCAGGCGTTCGACCTGGCCCGTGGTGCCGACGAGGTCGAAGACGGGGGCCGGGGTCCAGGTGGCCCGGTCGACGATCGCGTGCAGGTCGTCCGGGATCACCCGGGCCAGGTTGGCCGCGAGTCCACCGCCCGTGATGTGCGAGTACGCGTGCACGTCGGTCGTCCGGGTGAGCGCCAGGCAGTCCAGCGAGTAGATCTTGGTGGGCTCCAGCAGTTCCTCGCCGAGCGTGCGGCCGAAGTCCTCGACGTGGCTGTCGAGCTTGAGCTTCGCGCGGTCGAACAGGACATGCCGGACGAGTGAGTACCCGTTCGAGTGAAGGCCGGAGGACGCCATGGCGATCACCGCGTCACCCGTACGGATACGATCCGCGCCCAGCAGCCGGTCGGCCTCCACGACGCCCGTGCCGGCGCCGGCGACGTCGAAGTCGTCCGGGCCCAGCAGCCCGGGGTGCTCGGCCGTCTCGCCGCCCACGAGGGCGCAGCCCGCCAGGACACAGCCCTCGGCGATGCCCTTCACGATGGCGGCCACGCGCTCCGGGTGGACCTTGCCGACACAGATGTAGTCCGTCATGAAGAGCGGCTCGGCGCCGCACACCACGATGTCGTCCATGACCATCGCGACCAGGTCGTGGCCGATGGTGTCGTACACGCCGAGCTGCCGGGCGAGGTCGACCTTCGTGCCCACGCCGTCCGTGGCGGAGGCGAGCAGCGGGCGCTCGTAGCGCTTGAGGGCGGAGGCGTCGAAGAGGCCGGCGAAGCCGCCGAGGCCGCCGAGGACCTCGGGGCGCTGCGTCTTCTTCACCCACTCCTTCATCAGCTCGACGGCACGGTCGCCCGCCTCGATGTCGACACCGGCCGTCTTGTAGGACGCTGTCGCGTGGCCGGTACCGCTTGTCGCAGATGTCTCGGATGTCTCAGGCATGGCGATGAGGACTTTCGTGTCGTACAGCGGTCTTGCTGCGAGGTCGTGCGGGCGGTTACGGGCGACGGATCGCGTCGGCCGCCGCCGTGGCCGCGGGACCCGCGGCCAGTTCGGTCTCCAGGAGCTGCTTGCCGAGCAGCTCCGGGTCCGGGAGGTCCATCGGGTACTCGCCGTCGAAGCAGGCCCGGCACAGGTTCGGCTTGTCGATGGTGGTGGCCTCGATCATGCCGTCGATGGAGATGTACGAGAGGGAGTCGGCGCCCAGCGAGGTGCCGATCTCCTCGACGCTCATGCCGTTGGCGATCAGCTCGGCGCGGGTCGCGAAGTCGATGCCGAAGAAGCAGGGCCACTTCACGGGGGGCGAGGAGATCCGGATGTGGATCTCGGCCGCGCCCGCCTCGCGGAGCATCCGCACCAGGGCGCGCTGGGTGTTGCCGCGCACGATCGAGTCGTCGACGACGACCAGGCGCTTGCCCTTGATGACTTCCTTGAGGGGATTCAGTTTCAGTCTGATGCCCAGCTGGCGGATGGTCTGTGAAGGCTGGATGAAGGTCCGCCCGACATACGCGTTCTTCACGAGACCGGCACCGAACGGGATGCCGGAGGCCTCCGCGTAACCGATCGCGGCGGGCGTGCCGGACTCCGGAGTCGCTATGACCAGATCGGCCTCGACCGGAGCCTCCTTGGCGAGCCGGCGGCCCATCTCGACACGGGAGAGGTACACGTTCCGGCCGGCGATGTCGGTGTCCGGGCGGGCCAGATACACGTACTCGAAGACACAGCCCTTGGGCTTCGCTTCCGCGAATCGGGAGCTTCGCAGGCCGTTCTCGTCGATGGCCACGAACTCGCCCGGCTCGATCTCCCGGACGTAGGCGGCACCGCAGATGTCGAGCGCGGCGGACTCGGAGGCGACGACCCAGCCGCGCTCCAGGCGGCCGAGGACCAGCGGGCGGATGCCCTGCGGGTCACGGGCGGCGTACAGCGTGTTCTCGTCCATGAAGACGAGCGAGAAGGCGCCCTTGACCTGCGGAAGGACCTTGGCGGAGGCGTCCTCGATGGTCAGCGGCTTGCCGTCGTCGTCGACCTGGGCGGCCAGCAGGGCCGTCAGCAGGTCGGTGTCGTTGGTCGCCGCCACACGCGGGGTGCGGCCCTCCTGCTTGGGGAGGTCGGCGACCAGTTCGGCGAGCTCCGCCGTGTTGACGAGGTTGCCGTTGTGGCCGAGCGCGATCGTGCCGTGCCCGGTGGCACGGAACGTCGGCTGGGCGTTCTCCCAGGTGGAAGCACCGGTGGTCGAGTAGCGGGCGTGACCGACCGCGATATGACCGAGCAGGGAGCCGAGGGAGGCCTCGTCGAAGACCTGGGACACGAGGCCCATGTCCTTGAAGACGAGGATCTTGGAGCCGTTGCTTACCGCGATTCCCGCGGATTCCTGGCCTCGATGCTGGAGGGCGTAGAGCCCGAAGTAAGTGAGCTTGGCGACCTCTTCACCGGGAGCCCAGACTCCGAAGACGCCGCAAGCGTCCTGGGGTCCTTTCTCGCCGGGGAGCAGATCATGACTGAGTCGACCGTCACCACGTGGCACGCAACCGAGTGTAGGCGAGATCGACCACTGGTCCGAATTGGGGAAGGCCCCGGACGGCGTCGTGAGACGCCGCCCGCCGGGGGTCACTTCGTGGCGACGGCCTCAAGCCCCGCGCCGTTTTCGCTGGTCAGCGTGAGGTTGCTGCCCTTCAGCTGATACTTCACCGTGCCGCCGAAAAGCCTCAGCAGGGACTTCTCGGTGTCCATGAGTGAGTCGGAGCACATCTTTCGGGTGGTGCCCGCGGGGCCCAGAGTGATAGTGCCGTCGCCGACCGTTGCCTTCGCCGTCACCTTGTTGCAGCCGAGTTCTCCGCTGACGGTGCCCTTCTCGTCGAAGGTGAGGTGGACCTTGCCCTTGGCAGCGGAGGACAGGGCGACGGCGGAGCCGCCCTTGGCTTCGCCGCGTACGGTGCCGGTGACGTTCCACTTCGTGCCGTGGAGCTTCGCCGGCTGCTCGGCGGTGAGGTGCACGGTGTATCCGTTCTCGGTGGTGAGCGTCAGCTTGTCGCCGTCGACCTCGGTCTTGAGCGTGCTGCCGGAGATGGCGTCGCCGAGTTTCGACTCGAAGCCCATCGCCCCGTCGGCCGTGCAGGCCATCTCGGTCTTGACGGTGTCCTTGCCGATCGTGATGGTGTCGCCCTTCATCTCGGCGGTGGCGCCGAAGTGGTTGCAGCCGTAGTTGCCGCCCACCTTGCCGTCCTTGCCGAACTCGATGTGGGCGCCGGCCGGGGCGTCCTGCGTCTTGCCGTCGGCCGTCACGCTCTCCACGTTCCACTGTTTGCCGGTGATCTCGGTGATACCGGTGTCCTGCCGGGTGCCTGCGGCGCTGGAACCGGAGTCCTGCTTGCCGCTGCCGTCACCGCTTTCCGTGCCGCAGGCGGCCGTGGCGAGGAGCCCGGTCACCGCCAGGACGCTGAGACCGGCTCGGGTACCGAGGGCGCTGAGGCCGCTGAGGTTGAGACGTTGCGTGTGCATGCCGCTTTGACGGGGCGGGTGGGGTACTTGGTTCCGTCTCCGGGCCGCGCACCGCGTCACGGCAATGGAACGGGCTGCCCCGCCCCCTCCGCCGGCCGGGCCAACGCTCACGTCGACGTACGCCCCGGCCCGTCGAAGGTCCGCGAGAACAGGGGCTCGTCCCAGACCCGGTTCGCCATCGCCGCGAGGTGAATCCCCTGACGGATGATCTCGGCCTCGCTCATGCCCCGGCGTTCGGCGGCCTCCTTGATGATCGCCAGGTCCTCGGGGTCGGCGTAGACGTTGATGCGCTTCATGGGCATGTACCGAAGCTAGTTCACCCGCCGGGCCGACATATACCGATACGCCCCCACAGGGCGACTTCGATGGTGGCGATGGTCGATGACCGCCTTCCCGCGCGCGCTGAGGGCGACCGCGGTCAGCGCAGAAGGGGAAGCAGTCCGCCCAGGTCGGCGCGCTCGCCGCTCGCGCTGACCGACGCGTCGGCGAGGGCCGCCCGCCACTCCGTACGTCCGGTCGCGAGCCGGATCCAGGTCAGCGGGTCCGTCTCGACGACGTTGGGCGGGGTACCGCGGGTGTGGCGCGGCCCCGGCACGCACTGCACGACCGCGTACGGCGGCACCCGCACCTCGGTGGACGCGCCGGGCGCCTTCGCGGCGAGCGCGTCGGCGAGCAGCCGGGTGCACGCGGCGAGGGCCTGCCGGTCGTACGGGACGCCGAGCCCCGGGACGGCCGCGTTGAGGTCGTCGGTGTGGACGACCAACTCCACTGTGCGGGTGACGAGGTAGTCGGCCAGGGTCATCGCTCCCACGCGCGTGCTCAGCAGCCGTGCGTTCGGAGCGTCCGGGGAGCCCTGGGTGTCCGGCAGGCGCTCGGTGAACCGGTTCAGGGTGCGCTCGTACAACGCGTCGAGGTCCGGCTCGGCCGCGGCCAGCGCCCGTACGTCGTCATCGACCTCGCCGGCACGCGGGGCGGTGGTGGCCGGCCAGTCGAGCAGCCCGAGCGCGGGCCCGGCCGGCTCGTCCCCGTCCAGCCCCCGGCTCACGGCCTCCAGCGCCATGGCGAGGTGCGCGGCCAACTCCCGCACGGTCCAGTCCCCGAGCCCGGCAGCCCCGGCGAGCTGGGCCGGGGTCAGGTCACGTACCGCCGCGCGTACGTTCCCGAACTGGGCGAGGACGGCGCAGCGGGTCTTCGCCGGGTCGTAGGCACGGAGGCGTTTTCTGGCCGGGGGCATGGGGGGAAGCGTACGACGGAGCCGATCAGGCCGATCACCCATGAGTGTGATCCGGCTGCGAAAGCCACACCGCATCGCCAGATGTGGACAACGCTGGCCTTCGCCTGAAGGGGGGTGCAACATGACGGTTATGGCCGAGCGCACGTCTCAGATGTCGGTGGAGGAGTTCGAAACGATCGCCTCCGCCGCTCCCGAGACCGTCACGTTGGAGTTCATCGACGGACGGATCGGGGTCAAGAAGGTGACGGACGGGGACCACGACACGATCGTGTCCTGGCTGACCAAACGCTGTATCCAAGCCCGACCCGACCTGGACGTGTACCACGGTCGAGGCCTCCGGGTAGCCGCGTATCGGCAGGGCCGGGCGAAGCCTGACGCCGCGCTCACGCCCGAGGCCCACTTCGCGGCATACGGTGAGTGGGCCGACCCGGAGGGGACGCTCATGGTCGTCGAGGTCACCTCGTACGACTCGGACACGGACCGGCGGGACCGGTACGAGAAACCGGCCGCGTACGGCCAGGCCGGGATCCCCTTGTATCTGCTGATCGACCGGGACTCCTGCACTGTCACCGTGCACAGCGACCCGGACCGGACGATCGGCGGCTACCGCGCCAGGCACACGGCGAAGGTGGGCGAGACGGTGTCCGTCCCTGAACCGGTCGGCATCGAACTCGACACGGCGATCCTCAAGAACTACGTGCGATAAGCAGAGAATCCCCCACCCGGAAGCGACACAGCAAGCTTCCGGGTGAGGGCTTCACCCTGTACGAGCCGTACGACCTGAACCCCGTACGACCGGGCCGAACTACGCGAACAGCGCCGGGATCGTCTCCGTGTGTGCCGTGCGGAGTTCGGCCAGGGGGAGGGTGAACTCGTCCTGGACCTCGACCGCGTCGCCGTCGACGACTCCGATGCGCGTGACGGGCAGGCCCCGTGCGCCGCACATGTCGGTGAAGCGGAGTTCCTCGGAGCGCGGGATCGCGACGACGGCGCGGCCCGCGGACTCGGAGAACAGGAAGGTGAAGGCGTCCAGGCCGTCGGGGACGACCAGCCGTGCGCCCTTCTCGCCGAGCAGCGCCGACTCGACCACGGCCTGGATCAGACCGCCGTCGGACAGGTCGTGCGCGGAGTCGATCATGCCGTCGCGGGACGCGGAGATCAGGATCTCGGCCAGCAGGCGCTCGCGCTCCAGGTCGACCTTCGGCGGCAGGCCCCCGAGGTGGTCGTGGACGACCTGCGACCAGGCCGACCCGCCGAACTCCTCGCGGGTGTCGCCGAGCAGGTAGAGGAGCTGGCCCTCTTCCCGGTAGGCGACCGGGGTGCGGCGGGCGACGTCGTCGATCACACCGAGCACGGCCACGACCGGGGTCGGGTGGATGGCCGCCTCGCCCGTCTGGTTGTAGAGCGAGACGTTGCCGCCGGTCACCGGTGTGCCCAACTGCTGGCAGCCGTCGGCCAGTCCGCGGATGGCCTCCGCGAACTGCCACATGACCGCCGGGTCCTCGGGCGAGCCGAAGTTCAGACAGTCGGAGACGGCGAGCGGCTTGGCGCCGGTCGTCGCCACGTTCCGGTACGCCTCGGCCAGCGCCAACTGGGCACCGTGGTACGGGTCCAGCTTGGCGTACCGGCCGTTGCCGTCCGTGGCGATGGCGACCCCGAGGCCGGACTCCTCGTCGATGCGGATCATGCCCGAGTCCTCGG
The DNA here is from genome assembly GCF_047444975.1 of Streptomyces sp. CWNU-52B. NCBI lineage: Bacteria > Bacillati > Actinomycetota > Actinomycetes > Kitasatosporales > Streptomycetaceae > Streptomyces > Streptomyces sp. CWNU-52B. Next base: position 225,761 of record NZ_JBLFJV010000047.1, on the reverse strand, counting down.
GCTGCGCCAGCACCGTGTTGCCCTGCACGAAGTGGTCGTACTGGGAGGTGATCCAGGACTTGGAGGCCTGGTTCGGGGACGAGACCAGCTGGAGGACCTGCTTCTTCAGCTCCTCCGAAGTCGTCGGCCTCGGCAGCTTGTTGGCGTCGTCCGCCTGGAGCGCGTCCTGCCAGTGCGGGCGGGCGTACGGGCGCTCGTAGACCGGGCCGTCGTGCGCGACCGTACGCGGGTCGACGTCGACGATCTTGCCGCCGTGCCAGAAGATCTCCAGGCGGTCGCCGTCGGTGACCTCACCGATCACCGTGGCGATGACGTCCCACTTGTCGCAGATCTCCAGGAAGCGGTCGACCTTCGAAGGCTCGACGACCGCGCACATGCGTTCCTGCGACTCGCTCATGAGGATTTCCTCGGGAGACAGAGTCGAGTCGCGCAGGGGTACGTCGTCCAGCGTGACGCGCATGCCGCCGGAGCCGTTGGACGCCAGCTCGCTGGTGGCGCAGGACAGTCCCGCGGCTCCCAGGTCCTGGATGCCGACGACCAGCTTCTCGGCGAAGGCCTCCAGGGTGCACTCGATGAGGAGCTTCTCCTGGAAGGGGTCGCCGACCTGCACCGCGGGGCGCTTGGAGGGCTTCGCGTCGTCGAAGGTCTCGCTCGCCAGGATCGAGGCTCCGCCGATGCCGTCGCCGCCCGTGCGGGCCCCGTACAGGATGACCTTGTTGCCCGAGCCGGACGCCTTCGCGAGGTGGATGTCCTCGTGCCGCATGACGCCGATGGCACCGGCGTTGACCAGCGGGTTGCCCTGGTAGCAGGCGTCGAAGACGACCTCGCCGCCGATGTTGGGCAGGCCCAGGCAGTTGCCGTAGCCGCCGATGCCGGCGACGACACCGGGCAGGACGCGCTTGGTGTCCGGGTGGTCCGCCGCGCCGAAGCGGAGCGGGTCGACCACCGCCACCGGCCGCGCGCCCATCGCGATGATGTCGCGCACGATGCCGCCGACTCCGGTGGCCGCGCCCTGGTAGGGCTCGACGTAGGAGGGGTGGTTGTGCGACTCGACCTTGAAGGTGACCGCGTAGCCCTGTCCGACGTCCACGACACCGGCGTTCTCACCGATGCCGACGAGGAGGGCGTCGCTGTGCGGGGCCTTCTCGCCGAACTGGCGCAGGTGCACCTTGGAGGACTTGTACGAGCAGTGCTCGGACCACATGACCGAGTACATGGCGAGCTCGGCGCCGGTCGGGCGGCGGCCGAGGATCTCCACGACCCGCTCGTACTCGTCCTTCTTCAGGCCGAGTTCGGCCCAGGGCAGCTCGACGTCGGGGGTCCCGGCCGCGTGCTCGACCGTGTCCAGAGGCGTCCGGCTCATGCGTTGACCAGCTTCTTGAGGATCGAGGTGAAGAAGGGGAGGCCGTCGGTGCGGCCGGACCCGACGAGGGGTTCGACAGCGTGCTCCGGGTGCGGCATCAGACCGACGACGTTGCCCGCCTCGTTCGTGATGCCGGCGATGTCCCGCAGCGAGCCGTTGGGGTTGCCGTAGCCGTCGGAGGCGGCGGCAGCGGTGCCGGTGCTGTCGGAGGCACCGGCACCGACCACGTAACGGAAGACGACGCGGCCCTCCGCCTCCAGCATGTCGAGGGTGCGCTCGTCGGCGACGTACCGCCCGTCCATGTTCTTCAGCGGGATACGGATCTCCTGGCCGGCCTCGTAGTCCGCGGTCCAGGCCGTCGACGCGTTCTCCACGCGCAGCTTCTGGTCGCGGCAGATGAAGTGGAGGTGGTCGTTGCCGAGCATGCCGCCCGGGAGGAGGTGGGCCTCGGTGAGGATCTGGAAGCCGTTGCAGATGCCGAGCACCGGCATTCCCGACTTCGCCTGCTCGATGAGCGTCTCCATCACCGGCGAGAAGCGCGAGATCGCCCCGGCGCGCAGATAGTCGCCGTACGAGAAACCGCCCGGCAGGACAACGGCGTCGACCTGCTTGAGGTCCTTGTCCTTGTGCCAGAGCGCGACCGGTTCGGCACCGGCGAGCTTGATCGCCCGCTGGGTGTCCCGGTCGTCGAGGCTCCCCGGGAAAGTGACGACGCCAATACGAGCGGTCACTTTCCGGCCTCCGCGACTTCCTCGACCTTGACGGTGAAGTCTTCGATCACGGTGTTGGCGAGGAAGGATTCAGCGAGTTCGTGGATGCGGGCCAGCGCGGTGTCGTCCACCGGTCCGTCCACTTCCAGTTCGAATCGCTTTCCCTGACGGACGTCGGAGATGCCTTCGAAACCGAGGCGCGGCAGTGCACGCTGCACCGCCTGGCCCTGGGGGTCGAGGATCTCCGGCTTGAGCATGACGTCGACTACGACGCGTGCCACTGGCACTCCCGGTGTGTGGTGCTGAGCAGGTCCGTTCAGACTACCCGTACAAAATTTCTACGCGGGTAGATTGGTAGGAATCTACGTGACGGCCATCACGATTCCGCATCGAGGGTCTATCGTCGGCCTGCCCTTCACGAAAAATCCTGGGAAAGATCCAGATCGAGACCAGGGTTCCTATTGCCTCGGGGACACGCCAAGAGATTTAGTCGAGCTTCACATTGGATTGCCGGGCACTGTACAAATGAATTGGCAATAGCCGATACTTTGCCCAATCACCCATAAAAGCAGTCGGACAGTCGGCATCTCGGCACGTCATCGTGCGTGGTCGAAGAGGTGCCGCACGAAGGGACCGATATTCGTGGCGCAGCGTGTCGTAGTCACTCTCTCCGACGACATCGACGGCTCGGAAGCGGCGGAAACGATCGCCTTCGGTCTGGATGGCAAATCGTACGAGATCGACCTGAATCCGGCCAACGCGAAGAAGCTGCGCAGGGCGTTGGAGCCCTACGTGGAGGCCGGCCGCAAGCGGTCGCGCTCCGGGAAGGCCTACCGGCAGACGGCGGTGGCTCCCGACCCGGCGGCGGTGCGGGCCTGGGCGCAGTCGAACAAGTTGGAGGTGCCGGCGCGGGGGCGGATTCCGAAGCGGGTGTACGAGGCGTTCACCGCGGCGCAGTGAGGGAGGCCGCCCTTGGGGTTGGCCTCCTGGCCTGGCCTGGCCTCGGCTGGCCTCGCCTGGCCTGGGGCCCTAGGGGGTGGGGGTGGGCGTTTGTCGGTGAGTGCGGCTCAGTGGGGGCTGGGTGCGCAGTTCCCCGCGCCCCTTGGTGGGGTGGGGTGGAGCGGGGTCTTGTGGGTGCGGGTTCGTCGGAGTTGGGTGCGCAGTTCCCCGCGCCCCTTGGTGGGGTGGGGTGGAGCGGGGTCTTGTGGGTGCTGGTGCGTCGGGGTTGAGCGCGCAGTTCCCCGCGCCCCTTCGTGGGCGGGGCCGTTGGGGTCATCCGGCCCTGAGGGCAGTCGACTTGCGTTGTACCCCGGGCGATCGGATAGAGTCTGGAACACGCCGAGGGGCAAGGCCGAAAGGCCCGGCTCACGGAGTCACGCGGGTGTAGTTCAGTAGTAGAACATCCCCCTTCCAGGGGGAAGGCGCAGTGTGCAATTCCTGTCACCCGCTCTGCACCGCCGGTCTGATCCCTCTCTGGATCGGGTAGGCTGGTGCTCGCGCCGATCGGTGAAAGCCGGTCGGAGGCAATGCGGACGTAGCTCAGTTGGTAGAGCGCAACCTTGCCAAGGTTGAGGTCGCCAGTTCGAACCTGGTCGTCCGCTCCAGTAAGTAAGTGTGAGCAGCAGTGCGCGAAGGCTCCGGTCATATGACCGGGGCCTTTCTCGTGTGCGCACACCGCCTCTGACATTTGTCATGTTCAGTAGTGACAGCGTGCACTGCCGAGTCGTCCCGGCAGCCGAGACGCTTGAGTCATGAATACGAATGAGCCCGTGATCGAGGTCACCGATCTACGACGCGTCTACGCGGGAGGGTTCGAGGCGGTCCGCGGAGTCTCCTTCGAGGTCGGCCGCGGTGAACTCTTCGCGCTCCTCGGCACCAACGGCGCCGGCAAGACCTCCACCGTCGAACTCATCGAGGGCCTCGCGCCCCCGTCGGCCGGCCAGGTGCACGTCCTCGGCCACAACCCCTACGCCGAACGCTCCGCGGTCCGTCCGCGCATCGGCGTCATGCTCCAGGAAGGCGGTTTCCCGTCCGAGCTGACCGTCTCCGAGACGGTACGGATGTGGGCCGGCTGCACGAGCGGAGCCCGGCCGGAGAGCGAGGCGCTGTCGCTCGTCGGCCTCACCCGCCGGGCGGACGTCCGCGTGAAGCAGTTGTCCGGCGGGGAGAAGCGGCGCCTGGACCTGGCGCTCGCGCTCCTCGGACGGCCCGAGGTGCTCTTCCTGGACGAGCCGACGACGGGGCTCGACGCGGAAGGACGCCAGGAGACCTGGGAACTGGTGCGCGAACTGCGGTCGACGGGCACCACCGTGCTGCTCACCACCCACTACCTGGAGGAGGCGGAGGGGCTCGCCGACCGGCTCGCGATCCTGCACGCCGGGCGGATCGCGGTCACCGGCACCCCGGCGGAGGTGACCGCCTCCCAGCCGTCGCGGATCTCCTTCGAACTGCCCACCGGCTACTTCCCCGGCGACCTGCCGCCGCTCGACGCCCTCGGCGTCATCGGGCACGAGGTCGTCGGGCGGGTACTGCGGCTGCGTACGAACGAGTTGCAGCGGACCGCCACCGGGCTGCTGACCTGGGCCGAGCGGACCGGCGTCGAGCTGCGGGGGCTCGACGCGCGGTCGGGGTCCCTGGAGGAGGCGTTCCTGCGGATCGCACGGGACGTGTCGGAGCAGGACGCACAGGAGGCACGGGAAGCACAGGAAGCACGGGAAGCGCAGCACTCGGAGGGCTCGGAGGGCTCCGCGAGGTCCCAGAAGTCCGAGACGTCCGCGGACACTCAGCACCCTCAGCAGCCTCAGCACTCGAAGAAGGAGCACGTCGCATGAGCGCCGGAACCGTGACCAGTACCCCACCGAGCACCGCGCCCGTGGCGTCGACGGTCACCGCGGCCGGGCGCATGGCCTCCCTCGCGCGGGCCGAGCTCACCCTGATCGGGCGCAGCAGGGCCACGTTCTTCGCGGCGGTGTTCGTGCCGCTGGTCCTGCCGTTCAGCCTGCACTCGACGGTCAAGGACATGGACCTCAAGGAGACCGGTCTCTCGATCGGCTCGGTCATCCTGCCCGCCGCCGTCGGCTTCTCCCTCCTCTTCGCCGTCTACAGCTCGCTGGTGAGCGTCTACGCCGCCCGCCGTGAGGAGCTGGTCCTCAAGCGGCTGCGCACCGGCGAGCTGCGGGACGTGGAGATCCTGGCGGGGACCGCGGTCCCCTCGGTCCTCATCGGCCTGGTGCAGTGCCTCGTACTGACCGCCGCCTGCGCGGTGATCATGGACGTGGGCGTGCCCGAGGCGCCTCTCCTCGCCGTGGTGGGGCTGCTGCTGGGGCTCGTGATGTGGGCGGCGCTCGCGGCGGTGACCGCGAGTTTCAGCAGGAGCGTGGAGGGCGCCCAGGTCGCGGCGATGCCGCTGCTGCTCGTGTCCATGGTCGGCTCCGGCACCGTCGTGCCCTTCGAGATCATGCCCGACCGGGTCGCCGCCGTCTGCGAACGACTGCCGCTGTCCCCGGTGATCACGCTGATCCGCGGTGGCTGGACCGGGAACCTCTCCGGGTACGAGGTCCTGGGTGCCGTCGCGACGGCGCTGGCCTGGACCGTGTTCGCGGTGTTTGCTGTACGGAAGTGGTTCCGCTGGGAGCCGAGGCGCTGACCAGGGCCGACGCGGAAAGGTCGGGAACGGGACGAGAACCGGTACGGGCACCGGTACGGGCACCGGTACGAGAACCAGTACGGGCACCGGTACGGGAACGAGGACGGTCGGCGATGGGAATCGGGAGTTCGAAAATGCGCGGGCCGCTTCTCTGGTGGCGTGGGAAGAGCACCCCGGCGAAGGTCGAGACGTACACGCGCTGGTCCTTCCACTTCTTCCCGGTGGTGGAGATCGTCGCGATCGGGCTGCCGACGTTCACGCATGTGCGGGCGGGGTTCGCCGTCTGGCTGTTCCTGCCGCTGTGTGCGCACTCCGTGCTGTGCGCGGTGATCGCGTCCCGGGCCCTCGACTGGAAGCGCGGCCTCCGTGACCAGCCCGTACGCCTGCTCTACGGGCTCGGCGCGATCTCCGTGCTGTTCGGGGCCGCCGTGCTCAGCCTCGTGAAGCACGGGCCCGGTGACGACGGCACCGCCTCGGCCGTGGTCCCGCTCTACGTGGGCGTGCTGTCCTTCGCGGTCGGCACCATCTCGCTCGGCGTGCGCGACCGGCGGCGGGTGCTGGCGATCGTGACCTGCTTCGCCGTGGGCGCCGGAATCGTGGCGCTCGCCGTGGGCCTCACCGGGTCCGCCGCGCTGGGCACGGTGTTCGCGACCCTGATCGGCGGTGGCTTCCTCTCCTTCACCTCCATCTTCTCCGTCTGGCTGCTCGACGCCGTGTTCGAGCTCGACGCGGCCCGCGAGACCCGTACCCGGCTCGCCGTCGCCGAGGAGCGGCTGCGCTTCGGGCGCGATCTGCACGACGTGATGGGCCGCAACCTCGCGGTGATCGCCCTGAAGAGCGAACTCGCCGTGCAGCTCGCGCGCCGCGAACGCCCCGAGGCCGTGGACCAGATGATCGAGGTGCAGCGGATCGCCCGCGAGTCGCAGCGCGAGGTACGTGAGGTCGTACGCGGCTACCGCGAGGCCGACCTCGGTGCCGAGCTGGCCGGCGCGCAGGGTGTCCTGGCCGCGGCCGGCGTCGACTGCACGGTGACCGGTTCCGCGGCGGGGCTGCCTCCGGCGGTCCAGTCGGCGCTGGGGTGGGTCGTACGGGAGGCCACCACGAACGTGCTGCGGCACGGGAGCGCGGAGCACTGCGGTGTGTCACTGGGAGTGGTGGGGGCCCACGTGGTCCTGACCGTGGAGAACGACGGGGTGGAGAGGGACCGGGTGCCGAGTACGCCCACGGCCAAGGGGTCCGGCCTCGCCGGGCTGCGCGAGCGGTTGTCGGCGGTGGACGGAACGCTGGAGGCGGGGCCGGTCGACGGTGACCGGTTCCGGGTGGTGGCCGAGGTCCCACTGCCTCCGGCTGCCACGACCCCCAAGAACTCCAAGGCCCTCAGGACCTCCAGGATCTCCAGAGACTCCGAGGCCGCCGACGCCGCACCGCCCTCGTCGGGCTCGTCGGGCTCATCGGGCTCGCTGTCCTCTTCCCCGCCGCCGCCTCCCTCCCCCGCCCCGCGCTCCGTGAACGAAGAGGTCACCCGATGACATCCGTACGACCCATCCGGCTGCTGCTCGCCGACGACGAGCACCTCATCCGAGGGGCGCTCGCCGCGCTGCTGGGTCTTGAGGACGACCTGCTCGTGGTGGCCGAGGCGGCCGGCGGGCCCGAGGCGCTGGCGATGGCACGGGCGCACGAACCCGATGTGGCCGTACTGGACCTTCAGATGCCCGGGACCGACGGTGTGAGCGTGGCCACATCGCTGCGCACCGAACTGCCCGCCTGCCGGGTGCTGATCGTGACGAGCCATGGGCGCCCCGGGCATCTCAAGCGGGCGCTGACGGCGGGTGTGCGCGGGTTCGTGCCGAAGACCGTCAGCGCACAGCGGCTCGCGGAGATCATCCGTACCGTGCATGCCGGAAACCGTTATGTCGACCCCGAGTTGGCCGCCGACGCGATCTCCGCCGGGGACTCGCCGCTGACCGCGCGCGAGGCCGAGGTGCTGGAGCTGGCCGCCGACGGGGCGCCCGTCACGGAGATCGCCGAGCGGGCCGCGCTGTCGCAGGGGACCGTACGGAACTATCTGTCGTCCGCCGTGACCAAGCTCGGAGCCGAGAACCGTCACTCGGCGGTGCGTCTCGCACGCGAGCGAGGTTGGGTATAGTTGCTCTCGCGCCACGGCGCAGCGCGGACGTAGCTCAGTTGGTAGAGCGCAACCTTGCCAAGGTTGAGGTCGCCAGTTCGAACCTGGTCGTCCGCTCAGAGCAAGTGGAGAAGCCCCCGGTCATCGCGACCGGGGGCTTCTTCGTGTGTGCCGGTGTGTGCCGAGGAGGCTCAGCTCCAGGGGGTGCCCGTCAGACGCTCGTACGCCTCCACGTACTTGGCGCGGGTCGCGTCCACGATCTGCTGGGGCAGGGCCGGCGGCGGCTGCTCGCTCCTGCGGTCCCAGCCGGACTCGGCCGACGTCAGCCAGTCGCGTACGTACTGCTTGTCGTACGAGGGCTGCGCGCGGCCCGGCTCCCACTGGTCGGCGGGCCAGAAGCGGGACGAGTCCGGGGTGAGCACCTCGTCGGCGACGACCAGCGTCTCGTCGTCGAAGCCGAACTCGAACTTCGTGTCCGCGAGGATGATCCCCCGGTCGCGCGCGATCTCGTGGCCGCGGCCGTAGACCGCGAGCGTCGCCTGCCGCAGCTGGGCCGCGGTGTCGGCGCCGACCTGGCGGGCGACCTCCTCGTACGAGACGTTCTCGTCGTGCTCGCCGACGGCGGCCTTGGTCGCCGGGGTGAAGATCGGCGCGGGCAGCTCCGAGCCGTCGGTCAGCCCCTCGGGAAGAGCGAGACCGCAGACCGTACGGGTCTCGTTGTACTCGACGAGACCGGAGCCGGTGAGATGGCCGCGGGCGACGCACTCGACCGGGACCATCCGCAGGGACTTGCAGATCAGGGTGCGGCCCTGCCACTCGGCGGGCGCGCCGGGCGGCGGTTCGGTGCCGAGGACGTGGTTCGGCAGCAGGTCGGCGATCTGGTCGAACCACCAGAGCGAGAGCTGCGTCAGGACGCGGCCCTTGTCGGGGATCTCCGTGGGCAGCACCCAGTCGTACGCGGAGATGCGGTCGCTGGCGACCATCACGAGGTCGCCCGCCTCGTTCTGGTACAGGTCGCGCACCTTGCCGGTGTGCAGGTGCACCAGGCCCGGAACCTGAAGAGGCTCGGGCTTTTCTACGAATCCGGACACGGTTCCTCCCCGCGGTTCTGACTGACTTACCCGATTCTCCCGTATGGGAGGCCCGTGCTCGGCCAGGGGGCTGCCGGGGGCGGGAGCGGCGACCGGTCCTGGCGGTCTCAGTCGCGTTTGCAGATGCGGTCCAGGAGGTTGGCCGTGGCGCGCTGGACGCGGGGGTCGACGTGGCCTCGGCGGTCCAGGGCCGGGGCCCAGCCGAAGGTGCCGGCCGCGAAGACGAGGGCACCGGAGTGCGCCCGGTACAGGGACGTCTCCTGGTGGCGGACCGTCCCCTCGGGGTCCCGGTACGGGGAGTGGGAGAGGAGGATGCGGCCCTGGTGCTCGGGGAGCGCGGCGCGGGGGAAGTAACGGTCGGCCCCGCCCACGACCAGACCCTCCAGCTCGTCGCCCTCGTGGGCCCCGGTCGCCTCCCACAGCCAGTGGTCGGCGTTGCGGACGACGAGCGGGCCGGCCTCGGGGACCGGGCCCCCGTACTGGATTCCCAGGACTTCCTGCTCCGGGCGGTCCACTTCCCGCCACAGCGCGGGCTTTCCGGGGCCGTGGCGCTTCCGGCAGGTGAGCAGCCGGTCGGGGACACCGGACGGGGAGGGCGCCAGCTCCGCCTGCCAGTACATGGTGCGGGCGGAGAGGAAGACGAGCGAGGTGCCCTGCTCGCGGGCGACGTCCACGGCACGGCGCATGGCCGGGGTCCAGTACACGTCGGGTCCCGGGAAGACCAGGCCCCGGTAGCGCGTGGGGTCGATGCGGCCCGCGTGCAGGTCGCCGGCGTCGGCGTACGCCAGGTCGTAGCCGTACCGCTCGGCCCAGCGGACGAAGTCGTAGGCGTGGCCCACGTGCAGGGGCAGGCCCGTGCCCGCGTACGGGCGGTCGAAGGAGACCGTCGTCGCGGCGTCGTCCTCGCCGAGCAGCCGCCCGTCGGCGTCCCACGCACGGGAGAGGCTCGCCCCCGTACGGCCGTCCTCGGGGTAGAGGTTGTGCGCCTGCCAGGTGATGTCCGGCAGGAGGAGCAGCAGGTCGGCGGGGTGGTCGTCGCGGACCGTGAACGGGATGTGGGAACGGTGCCCGTCGTCGGTGGTGAGGACGGCGACGTACGCGCCGATGCTCCAGTGCGCCGGGATCTGGAGCCGCCACGAGAGCCACCAGTGGTGGCAGGAGACCGTGCGGTCCGCGGTGAGCGCGGCCGGCTGGACGATGCCGGAGAGGCGCGGGCTGGTGGTGACCTTGCTGGCGCCGTCGCCCCCGTAGTGGCCTATGCGGTAGATGTCGACGCCGAACTGCTGGGGCGGGTCCACCGTGATGTGGAAGTCGATTGCCGCGCCGGGGGTGACCGCGCCGGTGGAGGCGAAGCCCTTGATCTGGCGCCGGAGGTCGTCGGCCGAGCGGGGGCCTCCGGCGGTTGCGCGGGGGGCTGTTGTGCCGAGGGCTGTTCTGCCGGGCGGGGGGATGTCCGGGCCGGGGCTTCGGTGGGCGCCGCCGGGGACAGTCGCGCCGGGTGGTGGGGTGAGGTCGACGTGCCAGGGGACAGGGGCCTGGCCGAGGGGGTCTGCGGCGGCGTGCGCCAGCGCTTCCGATTCCCATCGGCGGATCTGCTCCGACCCCATGCGGCGTTCCCTCCCGTGTGCGTCGCGGTTGCGTCCGGTGGCCGGGCTCAGCACATCACATTACGCATGCGTTCCGTCACTGTTCGTCGCGGATTGCCTTACGCGGGTGGGGAGATGAGGGGTGAGGGACGAGGGGTGAGAGGTGAGAGCGTGGGGCGTGGGGGGCGGTCCGCGGTCAGACCAGGCGGACCGGTTTCTCCGGGCGTACTCCCAGGTCCAGGAGCCAGGCCCGGAGCGGGACGGGATCGCCGTCCTCGATGAGGCTGAGGACCCGGGGGCCCAGGTCGGCCGAACGCTCGCCGCCGACCAGGAGCGACGGGCCGTCCAGCCAGTCGAGCCCCGGCAGCGCCCCGGCCGTGTCCATCGCCGCGCAGCAGACCATCGCCGTCACGTGGTCGCCCAGCAACTCCCGGCCCGTCCGCGGTGGTTGGAGCGGGAACAGGGGCAGCGCGCCGTCGTCCCAGAGCGCCAGGTCGGGGCCGCCCTGCCCGGCGGAGCCCGCCGAGGGTGCCGCGGGGCCGGCGGCCACCGCGGCCTCCTCGCGGGCCACCTCCGCGCTCAGGATCGCCGCGAGCTCCGCGCTCCGCTCGGTCGCCGGGACACCGTCCTCGTCGTCTCCGACCTCGTCCGCGAGCCCGAGCGCGTAACTCTCCGGCGGAGCATCGCTCTCAGGCCGGGCGCCGTTCTCGTACTCGTACGCCGTGTCGGCGGCCTCGGCGGCCGTGGCGGGGGCCGCGTCGGGGGCCCGCCGCTCGCCGTCTGCGAGTGAGGGTGCCTGCGAGGCGGAGGCCGGAGTCGAGGGTGTGGCCAGGTGGTTCATCACCCGGGACAAGGTCGGGCCCTCGGGGTCCGACGTGCCCGGCTCCGACGTGCGGCTCACGCCCAGCGTGTCCAGCACGCGGTGCAGGCGTGCCGCGTCCGTGCGCCACTTCCGGTCGACGACCTCGTCCGGGTAGTCGGCCCAGTCGACCGGGGCCCAGCCGGGGCCGGTCTCGGCGGGCCCGCCGTGGAAGAGCCGCGCGGCCAGCAGGGACGTCGCCTCGTCGATCGCGCCCGGCTCCTCCAGGAGATCGCAGGCGGGCCGCTCACCGAGCCGGGAGGTGAAGCCCTCGGCCAGCCGGTCGCGCCGGGAGAGTTCGGTGAGGGCCGCGACGACACCCGCGTCGAGCCGGGACGGCCACCGCCCCATGCGCCAGGCGGGCAGCGCGACCCTCGTCAGCAGCCGGTCCCAGCCGGCGTAGGCCAGCCCCACCTGCTCCTGGGCGACGATCCGCAGACCGTAGTCCACAGCCTGTGCGCGCTCCGCCGCCGCGGTCGCCACACCCCGCTCCATCTCCGCCGCGTGCCCGCGACAGCTGCGCAGCAGAACCCGCGTCACCCAGCCGGCCACGCCCAGCACCGCACGGACCAGGGGGCCACGGGTGGGCGCCGAGGTCACCGCCACGGCCGCGTCGAGCCCGCGTACGAAACGACGGGCCGCGGCTATGTCGGGGTGCGCCGAGGGTCCCGTACCGGCGACGACCGGTGCGAGGACGGCGCGCAGCTCGCCGACGCGCATCCACCACAGGAAGGGCGAGCCGATGACGAGGACGGGCGCGGCAGGCGTACGCCGGTGTGCGGACGACAGGCCCTTGCCGCCCTCCATCTCGTCCTCGGACTCCGAACGGGACGAGCCGTGGGCGCGGTGCGTGCGGTCCTCCAGCCAGCTGTCGCAGTCCGGGGTGAGCGCTATCGCGGAGGGTGCGGGCACTTCGAGGCGCTCGGCCAGGTCCCGCACCATGCGGTACAGGTCCGGCGCCGACTCCTCGGCCACCGGGACCGTGGGGCTCAGGGCCGGCCTCGCACGGACCACGATCAGCGCGATACCCGCGGCCGCGAGGAGCACGAGCACGGCCAGACCCGACACGACCCAGCGCGCCACGCCCCAGCCCCGGCCGTCGATGTGCCCCGTCGACCCGCCGACGAGCAGGATGACGGCGACGGCCGCGGGCAGCAGGGCGACGGCCAGCGCCCTGCTGCGGATGCGCAGCACGGCGAGAGCCCGTGAGCGCGCGGTGTGCGCGCCCAACTCCACTCCCATACCGGACACGACCGGTGTCACCCCCTACTGCCCGCCCGGCGTGTGCATACCCAGCCACCGCCGACAGACGTCCATGGTGTCGCTCACTCCCCCACTGTGGCACCCACGACGGACATCGCAATGCCGGTGGGCCAAGTGCCGGAACGCTTGCGCCGCACCCTAGTTGGGGCCCCGGCCCTCGTCAGCCGGATGGGGGATCGGTCACTCGATGGAATGGCTTTGGCTAGAGGTGCTGACGAACGGGCCCCGGATCCTGTGCAGGATCCGGGGCCCGAAGGTGCCGTGCGGTGGGTGACGGGGCAGATGACGGTCCGTGACCGAGGGGTGCTCAGGAGGAGAGGGGCGCCCAGCCGGCGGGAGGGGGGCTCAGCCGGCCGGGGGGGCTCAGCCGGCGGCTTCCGCCACCTTCGCCGCGATGTCCGTACGGTGCTGGGAGCCGTCGAGGCTGATCCGGCCGACCGCCGTGTACGCGCGGGTGCGGGCCTGGGTGAGGTCCGTTCCGCTCGCGGTGACCGACAGGACCCGGCCGCCCGCGCTGACGACCGCGTCACCGTCACGCTTCGTACCCGCGTGCAGGACGTACGTGTGCGGAGCGTCCCGCACGGCGACCTCGTCGAGGCCCTCGATGGGGTCGCCGCTGCGGGGGGTGCCCGGATAGTTGTGCGAGGCGATGACCACGGTGACGGCCGCGTCGTCGCTCCAGCGCAGCGGGGCGAGGTCGGCGAGGGTGCCGTCGGCCGCCGCAAGGAGGACGCCGGACAGCGGGGTCTTGAGGCGGGCGAGGACGACCTGGGTCTCGGGGTCGCCGAAGCGGGCGTTGAACTCGATGACCCGCACACCGCGCGAGGTGATCGCGAGACCGGCGTAGAGCAGCCCGGAGAACGGGGTGCCACGGCGGCGCATCTCGTCGACGGTCGGCTGCAGGACGGTCTGCATGACCTCGTCGACCAGCTTCGGGTCGGCCCACGGGAGGGGCGAGTACGCGCCCATGCCGCCGGTGTTCGGACCCTCGTCGCCGTCGAGGGCGCGCTTGAAGTCCTGCGCGGGCTGCAACGGGACGACCGTCACGCCGTCGGTGATCGCGAAGAGGGAGACCTCGGGGCCGTCGAGGAACTCCTCGATGACCACCCGGTCGCAGGCGTTGGCGTGGGCCGCCGCCGCGGCGAGGTCGTCGGTCACCACGACGCCCTTGCCGGCCGCGAGACCGTCGTCCTTCACCACGTACGGGGCGCCGAAGGCGTCGAGCGCCTCGTCCACCTCGGCGGGGTTCGTGCAGACGTACGAGCGGGCGGTCGGTACGCCCGCGGCCGCCATGACGTCCTTGGCGAAGGCCTTGGAGCCCTCCAACTGGGCGGCCTCACCCGAGGGGCCGAACACCGGGATGCCCGCCTCGCGCACGGAGTCGGCGACGCCCGCCACGAGGGGGGCCTCCGGGCCGACGACCACCAGTTCGGCGCCGAGGTCCGTGGCGAGCGTGGTCACGGCCTTGCCGTCGAGGGCGTCGACCTGGTGCAGCTCGGCCACTTCGGCGATGCCCGCGTTGCCTGGGGCACAGTGCAGCGCGGTGACGTCGGGGTCGAGGGAGAGGGAGCGGCACAGGGCGTGTTCGCGGGCACCGCCGCCGATTACTAGGACCTTCACGGGGGTCAGCCTAGCTGGCAGGGCCCTGGTGCCGAGGCCACGCAGGTCATCGGCGGGCAGGCGGGCAAGGTGGACAGGGCAGGCGGCGTCGGTTCGGGGTGCGGCGGGACTACTCGTTCGAGAACTCCTCCACCACGGTCGCTCCCAGTTCGCGCACGATCAGCTCGTGGCCCGACAGTGCCGACTCGTCGAGGTCGGGGTCGTCGTCCTCCGGGGTGTCGTCCTCCGGGGAGATGGGGGGCGGCTCCGGGGCGGAGGGGCGGGACGCGGGCTGATGTGCAGGCCCGGCCGTGGAACCGCCTCCGGACGCCGCCGGCTGGCTACGGGACGACGCGGAGGCGGCCGGTCCGGGGCCCTGAGCCGGAGCGGCGGGTTGCTGCGGGGCGGGACGGGGCGCGCCGTACTGCGTCGCGCCGCCTGCCGAGTAACCACCACCTCCGCCGCCGCCTCCGCCACCACCGCCGAACCCGGATCCCGGCGGGGACGCGGGCGGCGGGCCCGAACCTCCGGAGGGGTCGATGACCGTCTCGATCTTCCACTGCACGTTGAACTGCTCGGACAGCGCCTGCCGCAGCACGTCCTCGCTGCCGCTGCTCGCGAAGTTGTCCCGTGCGCCCACGTTGACGAAGCCGAGCTGCAGGGTCGTGCCGTCGAAGCCGGTCACCTGGGCGTTCTGACTGAGCAGGATCCAGGTGAAGCGGCGCCGGTTCTTCACCGCCTCCAGGATGTTCGGCCAGAGCGTGCGGGGGTCGGGCCCACCGCTGGGGGGAGGCCCGGAGAAGGCGGCGGTCGCCGCGGCGGGGGCAGGGGCGGGGGCGTAGGGAGCGGACGCCGCCGACGGCGCCGAGGGCTGAGCGCCCCCCGCGCCACCCGAATCCCCCGGGGCGGATGCCCCGCCCGCCGCGGTCGGCCAGCCACCGGGCCGCCGGCCGCTGCCCGCAGCCGTGGGGGTGGGCCATGCGCCGGGCGCGCTGCCGGCCTGGGCGGGCGGCTGCTCCACAGGGGGAGCGGGCGCTGCGGGCGCTGGTGCTGGTGCAGGTGCGGCGGCGGGAGTGGGCGCGGCCGGGTAGGAGGTGGCCGGAGCTTGGGGACCCGCTTGCCCCGTATCACCGCTGCCGGGGCCACCGGAGCCGCCGGTGCCCCGCACCGCGGCGCGAACGGCGGCGGCACCGCCACCGGGCGGAACAGGCGCCCCGGCGGAAGCCGCCCCGCCGACGGAACCACCACCCTGCGCCCCCATGCCCGTCCCTGTCCCCATCCCTGTCCCCATCCCCGGATGGGCGTCGGGTCCGGGTACGTACCCCACGGCGGGCGCGCCGCTGGACGTCGCCCCCGTGAAGTTCACGCCGCGCTCAAGGCGGTCGAGCCGTGCCATGACGGACCGCTCGTCGCCGTACGCCGTGGGCAGCAGCACGCGCGCGCAGATCAGCTCCAGCTGGAGGCGGGGGGAGGTGGCGCCGCGCATCTCGGTCAGCCCCGTGTTGACGAGGTCGGCGGCGCGGCTCAGCTCGGCCGCGCCGAAGACCCCGGCCTGGGCGGTCATCCGCTCCACCA
Organism: Streptomyces sp. CWNU-52B; assembly: GCF_047444975.1. Taxonomy (NCBI): domain Bacteria; kingdom Bacillati; phylum Actinomycetota; class Actinomycetes; order Kitasatosporales; family Streptomycetaceae; genus Streptomyces; species Streptomyces sp. CWNU-52B. Next base: position 209,944 of record NZ_JBLFJV010000047.1, on the reverse strand, counting down.
CGTCGACGGGGGCGTCGATGAGCCCCTTCTCGCCGGCGTCGGGCACGGCGGCCAGGATCACCAGGTCCCGCAGGCGCTCCAGCAGGTCGGCGACGAAGCGCCGGGGGTCGTTGCCGCCCTCGATGACGCGGTCGACGACCTCGAAGGCGGCGGCTCCGTCGCCGGCGGCGAAGGCCTCGACCACGGAGTCGAGCAGCGACCCGTCCGTGTACCCGAGGAGGGAGGTGGCCATGGCGTATGTCACACCGTCGTCGCGGGCACCCGCGAGGAGCTGGTCCATGACGGACATGGAGTCACGCACGGACCCGGCTCCGGCCCGCACGACGAGCGGGAGCACCCCGTCCTCGATGGGCATGCCCTCGCGCCCGCAGACCTCACCGAGGTACTCCCGCAGCGTCCCGGGCGGAACCAGCCGGAACGGATAATGATGCGTACGCGACCGAATGGTCCCGATGACCTTCTCGGGCTCGGTGGTGGCGAAGATGAACTTGAGGTGCTCCGGCGGCTCCTCGACGACCTTCAGCAGCGCGTTGAACCCCGCCGACGTGACCATGTGGGCCTCGTCGATGATGTAGATCTTGTAACGACTGCTCGCGGGCCCGAAGAACGCCTTCTCGCGCAGGTCACGGGCGTCGTCCACACCACCGTGGGAGGCGGCGTCGATCTCGATGACGTCGATGGACCCCGGCCCGTTCCTCGCCAGGTCACGGCAGGACTGGCACTCCCCGCAGGGGGTGGGGGTGGGCCCCTGCTCGCAGTTCAGACACCGCGCGAGGATCCGGGCGCTGGTCGTCTTTCCGCAGCCGCGCGGCCCGCTGAACAGGTACGCGTGATTGACCCGGTTGTTCCGCAGCGCCTGCTGCAACGGGTCGGTTACGTGTTCCTGCCCGATGACCTCGGCGAACGACTCCGGGCGATAACGGCGGTACAGAGCGAGAGACGACACACAGACGAGGTTATAGGCGCCCACTGACAACGAGGACCGCCCGCAGATACCTGTCCGGTACCTGTCCGCCCCGACCCCACCGACACCGGCTCCGCCGGGGCCCGCAAACGCAAGCGCCCCCCACGCACCCGCCAGAGCCAACCTACCCTTGCTGCCTTCCGGCCCTGGGGGAGTTCAGTCAGATAGCGCCACGTGAGGGGCTGCGCTCACAGTACCCGATCCGAGCGGGGGGAACGAGTTCGCGAGCACTCCTCAACGTCTTGTATTGTTTGCCGCGGAGGATTCGCCTAGTGGCCTAGGGCGCACGCTTGGAAAGCGTGTTGGGGGCAACCCCTCACGAGTTCGAATCTCGTATCCTCCGCCAGTGCCTCACCGGGCACGATGTCGAAGGGCCCCACCGTTCGCGGTGGGGCCCTTCGACGGTTCTCAGCTCTCGTTGTCCTGGTTTTTGTCCACAGCGGCTGTTTCCGGTGGTCCCCAGATGGCTTCGGCGATCTTCCGGGCGACGTCCTTGAGCATGGCGTCCGGCACGTGGAGGTACCGCGCTCGCATGCTGTCGGAGGTGCCCGGTTCCCATCCCATGATCTGGTCGATGACGCGGGCCGGGACACCGAGCAGCATGAGCACGGTGGCGGCAGTGTGCCGGGCATCGTGCAGCCGGGCGTTCCGAACCCCCGCATCTTCGAGTAGCCGCTTCCAGTCGTGGTAGTCCGTGTTCGGGCTCAGGGGGCCACCGAGCGGCTTGGTGAACACGTAGTCCGACTCGGTCCACAGGTCGCCGGCCGCCTTGCGCTCACGCGCTTGCGTCTCGGCATGTGCACGGAGCATCGAGACCAGCGGGCCGGGCAAGGGCACAGCACGCCGGCCCGCGCGGGATTTAGTGTTCTTGGTCTCACGCCGAACCTGCACCTTGCTGGGGCAGTACCCCGCCTTTCGGCCGCACGGTGAGGATTCCGGGCACCCGTGCTCGTACCGCGGGCGTAGACGGTTCCGACGCAGCTTCAAGTACTCGTTGTCGAGGTCGACGTCAGACCAGCGCAGTCCGAGCGTCTCGCCCTGTCGCAGTCCGAGCGCCAGTGCCAGCATCCAACGAGCGCTGTTCCGGTGCTTGTTAGTTTCCAGTAGTAGGCACTGAACCTCTTCCACGGAGTAGGGCTCTACCTCTGATTCGTCCTCTTCCATCCGTGGCGGTTTCGCCAACGCGGCAGCGTTCTTGGCCGCGTGGCCGCGCCGTAGCGCCTCCCCGAGCGCAGTTCGGGCGGTGCGGTGAGCCTGGTGTGCCGTTCCGGCCTTGCGCGCCCCGTTCGCCTGCATACGGCGATACAGGCTCTCCAGGTGCTCGGGCTCCAAGCGGTCAAGGCGGTGCTTGCCGACGCCGGGCACGAGGTGAACGCGAACGGCGACCTCGTACCCGTCGTAGGTGTTCTCGCTGACGGCTGGCTTGGCAATGTTCTCCACCCAGTGCTCAAGCCATTTCCCAACCGTCCATGGCTTGCCGGGCTGTCGCGCCGAACCCGTGTCGCGCTGCTTCTCCAGCTTCTTGACTTCATCAACCAGGTCCTCGCGCGTCTTGCGCGTCAGGTGTCGGCGGTACGGCTCCCCGTTGTCCTTGTAGCCCATCGGCACACGGGCGTGCCAACGGCCATCTTTCCCGAGGTAAATAGCGGATTCGCCGTTCGCGCGGCGGGTGCCCTTCTTCTTCTCTGCCACAGGCAGACTCCTGTTTCTGAGTGTCGGGATGGAGACCGGGGCGGCGGGCTGTCCTGTCCGGGAGTGCTGCCGCCCCGGGGTGGTCAAGCGGCTCGTTTGGCCGCGCGTCGGCGGGCGAGGAATTCGGCGGGCGCGTCCGCCGGAACGCGGCGGAGACGGCCGATGTCGATCGACTCCAGTTCGCCGGTGCGGATGAGCGCGAAGCAGGTGGTCCGGCCGATACGGAGTCGGCGGGCGGCCTCTTCGACGGTGAGGAGTACGAGGGTCGTGTCGTCGTCGGCGGGGGTGGCGAGGGTGCGGTGTTCGTCCATGGGTCGCTCCGGTGAGGGCTGAGTTCATGGGCAGGTGCCGCCGCACAAACCGCGAAATCCGCAGAAAAGCCGAGGTAGGCCGTTGACCTGCGGCGTTGTGGTGGCGGGTGGTGGTGGACGGTGCTCCGCAGAAATCCGCGATATTCCGCAAAAATCAGCGCGGCCGTAGACCGGCCCCGGGCGGTGGGGTCGTGCTCGGGTTTTTTGCGGAATATCGCGGGATTGTGCGACGGACCCCCGACCGGGATGGTGCGGGAGCCGCGTCGCAGGTCAGCGGGGGTGTTCGGGGGTTATTGCGGATTTTGCGGTTTGTGCGGGACGGTCTGAGGGCGCGACCGGGGTTACCTGCCGCCGCGCCGCAGGCCGGGGTGAGCGAGTAGGCGGGGTGCCGGGGGGCGTCCGCGCTTTCCGGTACGCTCGGGTTGGTAAGACCGCAGGTATCCGTGGTCTTCCAGCAGCGCGAGGGCGGGTTCGAGGTCAGCGACGGTGGGGACCTCGCTGCGGGACAGGACGGTGAAGACGTCCCGCCGGCTGACGTCCTCCCATCCGTTGTCCCTCAGCGCGTCCAGGACACTGCGGGCGCGGCCCATGACCGGGTCGGCGCCCATGGCGTCGAACACGGCGAGGGCATGGGCGGTGTAGTACTCCCCCAGCTCGATGGCCGCGTTCACGGTGTCCTCGGTGACGGGGTGGGCGTAGCCGTTGCCACCGTGTTCGGCGAGGTGCAGCAGCGCGGCCATACGGGCGGTCGCTCCGACGAGTTTCCCCGCCCAGTCGCTGATGTGGCCCAGCCTGCCGCCGCGCGCCTTGAGCCACGGTTCGACCCGTTCCTGATAGGCGATCAGGGCCGCGTCCGCCTCGGGAGTGAGCTGGATGACGGCCGGGTCGGTCCAGTCCGCGAGGGACAGGGTGAGGTCGATGACCCGGGCGGTGTAGGTGGCGGCCGTCTGTTCGGGGACCGGATCGGTGATGACCTTCCGGTCACCGACCGTCGACACCGGCAGCGAGTACAGGAAACGACCCAGCAGACCGCGACCCTTCCCGCCTTTGATCTTCCCCATGTCCAGCAGCACATCGGGCTGCACTGCCAGTCCCATGGTCAGGGCGGGGGCATCGACGTACTCGCGGCGGGTCTGCCGATTCACCCTCAGACGCCCCCCGGCATGTCCTTTGAGGAAGACCTCCATGTTGGGACTGCCCGAGTAGCGGCCGGCGATGATGTCGAAGATTCCTCCCTCATCGCTCATCACCGACAGCCGGCCGCCCTGTTCCGCGATGAGCGAGGTGACGGTCTCGGGTGTGCAGTCGTCCGCCAGCAACAGGGGTTCGGCCGGCACGGTGAGCGTGTCAGCGGTCTGCGCGAGACCAACGGCGGTCTTCACCATCTCGTCTCGCTTGTCGGCGTCGGCGGACGCGGCCTTGACGGTGGCCTTGTCGGCCGCTTCTTTCGCCAACCGCGCCGTCAACTCCGCTTCCACGATCTGGGGCTTCATCGCCGCTTGGAGCAGTTTCTCGGCCTCGTACAGCGGGTCGGTCAGCAACCCGAAGACGGCCGACTTGCGGTTGCCGGGCGGGAGCGCGACCACCGTGAAGAGGTTGGTCGGCTCACGCCAGTGCCCGCGTACGTGAACCACCGACCGGCCGCCTGCCGCCGTGGCGAGCACGGCGAGGGCAACCGAACCGGCGAGGTCGACCGGGGTCTGTGTCTCTTCCGCGACGGCCGCCACGAACTCCCCCAGCCAGGTGGGGAAAACGTGAGCGGGGAACGGCGGTCGCTCGCGGCGGCCGGTGAGGGGAATGGGGTCTTCCCACACGTCCGGTGGAGTGTCGTCCTCGCCGGACGCCTCTTCGAGGGTGGGCAGTCCGGCCCATAGGTCGGGGCTGTCCACAGGCTGTGGAGTCATGAGACGGCCCTCCCTTCGGATGCGGTGGTGTGGGGGCAGATGCCGACGACGACGCGGGCACTGAGCGCGATGACGGCGGCGCGGCCCCGGGCACGTTCGTGCTGCCCGCAGGCACACAGCCAGTCCGCCACGGCAACGCCCTCGCACCGGACGTGGAAACCCGGTTGGACGCCGCAGACGATGACCGTCTGCGGGTCAGGGACAACGGCAGAAAGGACGCCCTTGCGGGCGGCGACCTTCGATGCGCCCACAGCATGCCGTGGCAGGCCCTGTACGGCGCCCTGCGGGTTGTTCGCGGGGGTTCGGGATGCTTTGTTCATTTCGCGCGCTCCACAGCCGCCGCAAGGCCGTTGGCGACCGCGCGGCGGGCGTAGGACTCGGGGACACCGACGGAGACGGCGGCGGCCGTGATCTCCGCCCCGAGTACGGCCAGTGCGCACGGCCCCGGGCACCTCGCGTGTTGGACGGCGAGGAAGCGGGCGACGCCGAACGTCTGTGATCCGGCGCCGGATTCGGTGCGCGCTCGGATCAGGGCGAGGCCGCGTTCCAGACCGGTGCGCACGTACCGCTCGTTGTGGCGGCACCCGGTGGCAACCGTCCGGTCCCACGTGGCGCGCTCGGGGACAGAAGAGACCACCCGCCCCCGGGATGGGGTGGTCTCTTCCTTCACGACCAGGGCGCGCACGGCCGCCGGGAGGGCGACCATGCGGCCGGTGCCGGGTCCGAGCCACCGGGCGTACTGCGCCCGGGACTTGACGTCGACACCGGGGCGGACCGCGTTCGCGGACGGCATGGCGCCTCGGTAGATCCAGTGCTCCCCGCGCGTCGTCACCACCGTGCGAGTGGCGGGCAGGCTCTCGCGGGCCCATGCGACGGCCGCCGCGTTGTCGAGGTCGACCACGGTCAGGTCTGCCCCGCCGGGGTGGTAGGCGGCCGTGACCGCTTCCCGCCAGGCGGGCGCCCACGCGGGCGAGGTGAGGACGTGCGGGTCGGTGGTCGCGGCGGCCCACGCGTGGCACGGCGCGGGGCACCGGCAGGGGCCCGCGCTCTTCATGACCGGCCGACCGCCGCACCGGGGCGGGGTCCCGGTGCAGGAGCGGCAGTTGCCGAACGGGACCTTGCCTCGTAGCGGCAGGACCGGGACGCCGGCCTCCGCGAGCGCGAGGGCGACCCGCAGCACTACAGGCATTGCGCTCATGCCGCCGCTCCCAACGGTGTGGAGGCGGCGAGGTACGCGCGGCCGATGTGCTCGGTGTAGGCGGGTGGAATGGCCTCGGTCAGTTCCTCACGGACGTCGGTCCACGTGATGCCCATCGCCGTCTGGAGTTCCGGAACGGACGGCTTGCCGCCGCCGTTGCCGTACGCGGCAACGTATGGGCCGTCGAAGTACTCGCCGTGCCGGTAGCCGCGCACCCGGCCCCGGTGGGTGACGTGCGCGGGCCTGACGGCGGTCCAGCCGCCCAGCTCGAAGTTGCGGTGCCGGATCACCCCGAGCCCGTACATCTCCCCGCACAGGGTGAGGTCTTTGCGGATCTTCGCGCGGCCGTTGGGTTGCTCGATGACGTACGGCAGACCGGTCCGCTCCAACAGGTCTCGGACGGGGGCGACCAGGTCGACGTGTGCGCCGCCCCATCCCTGCGAGGCGTTGGTGCCCACGGTGAGCGCGCATCCGTGCTGGCAGGGCGGGGAGGCGTGGACGATCGCGTACCGGCGGATCTCGCCAGTGGTGATCAGGGCGGCGAGGTACGCGAGGGCGTCGCCGCGGTGGTAGGGGAACGGGTAGTTCGGGCGGGCGGCGATGTCGCAGCCGTCCACGGCGAATCCGGCACAGTGGTAGCCCATCGCGGCACCACCGGCACACGAGAACAGATCCAGCAGACGCGGCCGGGACTCTCGCCCCGAACGAGTGGCAGGGGCCAAAGGGCCCTCGCCGAAAATGCGCAGTTGGGTCATGCTGTAGGTCTCCTGTTCTGCTACGTCGGGATACGGAGACCGAGGGCGGCGGGCTGTCCTTGTCCGGGAGTGCCGCCGCCCTCGGGCGTAGCTAGCTGTAGAAGCGGTTGCGCTTGATCACTGCCTTGCGGATGTTCACCGTGGTGCCACCGCCGTGACCGCCCGCCCCGAGGATCTGCACGGCGATCCACCCGCCGAAGATGACCGCGGCGAGGACGATGAGCTGGTGGATCAGCGCGGCCAGCGCGGCGATGAACGCGGTCAGCAGCACGAGCCCGCCGCACACGGCGCCGAACCCGATCCCTCCGAGCGCGATGTTCACCGCCGTGCGCGAGACGGCCGGCTTGACCGCGACCGGTTCCGGCTTGGCCGGCTCCATCGCGTAGCCGGTGACCACGCGGCCGTCCGGCAGGACGACGCTTGCCACGGACGCGACGTGCCCCGGCTGCACGGGCACGAGCGGCGCGGTGTGCTGCATGGAGGCGAGGGGTGTGGGGTGGTGGATCGTGACGGCCGCCGTCGTGTCGCGCACCGCGAGGCGGTGCCGGTCGTAGGGCGTGGTGGGTTCGTTCATGTCCGGTCTCCCTGTCTCAGTGGCCGGTGTCGGCGAGGGCGTCGGTGACGGCGGTGACGAGCTGGTCGACTGTGTCGCTCGCATCGGTGGCGGCGAGGTAGAAGCCGAAGAGCACGGCGACGACGGCCGCACCGGCACCGAGCGCCTTGAAGCGCAGCAGCGCGGCGAGCGCGGCGGCGAGCAGCAGCACGAGCGGAATGGTGATGACCACAAGTCCTCCGGGGTGGGTCAGCGGGTGCCGGCGCGGTAGGTGCGCGCGGCGCGGTTGTAGATCCAGCGGCCGACGCGTATGCGCTTGCCGGTCGCCTGGCAGCGGCGGCAGTCACGGCCGCGCTTGAGGCGGCCCTTGCGGTCGGTCTTGAGTTCGTGGCCCATGCCGCGGCACTTGCGGCAGTCACCGAACGGGCTCAGCCAGCACTTACCGCCGTAACCGAGCGTGATGGCGAGTAGGCAGGCGATAGCGAGGAGGGGCAGGCTCATCAGGGGCCTCTCAGGCGGGTTTTGAGGGTTTCCGCAGGTGGGCAGCTAGCCGCTAGCGACCTGATCAGATGCCGTTTGGGTCGCTAGCAGGGTCGCTAACGCTAGCGACGCCTGCCGCTAGCGTTAGCGACCCCGGAGAGCTATCCGGCGTCCCGATTTTCGTTGCGCTGCGTAATCGCCGTGGCGAGGTCCTCGCGCTTGATGCCGCGCTTGTTAACCGCCTTGCCGTCGATGCGGCGGCCGATCTGCTCGGTGGCCACCCCGTACGGCTTGAGCGCCGCGGTGAGCGCTTCCGCCTTCGGCTTGGCGTCCAGTTCGGCCCATGCGCCGTAGGTGTCGGGGCGCAGGTCGGCGAGGCGGTCGACGATGGTCTCCGACCACACCTTCGCCTCGCCCTTGCCGAGCACCTGCGCGACGTCGTCCAGGATCGTCGCGGACGTCTCGGGTGCGGGTGCCTCGCCGGCCGCGTCGCCGGACAGGGTGCCCTCGGCCTCGCGCAGCGCGGCGGCGCGGGTGAGGATGCGCTCCGCGTCGCGCCCGTCGGCGAGGTAGGTCCGCACGATCCCCGCGTCGTCGGACATGCCCTTGAGCAGGCCAACTCCCTTGTGGGACTTGAGGAGTTTGGACGCGTCCAGACCCTCGCCGTAGGAGCCGGCGCCGAGGATGACGTCGGAGACCTGGTAAGCACCGACCCGCAGCGCGAACCGCGCCTGGTGCTGGTCGCGCAGTTCCGAGGGGCACGCCTTGTCGTCCGGCTTCTGCGTGGACGTCATGACGCTGACGCCGACCGCGGGGGCGACGCGGGCGAGGTAGACCATCAGGGACAGGATCTCTTTGCCGTGCTCGGGGTGGGTCAGGTACTCCTGCACCTCGTCCACGACGAACAGCGTGAGCGGCATGTTCAGCTTGGGGTCTCGGCTGATCTCCGGGGTGAGTTTGCCCTCGGGGCAGATGTGCAGGGGCAGTTCCGAGAGCCGGTGGTAGCGGTCCTCGACATCCGCCCGCAGCTCCCGCAGCGAGGTCAGCAGGTGTCCGACGGGGTCGATGCCGTTCTTCGGGACGATGCCGAAGCCGATGCGGTGCGCGACCAGCGCGAACTTGCGCCAGTCCGGCGAGGCTTTCCCGTCGAACACGTACAACCGGACGTACGGATCGAGCGCGGCGGCGAGGGCGATGGTGCGGGCGGAGAACGTCTTGCCCTGCCGGGGGACGGCGCCGACCAGCAGCGACAGCCACAGCATCGTGGCCATGACGGCATTACCCCGCTCGTCCACGCCCCACGGGAACGGCTTCCAGAAGTCCACCCGCGTCGCCCCCAGCAGCGGAGACTTGCCCGACGGCACGGCGAGCGGGTCGCGGTCGGCGATCCAGTACGACACCCGCCGGTTGCTCGTCTCGTCCTTGTCGAGGAAGAGCTGAGTCGAGGCGATGTCCATCCCCGACGCGAGGCGACCGTGCGCCTTGAGCGCGTCCCCGAAGGTCCGGCCGAACGGCAGGTCCACGACCACGCGCCATCCGTCACCGTCGCGCCCGATCGGCCGCGGGAAGGCAATGGACTGATCCTTGCTGGTCAGTCCGGCTGCTTCGTGCGCGCGGATGACGATGTCCGAGGACAACTTGCGCTTGCGGAACGTCACCTTCGCCAGGTCGATCAGCGGCCGGTCCGCCGGCGCCCCCACCGCACCGAGTGTGGTGGTGAGCGTGGCCATGGCCAGTAGCAACAGCCAGGACGGCGCCATGACGTACAGGGTCAGCGTCGCGGCGAGGCCGACCAGCGAGGCGATGGAGGCGACGATGCCCCGCAGCCGCACGCGGTCGTTGCGCTGCCGGGAGAGCTTCAGGTATTCCGCCGCGTCCTCGTTGGCCACGGAGGCGAGACGCAGGCCCTTGCCCTCGGCGTCGAACACCCACCGGCCGATGGCCGTTGACCAGCGCCACGCGCCGCGCGGCGAGTACCACAGGATCTTGGGGGTGTAGATGCAGGGCAGGCGGACAGCGTGGTAGCCGATCACAGCCGAGTAGTGCCGGACCGCCCACTTGCGGACGGCCGTGCGCTGGTCAGGGAGCTTGACCCAATCCGGCAGTACCGCAAGCCGGGTCTTGTCCTTGGCCTCCATCCACTCCGCTACCGAGGGCGGGTAGACCTCGCGGGGCGGGTCGACCGGGGCGCCGTCGGTGAGTCCGTCGGCCTCGGGGTCGTCGGTGTCGGGGAGTTCGGCCTCCCACTCACCCGGCTTCACGTCACCCTCACCGGCAGACTCGGGGACGGCCGCGGGGGTGGGGGTCTTCTTGAGCGGGAACGGCAGCACGTCGGCCGACCGCTCGTCGGTGCCCTCCGGCTCGTCCGGGGGCGGGAACACGGGATTCTCGGTCACGATGTACGTACTCCTTCGGGAGTCGAAGGGTCCGGCCGGCTTGCTGTAGGAGGCGGACGGCCGGACCCGTGTCGTGTGGTTCGTGCGTGCCCCGGGCCGGATTCGATCCGGCACCCTCACGGCATGACTGCCGGGGCTGTCCGCCTGCTCTCAGGCGGCGCGCTGTTCTTCGAGGGCGATACACAGTCCGCAGATGCCGTACGAGGTGGGGATGCAGTAGCCGACATCGAGCAGGCAGCGGGGGCAGGTGCGCCGGGCGAGCATCGCCAGCGCGAGCGCGCCCCACTTGCGCGACGTCATCGGGCGGACCGGCTTGGCCTGGTCCTCGCGGTAGAGGTAGGCGACGCGTACGGCGCCGGCCCGCCGGTTGACCCGCATCACCTGCGCCGCGATCGGCTGACCTCCCGGACGCAGACCCTGCGCCCGTAACTGCCGACGCGTGGCCAACCCGTCCGGAGCCAGACGCCACGGGTAGGTGGGGATGCCGTGACGGGCGCCGGTGGGGTCATAGCACTTGCAGTAGACCCCGGACATCAGGCGACCAGCCGCTTCCACGCCGCCCTGAGGCGGACCTCGGATGCGGAGTGGCCGGCCGCACGGAAGCGGGTCGCCATCTCGCGGTACGACAGGGCGGGAACCTCGCTGTGCCGGATCTCATCCACCAGCGCTTCCAACGCCTCGTCGGTAAGCGCCGGGGCCGCTTCCAGCCGCGCGGAAACGGGCTCAATGGGGCCCCATACGGGCAGGTCCCAGCGGGGCGTGACGTCGGGTGTGACGCGGCTCGTCACGCTGGTGAGCGCCCTGCCGGTCTCCTCACCCTCCCGCGCCGATTCCAGCGTCGACCACGCCCGCGACAGGCTCTGTGCCGTCTTGGCCTGGACGCGGGCGACGCGCGCACCGGCTTCCGTCACGGCCGTCAGCCGCGTCTCCTCAGTCGTAGCTTCGGCCCGAAGGCGGGCACGGGCCACGGCCGCTTCGTCACGCGCTTCCTGCTGAATGCCGCGGATCGCCCCGAGGGCGTTGGGGGTAAGGGCGGTGCGCTCCCACAGTCCGTGGACCAGCCACAGGGCTTTGGCCGCGATCGGCAACCACGCCACGGCCAACCACGCACCCGGGTTGTCCTCGCCGGTGAGGGCGTGAGCGATCAGGACACCGGTCGCGATGAGGCCGAAGGACCAACCGACAGCAGTCACGGCGTTGCTGTGGTCGCCCTGCGCGGCGAGGCGCCGTTCATAGGCGAGGGTCGCGAGCCAACCGCCGTCGATCCCCAGACCGACGACCAGGGCGACCGGCCACGGCATCGCCGTGCCCAGCCACATCACGACCACAGCCAGAGTGAGAACCATGGATACCGCCGTCATCGCGACGGCTGGAAGAACGGTCTTGGCGTTCATGCCGGGACCCCCTGAACCACGGACGCCGTGTCGGCGGAAGGTACGGCGGCGAAGGCGGTCAACTCGATAGCCATGCCCCCGTACGTCCCGTGACCGTCGAGGACGGCGGTGCGGCCATTGATCTGAACGTGGAAGTCGACGTCACCGGTCTCGATGCTCAGCGCGTGGCGCCACTGCTCGAACGCGGCGAAGCTGTCGCACGTCGTCTCGTGCAGCGACAGCCGCAGCACCTTCGGGTAGAGAGGCGTCACGTCCACGTTCAGGGCGGGCAGATGCCCGAAATCCAGAGCCAGCAGCCGCAGCGCCTGCAACGGTCCAGCCAATTCGTTCAGCGTCAATGCGTCCGTCATGCCACACCCCCGAGAGCGAGCAGCGCGGCGAGGACGAGCAGCGCCCCGCCGGCCATGGTCAGGTCGATGGCGCGGCGCAGGCCGGTGTACTTGGCCAGCGCAATGCGCGACAAGTTCGCCACCGCCGCCGCCTGGTCGGCGGTGAGGGTGGCGGTGATCTGGTCGGCGGTGAGCGTGGCCCACAGCGGGAAGCCGTGCCGGCCCCGCAGGTTCGGGCGCACCGACCGCAGCAGCAGACCAGCCGCCCCGATCAGCAGCGTCATCCCCAACCCGCCCGCCACGTACGCAGAAACACTCAGTTGCAGGTCACGGGCAACCGTCCAGGCGCCGGCGAGCACCGCGCCGACGAACGCCAGCAGCAGACCGGTCTTGGTGTCGGTCCGCGCGATCTCCGCCTTCACCTCGGCGTGCGCGACCGTCAGATTCTGTGTAGCGGTGCTCATGCCGCTTCCCCCGTCCCCGACCGGAGGCCGCGAACCGAACGCAGGAACGGCACCGTGTGGGTCAGCGCGTCGGCGTACAGGGCGTCCCAACCGGCAACCTCGTCACCGGCATCCGCCTCCGCACGCAGGTCGGCGAGGACGTCGCGGGCAGCGTCCTCACGGGCAGCCCGCTCATCATCCGTCTCGAACTCCAGCGGGCCCCGGAACAGGTCGACGTCGATACCGAGCGCCAGTTCCGCGAACTCGATGTCGCCGTGCGCTTCCTGGCCGGCGACGAAACTGCGCATACGCATGGTGGATCTCTCCTTGGTACGTCGGGATACGGAGATCCGGCGCGGCGGGCTGTCCTGTCCGGGAGTGCCGCCGTGTCCGGAAAATGAGGCCAACGCCGCACGTCACGGCAGGCCAAGTGCCCCGGGCGGAAGTCGATTCCGCGCCCTCACGGCTGAATACCGGGGTCCGACGGTCGTTACCCGGCCGCCACGGGGACGGGGTCAAGCCCCGTCGATCTCAAAGCACTCTGTTGAGTTCTCAAGGAACCGGCGCTGCCTTCGTACTCGCCCCCTCGGGCTTTCCTCCGGACGCTGTCTATGCAGGTCAAACAGCCGCAACAACACGCCCTGGCTTTGCTTAGGGGGGGTTGCCGTCTTGCTTGTTAGGTACCGTAGGCAAACCCAAGGCTGCGCGCAACCCCCTCTCGCGATACAGTTCGCTAGCCCCCCTAAGCGAGCGATGGGAGAGTCGTGCACGACATGGAGCAGGTGTCTGGGATCGCAGACCCAGTCGACCGAGCCAAAGCAGCAATCGACCTGATGGCGAGGTATCAGGGCTGGGTACTGGAGCTGTCCCGCGTCCGGCGCGAGGCCATCGAGGAAGCGCAGGCATCCGGATTGACTCAGGCCGAGATCGCCAAACGGCTCGGGGTCAGTCGGGGCCGTGTAGGGCAGCTAGCGTCCGCCGGCCCGCCCCCGGAGCGAGCCTTCTTCGGCACGGACCTGGTGACGGTGTCACTCGGAGGCAAGCCTGAAGCGGGGAAGACCCCCGAGCAGAACCCCAGTGACGTTGTAACCAGGGAAGACCTCGACAACTTCGAGCACCTGCGCAAGCTGCTGAGCAGCATGAAGCTTGAGGCTCAGTATGAGGTGATCCCCTCAACGGGCATCGTCAATCTGAACCGTGAGAACCACGTGGTCGTTTGCGGCCCACGGCTATCGCCCATCGTGGCTCAGGTCTTGGAAGGGGATGACAACCTGCGATTTGAGAAAGACCGAGCCTGGCACCTAGTGGATCAGAAAGCCGGGAAGGAGTACCGGTCACCGATGGATGAGGACGGTTCAGCGAGCGACTTCGGCTACCTCGGGCGACTCCCTCGGCTGGACGGCCGTGGGACGTTCCTGTACATCGCCGGAATCCACGCCATAGGCGCGAACGGGGTCGTTCACTTTCTGGAGAACAACCTTGCCGAGCTGTATCGAGACGTCCGCACCCGCCGCTTCTCGACACTCATTTCGTGTCGCTACGACCCCGAGACGCTGGACGTTCTGGAAAGTCGCCGCGTCACTCCGCTGTACCGACACGAGGGCTGATCATGCGCGTCTGCGTTGACACACAACCTGGGGGAGCTAACCCAAATGAAGATTGGGTCGCTGGCACCCCCAAACTCGCCGTTGTGCTGGACGGGCTCAGCACGGCCGGACTGACCACGGGATGCCGTCATGGCGTCCCGTGGTACGTCGCCCACCTCGGCGGGCACCTTGTGGCCGCCCTGGCAGACCCCGAGCGCCCACTCACACACGGCTTGGCAGATGCGCTCGAACGCGTAGCCGCAATGCACTCTGATTGTGACCTCAGCAACCCCGGGACGCCGTCCGCCACAGTCGCGATCCTGCGCCATGGAGACGGCGTTCTAGACCATCTCGTACTTGCCGACTCGCCCATCGTTCTCGACGGCCCGGAAGGCTACACGGTGATAAGTGACCTTCGTGTAGATGAGGTTCTGCCGGACCTGCGAGCCGAAGTTGAGCAACACGAGACCCACACCCAGGGGCACAGGAAAGCCCTTCAACGCCTCGTGCTCGCGCAGCGGCAGGTACGCAACACGGCAGAGGGTTACTGGGTGGCAGCAACCAGCGCGGAAGCAGCACAACATGCGCTGAATGGAACAACCCAAATCAAAGAGGTGCACTCCGCTGCCGTCTTGTCGGACGGAGTATCGAGACTTGTAACCGAGTACGAGATGGCGACCTGGTCCGAAGTCTTCGCCACGCTTCAGACGGGCGGCCCGCGCGAGCTAATCGAGACCGTGCGAAAGGTCGAAGGCACAGACCCCACCGGACGCCGCTGGCCTCGCTACAAATCAGGTGACGATGCAACCGTGGCGTTCTGCAGATGGTGACATCGCTGAGTTTCGTGTAGCCAACCACATGAGAAAAAGTTCGACGGACTCGTTCCCGAACGTGAGCAGAGGTCCTTACGTCCAGGAAAATCGAAAGGGAGACTGTACGCATATGAGTAAAATCGTTGAGCAATACTGGTCAGGAGTAGCCCGCAGGCTTCAGGAAGAGGTTGACACGTTCAATAAACTGATCGGTCATGCAGGCGAGCAAGGAAGAGAGAATGAACTATCCCTGGTCCGACTATTGAGAAATCTGCTGCCTACAAACGTCGGAGTGGGAAGCGGAATGGTGATCGATTCATTCGGTGGAATCTCAAAACAGACCGACATCATCATCTACAGCTCTAGCGATCAGCCTTCCATCTTGGCCCAAACAACACAGGCTATCTACCCCGTCGAGAACGTCATGATGACAATCGAGGTAAAGACCACGCTCGACGATGAAGAGATCAGGGACTGTGCCGGAAAGTACAAGAAACAGAAGGAACTGCGCCCTGCGAACGGCAACCCTCCACCATCCATGATGGTGCTCGCATATAACGCCGAAGGAATGCTTTCCACAGTAGCTAAGCAGCTACGCACACTGGACCAGCAAGAGCGTCCGGACGCTCTATGCGTAGTGAATCCTGGAATTCTGGCTACCACAGACAGCATGCTTGCCGGACAGCAGGGAGACTATGTAATCGGTTTGGCTGCTCTGCATTCCCGGGACTCGTCAGGAGAGCGGATTTCGGAGACTTGGGAGCGGCCTAATGCAGAGGATCGAGGGAAGGTAGCACTTCGACTAGGTCTTCCACACCCTGTCGGCAGGACTACCCCAAGAAATGAGAGCAGAATCCTTGGAGATCCAGGCCGAGCACTGCTCATCTTCTGTTCAATTATTCTCAATAAATTGAGCAAAGTCTCAACGTTGCCACCTCCGACACTTTCGCATTACATGCAGGGGACAGCGTTGGAGCTATTTCCTCTCTAAAGAAATTGCTCCATCCCCAGGGCGTGGACAAACTCAACAGCTGACAATGTGTCAATTTCAAGCAGGCCGCAGGCGTCGTAGAGGCACATCCTGTTGGGCAATTCATATTTGTCTTCCGTAACAACGGAAACAGAACGGCCAGCATCCTCCAACATCATCGCCATGGAAGCGACCAAAACCGCAGTCTGCTCACAGTCATCGTCAATGTCAGCAAGCTCTTCACATACAGTGAGCACCTCCTCTTGCCAACTGTTGTCAACACGGGAGAACTTGCGATGAGCAGCAACTGCCTTAACCCACGTGTAGAGCAGTTCTCCCTCAGCGAATTTACGACAGTCCTGCATAACCAAGCTAGGGAAAGTAAGGTTGCCAGCTTCCACTTCCCCGGTGAAACGGTCAAAGAACGCATGGACCTTCGTCGCGTCCGCACAAAGTGGAGGAAGTGCCAGCAACGCATGGGCGTCAATAACAAACAGCGGCGGCATTACACCTCTTCCGCTATGCGCTGCTGAAGACGCCTCAGTTGCTCTCCATTCACGTTGAGATATTTGCGCGCGTCTAGATCATGTAGCTTCCCTCTATCCCTCGCCGCAAGAAGCAGTCGAGGGTAGGTGACACCGTACTCACGCATGCGCACCAGATCAGTCGTCTGCGGCTCACCGCCGAAGGCCGGCCCATCGATTTCTAGAGGGCTCGAAGAGACCGCCCGATAGAGAGGCCAATTTGCGATCTTGAGATCAATTAGCCGAAGAGCGACACACTGAAAACTTGCCCCGTAGCGATTAGAAATCTTCCGGACTGACTCCAGGTCATCATTCTCAACGAATGCGACCTTTAGATACTTCGCCATGTAAGCACGCAGGTGCGACTCTGGGATTAGGAAGGCGGCGGCGAACCTGTCACACCATCGTTCCTCGGCATCATCAGGTTGATCGCAAACCGCTTGCTCATGTGACAGCAAGTGCCCGAGTTCATGAAGAATGGTGAAAGTGCGCGCCGCAGCCACGTGCGAAGTGCTGTTGTATGCAATTAGAGGGACAGTATCGCTGTAGATTGAAAACCCTCGACATGCATCACTATTCATTGACAGTTGGATGATCATGACCCCTTGATCCTCAAGGGAGCGTCGCACCAACCTAGTGACAGCAGATTTACTTGATTTGACCTGGATCGCAACATCCCACTGCAGCCAAGTCTGTATGCGTTGCGCCGCGGCTTCGGGTGACTTGTGTCGAGTCGGCATGCGGACTGGCAAATGCTCTTCGACTCGCTCCGCAGCCCAAACTGCGATCTTTTGGCGACGCTGCGCTGAACGGATCTCTGCCCGTTCCTCAATAGAGAGGTTCCGTACACCTTTTGAGCCAATGGGTTTACGGAAAGCTGTTTGCACTGGCTGCTGCGTCGGAACTCGCGACATGAAGAAGAGCGAGGTTGGGCGCCGCAATGCCTTTGCAAGCTGCTTAAGTTCGGTCAGGCTTGGGAACTCGTCGCCGGTCATCCATCCGTCAATCGTGACAGGATCCGTGTCAAGTTCATCGGCGAGTCGGGAACGGCTCATCCCAGACTGCTTCATCGCCCAGACGAGCACGTCTGGGTTGATGTGCTGCTTCTGGGCCGCCATGTGATCAGAGTAGTACGCATCCTCACCATGGTCACTACCTGTGCCCGATCGATGACGGCAGGCTTGGGCTGTATGGAGCGAACAGGGCCGATCAGCCCCTGCACCGACCAGACGAACCTGCAAGGCGAGTTACGCGGGTTTGATTCCCGTCACAGCCAACCCCCACTTATGCGCCTACGCCGACCGCCACCTCCCATCCATAGAGATCAGGTGATCGCAGGACGGAATCACCCGCGATCCGGTGTGATGGAGCACGGCCTACCTACGATGGAGGACGCGCAATGCCTATGTCTCACGCGGAGATCTTGGTACCGGCGGAGAGCGCTGGTGGTTCGTGGAACATGCGATGGCGGCTCAAGTGTCCAGCCTGCGGCAACGATTCCGTTGACCGAGCTGGTGTAGCCGACGACCACGAGGCGGTGACGGTGCAGCCTGACCGGGACGACTACGACAGTCCGCTAGGGACCCGCGGCGGGTACGTGCGAGTCGACCTCACATGCAGCAACGGACACGGCTTCGCCTTCATCATGGGCAACCACAAGAGGGCAGAATTCGTCGGCGTCGTCCATCGCGCCTGAGTTGAGACCTCGGCTCTGAGCCGTTCGTTGTCCTGGTCTTTGTCCAGTGCGCTGACGGACGCCGCCGTTCGCCGCCGTACGCGTACCCGGTGCGACCTGCCCCTTGAACCCCCACGGACGCCCCCGTACAGCCATGCGGACAGTTGGAAAGCGTGTTGGGGGCAACCCCTCACGAGTTCGAATCTCGTATCCTCCGCCAGTGCCTCACCGGGCACTAACGTCGAAGGGCCCCACCGCTTGCGGTGGGGCCCTTCGCGTCGTCCGTCTCGGTTTCCTTCCTCCGGCCCGTCGGTGGCTTCTTGAGCCAGTGGTGGGCAGTGCTCGGGCTCATGGGTGTGTGCTCGGCTCGGTCGGCTCGTACAACCCTTCCGTCACGTGGGTCGTCTACGGCATCGCCCGGAACTGCTCCAGGAGGAAACCGTCATGGCCCTGCCCTTCCGTACCGTTGTCGCCGCCGCGATCGTCGGCGCGCTGAGCGGTGGGCTGCTCACCGTCGCGACCGCGGTACCGGCGTCCGCCGCCCCCGCCAAGTACGCCGACGACTTCAATGGCGACGGGCACCGGGACATCGCGATCGGCGCACCGTACAAGTCCGTCAACGGTGCCTCGGCTGCGGGGGCCGTGGTCGTGTCCCTCGGGTCGGCCACCGGATTGACCACGCAGAAGATCGAGCTCACCCAGAGTTCCGCGGGGGTGCCGGGTACGCCGGAGGAGGGCGACCTCTTCGGCATGTCGATCGCCGGCGGTGACCTGGACTCGGACGGGTACGCGGACCTGGTGGTGGGTGCCGACGGTGAGGACGTGGGTGACTACGAAGGCCAGGGCAGCGTGACCATCCTCTGGGGCGGCGCCAAGCCGTTCACCAGCAGCACCACGACCACCGTGGACGACCCGCACCAGTGGCAGAGCCATGGCCTGGACGTGGCCGTGGGGGACTTCACCGGTGACAGCGCCGCGGACCTCGCCGTGGTGGAGCCGGACGCGGTCGTCGTCTACCAGGGCGGCTCTTCCCGGACGGGCCGGACGACCCCGGCCTACACCCTGACCGTCACCGGTGCCCAGCTCCTCAACTGGGAGGCGGGCGTGGGCGATGTCAACGGAGACGGCAAGGACGACCTGGCAGTGACCGGCGATCCCGGCACGGGACGCCCGGGTACCGATATCTACACAGGTCAGGAGGGCCGTCCGAACCGGATCCAGCGGGTGGACGACGGCGGCACCGCGGTCGCCCTCGGCGACATCGACGGCGACGGCTTCGCCGACATGGCCACCTCCCTCACCTGGCCCGACGCCTTCTACGTCGACGACCCCAGCAACGGCTCGGGTTACGTGACCGTCCGATACGGCAGCCGGACGGGCTTCGGCGACCCGGTGACCCTGCACCAGGACAGCACCGGTGTCCCCGGCGCCGACGAGGACGGCGACAACTGGGGATCCTCGGTGGCGATCGGCGACATCACCGGCGACGGCAAGGCCGAACTGGTGGTCGGCGCCAACGGCGAGGCGCTCGGCAGCCTGGAGAACGCCGGCGACGTGACCGTGTTCCGTGGCTCCGCGTCCGGTGTCTCGCAGTCCGGAGTCGTGCGCGTCTCCCAGGACACCGCCGGCGTTCCCGGCGTCGCCGAGACCGGTGACCTCTTCGGGGCCCAGGTCCGGCTCGCCGACTACGACAACAACGGCAAAGCCGACTTGGCGGTGACCGCCTCCTTCGAGAACGACCGCAGCGGAGGCCTGTGGACCCTGCCCGGTACCGCTTCCGGCCTCACCGGCACCGGTTCCACGTCCCTCAGCTCCGCCGACTTCGGCCTCGCGAGCGGATCACGGCTCGGGGAGAGCCTGCTCGACTGAACCGGCTGCTCGACAGAGCCGGGCGAACGTCCGAACCGGGCGAACACCGGCCGTGGTCGTGCGCTGGGCACGGACGCCCGCGGCCGGGATGATGAACGGGCCGGATGCGTCGATCATCCAAGGAGCCGTGGCCGATGAGAGCGTGTGTGGTCGGGGCCGGGCCCGGTGGGATCGTCGCCGCCAAGGTGCTGCTGGAGAACGGTTTCGACGTCACCGTCCTCGACAAGTACCGGCAGGTCGGCGGGATCTGGTCGGCGGAGGGCTGCTACGACGGGCTGGCCAACCAGTCCGCGCCGCGCGTCTTCGAGTTCGCGGACCTGCCCAACCGCCTGTGCTTCGCCGGTGCCGTGGACACACAGCGCTACCTGGAGACGTACGCCCGTACGTTCGGTGTGCTGGACCACGTCCGGCCCGGCACCGAAGTGATCTCCGTCCAACCGGTGGACGGGCCCGGCCGCATGGGCGCCTCCGGCTGGTCGGTCGGCTCTCGGGCCGCCGGGGACGACGCGGCGGAGGTCGAGCACGAGACCTTCGACCACGTCGTGGTCGCCAGCGGGGCTCATCATCACGCCCGGCTGCCCGAGTTGCCCGGCCGCGAGTCGTTCCGCGGGGACGTGCTGCACTCCAACGACGTGCGGGACGGGGCCTTCACCGGCCGGCGCGTGGTCGTCGTGGGCGGCGGCAAGTCCGCGCTGGACCTGATCACCCGCGCCGCGCACGAGGCGGTCTCGGCCACCCTCGTGCAGCGCAAGGTCAACTGGATGATCCCCGAGCGGCTCCTGCTCGGGCTGGTCGGCTACAAGTGGATCCTGTTCACCCGGCTCGGTGAGTCGCTCCTGCCCCGCTACCACGATCCGGACTGCGTCCGTCCGATCGACCGTGTCGACGAGCGGGTCAAGCGGGCCCTGTGGTGGCTCATCACTCGCGACATGCTGTTCTCCGCCGGGCTGTACCGGCTGCCCGCGCACCTGCGGCCCGCGCACCCACTCCCCTTCCATCTGGCCCACGCGGGAGTGATGCCACGCGGCTACGTACGGGCCGTCCGCCGTGGCCTGATCGCTCCCAGGATCGGTGCTGTCGCGTCGTACACCGGCGACGGGCTGCGCCTGACGACCGGCGAGGAAGTGGCAGCGGACGTCGTCGTGTTCGCCACGGGGCACCACAAGGTCTTCCCGTTCCTGGATCCGGCGGTGCGTACGCACGACTCCGCCGGGCGGCTGCGGCTCTACCGGGGCATCGTGCCGTGCGGCGCCGACCAGTTGGGGTTCGTCGGTTTCCGGCAGGTCTTCAACAACATCATGGGAGTGGAACTCACCGCGCACTGGCTCACCCGTCACTTCCGGGCGACGCTGCGCACCGCCCCGGGCGAGCAGGAGATGCGGGAGGCCATCGACGCCCGCCTGGCCTGGCAGGAGCGGGTGCTACCAGGATCCGGCGGCTACGACTTCGGCCCCTACGACATCCACTGCGCGGACGAACTCCTGCACGACATGGGCCTGCCGTCCCGCCGCGCCGGCAACCTGCTGGCCGAGTACCTGCTCCCCGGCGGCGTCGCACACCGCTACGCGGCCCTGAACCGGCCTGGTTCGGCGAAATGAACCGGCCGGGCCCGGCGCACTGGACCGCTGCCGCTGCGACCCGCCCACCGTGGACGGCGAGGGAACACGGACGCTGTGCGCGGTGGCGCAAGGGACGATCGCGGAGTCGGTATGAGACGGGCGGACAGGTGGGCAACGGGTAGCCGGAACAGCTCAGTTCGCCTGACCCGGCCCGACCCGAGTGCGGCCGGCTCTGACGACGGTGGCGTGGCTTCGGCGGTGGGCTGCGCGCCCTGCTCGGCGACCAGGCTCAGCCGAGCCGGAGCCTGCCTACGCCCCCCGGCCCACCTCCGCCAGCCGGTCGCGCAGGCGGGCCGTGTCCTGGCCGGGCGGCAGACCGTACGCCCGTCGGTACTCGCGGTTGAACTGGGTCGCGCTCAGATAGCCGACCTTCTCCGCGACCATGGACGCCGTGGTGTCCCCGGCGAGCAGCAGTCGGCGGGCCTCCTGGAGGCGGAGGTGCTTCTGGAAGCGGAGGGGGCTCATCCCGGTGCCGGCCTTGAAGTGGCGGTGCAGACTGGCGGGGCTCATATGGGCCACCGCCGCGATCTCCTCGACGCCGAGCGGCTCGGTGAAGCGGCCGCTGATCCACCGGGCCGCCGTACGGACCCTGGCCGCCGCGGAGTCGGTCAGGGTGAAGTGGCGAAGGGCCGGACCGAGTTCGCTGCCGAGCAGCCGGTAGAGGATCTCCGCCTCGAAACGCCCCGCCAGGGCCCGGATGTGCTGCGGGGTGTCCAGCAGCCGTACCCAGCGGGTGACCGCGTCGGCCAGTTCGGGCGTCATCGGCGTGGTCAGCCGGCCGGCGGGGTCCGGGCCGGGCAGCACGCTCGACCCCGTGCCATTCCGATCCCGCTCCTGCTCCCGCTCCCGTTCCGATTCCGGTGCCGGTTCCAGTTCGAGCAGGAGTTCCGCGAGCATGCCGTCGTCCAGGCGCAGCACCGCCGAGCGGTACGGCATCTCCTCGAACGTGGCCGTGACCGGCAGGACGAGCGAGTTGAGGAACGCCTCCCCGCGACCGCACGTCCAGCTCCGGTCGCCGGCGACGCTGCTCTTGGCCCCCTGCACGATGAAGCAGATCATCGGCTCGTACAGCATGTCGAGCGGCGCGACCATCTCGTCCAGCACCACCAGCCTCTGGCGCGGCACCGCGGTGTCGGTCCACATGTCGCCGCCGTGCCGGGCGATGGCCGCGCTCAGCTCCCCCATCGCCTCGATCGTCGTCTCGTCCATCAGCACTCCCTGAGAGAATCAGGCAATCCTATGCGGTCGACGGCCCATGCCCCTCGGCGTCCGCGCTCCTAGCGTTGACGACATGACACAGCACGGTGACGAACAGCAGCACAAGCAGGACCAGCAGGACGGGCAGGGCGAGCAGCAGGGCAGGACCGGCGCTCTTCCGGTACGCGCTCTCGGTGGGCAGGGGCTGACTGTCGGCGCGATCGGCCTCGGCACCATGGGCATGACCATGGCGTACGGCGCCGGTGACGAGCCCGGCGGCATCGCCACCATCCGCCGGGCGTACGAGCTCGGCGTCACCCTCTTCGACACCGCCGAGCTGTACGGACTGGGCACCGGAAGCAACGAGCAACTGGTCGGCCGTGCCCTGCGCGGCATCCGCGACGACGTCGTGATCGCCACCAAGTTCGGCTTCGACATGAGCGCGCCGCAGAACGCCGAGGGCTACCTCCTCAACAGCCGGCCCGAGCACATCCGCGAGGTCACCGAGAACAGCCTGCGCCACCTCGGCACCGACCACATCGACGTGCTCTACCAGCACCGCGTCGACCCGGATGTACCCATCGAGGACGTGGCGGGCACCATCGGTGAGCTGATCGCCGAAGGCAAGGTGCGCTACCTCGGGCTCAGTGAGGCGGGCCCCGACATCCTGCGGCGCGCGCACGCCGTGCACCCGGTGTCCGTACTGCAGACCGAGTACTCCGTGTTCGAGCGCGCCGTGGAGGCCGACGTCCTGCCCGTGGTGCGCGAGCTCGGCATCGGATTCGTGCCGTACTCGCCGCTCGGCCGGGGCTTCCTCACCGGCACGGTGAAGCCCGCCGCCGAGTATCCCGAGGACGACATGCGCAGCTGGGACGACCGCTGGCAGCCCGGCAACTACGAGCGGAACCTGACCGCCATCCACGAGCTGACCGCGCTCGCGACCACCAAGGGGATCTCCGTCACACAGCTGGCCCTGGCCTGGCTGCTGGCCCAGGGCGACGACATCGTCCCGATCCCGGGCACCCGCAGTCCGCAGCGCCTCGCCGAGAACGTGGCCGCCGCGGGCGTCACGCTCACCCCGCAGGACCTGGACCGGGTCCAGGAGATCCTGCCGAAGGGAGCCGCCGGGTCCCGTTACCCGGAGTCGATCATGCCGTCCTGGTGACGACCGGCGCGCCGGTTCAGCGGGCGATCTTCACCCGGCGGGTCTCCGCGACCTGGTCGATGTCCGACGTGCGGATCGTGACCTTCATCGTCCAGGTGCCGGCGAGGGGCAGGTTGAGGGACCGGGTTCCCCAGTAGCCGCCCTGGTCGGTGAGCTTGGCGTCGATGGGGCCGATCTTCTGGGACCGGAGGGTGAAGGAGAGCCGGATCTCGGGGACGGTGGCGATGCCTCCGTCGGGGCCGATGACGACCGCCTCGACCGTGTTCTCGCCGACGCGGCCCGGCTCCAGGACGATCTGGACCTTGCCGTGACCGCCCGGGGTACCCACGTCGAAGGGGATCAGGGTCGTGGAGGCGGTGCGGCCGTCCGCGGCGGCGCCCGCGGTGGCACCGGCCGCCGCCGCGGTCTCCCGTTCGGCGCGGCCGGGCTGGGTGCCGGTCAGGACCGTCGTGATGACCAGCACCGTCACGCCCACGACGACTTCGGCGAGGACGGAGCGGCGCAGGGATCGGTGGCTGGTGCCCGTTTCGTCCGGAGGGCCGGCGGCGGCGGGTGGGGACGGCGGCGTCGAGACGTCGGCGTCCACTCCCACCGCTCCCACCACCCCGGCCGGCTCCAGTACGAGCGCCTTCGACGGCTGTGCCGCCTCGTCCGTGAGCCGGGCCGTCCAGCGGCGCGAGAAGCCCGCCGCGGCCAGCAGCAGCGCCACCGCACCCGCCTTCGCGACCAGGAGCCGGCCGTACGAGGTGCCGAACACCGCGTCCCACGAGCCCAGCCCACGCCAGGACTGGTAGACGCCGGTCAGCACCAGGACGGCGACCGAGACGAAGGCGAGCCGCGAGAAACGGTGCACGACGGCGGCCGGAAGCGGGGTCTGCGACCGGTGGAGCGCGGTGAGCAGGGCGCCGAGACCGCCCAGCCAGACCGCCATCGCCAGCAGGTGCAGTACGGAGGAGGTCATCGCCAGGGGTACCTGGATGCCCGCGGACGCGTGCTCGGCGACGGCCCAGGTGCCCGCCAGGGCGACGGCCAGGAGCCCACCGCCCACGAGGACGGCCGCCTTCGGTTCAGCGACCCGTTCCGGCTCCGCCCCCGGTTCCGGCTCCGCCCCCGATTCGGCCCTCGGTTCCAGTTCCGGTTCTGAATCCAGTACTGGTTCCGGTACTGGATCCGGTCCGGCCGGGCTCCGTAGTCCGGTCTCCGTCCGTACGAGGAAGACCGCCGCCCCCGCCAGCAGGACCAGCCGGGCGAGCAGCGCCCAACCCGGCCTGGTCGTCAGCGTGTTCTCCAGGAGGGCCGGGTCGAGGAGGGTCGAAGGGCCGGTGCCGCGTTCGTAGGGGCCGCGCAGGAAGACGAGGACGACCGTGGTGACGAGGAGGGTCCACCAGCCGGTCCTGACGAGTCCGCGTACCGGTTCCGGACTGGGCGGACGGCAGGCGAGGACGAAGACCGCCACACCGACGAGCAGGGCGACGGCGGCGTACGCGGCGTAGCGGGCCATGTCGTAGAGGGCGCCCGAGGCGGGGTTCACGGCCGGCTCCGCGGAGACGGCGGCCGTCGTCTCGGAGGGCTCGCCGATGGAGAAGGTGAAGGCGCCGGAGATGGGGTGGCTGTCCGCCGAGACCACGCGCCAGGCGACCGTGAACGTACCGTCGGACAGACCGTCCCCGAGCCGTACGCGGACCTGGTCCGAGTGGCCGGGTACGTGCTCCGTGTCGCCCGCGTTCACCCGGCGGTTCTCGGGGCTGAGGACGCGCAGCGAGTCGTCGGTGATGCCGACCGCCTCGGTGAAGGTCATGGTGACCTGGCGCGGCGCGCTCTGCACGACGGACCCCTCACGGGGGTCGGTGTCCCGCACGGCCGAGTGGGCGGACACAGAGCCCGCACCGGCGAGCAGGAACAGCGTGCCCAGCAGGGCGACGACGAGTGAGGCCGCGGCCCGGCCCGGCGCCGGTATCCGCGACAGCGTCCGTGACCGCGTCCGTGACGGCACCCCGTGTGTGCGGCGCGCTCGGCCCACGACGCCTCCCCCTGCTCCTCGTGCCGTACTTCTCGTACCGATTCACGTCGGCTCCACCGGTTCGCACCGGTTCGCGCGACCGCCGTGTACGTCCGCGACCTCTGTGGGGGTACGGATGTACGCGGCACGCTGTTCAACCCCGCCCGCGCCCGCCCGGAGCACGCGCTCACCACGTCGGCCGCGCCGAGACCCCTCCGTCCACGACCAGGTCGTGCCCGGTGATCCAGGAGGCCATCGGCGAGGCGAGGAACACACAGGCGTCGCCCACGTCCTCCGGGCGTCCGAGCCGCCCGGTGGGGGCCGCCTCCCGCCAGCGCCGTACGCCCTCCGGCCAC
The DNA here is from genome assembly GCF_047444975.1 of Streptomyces sp. CWNU-52B. Classification (NCBI taxonomy): domain Bacteria; kingdom Bacillati; phylum Actinomycetota; class Actinomycetes; order Kitasatosporales; family Streptomycetaceae; genus Streptomyces; species Streptomyces sp. CWNU-52B. The sequence goes on along the minus strand of NZ_JBLFJV010000047.1, from coordinate 183,753 downwards.
GCCTGCGCGAGACCTGCGCGGTCGATCAGCCCCGGGGAGACGCTGTTCACGCGGATTCCGTAGGGACCGTACTCCAGGGCCGCCGAACGCGCGTGCGTGACGACGGCCGCCTTCGACGCGGAGTAGTGCGCGTGGTGCGGGGCGGGGTGCGTGGCCTCGATGGACGCGATGTGGGTGATGCTGCGCTCGGGCGCCTGTCCGTCCCGCATCAGTTCGGCCGCCGCCTGCGTGCAGGCGAACACGCTCGACACGTTCGCGTCGAGCACCGCCCGCCAGTCCGCCGCCGTCATGCCGGGCAGTTCCTGGACCGGCTGTACGCCCGCGTTGTTGACCAGGGCCGTCAGGACGCCGTCTCCCCAGTCCGCGGCCTCGCGCACCACCCGGTGGCACTCCGCCTCCACGGTGAGGTCGGCCCGCAGGGCCACCGCGCGTCCGCCCGCGTCCTCGACGAGAGCGACGACCTCGCTCGCCGCCTCCGCGTTCGTACGGAAGTGGACGGCGACGGCCGCCCCCGCCGCGGCGAACCGCAGCGCGATCCCCCGTCCGATGCCGCCCCCGGCCCCGGTGACCAGCGCCACCTGCCCGGCCAGCAGACCGTCCGGCAGCCCGGTCACGGCCGGCTCAGCGCGGCGATCCGCGCGGCCTCCGCCGGGTAGCGGGCGGCGAGTCCGGGCCCGTCCCCGTGCTCGTAGCCCTCGTAGGTGAAGCCGGGCGCCATCGTGCACCCGAAGAACGACCAGGCTCCGTCCGCGCCGACCCGCGCGCCCATCCACGTACGCGCGGGCACGGTGAACTGGACGTGCTGGCCGCCGAGGACGTCCGGGCCGAGCAGGACCGTACGGGAGCTGCCGTCGGGGGAGAGGAGGAGCAGCTCCAGCGGATCCCCCAGGTAGAAGTGCCAGGTCTCGTCGGCAGGAAGGCGGTGCAGGGCGGAGAAGTCGCCGGGCCGCGAGGTCAGCAGGGCCACGATCGCGGAGCCCTCGGGCCGTCCGTCGGACCGCTCGGGGCCCGCCCAGGTACGGCGGAAGAGGCCGCCCTCTCGGGGAATGGGTTCCAGCCGGTAGTGAGCGACAAGGGCTTCGGGAGTGACGCCGGAAGGGGTGCCGGGGTTGGTGCCGGGATTGGTGCCGGGATTGGTGCCGGTGATGTCATTGGCCACCCACCGACCATGCCCCATGGGCAGTTGTCGATGCGCCGACTCGTACCGGCGAGCGAGCGGGCTGAACCCGTACGCGGGATGATCGGACCATGGACGTCACCCTGCACCTGTCCCAGCAGCCCGAGGCCGACGAGCTCCTCGGGCGCAGCCCGCTCGCCGCCCTCGTCGGCATGCTCCTCGACCAGCAGGTCCCGATGGAGTGGGCGTTCGCGGGCCCGTACACGATCGCTCAGCGGCTCGGCGGGGACGATCTCGACGCGCACGAGATCGCGGGGTACGAGCCGGAGGCGTTCGCGGCGCTGCTGTCCACGAAACCGGCCGTGCACCGCTACCCGGGTTCGATGGCCAAGCGGATCCAGCAGCTGTGCCAGTACCTGGTGGAGCACTACGAAGGGGACGCGGCGAAGGTCTGGGCAGGCGCCGAGTCCGGGGCGGAGACGGGCGCGGACCTCCTGCGCCGACTGGAAGAGCTGCCCGGCTTCGGCACGCAGAAGGCCCAGATCTTCCTCGCCCTGCTCGGCAAACAGCTCGGGGTACGCCCGAAGGGCTGGCGTGCGGCCGCGGGCTCGTACGGCGAGGCCAAGTCCTTCCACTCGGTCGCGGACATCACGGGGCCGGAGTCGCTGACGAAGGTGCGGGCGTACAAACAGGAGATGAAGGCCGCGGCGAGGGCCTCCGGCGGGTGACGGGGGTGGGGGTGCCGTGGGATGTGGCGCCGAGGTGCCGAGGTGCATTGAAACGGCGGCATGTTCGCCTGCGGCTGCCGCACCTGGTCAGCAGGGGTGGCCGGGTCGGGCCAGTCAGGTCCCGGCGCGGTCGGCCGCCGGCAGCTGCGGTCGGCTCCAGCCCAGGCGGGTCGGCCCGGCCGGATCGGGGCGGGCGTGATCGGCACGTGATCGGCGCGTTCAGCCGCCAGCAGGTGCCGATCCGGTGAGCCGCCGTCCGGTCGGTCGCAGGCTGCGCGGTCACAGTCGGCTCGGACCGCAGGCGGGTCAGGTCGGGCCCAACCTGGCAGGCGGCTCAGCCACGGCCCGGACCGACCCGGCCGACCGGACGCGGTTGACAGGATCGACGCCTGCTGGCGGCTGACGGCGCCTGAAGATGCCGATCGCGCCTCTACGCGCCGATCGGCGCGGCTCCGGCCGGTCGCAAAGGGCGGCGGTCGCGGTCGAGCCAGCCGCAGGCGGCTCAGGCGGGCTTCGGTTAGCGGCTGCGGCGGGCCGTGCCGAAGATCGATCGGGTGATCTCCCTGCCGATCTGCGTGCCCAGGCTGCGCGTCAGTGACTTGAAGACCCCGCTGCCGACGACCTGCCGAACCACGGACGGCTGCTCCCGCTGCTCCCGCTGGTGCCGATCGGGCTCCGTCTTCCGAGGCCGAGGCCGGGCCTCCCCGTCCGCCGCAGGCCCCTCCCCGGTGTCCGTCAGCCGCTCGTACGCCGATTCGCGGTCGATCGCCTCGGCGTAGCGCGCGTGCAGCGGCGACTCCTCGACCGCGCGGTCGAGGACCGCCGGGTCCACCGGGCCCATCAGGGACTCCGGCGCCCGCAGCCGCGTCGCCGCGACCGGCGTCGGCGCGCCCCTCTCGCTCAGGACGGTGACGACGGCCTCCCCCGTGCCGAGTGCGGTGAGGACCTCCTCCAGGTCGTACGGGGAGTCGGGGAACGTCCGCACCGTGGCCTTGAGCGCCTTCTGGTCGTCCGGGGTGAAGGCGCGCAGCGCGTGCTGCACCCGACTGCCCAGCTGGGCGAGGACGTCCTGGGGTACGTCCTTCGGGGTCTGTGTGACGAAGAAGACGCCGACCCCTTTCGAGCGAATGAGCCGGACGGTCTGCGTGATGGAGTCCAGGAACGCCCTCGACGCGTCGGCGAAGAGCAGATGCGCCTCGTCGAAGAAGAAGACGAGCTTCGGCCGCTCCACGTCACCGACCTCCGGCAGGTCGTGGAAGAGGTCGGCGAGCAGCCACATCAGGAACGTGGAGAAGAGCTGCGGTTTGTCCTGCACCGCGGGCAGTTCCAGTACGGAGACCGTGCCCCGCCCGTCCTCCGCCACCGTCAGCAGCTCGTTCGTGTCGAACTCCGGCTCCCCGAAGAACGGGCTCATCCCCTGCGCCTCGAACGCCGTCAGCGAGCGCAGGATCACCCCGGCCGTGGCCGAGGACAGACCGCCGATCCCCTTCAGCTCGGACTTGCCCTCGTCGGACGTCAGGAAGGTCGCCACCGCCCGCAGGTCCTTCAGATCGACCAGCTCCAGACCCTTCTGGTCGGCGTAGTGGAAGATCAGGCCGAGCGACTGCTCCTGGGTCTGGTTCAGCCGGAGCACCTTGGCCAGCAGGACCGGACCGAAGCTGGTGACGGTCGCCCGTACGGGGATGCCGTGGCCCATGCCGCCGAGGGCGTAGAACTCGCAGGGGAAACCGGCCGGCCTCCACTCCTGCCGGACCTCCGCGGCCCGCGTGCGCACCTTGCCGCTGTCCTGCCCCGGCGCCGAGATCCCGGAGACGTCACCCTTCACGTCCGCGAGGAACACCGGCACGCCCTGCGCCGACAACTGCTCGGCGACGAGTTGCAGGGTCTTGGTCTTGCCGGTTCCGGTGGCCCCGGCCACCAGACCGTGCCGGTTGAGCGTCGACAGCGGGACACGGATCTGCGCGTCGGGCAGACACCGCCCGTCCCACAACAGGGCTCCCAGATCGAGCGTGGGCCCTTCGAAGGCGTACCCGGAGGCGATGTCCTGGACCTCCTGGGGGAGCAGTGCTTCCTGTTCCTGGGGGAGCGGCGCCTCCTGCGGGGCTTCGGGCGGCTTCGGCGGCGGCGCTTCGCTGTCAGTCATCGTCAGTCACTTCCGACCCCTGTTCCCGGTTTGCCCGAACCTGTCCCCGACCCGGTTCTGAACGGATCATGAACGGGTGATCCGGGAGAATTACCGGTTTGCCCACATTTACGACGTCATTTCCAGCGTCGCACTCCGCCGCCATGGCTGCGCTCGGAAGCTCTTGGCCGGTAGGCTTTCCGTGTGATCTTCAAGCGCATCGGAAACGGACGGCCGTACCCCGACCACGGCCGGGAGAGCACCCGGCAGTGGGCGGATGTCGCGCCGCGCCCGGTCCGCCTCGATCAACTGGTGACGACCAAGGGCCAGCTCGACCTGGAAACGCTGCTCGCCGAGGACTCGACGTTCTACGGCGACCTCTTCGCGCACGTCGTGAAGTGGCAGGGCGACCTGTACCTGGAGGACGGTCTGCACCGCGCCGTCCGCGCCGCGCTCCAGCAGCGCCAGGTGCTCCACGCCCGCGTCCTCGAACTGGACTGAGTCCCTCCGCGGACCCTGGGCCCGACCGGACTTCCACCGGGACACCGGGACACTGGGACCGGACGCCCGCCTTCCGGCCCTCCTGGCACACCCGGTCCACCCGGCCACCCGAGGTCGCGTCGCGCCGCCCCCGGCGGTCGAGTCGTGCCCGGGTACCGCTGATGTCCGTCCGGGTTGGACCTTTTGGGTTGGACTGAACCCCGGTCAATGATCATCTAGTAGGCATCGACGCTCCGGCACACTACGCTGCGCCCATGAGCATGCTCACTCCCCCTGGCATGGGCGGCCAGTACCGGATCACGGGGGACAAGTACCCACGGATGCGCAGAAACCGGGGGCGCCGCAAAATCGTGCTCGCGGTCGTCGCCTCCGTCGCCGCACTCGGACTGGTCGGCTGGGGAACCCTGCAGCTCATCGATGTCTTCACGGGCGGCGGCGCCAAGGCGTCGGCGGCAGGCGGGGCCACGGACTGCAAGGCGTCCCCCTCCCCGTCCGCGAGCCCGGTCGAGGCCGTCCTCCTCAAGCCCGGCCAGATCACGGTGAACGTCCTCAACGCCACGGCCCGCGCCGGTCTCGCCAAGGACACCGCCGACGCGCTGAAGAAGCGCGGCTTCAAGATCGGCGAGGTGGGCAACGCCACGAAGGCGTACGACAAGAAGGTCGACGGGGCCGGCCTGGTGCTCGGCGCGAAGGCGGCCGCCGACACCGCGCTCCCCGTCCTCGCGACGCAGCTCGCCGGCGCCGAGACGAAGACCGACACCCGGGCCAAGCCCGCGGAGGTCGACCTGATCCTCGGCAAGACCTTCAAGGCCCTGACGACGAAGAAGGACGCCGACAAGGCCCTGACCACCCTGGCCAGGCCCGCACCGACGCCCTCGACGACGAAGAAGGACTGCTAGCCAGCTGCTGGCCAGGCCCTGTCGGACCGCGGGCGCGCGCCCTCACGGACGCCCAGTGCACCCGCGCGGGCGCCCGCCCAGTGCGCCCGCGCGCCGGTCCTCCGGGGCCGCCGGGTCCTCCCGTCCGCCCGGCGGTCGGTTATTCGGCCGTGCCGTACATACGGTCTCCCGCGTCGCCCAGGCCCGGGACGATGTAGCCGTGCTCGTTCAGGCGCTCGTCGACCGACGCCGTCACGACCGTGACCGGGGCGCCCGCCAGCTCGCGCTCCATGACCTCGACGCCCTCGGGAGCGGCGAGAAGGACCACGGCGGTCACGTCGTCGGCGCCGCGCTTGATCAGTTCCTGGATCGCGGCGACCAGGGTCCCGCCGGTGGCGAGCATCGGGTCCAGGACGTACACCTGGCGTCCGGAGAGGTCCTCCGGCATACGGGTCGCGTACGTGGACGCCTGGAGCGTCTCCTCGTCGCGGATCATGCCCAGGAAGCCCACCTCGGCGGTCGGCAGGAGGCGCACCATTCCTTCGAGCATGCCGAGGCCCGCCCGGAGGATCGGTACGACGAGGGGCCGCGGGTGGGACAGCTTGACGCCCGTGGTGCCCGACACCGGGGTCTCGATGTCGACCTGCTCGGTGCGCACGTCCCGCGTGGCCTCGTAGGCGAGCAGGGTGACCAGCTCGTCGGCGAGCCGACGGAAGGTCGGGGAGTCGGTGCGGCGGTCGCGCAGCGTGGTGAGCTTATGAGCGACCAGGGGGTGGTCGACGACGTGGAGACGCATGCCCACAAGGGTATCCGGGCCCGTCCAGCCCGCCTGTCGCCCGCCCGTCGCCCGTCGTCACCTGGTTCCCACCCGGTACGCACCCGGTACGCACCCGGTGGTCCGGGACGCCTCACCGTTACCACCCCGCAAACCTCCGGTGGCATCAAACCGCCTGCCGGAGGGAAAGTGGGAGGGATCGACTGGGGGTGTTGCGGATGCCGGAACCGGAGCAACAGAACCGGGAGGACCTGGAGAGCGACGCCCAGCGCCGCAGACGCCGGGCCCAGTTCCTTCGGGATCTCACGGAGGCCCGGGAGCTGCGCGACAGGGTGCAGCCACGCCGGGCGAAGACGGCCCGGCTGCGCCACGCCATGCGCATGCGTACGTTCCGCTGGTAGGTGCGCGCGTGCAGGGCGGCAGTTCACCGTGGCCCTCCAGCCCACCACTGTGGCCCTCCAGCTCGTCACCGTGGCCGTGACCGTCCAGCCCGTCACCGTGGCCGTCCAACCGACGCCCGGCCGCCTCGGTGTCCCACCGCCGGTAGACGCCTCCGCGCGGACCCCACCACCCGGCGCGCCGTCGGCACACCACCGCACACCACCGCGCGCGCCCAGAAGGCGCGCCGCGCCGCGACCCGCCGGGCACCCCTCGGACAGCCGCGTACGAAGCGGGGGTTCTGTCGGCGTACGATCCCGCTGTCGGTGGGCGCCGGGCGCCCAGGTGAGGCCCTGCGGCGGCGCGACACACGCGTCACGCGACCCGGCGTGAAGACGCGACCGGAACACAGCGAGCCGAAGACCTCTCCTGAGCGCTCTGTTTCTGCCACGATTCCGAGTGGGCGGGACTCGGAGCACGCGCTCCCCGCCCACAACCTCCGCCGGGGGGACCCCCAACCGGCACGCCTAGGACCAGTGGGAGAGTCACGGTGTACTTCGCCGCACTGCTCGCGCGCACCGAAGACGGATGGGAAGCGAGCGACACAGAGCTCGACGATGTGGAGACCCTGTCGGATCTGACCGACCTGGCCCGCGAAGCCTCGGTCGACGACGACACGGTGCTCGTCTTCATCGAGCAGGAGGACGCGTGGTTCGGAGTCGTCCGCGTGGACGGCGAGGAGGACCCTCGCATCTACGTCTCGGACGCCGCGGCCGCTGCCCGTAGTTCGTACGGCGAGATCCTGCTCACGGACGAACTGCTCGGAAGGGATCCCGGCGACGACGGCGTCGCCGACCTGGACTCCCTCGACCTCGACGGCACGGAGGACGGTGAACCCGAGGACGAGGCCGACGCCGACGAGGAAGACGACGTCAGCACCACGTCCAAGGGCGAGATCGTGCCGTCCGGACCCATCGGAGACCGCGAGGTCCTCGTCGATCTCGGGGTGGACGAGAAGGAGTTGCTGGCTCTGGACAGCACCGACGCACTCGGCGAGATCGCCGAGGTCCTCGGGGCGGCGGAGGTCCTGGAGACCGTCCGCTGACGCCCTCGGACCCCGACACCCAGGAGAAGCAGGTCCCCGAAGCCACCGAAGCCCACGGAAATCACGGAGATCACGGAGATGACGGGGTCTCCGAGGTCCCTGCGGCCTCCGTGGCCCCCGAAAACCCCGACCCCGACCCCGTACGCGACCGGTGGCGGCCCGCGATGCGGCTCGCCCTCGACGAGGCCGGGGCGGCCGGCCGAGGCGAGGACGTGCCCGTCGGTGCCGTCGTGCTGTCCCCGGACGGCACGACGGTGCTCGCCACCGGGCACAACGAACGCGAGGCGGCCGGCGACCCGACCGCCCACGCCGAGATACTGGCGATCCGCCGGGCCGCCGCGAGGACCGGCGAGTGGCGGCTCACCGGCTGCACGCTCGTCGTCACCCTCGAACCCTGCACGATGTGCGCCGGCGCGATCGTCCAGTCCCGCCTGGACCGGGTCGTCTACGGCGCCCGGGACGAGAAGGCGGGCGCGGCCGGCTCCCTCTGGGACGTCGTCCGCGACCGGCGTCTCAACCATCGGCCCGAAGTGATCACCGGTGTGCTCGACGACGAGTGCGCCCGGTTGCTCACGGAGTTCTTCCGCGGCCGCTGAGCCGCTCCGGACGGGCCTCTTCGAACGTCGGATCCAGGCCCGGCCCGACCGGGACCGACCGCCGCATACGGATTTCCGAGCACGGCCCATCGTGGGCTAGGATCTCTCTCGGTAGCGTGTCCGAGCGGCCGAAGGAGCTCGCCTCGAAAGCGAGTGTGGGGAAACTCACCGAGGGTTCAAATCCCTCCGCTACCGCAGGTAGATGAAGGGCCCGGTCCGATGGACCGGGCCCTTCGTGCTGCTCCGGGACGCCGCCCCGGTGTGTCCGGTGGCCGAACCGAGCGAACCCGCCTATACGTACGCCTTGCGTCCCGTCACAAGAAATGGACGACTCACACCCCTTTCCAACACTCTTGAAAGATCGTCAGATCAAGGGCCCGGGGTTAGACTCGCCGCCGGTGACAGGGGTTACGACAAGCTCAGAGGCAGAGACAGCAGGCACACGGGGAGGCCGCGATGGCGGTGAATTCGAAGAAGATCGCCGTCTACGTACTCGTGGTCTTCGTTCTGTACGTGATCATCACCGACCCCGAGAAGGCGGCGGACTACGTCCAGATAGGCTTCGAGGGCATATCGAACGCCGCTCGGGCCGTCGGTGACTTCATGACCTGGATCGCCCACGGGGCCAAGGACTGACCGAGGTCCGCCCGGGTCCCGCCCCACGCCTCGCCTCCGTCTCAGTCTCCGTCTCAGTCCCTGTTCGCTCTGGGAGCGCATGTGATCCGCCACCTGGTCCTCTTCAAGCTCAACGAAGGTGTCGAGCGGGACGACCCGCGCGTCGTCGAGGGCGTCGCCGCCTTCCGTGCGCTCGGCGCACAGATCCCCGAACTGACGTTCTGGGAGTGCGCCTGGAACATCACCGACCGCCCCATCGCGTACGACTTCGCCATCAACTCGGCGGTCGAGGACACGGACGCGCTCAAGCGGTACCTGGAGCACCCCGCGCACCAGGCGGGCGTAGCGCTGTGGCGCGAGTTCGCCACGTGGGTGATCGCCGACTACGCGATCTGACCCCGAGCCGCCCGCCGGCCCTCCTCCCGGCCCCACCGTGCGCGCACACCCACGCGCACGCGCGCACCGTCGGCCCATGGCCCCTCGCCCGGACGGCGGGGGGTTGTTTCATGCCCGGACCCATGCCCGGACCCATGCCGGACTCACGCCCGGCACCCTCCTCGGCTCCGTCCCCGGCATCCTCCCGCCCTCAACACGAAGTGATGAGGTGCTTGCACACAGTGCACATGTCTTGTGATGCTATGACCGCTTTTGATCGATGAGTTGACGCATGTGTCTGACGGACGTCGTTCGGACTTGTGTTTTCACGGGTTGACGGACCCAGAGGTGGAGTTGACCGTGCCGGCCAGTACCGCGCCTCAAGCACCTCCCCAGCAGAAGCCGCAGGCGCAAGAACGGCTCGACGAACCAGGCGAGTCCCAGGAGCCGAGTCCACAACGCCGCCGCGGGGCCGACACCCGGGCCCTCACCCAGGTCCTCTTCGGCGAGCTCAAGGACCTGGAGCCCGGCACCGCCGAGCACGGCCGGGTGCGGGCCGCGCTGATCGAGGCGAACCTCCCGCTCGTGCGGTACGCCGCCGCCCGCTTCCGGTCCCGCAACGAGCCCATGGAGGACGTCGTCCAGGTCGGCACCATCGGCCTCATCAACGCCATCGACCGCTTCGACCCCGACCGGGGCGTGCAGTTCCCGACCTTCGCGATGCCGACCGTCGTCGGCGAGATCAAGCGGTACTTCCGCGACAACGTCCGCACCGTCCACGTACCGCGCCGGCTGCACGAGCTGTGGGTGCAGGTGAACAGCGCCACCGAGGACCTCACCACGGCCTTCGGACGCACGCCCACGACCGCCGAGATCGCCGAACGGCTGCGCATCACCGAGGACGACGTGCTGGCCTGCATCGAGGCCGGCCGCTCGTACCACGCGACCTCCCTGGAAGCCGCCCAGGAGGGCGACGGGCTGCCGGGCCTCCTCGACCGGCTCGGCTACGAGGATCCCGCACTGGACGGCGTGGAGCACCGGGACCTCGTACGGCACCTCCTCGTCCAGCTCCCCGAGCGGGAGCAGCGCATCCTTCTGCTGCGCTACTACAGCAATCTGACGCAGTCCCAGATCAGTGCCGAGCTGGGCGTCTCACAGATGCATGTGTCAAGGCTGCTCGCCCGCAGCTTCGCCCGGCTGCGATCCGCAAACAGGATCGAAGCGTAACTCCGGGGAGCGAATCGCTCCCAAGACCCTTTTCCTGACGTTTCTGTGGCCAAAAAGCGTCAGACCCCCCTTTTCCAGGGCCTATTCGCCTTCTCTCTGTCGACAAGTCACTACAGCGTGTTGCCGACATGTGACATTCTTCCGGTGACGCGTTTGCCGCAGCCTCGCCTCCGGTATTCAGGTGGAGGCTGCGTTCCTTCGACGGGAGCGTCCGCCGCGACCGTCCGCGACCCAAAGGGGGTGGCATGTCCGCAGACCAGGGCAGCTCGAAGGTGCTCACGCTCGCGAAGAGCGAATCCGCGCCCGACGTGCTTCACAGTGTCGTTGTCGAGGTACCGGCCATCCCGGCCGCGGAAGCCCCGGCCTTCCCCCCGACCCCGGAAGTGATCGACACCCGCACTCTGTCCCGCTCCCTGTTCCTGCGGCTCGCCGCACTCGACGAGAACAGCCCCGAGCGTGCCTACGTACGAGACACACTCATCGAACTCAACCTCCCACTGGTGCGTTACGCGGCCGCCCGTTTCCGGTCACGCAACGAACCGATGGAGGACATCGTCCAGGTCGGCACCATCGGCCTGATCAAGGCGATCGACCGCTTCGACTGCGAACGCGGGGTGGAGTTCCCGACGTTCGCGATGCCGACCGTCGTCGGTGAGATCAAGCGGTTCTTCCGGGACACGTCGTGGTCGGTGCGGGTACCGCGCCGGCTCCAGGAGCTGCGGCTCGCGCTGACCCGGGCGAGCGACGAGCTCTCCCAGAAGCTGGACCGCTCGCCGACCGTCGCCGAACTCGCCACCGTGCTCGGTGTGTCCGAGGAGGACGTGGTCGACGGCCTGGCCGTGGGCAACGCCTACACGGCGTCGTCCCTCGACTCGCCGGCCCCCGAGGACGACGGCGGCGAGGGCTCCCTCGCGGACCGCCTCGGCTACGAGGACACGGCGCTGGAGGGCGTCGAGTACCGCGAGTCCCTGAAGCCCCTGCTCGCCAAACTCCCGCCCCGGGAGCGGCAGATCATCATGCTGCGCTTCTTCGCCAACATGACGCAGTCGCAGATCGGCGAGGAGGTCGGCATCTCCCAGATGCACGTCTCCCGGCTGCTCACGCGGACGCTGTCGCAGCTGCGGGAAGGTCTCATCTCCGACTGACCCGGCCGTTGCGCGGCTGCTGTCCGGCCGTCGCCCGGCGGTCGATCCACCGCCGGGCCACTGCTCAAGTCAGGGTTTCGCTCAAGGCCCCGTTCGGGGCTTCATAATTGACGGGTCGTCAGCCACACTGGCGCGATGCGTCGACGGGTGGAACAGCGGTCGATACGTGGTCGTCGAGGGGCCCTTGGGGGCGCTTCGGCGGCTGTGGTCTGCCTGGGGGCCGTACTGGTCGCCTGCGCGGGCGGCGGTGAGGGCGCTGGAGACGGTTACGTCGCCGTACAGCGCCCTTCGCCGTCCGTGAAGGCGGTGCCACCCACGGGCGACGTGGAGTTGGTGCCCCTGAAGGGCGACTCGGCGTCCAACGGGACGCCCGGATCCGGGAGTTCGGCCCCGCCCGACGACGCGCGGTCGAGCGGGGGCGGTACGGGCTCGTCCGCGTCCGGATCGGCCGGCGCCCAGGGCGGCCCGCGGGACGACACGCAGAGCGGCGCTCAGGACGGCGCTCAGGGCAGCGGCGGCCGTACGAACCCGTCGCCGTCGTCGGACGACGGCGGTACGGGTGACGCGGGCGGCGGCGGTGGCGGAACGGCCGGAGGTTCAGGGTCGGGGTCGGACCCCGCGACGCCCGCCGGTCCCGCCGTACTGGCCGTCGGCGATCCCGAGCGGGGACCCGCCGACGAGCGCTGGTGCGAGAAGGTCACCGTCACGTTCCACAACACCGGGGGTACGGCGGTGCGTTCGGGCACGGTGACCTTCGGGACGCACGTCATCGGCGCGCTCGGCATCGACTGGGCGACCGTCGAGTCCACCGAGCGGCTGCCCGTGCCGATCGCTCCGGGCAGCCGGGAGAAGAAGACCTGGACGGTGTGCGTCGACGCGTGGCGGGTGCCTCTCGGCATGCACGTCGAGACGCGGGACGTGTCCGTCCGGTGGGAGTAGGGCGCCCGCCTGCGCTCAGGCCCGGTCAGGCGCCGGTCGTGGCTACTTGAGTGCGAGCCAGGCGACCACGGCGACGACCGCGACGGCCACGATCACACCGACGATCAGACCGACACGGGGACCTCGGGTGGCTCGGGGAGCTGCCTGCTGCTGACCGCTCTGCGGGTCGTCGACGAACGCTCGGAACATCTGGGTGCTACCCGCGGGGTCGTAGTTGCCCTCGGGGCCCTGGGTGTTTGCCATGCGCGTGACCCTATCGGGTGCGTTCGGCGACCCCAAGTTTCGGGGGCCGACTTCCGCTGCTACGTACCCTTTTTCGGTCGGCGGACCACCGACCCCGCCGGAACGGCCCGGTGAGCCCGTCCCACCTGCAGGTTTACGTTCGCCAATACTTGCCTTTGCCAAGGTTTTAGCCCACAGGTCCCCTTTTCGTTTGCCTGCAGCAACCAACAGTTCTTATGGTTGCCTCAAGCAACAAAAGAGGGAGGTGCGATGGCCGCTCGACGGCAGTACGAGGAGCTGGCACAGCAGCTGAGCGGCATCGGCGCCGTGAAGCGGGGCCTGGGCCGGGTCCTCCCGCACGACTGCCCGGCGGGCTCCGCCGCGGTGCTCACCGTGCTCGACCGGCACGGCGAGATGCGGATGAGCCGCCTCGCCGAGCTGCTCGCCATCGACATGTCGGTGACCAGCCGGCACGTGGCCCACGTCGCCGAGCACGGCTGGATCGACCGGTCCCCCGACCCCGCCGACAAGCGCTCGCGCATCCTGCGCCTCACCCCCGCGGGACAAGGCATGCTCGCCGAACTCTCCGAGCGCTATATGAACGCGCTCGCCCACTACCTGGCGAACTGGTCGGACGACGAGGTCGACCAGCTCAACACCCTGCTCGGGCGGCTGCGCGCCAGTTTCGGCGACTGCAGGTCCGTACCGGCCTCGACCCTCCTGCCGGCCGCGACGCCGGCGGTGCCGCACCCGGAGGTCACGCACTCCTCGACCTCACCGCCTGCCACACCCGTCGCGCCCGAGGAGTCCGAGAAGTCCGGGGTGCCCGCAGAGGCGTCCGGCCGGATTCCCGCAGCGACGCCCGCAGAGCGGACCGCCCGTACACCCGTTTGACGCATCACAAGAAAAGGAAGCCCATGGCAACCACCACACCAGCCGGTGTGCGGGGCTCACACGCCAAGCACGGAGGCGCCCCCGACGGCGCCCCGATGACGCACCGGCAGATCATGGAGGCCCTCTCCGGGCTGCTGCTCGGCATGTTCGTCGCGATCCTGTCGTCGACGATCGTCTCCAATGCACTGCCCAAGATCATCGGCGACCTGGGCGGCGGCCAGTCCGCCTACACCTGGGTCGTCACCGCCGCGCTGCTGTCGATGACCGCGTCCACGCCCCTGTGGGGCAAGCTCGCGGACCTCTACAACAAGAAAGCGCTCGTCCAGATAGCCCTGATCGTGTTCGTGCTGGGATCGGCCGCCGCCGGCCTGTCGCAGAACGCCGGCATGCTGATCGCCTGCCGCGTGGTGCAGGGCATCGGCGTGGGCGGTCTCTCCGCCCTCGCACAGATCGTCATGGCCTCGATGATCTCCCCGCGCGAGCGCGGCCGGTACTCCGGCTACCTCGGCGCCACGTTCGCAGTCGCGACCGTCGGCGGCCCGCTGCTCGGCGGTGTCATCACCGACACCAGCTGGCTCGGCTGGCGCTGGTGCTTCTACGTCGGTGTCCCCTTCGCGGTCATCGCGCTGATCGTGCTGCAGAAGACCCTGCACCTGCCCGTCGTGAAGCGGGACGTGAAGGTCGACTGGGGCGGCGCGTTCTTCATCTCCGCCGCGGTCTCGCTGCTGCTCCTGTGGGTCACCTTCGCGGGTGACAAGTACGACTGGGTCTCCTGGCAGTCGTACGCCATGGTCGGCGGCGCGATCGTGCTCGGCCTGATCTTCGTGCTCATCGAGTCGAAGGCCAAGGAGCCGATCATCCCGCTGCGGCTCTTCCGCAACCGGACCATCACGCTCTCCTCCATAGCCTCGCTCTTCGTCGGCGTCGCGATGTTCTCGGGCACCGTCTTCTTCAGCCAGTACTTCCAGCTGGCGCGGAACGAGTCGCCCACCATGTCGGGTGTGCTGACGATCCCGATGATCGCCGGTCTCTTCGTCTCCTCCACCGTCTCCGGTCAGATCATCACCAAGACCGGCAAGTGGAAGGCCTGGCTGGTCGGCGGCGGCGTGCTCGTCACGGCGGGCCTCGGTCTGCTGGGCACCATCCGGTACGACACGGACTACTGGCGGGTCGGCGTCTTCATGGCGCTGCTGGGTCTCGGCATCGGCATGATGATGCAGAACCTGGTGCTGTGCACCCAGAACCAGGTGGCCCCGCAGGACCTCGGCGCGGCCAGCTCCACGGTGACCTTCTTCCGTTCCCTCGGTGGCGCGATCGGCGTCTCCGCGCTGGGCGCGGTGATGGCCACCCGGATCACCCACTACGTCGACGACGGCGTCGCCGGTCTCGATCCCAAGTACGCGGCCGCGGGCGCCAGCTCCAACGGCGCCATCCCGGACATGGACACGCTGCCCGGCCCGCTGCGCACGGTCGTGGAGAGCTCCTACGGGCACGGCATCGCGGACGTCTTCCTGATCGCGGCCGCCACGGCGCTGCTCGCGTTCCTCGTCACCCTGTTCATCAAGGAGGTCCCGCTGCGTACGACGGGCGGACTGGCGCAGGCCGCCGAGGCCAAGGCCCAGGCGGAGGGCGTGGCCGAGGTACCGGCGGAGGTCACGGCGGTCGCCGAGGCCACCCCGGCGGTGACCGGATCGACCGGCGCGCTCCCGGCGGCCCAGGCCGCCGAGAGCGGCCCGAGCCCGAGCTGGGCCGTCGCGGACACCGAGAACAGCACCGACAACAGCACCTCAAACGGCAACGGCAGCGGCGGCGTCGGGTCCGGTCCCGAGGGCACCCAGCGGCTCGCGGGCCTCGCCACCCTGGCCACCGAGAACGGCTCCGGAGCGGCTCCGGCCGCCGGCGGGGTCCCGGTCCACGGATTCGTGCGCGGCGCCGAGAGCGCGCCCGTGCCCCGGGCCGCCGTCACGCTGATCTCCCTCGCGGGCCGTCAGCTGGGCCGCGCGGTCGCACAGGCCGACGGCGGCTACGCGGTGGACGCGCCCGGCACGGGTTCGTACGTGCTGATCGCCTCCGCGGACGGGTTCCAGCCGCAGGCCTCGACGGTCGTCGTGAACGGTGAGCCGCTCGCGTACGACATCCTGCTGAGCGGCACGAGCGGGCTCTCCGGAGCGGTGAAGGCCGCCGACGGCGGGCGTCCTGTCGTGGGCGCGATGGTCATCGTGACCGACGTGCGCGGCGACGTGCTGGCCACCGGGACCACCGGTGAGCAGGGCGAGTTCACCTTCGCCGAGCTGGTGCCCGGTGCCGTGACCGTCGCGGTGAACGCCGCCGGACACCGGCCCCGTGCCCTGATGGTCGAGGTCGGCGGCGCCGGGGTCACCCGGGTCGAGGTCGAGCTGACCTCCGGGGCGCAGCTCCAGGGCGTCGTGCACGCGCCCGGCGGGCCGCTGGGCGACGCCCGGGTCACGCTCGTCGACGCGGCGGGCAATGTGATCGGCACCGCCACCACCGGCGCGGACGGGGCGTACGCCTTCACCGACCTGGACAGCGGCGAGTACACGGTCATCGCGACCGGATACCCGCCGGTCGCCACGGCGCTGACCGTCAAGGGCGGCGGCGCCGAGGGCCACGACATCCGGCTCGCCCACCCCGGCGAGTAGCCGGGAACCCGGTAGTCACAACTCCGGCAGTCACAGACTCCGGTGGTTACAGGCCCCGGCCCGTGGAGCGCGTTCCGAGCGGAGGCGCGCTCCACGGGCCGGTTTCATGAGATGAGGTTGCTTGCAATGGGACTGACCGCGCGGATCCGTACGCGGGACGGCTGGGCCGTGTCGCACGCGGTCGTCACGATGACCGACATGACGGGCGCCCAGGTGGTGCGCGCCGAGGCGGACGAGGAAGGCACCGTACGGGACGCGGTCGAGCTGGCGCCCGGCGCGTACACGGTGATCGTCACGGCCGTCGGATACGCACCTGTCGCGTCCAGCGCCATCGTCACGGCCAGTGGCCGTGCCGAGGTCGGCACCGTGACCCTCGCCCGGCAGGGCGGCACCGAGCTGCCGCCGCCGGGCCCCTGGACCGTCGACCCGGCCCACTCCTCCGTGGGCGCGGTGGCCCAGCACCTGGGCATCTCCAGCGTGCACGGGCGGTTCACCGAGTTCGCGGGCCTGATCGAGATCGCCCCGGACGAGATCGCCAAGTCGCGGGTGGAGGCGGTGATCCGGGCCGACTCGATCGACACGGGCAACGCCATGCGGGACGGCCACCTGAAGTCGTCCGACTTCCTCGACGTCGAGCACCACCCGGAGATCAGGTTCGTCTCCACGGGCCTGGCCCCGGACACCGGCAGCGACCGCTGGACGGTGCACGGCGAACTGACCATGCGCGGGGTCGTACGCCCGGTCGACCTGTCACTGTCCTACCTGGGCACGGGCGCCGACCCCTGGGGCGGGACCCGGGCGGCGTTCCGTGCCACGACCGAACTGCGCCGCGAGGACTTCGCGATGAACTACAACCAGGTCGTCCAGGCGGGCATCGCGGCCATCGGTACGACGCTGAAGGTCGAGCTGGACATCCAGGCCGTGCAGGGGGAGACACTCCCGCAGGCGTAGGCACGCCAGGAGCAGGCTCGGCCGCGGCACACCGCCTAAGCTGCCCGCATGGCACCGAACATCGCGACGAACACCTCCGTATCGCTGGACGAGTTGCTGGACTTCGTCCGTCCCCGGCACCGCGCGATCCTGCTGACCCGCAGGTCGGACGGCAACCCTCAGGGTTCGCCGCTGACCTGCGGGGTCGACGACTCGGGCCGGGTCGTCGTCTCGACCTACCCGGAGCGCGCCAAGACCCGCAACGCCAAGCGCGACGACCGGGTCAGCCTGATCGTCCTGAGCGACGAGTGGAACGGGCCCTGGGTCCAGATCGACGGCACGGCCGAGGTGATCGACTCCCCCGACTCGGTCGAACCCCTGGTCGAGTACTACCGCAACATCGCGGGCGAACACCCCGACTGGGACGAGTACCGCGAGGCGATGCTCAAGCAAGCCAAGTCGATCATCAGGATCACCCCACAGACCTGGGGCCCGGTGGCAACAGGCGGCTTCCCCCCGAAGCAGCCGGAGCAGCCGGAGCAGCCGGGACAGAAGTAACCGACCCGATCGGGGGGCGCATTTCAGGGGCGCGGGGAACTGCGCAATCTTTCAGCCCCCGGGCGACGGCGCCCCGTCCCCTCCAACCCCTGGGGCAACCCCCGCATTTCAGGGGCGCGGGGAACTGCGCGCCCAGCCCTCACTCACCCGCACCCGCCCACCACCCCGCGCCCTCCCACTCACTCACCGCTCCCCGCGCAGCACCATCACCTCGATGCCCGCGATCACCAGATCCAGCGCGAAGTGAAAGTCCCGCTCATACATCTCCTCCAACGTGCTCCCCCCACGCGCCCGCATGATCTCCTCCGACTCCTCCAGCATGTCGTCGAGTTCAGGAGCCTCCCGCAACATGCTCAGCGCCTGCTGGAAATACGCGTCCGGACTCATCCCCGCCTCGGCCGACCGCACGGTCAAATGCCCCTCGATCGTGCCGAACCCGTACACGAACTGGAAGACCGCCGAGATCGCCCCGGACAGCCGGTGCGTCGGCAGCCCCGTCCCACGGATCACCCGCTGCACGGTGCGCGAGAAGGCGACCGACCTGGGCCCGATGTTGAGAAACGTCCCGGTGAGCGGCGACACCCACGGATGCCGTACGAGAAGGGTCCGGTACCCGGTGGCGATCGCCCGCAGCTGATCCCGCCAGTCCGGCCCCGAACCCGGCTCCGAACCCAACTCCGAGTCGAGATCCGGCAGCTCCAGCTCCCCGTACACCGCGTCGAGCGCCAGCTCAAGAAGGTCGTCCTTGGTGTCCACGTACCAGTACACGGACATCGCGGTCACGTTCAGCTCCGCCGCCAGCCGCCGCATCGAGAACCGGGCAAGCCCCTCCGCGTCGAGCAGCCGTACCGTGACCGCGGTGATCCGCTCCCGGTCCAGGGACGACGGCTGACCGCCCCGCGCACCACCGCCTCGCGGGGCCTTGCCCTCCAGCCACACACTGGTCCGCGCCGGGCGCTCGGCCCTGTCGGCTGCCCTCACCATGGCGCACCTTCCTCGGAACTCGTGACGGAGAGGGCACCCCGGAACCCCGAGGTCCACCCCCTCCCTGATGCTAAGCGGGCATCACGCCGCCATCGTCACCGCGGAGTCTGCCCGCTCCGCCCGCCGGAGCAACTCCGCCGCGAGGAGTCCGCCCAGGAGCACGGCCACCGCGCCCACCGACTGGCTGGTCTCCAGGCCCGACGCGAACCCGTCCGTGATCCGCGCACGCTCGTCCGCCGAGCCGGCCGCCGCGAGCGTCGCCGGCAGCGAGGCCGCCGCGAACGGGATCAGCGCGGCGAAGCGGGCGTTGAGCACCGCGCCGAGGACCGCCACCCCGAGGCCGTTTCCGAACTCGGCCAGCGTGCCGTTGATGCCCGCGCCCACGCCCGCCTTCTCCGGCGGGATCGCGCTCATGATGGCGTACGCCATGGCGGGGTTGGCGATCGCGCAGCCCGCGCCGATGAGCAGCAGGCCGAGCAGCGTCCCGGCGTACCCGTTCGCCGTGAGGGTCGCGATGGACACCAGGCCGCCCGACATCAGCACCATGCCGAGGGCGATCGAGACCGGTGTGCCGAGCTTCGCCGTCCACTTCGCGGACAGCCCGGTGAAGTTGAGGGTCACCACGGTCAGGGCGAGCGGCGCCGTGCGCAGACCGGCCTCCAACGGCCCGTACCCGAGGACGAACTGGAGGTGCTGGGTCAGCAGGAAGAGCGCGCCGCCCATCCCGAAGGTGATCAGTACGGCCCCGGCGACCGCCCCCGTGAAGCGCCGGTCCCGGAAGAAGCGCAGGTCCAGCATGGGATACGGGATCCGGTTCTCCCAGTACACGAAGAGGGCCAGGACCAGCAGCGCCAGGGCCGCCGTGCCGAGGACGCGGCCGGAGGTCCAGCCATGTTCCGGGCCGGAGATGATCGCGTACACGAGGGCGGTCATGCCGATCGTGGAGAGCAGCGCGCCGAGGAGGTCGGGGCGGTCGCCCCGCCCTGGGGGTCCGGGGGTCGCTCCCCGGGAAGATACAGCCTTGGACTCCGGTACGAGGGCGATCACCGCGCAGAGTGCCAGCGCCACCACCGGCAGGTTGACCAGGAAGATCGCGCCCCACCAGTAGTGGTCGAGCATGAACCCGCCGAGCAGCGGGCCGGCCGCGAAGCCGAGGGCGTTGACGGCGCTCCAGATGCCGATGGCCCTCGGCTGCTCCTCGGTGGTGAAGATCTGCATGGCGACGGCGAGCGTGGTGGTGAGCAGGAGCGCGCCACCGACGCCCATGCCCGCGCGGGCGGCGATCAACTGCCCGGTGGTGTCGGCGAGTCCGGCGGCCAGCGAGCCGGCGCCGAACAGGACGAGCCCGGCGACCAGCATCTTCTTGCGGCCGTAGCGGTCGGCCGCGCTGCCGGCGCTGAGCAGCAGGCCCGACTGCACGAGCGAGTACGCGTTGATCATCCACTGGATGTCCGCGGTGCCCGCGCCGAGTTCCTCGGTGAGGGAGGGGATCGCGACGTTCAGCACGGTGTTGTCCAGCAGGACGGTGAGCTGCGCGAGGCAGATGACACCGAGGATCAGCCACCGCTGGGGATGACCTGACCGGTCGGACCGGTCGTGCGAGGTTGGCATGCTTTACACCGTAGAACAGCTCTCGTACGGCGTACAACACAGACGGGAGTGGGGGTGGAGGCACGCTCGCCTCCACCCCCACCCCCACCCTGCCCCGGCCAGGGCCAACCGTCAGCCGTCAGCCGCTGGTGGGCTGCGTCAGGTCGTAGAACGTCGACGAACCCACCGTCACCTCCTTGTAGTTCTTCTCCACCCACTCGCTGATCCGGGTCGCCGTGCCGGAGCTGTCGCCGCCGCCACCGCCGCCCATGGAGCCGGAGGAGATGAAGTAGTGGATCTTCCCGTCCGCCACGTACTTCTTGAACTGGGCCAGTGTCGGCGACGGGTCGCTGCCGTTGAAGCCGCCGATCGCCATCACCGGGTCGCCGGTGGAGAGCTGGTAGCTCGCCGCGTTCTGCGCTCCGACGGCCGCCGCGGTCCAGGTGTACTGAGCCGAGTTCTTCTCCAGGAGCGCCTTGGCCTCGGAGCTGACCGTCGCGCCGTTGAGCAGACCGCCCATACCGCCACCACCGCCGCCCCCGCCCGTGCCGCCGCCGTCACCGGCGCCGCCACCCGGCTGGGTCTGGCCGTTCTGACCATTCTGGCCGGTCTGGCCGTTGCCGTTCTGGTTCTGGCCGCCGCCGGGGAAGCCGCCCGCCGGGGGCTGGCCCATGCCGCCGCCCTGCTGGTTCTGCCCGGTGCCGCCCCGCTGGCCCGGCATACCGCCGCCGCCTCCGGGGCCGCCGCCCATGCCGCCACCGCCGCCCGGACCACCGCGACCGCCCGAGACCGTGGGCCCCGCCGTGACGATCGAACCGCTGTGGCCCTCGTTCAGCGTGGTGAGCGTGTACGCCGTCGGGCCCGCGAGGGACGCGACGAAGCTGAGCCCGACGACCGCCAGGGCGAGCCTGCGCCCGAGCCGCGCGACGAAGATCAGGCCGAGCGCCGCGACCAGGCCGCCGACCAGGACCAGCCACTTCAGCCAGGGCAGGTAGTCGGAGGAACGGTTCAACAGGACGTACCCCCAGACCGCGGTGGCCGTGACTCCGGCCGCCATGGTGAGCGAGACCCACATCCGGCCGCGCTCCTCCCACAGCACGCTCGCGCCCATGCCGACCACGGCGGCGACGTACGGGGCGAGGGCCACGGTGTAGTACTCGTGGAAGATGCCCTGCATGTAGCTGAAGACCAGCATGGTGATGAGCAGCGAGCCGCCCCAGGCGAGGAACGCGGCACGGGCCGTGTCGGTCCGGCGCGCCTTCCAGGTCAGGGCGATGCCCGCGGCGAGCACGATCAGCGCGGCCGGGATCAGCCAGGAGATCTGGCCGCCGATGGAGGAGCTGAACATCCGGTCCCAGCCGGTCTCGCCCCAGCCGCCGCCCCCGGCTCCTCCGCCGCCGCCTCCGACGCTGCCGGTCTCCTCGCCGTTGATCCGGCCGAGTCCGTTGTAGCCGAAGGTCAGTTCCAGGAAGGAGTTGTTCTGGGAGCCGCCGATGTAGGGGCGGGAGGAGGCGGGCCACAGCTCGACGGCGGCCACCCACCAGCCACCCGCGACGATCATCGACAGGCCCGACAGGAGCACCTGGCCGATGCGCCTGCGCAGGGTCGTCGGCGCGAAGACCACGTAGATCAGCGCGAGGGGCGGCAGGATCAGGAAGGCCTGGAGGGTCTTCACCAGGAAGGCGAGACCGACGGCCGCACCGGCCCACACCAGCCACTTCGTCCGGGCCTTCTCCATGGCGCGCAGCACGCAGTAGACCGTGGCGGCCATCAGGAGCGCGAGGGCCGCGTCCGGGTTGTTGAAGCGGAACATCAGCGCGGCGACCGGCGTGAGCGCGAACACCGCGACGGTGAGGAAACCGGCCCCGGCGCGGAACCGGCGGCGCACGGCCCCGTACAGCACGCCGGCCGTGGCGACGGCCATGAGGACCTGCGGGAACAGGATCGCGAAGGAGTTCAGGCCGAACACCCGTACCGACAGGGCCATCGGCCACAGGGAGGCCGGGGGCTTGTCGACGGTGATGGCGTTGGCCGAGTCGAGCGAGCCGAAGAAGAGGGCCTTCCAGGACTGGCTGCCGGCCTGGGCTGCCGCGGAGTAGAACGAGTTGGCGTACCCGGAGGCCGTGAGGTTCCAGGTGTACAGCGCGCCGATCAGCAGCAGCGTGCCGAGGAAGGCGGGGCGCACCCACCGGTTGTCCTCGGGCCGCCCGCGCCACAGTCTGCGCGCGAAGGGCTGCTTGGGTCCTGCGTCCTCGGGGCCTGCGACCGGCTCCGCCGGAACAGCGGGTTCCGGAACTACTGATTCCGGAACGGCCGTTCCGTCGGACGGCCGCACGCCCTCGTGCTGAGTGGTCGTCATCGCGTACCCCTCGGATCGTGATCGTCCGGGCGCACCGGCTGCATCTGCATGGTCGCGTCCCCCCAGTTCTGGTGGTCGTACGGAGCGTCGGCGGTGGCCGAGCCGTAGGTGTCGGCGGTCGACGTGCCGTAGGTGTCGGCGGCCGACGCGCCGTGGCCGTACGGGGACCGCGGCGCCGTCGCGTAGACGGACGACGCCGGTCCGGCCGGCACGGCCGACACATTCGGCATGCTCGGCATATTCGGTACGGCGGGTGTGTGCGAGGCGACGACGGTCGACGGTGACGTGTCGTGCCGGTCGGGGAACACCCAGGCCCGGAAGAGCAGGAACCGCAGCACGGTCGCCGCGAGGTTGGCGACGACCAGGACCGCCAGTTCGGTGGAGTGCGCCGGCTCGTCCGTCGCCGCGTTCAGGGCGGCGAGCGAGCCGCTGGTCAGGGCGAGCCCGATGCCGAAGACGACCAGGCCCTGCGCCTGGTGCCGCACCGCGCCGCCCCGGCTCCGTACACCGAAGGTCAGCCGGCGGTTGGCCGCGGTGTTGGCGACCGCCGACACGAGCAGGGCGAGCGCGTTGGCGATCTGCGCCCCCGAGAACGTACGGAAGCCGCTGTAGAGCACCAGGTAGAACAGCGTGGACAGGGCGCCCACGACACAGAACCCGACGAGCTGGCGGGCCAGGCCCTTCGGAACGCCGCTGATCTCGCTCTCGCGCGGGTCGTCGCCGAACGGCCGGGCGAGCCGGTCGAGGGCCAGTGAGCCGGTGGCGAGGGCGCGTCCCACGCGCCACACGCCCTTCAGGTCGTCGGTGGCGGTCTTCACGATGTGCACCGTCGAGTCCGGGTCGTCGACCCAGTCGACCGGCACCTCGTGGATGCGCAGCCCCGCCCGTTCGGCGAGCACCAGCAGCTCGGTGTCGAAGAACCATCCGCTGTCCTCGACGAGCGGCAGCAGCACCTGCGCGACATCGCGCCGGATCGCCTTGAAGCCGCACTGCGCGTCGGAGAACCGGGCCTGCAGCGAGCCCCGCAGGATCAGGTTGTACGTACGGGAGATGAACTCCCGCTTGGCACCCCGCACCACCCGTGAACTGCGGGCCAGCCGCGAGCCGATCGCCAGGTCCGAGTGACCGGAGATCAGCGGGGCGACCAGCGGGAGCAGCGCGTTGAGGTCGGTGGAGAGGTCGACGTCCATGTAGGCGAGGACCGGGGCGTCCGAGGCGGACCAGACGGTGCGCAGCGCCCGGCCGCGGCCCTTCTGCTCCAGCCGGTACGACCTGACCTCGGGCAGCTGGGCCGCCAGCCGCGCCGCCACCAGGGGAGTGGTGTCCGTGGACGCGTTGTCCGCGACGGTGATGCGGAACGCGTACGGGAAGGTGCGGGACAGGTGCTCGTGGAGTCTGAGCACACACGGCTGGAGGTCCTTCTCCTCGTTGTAGACGGGGATCACTACGTCCAGGACAGGCGTACCGGCATTTCCGGCCGGGAGGTGCTCCCGCGCCGGCAAGTTGCCGGGAGAAGGTTCGGTTCGCATGACGACGACTGTCGTCAAGCGCCCTGTTGCACCCATGTGGTCGTGCTGTGCTGTGCCTGTGAGTACGGTTTTGAATGTGTTTCGGAAATGAACGCCTCATGAGAATGGGGCGCTTGAGGGGCCGGCGCGGGCAGATGCACGGTAAAGACGGTGTGGCCCGGCACGCTGTCGACAGTCACCGCGCCGCCGTGCGCGGCCGCGACGGCCTGCACGATGGCGAGCCCGAGCCCGGTGGAGCCGGAGGCGCGCGAACGGGACGAGTCGCCTCGCGCGAACCGTTCGAAGACGTGCGGCAGCAGGTCCTGCGGAATGCCCTGGCCGTCGTCCTGGACGTCCACGCACACCCAGGCGCCCTGCCTGCGCACGCGTGCGGTGACCGTGGTGCCCGGCGGTGTGTGGGTGCGGGCGTTCGCGAAGAGGTTCACCATGACCTGCTGGACGCGGGCGGCGTCCGCCAGGACCAGCGCGGGCTCGTCGGGCAGTTCGAGCCGCCAGTTGTGCTCGCGTCCGGCCGCGCGGGCGTCGCTCACGGCGTCCACGACCAGCGGGGAGAGGTCGGTGTGCTCGTAGCTCAGCGGCCGTCCCGCGTCCAGGCGCGCGAGCAGCAGGAGGTCCTCGACCAGGCCCGTCATCCGCCCGGCCTCGGACTCGATCCGGCCGAGCGCGTGCCGGGTGTCGGGCCCGGTCTGCTCGCGCCCGCGTCTGGTCAGCTCGGCGTATCCGCGGATGGACGCGAGGGGCGTACGCAGCTCATGGCTGGCGTCCGCCACGAACTGCCGTACGCGCGTCTCGCTCTCCTGGCGCGCGTGCAGGGCGCCGTGGACGTGGTCGAGCATGCGGTTGAGCGCGGCGCCGACCTGCCCGACCTCGGTGTGGGGGTCGGTCTCGGACTCGGCGACCCGTTCGTCGAGGGTCACCTCGCCGGTGTGGAGGGGCAGTTCGGAGACCCGGGTGGCGGTGGCGGCGACCTTGCGGAGGGGACGCAGGGCGACGCTCACGATCGTGGCCCCGGCGAACGAGGCCGCGATGAGACCGGCGACGGTGACGCTGACCTCGACGAGGATGAGGGTGTTGAGCGTGGTGGTGACGTCCTCGGTGGGCACGCCCACGTAGAACGAGCCGTTGTCCCCCGTCTGGAACTGGACGTGGTAGTCGCCGAGGCCCGGCAGGGTGACCGTGTGCGGCTTGCCGTCCTGCGGCACACCGGCGAGCACGGACCGCTGCGCCGAGGTGAGCGGCTGGGGGTCGACGTCCGGTATCCCGTCGTCGCTCTTGGTCTTCTTGCCGACCTGCGCCTCGGTGATGCTGCCGCCCGTGACCTCCGCGGCCACCGTGCCGCTGGGCTGCGGGCCCTGCAGGACGAACTCCGACAGCGACTTCTGCGGTTTGCCCTGGCCACCGGGGTCGGGCCGGTCGCCACCGGGCTTCAGCGGCCCCGCCGCCCTCATGGCGGCGTCGGCCAGCGTGTCGTCGAGCTGCTCGTACAGGTGGGAGCGGAGCGCGATCGTCGTGACCGTGCCGATCACCGCGCACACCACCGCGATCAGCGCGACCGCCGAGACGACGAGCCGGGTCCGCAGGGTCCGAGGCTGTCGGCGTCGCTGCGGCCTCGGCCGTCGTCGCCCGCTCACGACGTGGCGGGCTTGATCAGATACCCGGCGCCGCGCCGCGTGTGGATCATCGGCTCGCGACCGGCGTCGATCTTGCGGCGCAGGTACGAGATGTAGAGCTCGACGACGTTGGCCTGGCCGCCGAAGTCGTACGACCACACGCGGTCGAGTATCTGCGCCTTGCTGAGCACCCGGCGCGGATTGCGCATCAGGAACCGCAGCAGCTCGAACTCGGTCGCGGTGAGGTGGATGCCGTCGCCGGAGCGCGACACCTCGTGGCTGTCCTCGTCCAGGGTGAGGTCACCGACGACGAGCACCGACTCGGAGCGCCGGTCGGCGGCGCCGGAACGGCGGATGAGGCCGCGCAGCCGTGCCACGACCTCTTCGAGGCTGAAGGGCTTGGTGACGTAGTCGTCGCCGCCGGCCGTCAGACCCGCTATCCGGTCCTCGACCGCGTCCTTCGCGGTGAGGAAGAGAACGGGCACGTCCGGCAGGTCCCGGCGCAGCCGCCCGAGGACGGCGAGACCGTCCATGTCCGGCAGCATCATGTCGAGGACGACGGCGTCGGGCCGGAACTCACGGGCGGCCTGCACGGCGCCCGTCCCGTCGGCCGCGCTGCGGATCTGCCACCCTTCGTAGCGAAGGGCCATGGACAGCAGCTCGGTGATCGACAGCTCGTCGTCCACGACGAGCACGCGGACGGGGCTCCCGTCCGGCCTCAGCAGTTCGGTGCGCCCCTGGGGCGAGGTCGTGGTCATAGCCGACACACTGCTGGGCCGCCCTGAGAGCACGCTTTCGGGAACCTATGAATTCCCTGAGAAACACACAGCAGCCTCTCAGGGAACACATGGGAACACATGGGAACACGCGGGACCGCATGGGACCGCATGGGACCGCATGGAGGAGGGTGGAGGAGGGTGGAGACTCCGCAGCGCCGAGTGGCCCCCTTGGGCAAAGGTCACCAAAGGTCACAGGTCACTCGGTCAGCCCGAACAGCCGCGCCCCGTTGTCGTGGCACACCGCCCGCAGCCACTCCTCTCCCAGCCCGAGCTCCTCCAGCACCCGCAGCTGGTGGACGTACGGGTAGGGGATGTTGGGGAAGTCGGTCCCGAGCAGAATCCGGTCGCCGAGGCCGGAGAGGCGAGGCAGCGCGCGCCGGGGGAACGGGGCGAAGCCCTCGCTGAACTCGGTGAACGCCATCGTCGTGTCCAGCCGGACCTCCCGGAACCGCTCGGCGAGGTCGAGGAAGTCCTCGTACTCCGGCATGCCGAGGTGCGCGAAGACCAGCCGCAGCCGCGGATGCCGCGCGAGCACCCGTCCGATGGGCTCAGGGCCGGTGAACTTGCCCGGCGAGGGCCCGGAACCGCAGTGGATCACGACAGGGGTCCCCGCCTCGGCGAGCACTCCCCAGGCCGGATCGAGCAGTTCGTCGGCCGGGTCGTACGCGCCGACCTGGACGTGTGCCTTGAAGACCCGGGCGCCGTCGTCCAGCGCCCCGCGCACGTACGCCGCCACGCCCGGCTCCGGGAAGAGCGTGGCCGTGTGGAGGCAGTCGGGGGTGCGGCGGGCGAAGTCCACGGCCCACTGGTTCAGCCACTCGGCCATGCCCGGTTTGTGCGGGTACAGCATGGCGGTGAAGGCCCGCACACCGAACTCCCGCAGCAGTGCGACCCGTTCGCCCTCTTCGGCCCGGTAGGTGATGGGCCACTCGACGCCGCCGGTGAGCGGCCCGAGCGCGTCGAAGTACGCCCAGACCTTCCTCAGGACCGACTCGGGCATGAAGTGGGTGTGGACGTCGACGAGCCCGGGAGTCCCGAGCGCTTCCCAGAACCGCCGTACGTCACCGGCGTCGTCGCGGACCGCGGGACTGCCCTCGGCGTCCACCTCGGCACGCACCGCGTCAGCCATCCCTTCGCCCGACTTCCTGGTTTCGGACGGTGACGGACAGCCCGCCGGGCGACCCCGCGTGGTCCGTCCCGAGGTATCCCGGAATGGACTTGACCAGCTCCTCCATCCGCTCGGCGGTCGCGCCGTACTCGCCGCCCTCGCCGACCGGCATGACAGCGGGAGATACGGCAGAGGCGGGAACAGGCAAGGGCTGGGCGACAGGCGCCATGGGCTGATGGCTCATGTCGCCCACTCTCGGTCCGGCCGACGCACCAAGTCCAGGGTCTTTACCGAGGGACACCCCAAGGGTTCGATCTCTTGACCACTCGACCACGGGGCCGCCCACTCAGAAGAGCCCGTCCTGCACCCCGCCGAACTCCCGCACAGGAACACTGACGCCTCCTCCCCGCTCCCCGCTCTCCCCCGAGCCCGGACCCGTGCCTGTGCCCGGCTTGGTCAGCTCCCACCCCCGCATGAGCCGTGTATCGAGCACGACGACCCCGCGCCCGGTCAGCAGATGCAGATCGGGCCCGGCGGCGGCGACCAGCTCTCCCCGCACGACACCGCCGGGCACGAGCTCCCCGACGACGGCAACGGCCGGCGGAAGCCCGTCGAGCCCGAACACGCCCCCGTGATCGACGGCCTCGAACGGCATCCGCGCCAAAGCCTCCGGCCACCGGTCCAGCCCCACGGCCCGCGCGTGCAGCTCCCGCACCTCCGCCGCCCGGACCCCGGCCTCCGGCAGCGCGCTCCGGACGGCCCGCTTGGCGTCGTACGCGATACGGTCCGGCACCCCCAGCGCCGTACGCAGCAACTCCTCACTGCGCCGGGCGGCCATCAACGGCCCCTGCCCCAGCCAGGTGAAGACGACGGCGCCCTGCTCCAGCAACCGGACCGGCCCCCGCTCGACGGCGGTGATCCCGACCTTGACCATCCCGGGTCCGAACCAGGCCAGATAGACGGAGTAGGGCCGGGGGTCGTCGGCGATGGTGTCGGCGGCGACGGAATGGGCCCGGTCGAGCCGCGAACACTCCTCGCACCGCGCCCCGACACTCCGCCCGGACACCGCGGCCCCCACCGCACACCCGTTCCCACGGGCTCCCACACACCGCCGCGTCCCCTCGCCCACGACGGCGAACGCGACCTGCTTCCCCCACGGCAACGCACTACGCCGCCCCCCGTCCCACGCCAGCACGGGCTCCCGCCCGTCCCACCGAACCCCCGCGCACTTCCACACTTGAACCATCACGACGAGCCTAGAGGCCACCACTGACAACGGAACGCCCACAACGCCAAAGGGCTCGTGACACGATCACGCGAATGAGCCCCGGTAGTCGTGTCGTGGTGGGGCATGGGAGACCGGTCGCGGCACCCCCTTTCGCGCGGACGTGGGAGCCGTCCACGCACGCGCGGGACCAGTCGAGTTCGCCGGCCGCGTTCAGCTCGGCAAGCAGGAGACGATGCAGTTGTCCTGTTACGAGCTCTCTAGAAGACTCTCTGAGCGTTCAATGGCTTCGGTGTCCGATTGTGCTGAAGCTGCCACGCCTCAGGCGTGACAGGCGTGTAGAGGTTGACGAGAGATCCGTCCGGGTCGCGGACGAGAGCCGACACATTGCCCCACGGCATCACGGTCGGAGGCTGAACGACATCGAGCTCGTCGCCGAACTCGGCAGCAAGCCCTTCGTACACAGCGCTGGTGTCCTCGACGAGGAACTCGACGATCGCGCTGCTGTTCGCGCCCCCGCGGGGCGTGCCGGTGGTGATGAAAGCGACGCGGGCGGATCCGCTGACGGCGAAGGTGGCAGAGGGGGTCACCAGTTCAACGAAGTCCTCGGTCAGGTACTGCGGGGTCGCGCCGGTGAGGACCTCATAGAAGTGGACGAGCCGTGGAACGTCCTCGGTGATGACGCGAATGGAGGCGAGCTGAACTCTGGGTGCGTTGGTCATAGGGCGAACCTAGAGTCAATACAGGTCACTTTCCGCCCGGAAATGCTGGATCATTACGCGTATGGCCCGACCGACCGCACGAGTACTGGCTCTGCTGGAGTTGTTGCAGGCCGGAGGAACCCGCACCGTCGTCGACCTCGCCGAGCGACTCGGAGTCGATCAGCGCACTGTGCGTCGTTACGTTGAGCAGCTACGCGAAATGGACATCCCGGTGGACGGGGTCCGCGGCCGCTACGGCGGCTACCGTCTCACCCGCCACTACCGCATGCCGCCGCTGATGCTGACCGACGAGGAAGGCCTTGCCGTGGTGTGGGCTTTGCTGGTCAGCCACCACGCGCACAGTGGCCCGGCAACCCCGCTCGCGCTGGAGACGGCCACGGCCAAGGTGCGCCGAGTGTTGCCCGCCACGCTCGCACGGCGCATCGACGCGGTGCTTCAGACAGTGGACTTCACCGACGGGCAACGCCCAGGCGCGGAAGACCACGACGCCGGACCCCGCGGCGATGACAAAGGTGCCCAGACACTGCTCGGATTGGCTGAGGCGGCACGAGATCAGCACCCGGTTGCTTTCGAATACCGGACCCGCCAGGGACATACGGCGACGCGGCACGTACAGCCGCACGGCGTAGTGGCACACCGAAACCTGCTCTACCTGACCGGCTTCGACGCTGACCGGCAGGCGCTGCGTACCTACCGCCTGGATCGGATGACCGGTCTACGGCCTCTGCCGGGCACCTTTGCCGCGCCTACGAACATCGACCCGGCAGCGCTGCTTTTCGGGCCCCTGTCCGCGGCACCTTCACTCCACGACGTCTCATTCCTTGTCCGCGCTGACCCAGCCCATGTAAGGCGCTGGATCCCGGAGACGCTTGCGTCGGTGACGCCGGCGTCCGCTCCCGATTCCGCGGAGGGCCCAGACTGGCTGGAGGTGTTTTTGCGTGCCGAGCACCTCGAGTGGGTCGCCGGCACTCTGGCCATGCTGGACCGGCCCTTCATCATCCAACAGCCGGAAGCCCTCAAGACAGTGGTTCTCACACTCGGACGCCGACTGACCGAGAACTCCACCTGAGCGCTGTCACGTAAGAGCTCCTGACACGATCTTGTTGAAGTTTCCTGGTCGGGCGGGAGCGACGTGATGATTCGGCCGTTCAGGATGGTGTGAGCGCTCGGCCATGGATCGTGGACGACGACTTGTGGGCGCTGAGTGCAATCTCTACAGCCGCAGGTCTCGGCCGGCGCATGCGGCCGCCTTCGGTCCAGGGCTCCGCCAGCCGTTGCGCCGAGTGGATAAGGAGTCCGGCTGGGCCAAGACCTTCACCGATCCCCGGCTCTGCGGCGCCATCGTCGACCGCCTCACCTTCGGCAGCAACATCATCGAGACCGGAACCGACTCCTACCGCCTTGCCCAGACCCGCGCCCAACAGGCCGCAGGCCAACCGTCTTCGCCTCTTCCCGTCCCCGTGGCGTCGGACCACATCGCAAGCTCTTTTCCCGGCAATGACACGAACCGCCAACCTCCCGGCGCCCGCAAGGCCCTGCAGGACATCTACAACGCCGAAGACCGCGAGCACGCCGTCAAGGCGGTCGCCACGTTCGACAAGACGTACGGCTCGAAGTGGCCCAAGGCCGTCAAGAAGATCACCGACGACGTCGATGAGCTGCCGGCGTTCTACGGCTTCCCCGCGGAGCACTGGGTTCACCTGCGCACGACGAATCCCATTGAGCCGACCTTCGCGACCGTGCGGCTGCGGACCAAGGTCACCAAGGGAGCGGGCAGCGCGGCCGCCGCTCTCGCGATGGTCTTCGAGCTCGTCGAGTCCGCCCAGCAACGTGGCGAGCCGTGAACGCACCCCACCTCGTCGCACTCGTCCGGGCCGGAGCCCGCTTCGAACGCGGCCACCTGAGAGAGCATCGTGGCCGAGCCAGGGCGCGGCCGACTTGAGTCAGCCGGCCGCTTCGACGTACGACGCCAGGTTGGCCAGCGAGGAGGCGATCCCAGCTTCGTGGTCCGCTCGGTCGATGCCGGGTGGTACGTCCGTGGCAGTGACGGTCACCTCGGTCCCGTCACCGGCGGCGGCGAGGTGCCAGGTCATCGTCATGGTGCCCGCGTACGACGGGTCGTCGGCCTCGAACACCGCCCGCTGCACCACGCGCTCCGGTGGCACCAGGTCGGCGAACCCGACGTCGACGACATCCGTCGCGTCAGAGGTCTTGCCGGGGCTGTCGGTGGAGTCGAGGTAGGTGAGGATCATCCGGAACCCGCCGCCAGGCCGGGGATCCCACCGCTCGACCCTCCCGCGCATGCCGTCCGGCGGCAGCCAGGCCTCGAGCGACTCCCGGTCGAGGAGGGCGTCGTAGACAGTCGCCGGTGGTGCCGCGATCACCCGGCTGGCACGGTCGGTCCTGCTCATGGCCCGATCCTAGGACCAAATAGGACCAAAGAGGTTCCGCTGAGCCCATACTCATCGAACGACCCATCGAAGAAGCCAGCCAGGAATCAGGACGCGACCAACAAGTCGCATGACACGCCGATCCACAGGCCTTGACCATTCCTCGGCAGCGGCTCGATCAGCATCCACAAGTCGTCATCCACCGTTCATGGCCGAGTACTCACACTCTCCCGAACGGCCGAATCATCCCATCGGGCACGCCCGACCAGGTCACCTCAACAAGATCGTGTTACGAGCTCAAAGGCCCCGCCGGGCGAACCGGCGGAGCCTTTGACCTGTGTGCACTCGGCAGGATTCGAACCTGCAACCTTCTGATCCGTAGTCAGATGCTCTATCCGTTAAGCTACGAGTGCTTGTGTGTTTTGTTGTCTTCGCTCTTCCTTCCGGGTTTTTCTACCCGGTCGGCGTTGCGGGAACAACATTACATGACTGGCGGCGTGAGGCGAAATCCGTTTGCCGGACCCTGCCTGACCTGCGAAAACGACCCTCCGACGGACCCTCGCGAGACCCCGTGAAGCGCCGGGAACGATCAAGGGGCGATCAAGAGACGACCGAAGCCCCGGTCACGGGTGACCGGGGCTTCGTGATCTTCTGCGGAGGCGGAGGGATTTGAACCCTCGATGGGATTTGCGTCCCAAACCGCATTAGCAGTGCGGCGCCATAGACCGGACTAGGCGACGCCTCCAGCACAACCGTCCGCGCGAGCGCGAATGGTGCGTGCAGATGATGACACAGCCGAGTGGGCCGTCACCAATCGCTCCCTACGGTACTAGGCGGAAAGGTCCGAGGGCAAAGCCGATGTCTGCGGCGCATCGTCACCGGGCGGACGGCGTTAGAGCAGTGGGGCACGCACGTGCCCCGTTCCTCGCTTGCCCGTTCCCCTCCCCCTCCCCGTCCCCGTCCCCGTTCCCGTTCCCGTTCCCGTTCGCCGTTCGCGAGTTCCTCGTGAATCCGCCTGCATCCCGTGGAGCCCCCATGCCCGTGCTGCGCCGCATCGCCCTCACCGTCGTCACCTCCGCCGCCGCGTCCCTCGCCGCGCTGTCCGCCGCGTCGCCGGTTGCGTACGCCGATTCGTTTCCCCTCATGCCGGTACCGCTGCCCCTGCCCATGCCGGCGAACGGGGCGGACGGCGGCGACCACCTCACCGTGACGGTGAGCAAGGCGGGCGGAGGCAACGACGGGACGTTCGAGCTCGACTGCCATCCGGCGGGCGGCAGCCATCCCGACGTCCTCGCCGCCTGCGAGCGGCTGGACCGCAACACCTCGTGGGGCAAGAGCCCGTTCGCGCCGGCGCAGGACGGCGGGATGTGCACGATGCAGTACGGCGGTCCGGCCACCGCGCACGTCACCGGTACCTGGGCCGGCCGCCCCGTCGACGCGACGTACCAGCGTGAGAACGGGTGCGACATCGCGCGTTGGGACGCCCTCGTGCCCGTACTGCCCGATCTCGGCGCATAGGACCCGCTTCGGCGGGAGACACACCCGGAGGAGGACACGCGCCTCGACAGGCACGGCGTATACGGGCGGAAGGACACGGAAGGACGCGTAAGGGCACGGGCACGGTGGGCTCATGAGTTCGGTCGGCGACCGGGGGCCGCGAAACACACGGTCACAGGTTCTCCGTGTCTTCTGCGTGCGTTCTGCGTCCCCTCTACGTGCGACCTCCCTCTCATCCGGGGCCGCCGGCGCAACCACTGCCCGTAGACTCCCTCGCGTGACACGTCGCGGACCCGTTGGCAAGATGGCTACCGCGGTCGGCAAGGTGCGGTAACAGGGAGGAAGCGCTCGTGAGCAGCAGGCCATCCCGAGGCGCTGCTCGCCTCGCAGCCATACTCGACGCTCTTCCCGACGCGTTGGTGCTGGTCAACGCCAATGGAACGGTCGTCAACGCCAACACCATCGCCCTGGAGGCCTTCGAGGCCCCGGGCACCGCGCTCGTGGGGCGCGGACTGCTCGACCTGCTGCCGCAGTTCGACTCCCGGCTCATCCCCGGCACGATGCGGCGGCCCGAGACCGTCGACGACAGCGGACGCACCCGCCCGACCCGGATGATCGCCCGCCGCACCGACGGCAGCGAGTTCCCGGTCGAGGTCACGAGCGCCAACCTGGAGAACGCGCAGCAGGCGTACGACGGTTACGGCTACACCGGCGACGAGCTGCTGATGCTCGTCGTGCGCGACCTCTCCGGCACCGTCGACACGGAGGCCGAGCTCGCGCGTTCGCAGCGGCAGACGGAGATGATCCTGCGTGCCGCCGCGGAGGGCGTGGTGGGCACGGACACCGAGGGACGGGTCGTCCTCGTCAACCCCGCCGCCGCCCAGATCCTGGGTTTCCGGGCCAGCGACCTCGGTGGGCAGGAACTGCACCCGCTGATGCTGCACTCGCGCGCCGACGGCGAGCCCTTCCCGTACGAGGAGTCGCCGCTCGCCGACACGCTGCGCTCCGGACGCAAGCACCGGGTGCGCGGCCAGGTGCTGTGGTCGAAGAGCGGCGACCGGGTGCCGGTCGACCTGACGACCGCGCCGGTACGGGACGGCGACCAGCTCGTCGGGGCCGTGATGACGTTCACGGACCGGCGGCCGTACGACGCGCTGGCCGAGGAGAAGGACGCCGAGGCCGAGCGGCATCAGCAGGAACTCACGCAGGCCGCCGAGGCGCACGCCGAGGAACTGGCCTCGCTCCGGGAGGAACACGCCCGGGTCCTCGCCGAGCTGCGCGAGCAGCAGGCGGAGGAACTGGCCGCCGGGGACGACCGGTACGCGGCCCTCGGTGAGCGCGAGAAGGACCGCTACGAGGCACTGTCCGCGCGGCACGAACAGCTCCTTGCCGTCCTGGGGCGCTCCCTGCGCGGACCGCTCGACCAGCTGCGCGGTGAACTCGCCACCCTCGCCGCGGACGACGCCGGGCAGTTGTGGCCCGAGGCCAACCAGGTGCTGCACCACCTCGCGGCCGGCTACGCGCGCATCACCACACTCGTCGACAACGTGCTCGAGTACCAGCGCCTCGATTCGGGCACCGAGGGCGTCACCCGTACGAAAGTGATGCTGGACGCGGTCGTCGCCGCCGGTGTCGACGGAGCCGTCGAGCTGATCGGGCCCGGCCGGGTGCAGTTCGCCGTGCACGCGCCGCCCATCGAGGCCGAGGTCGACCCGCAGCGCCTCGCGGCCGCGCTCGCGCACCTCATCGCGGATGTCGCGGGCGTCGACTCGACGGGCAACTCGCCGGCCTCGGCCGGTGGCTACATGGACAACACGGTCGTCGTGGCGGCCGCGCAGCGCGGTGAGGTCGTACGGATCGAGGTGCGCGGGCCGTATGCCGGGGGAGACCCGGTGCACGAGCCGATCGTGCGTGGCATCGTGCGCGCACACGGCGGAGTGCTGCAGACGCACGAGGTCCCCGGGATGAGTGGCAGCGCGTTCGTTCTCGAAGTGCCCATCGGGGGCGGCGCCGGGTCCGTCCCGGCCGTCGCTCCGGGTGCGGCCTCGGGCGTGGTCGCGGTCGCGGGTACGGGTGCGGGTGCGGGCATGCCCGAAGGCGTCGCTCCGGGGATGGCCCCGGGTATGGATCCCGGTACGGGGCTGGGGCCGCCGGGTGTGATCTCCGGTGGCGGTCCGGCCGGGGCGACGGGAGCCGGCGGGGTCGGTTCCGCGCTCGCGTTGCCCGGACAGGCCTCCGCGCCTTCCCCACCTTCCGCGCCTTCCCCGCAGTCGGGCGGGCGGCGGCGGGCTCGGCGCGCGTCCGTCGACGCGTTCCTGGAGAGCGAGGTCGGTCCCTCCACGGAGAAGGCCGCGCCCACCGGACGGCGCAGGCGCGCCGCGGGAGACGCCGGAGACGCGGGGCAGCCTGCCGCACTGCCTGCTCAGGTCTCCCCGAACGAGGGCGGCGGCCACGGCGGTTCCGAGGGCAACGACGGGACCGGCCGCAGGCGTGGGCTGCCGCGGCCCGTCGAGGGCGGCGTCTCCGAGGGCGCGGTGGTGACCGCCGCCGAGCACGCGGCCGGTGCCGCGGCCACGGGGCTCGGAGCGACCGTGCCTCCGCAGGGCGTACCCGCACCGGCCGGTGGACGGCCCGCACTGCAGGACGGCGGCGGCCGACAGGCCCTGCCGGCCGCACTGCCCGCGGCTGCCTCTCCCGCTCAGGCTCCGGACGCGAGTGCGGGGACGAGCACGGGGACCAGCACGGGTGCGGACATGGGTGCCGACGGGAACACCGACGGTGGCGGAGCCCAGCCGACCGGACGCCGCCGGCGTGCGCTGGCCGCCGCGGCGGAGCGAGCCGCGGCCCAGGAGGCAGGGCCTCGCGCGGTGTTCGCACTGCCGCCCGCCGAGGCGGACCGCTCTCCCGAGTACGCCGCCGCCCAGTACGCCGCCGGACGCCACGACGTGGCCATGCAGGACCCTGCCGACGACCACACGCCTCCCCAGCCGCACCCGGTGCAGGCACCCGGCGGACGTCGACGGGCCCGGCAGGGTGAGGGCACAGGTGCGGGTGATGTGACGGCCGGAGGTGGAACCGTGGGGGTTCCCGCACGGCAGCCCCTGCCAGGCGCGCTGCCCCCCGCCCAAGCCGTCCCCGGACAGCCCGGGCCCGGTCAGGGTCAGAGTCAGGCCCTCCCGCCGCAGGCAGTTCCCGGTCAGGTCGCCCCCGTCGGTCTCGCGGGGCCCGCGGCGGCCCCCGCCACGCCTGCCCAGGGCACTCCGGCGGCCGCAGGGCTCGCTCAGCCGCTGCCGCAACCCCAGACACCGTTGCCCCCTGTCCCTCAGACCCCCGCGGCCGGGACTCCGGCCGGGGACGGCACCGCGCCCCCTCAGCCGTGGCCGGGCACGGCCGACACGTCGGCCGCACCGGAGCCCGTACCGGCTCCTGCTCCTACCCCTGCCCCTGTCCCCGCTCCGGAGCAGCCGCGCGTCGCGCAGCCTCTGCCGGCGGAGGCCGCGGCGCCGCCCGTCGACCCCAACTCGACCCAGGGCCGGGCGATCAGCGTCCGTACGCTCGGGCAGGGTGTCCCGTTCGGCCGCCGCATGATCGACGCCCAGCAGCCCGGGCCCGGCCGGACGGCTCCTCCCGCACCACAAGGACAGGCACAAGGACAGGCGCAGGGACAGGCGCAGGGACAGGGCCAGCAGGCTCGGCAGGCCCAACAGCAGGCACAGCCCGCGGCGCAGGCAGGAGCCGCGCCGCAGCCCCAGGCCCCCACGCCGCCCCCGCACGCGACCAACGGATCAGGGCGGCGCCGCAAGCTCGGCACCCGCACCGACCCCGCCGCCGAGCAGACGGACACGGCGACACGCTCGCACCAGGGGAGCGGGGGACAGCAGTCCCGGCTCGCCCACACCACCGAGGGCACCGGCCGCTCGTACGCCATAGGAGCACCGGACGAGAACGCCGACGAAGGGCCCGAGCCGCTCGACGGTCCAGGCGGCGCGGTGGAGGTCGCGAACCAGACCCACCCCCAGCCGATGGACGACGAGCTGCCCCCGGAGCCGCTGGACAACCCGCGTCGGCTGCTGGTCTGGCCCGCGCCGGACATCACCACGCAGCAGGCACTGAGCGACCGCGGCTACCGGCCCGTCATCGTCCACTCGCGCGAGGAGGTCGACGCTCAGATCGCCGCCTTCCCGGCCGCGCTGTTCGTCGACCCCCTCACCGGCCCGATCACCCGCACCGCGCTCCAGTCGCTGCGTCAGGCCGCCGTCGCCGCCGAGGTGCCGGTCCTGGTGACGGCGGGCCTCGGCCAGGCGACACGCGAGGCGGCGTACGGCGCCGATCCCGCCGTGCTCCTCAAGGCGCTGGCGCCGCGCGACAGCGAGCAGCACCCGCCGCGCGTTCTCCTCATCGAGGAGCACGCGGAGATCGCACTCGCGCTGACGTCGACGTTGGAGCGGCGCGGGATGCAGGTCGCGCGGGCCACGTCCGACGAGGACGCGGTCACGCTGGCCGGGCAGATGCGGCCGAACCTGGTGGTGATGGACCTGATGCAGGTACGCCGCCGACGCGCCGGGATCGTCGACTGGCTGCGCGCGAACGGCCAGCTCAACCGCACGCCGCTGGTCGTCTACACCGCGGCCGTCGACCAGACCGAACTGCCCCGGCTGGCCGCGGGTGAGACGGTGCTGTTCCTGGCCGAGCGGTCGACGAGCGCCGAGGTGCAGGACCGGATCGTGGACCTGCTGGCCCGGATCGGCACGAACTGAACGTCCGTACACGCGGATTGGGGCACTGTTTCACGTGAAACAGTGCCCCAATCCGCGTACCGCACCAAACGGCACTAAACATCGCTAAACAGCGCCGAACATCCCAGAAGAGGTCCGGCGTCAGAGGCGCGTGACGTCCAGCTCGCCCGCCGCGTACTTCCTGCGCAGCACCTTCTTGTCGAACTTGCCGACGCTCGTCTTCGGCACCGCCTCGATGATCGTCCAGCGCTCGGGGAGCTGCCACTTGGCGATCTTGCCCTCGCTCGCGAGGAAGGACCGCAGGGCGTCGAAGTCGGCGCCCGCGCCCTCCTTCAGCACGACCGTGGCGAGCGGACGTTCGCCCCACTTGTCGTCCGGTACGGCCACGACCGCGGCCTCGGCGACATCGGGGTGCGCCATGAGGGCGTTCTCCAGGTCGACCGAGGAGATCCACTCCCCGCCCGACTTGATGACGTCCTTGGCGCGGTCGGTGAGGGTCAGGAAGCCGTCGGAGCTGATCGTGCCGACGTCACCGGTCTTGAGCCAGCCGTCCTCGCTGAACTTGTCGTCGGGGCGCAGGACGTCGGCGCCCTGTCCGCCGTAGTACGCGCCCGCGATCCAGGGACCCCGCACCTCCAGCTCGCCCGCGGACTCACCGTCCCACGGCAGCCGCTCGCCGCCAGGACCGGTCAGCCGTGCCTCGACACCGGCCGCGAACCGCCCCTGGGTGAGCCGGTAGGCGAACTCGTCGTCCGTGCCCACCGCACGGGCCGGCGGCCGCGCGACCGTTCCGAGCGGGGAGGTCTCCGTCATGCCCCAGGCGTGGCAGACCCGCATGCCCAGCTCGTCGAACGCCGTCATGAGGGCGGGCGGACAGGCGGAGCCGCCGATGGTGACCTGGGTCAGCGAGCTCACGTCACGCGGCTTGGCCTTGAGCTCCGCGAGCAGACCCTGCCAGATGGTGGGAACGGCGGCCGCGTGGGTCGGACGCTCGCTCTCGATCATCTGGGCGAGCGGTGCGGGCTGCAGGAAGCGGTCCGGCATCAGCATGTTCACGCCGGTCATGAACACCGCGTGCGGCAGGCCCCACGCGTTCACATGGAACTGCGGAACCACGACGAGCGACGTGTCCTGGTCCGTGAGGCCCATGGACTCCGTCATGTTGACCTGCATCGAGTGCAGATAGATGGAGCGGTGCGAGTAGACGACGCCCTTGGGGTCGCCGGTCGTGCCGGAGGTGTAACACATGGCGGCGGCCTGGCGTTCGTCCAGCTCGGGCCAGTCGTAGCTGTCCGGCTTGTCCGCGATCAGGTCCTCGTACTCGTGCACCCGGACGGTCGCCCCGTCGAGCAGCGAGCGGTCGCCGGGGCCGGAGACGACCACGTGCTCGACCGACTTGAGGTGCGGGAGCAGCGGCGCGAGCAGCGGCAGCAGCGAGCCGTTGGCCACGACCACCCGGTCGGCGGCGTGGTCGACGATCCAGACGAGCTGCTCGGCGGGCAGCCGGAGGTTGAGCGTGTGGAGGACCGCACCCATGGCGGGGATGGCGTAGTACGCCTCGACGTGCTCGGCGTTGTTCCACATCAGCGTCGCGACCCGGTCGTCGTCCCGGACTCCGAGGTCGTCGCGCAGCGCGTGCGCCAGCCGGGCCGCCCGTGCCCCGATCTCGGCGAACGAGCGGCGCTGCGGCTCGCCCTCGCCGGTCCAGGTGATCACCTGAGATGAGCCGTGGATCGTCGACCCGTGGGTCAGGATCCTGGAGATCAGCAGCGGTACGTCCTGCATCGTGCTCAGCACGGCGTCCTCCCGGGGGCGACATTGCCTACGCGGTTGTTAAGGGGGTTGCGCTGATTCTGCTCACATACCGCGCGGTATGTCACTACTCCGGGGCGATCGATCACGTCACGGCAAGGATTGCTTGCCGACTCCGCGGTCCGTGCTCGCGCCGCGTTCCCGCCGTACGCTCGCCGTACCCCCGCGCCCTGCTCGTGCCATGCTTGCCGTGCCGGTCGGCGCCGGTCAGCGCGCGTGGCCCAGTTCAGGGTCCTCCCGCAGCTTGCCCAGCGCGCGCGACACGGCCGACTTGACCGTACCCACCGACACGTCCAGCACGGCCGCCGTCTGCGCCTCGCTCAGGTCCTCGTAGTACCGCAGGACGACCATGGCCCGCTGTCGTGCGGGCAGCTTCATGATCGCGCGCCACATCGCGTCGTGCAGCGCCTGCTGTTCCGACGGGTCCCCGGCCGGCGGAGCCTGCGGTTCCGGCAGTTCCTCGCACGCGAACTCGTCGACCTTCCGCTTCCGCCACTGCGACGTCCGTGTGTTCAGCAGAGCCCGCCGCACGTAGCCGTCGAGTGCCCGGTGGTCCTCGATCCGCTCCCATGCGACATACGTCTTGGTGAGTGCGGTCTGCAGCAGGTCCTCCGCATCGCACGGGTTCGCGGTCAGCGAGCGCGCGGTACGCAACAGCACGGGTTGGCGAGCCCTTACGTACGAGGAGAACGACGGGTACGCATGGGTCCGCGTCGCTGCGTTCGAAGCGCTGGTGCAGACGGGTGTGGTCATGGCTCCACGCTAGGATCACCCCCTACTCCAGCGGATCGGCCGCAGGTCCCGAAGCCTTGTCCGCCTCAGGTTGTAGGAAGGGGGCAGGCCCCACCTCCTGAAGGTGGACGCCGACGTCCCGACCCCTGAGGGTTCGCCCCTGAGAGACGGCTCCCGGTGCACTCCCCCCGCAGTAGTCCGAACCCCGGGCATGGTGCTGGAGAAGTACGTCCGTCACTTTGGAAGGACTCGGCCCGGCGACTCCGGCGACCTCACCCGGATCCCCTGGCTTACCTGGCTTACCACGGATCAACCGGATCAACCGATGCGCGCGACCGGCGCGTGCATCAGATTGCGGTCGATCAGCAACGTACGGCCGCCGTGCCGCTCGCGGACGTTCCCCGCGTACTGGTGGATCCGCCGCGCGGGCAGCCACGCGGTCTTCCGCAGCACGGGCTCACGGTTCAACCCGTTCCGTACGCCCCACCGCGCGAACCACACCACCGCCGGCAGATCCCGCACACCGGCCCGCCGCGAAAGCTCCATATGGCGGATGCCCGACTCGGCGCTGCTGTAGAACCCCGGCAGATAGCCCCGGCGCGACACCTCCCGGTTCCACCCCCGCACGAACAGGAGCGTGGAGCGACCGCACTTCTTCTTCCCGTACGCGTAGGCCTCCATGTCCAGGAAGAGCGGGCTACCGGGCCTGATCCCCAGCGCGTTCGCCCTCTGCACCGCGTCGCGGGCCTCCGCCGTCCCCTGCTTCCAGGGATGGCGCCCGATGCGTACGTTCTTGTGCCGCGCGAACACACAGGTCGCCTGCGAGCCCACGTACAGCGGCAGCACCCGCCAGCCCTGGCCCTGCACCGTCCGCATCCAGCTGTGGCTGAGATGAGGCTGCGACCGGCAGGCCCGCCCGCGACCGCCGAAGTAGATGCCCACGGCCCGGTACGGGGACGCCCGCCACCTCCGCATGGTGTCCGCGGACGGCGCCCGGCAGGTGTCGAAGGCACGCCCCTTGAACGTGAGCGCCTTCGGTCTCGCGCCCCCCTCCCCGCTCCCGGCCTCCAGGGTCCGGGATCCGGTCGCCACCGCACCCGTACGCGCACCCGTACCCGCACCCGCGGCCGCCGGTGGCGCGGCCGTGAGCCCCAGCAGAAGCAGCACGAACCCGAATCCGACGATCATCTTGTGACATCGCAGCCAACGCATGGGCCGAGTCAACGGCCCCGCCCGCGCCACCGGCCCCGGACACGCGCCACGTTCATCCGTCCGCCCCGCAATCAGCCCCGATCGCCCGAACCGAGGGCCGGCCACGACCGTCCCGAAAGGAAGGTCGGCGCCACGACCACCCCGACCGCCACGACCGGAGGTCACCCGCCCTGATCGTCCGAACCGAGGATCAGCCCCGACGTCGGAACACCCGTCCCGGCGGTCACCAGTACGCGGCCGGCCCCGGGTATCTGGTTCACGGACGATCCGCGCAGTTGTCGTACCCCCTCCGCAATCCCGTTCATCCCGTGCAGGTACGCCTCCCCGAGCTGTCCCCCGTGGGTGTTCAGCGGCAGCCGCTCCTCCGCCACGAAGTCCGCGGCCTCACCCGGCTCGCAGAACCCGAACTCCTCCAGCTGCGTCAGCACGAACGGCGTGAAGTGGTCGTACAGGATCCCGACGTCGATCCCGGCCGGCGTCAGCCCCGACGTACGCCACAGCTGCCGCGCCACCACACCCATCTCCGGCAGCCCGGTCAGATCGTCCCGGTAGAAGCTGGTCATCTGCTCCTGTGCCCGCCCCGCGCCCTGGGCGGCCGCGACGATCACCGCAGGCGGATGGGGCAGGTCACGTGCCCGCTCCACCGAGGTGACGACCAGAGCCTGACCGCCGTCGGTCTCCTGACAGCAGTCGAGCAGCCGCAACGGCTCGGCGATCCAGCGCGACGCGGCATGGTCCGCGAGCGTGATCGGTCTGCCGTGGAAGTACGCCGCCGGATTGGTCGCAGCGTACTTCCGGTCGACGACCGCGACCTGCCCGAACGCCTCAGGCGTCAGCCCGTACACGTGCAGATAGCGCTGGGCCGCCATCGCCACCCAGGACGCCGGCGTGAGCAGTCCGAAGGGCAGCGCCCAGCCGAGCGCGGCGCCCTCGGCCGACGGCTCCCTGCGCTGTACCCCGGAGCCGAATCTCCGCCCCGACCGCTCGTTGAACGCCCGGTAGCAGACCACCACGTCGGCCACCCCCGCGGCGACCGCGAGCGCCGCCTGCTGGAGGGTCGCGCAGGCCGCCCCGCCGCCGTAGTGGACACGGGAGAAGAAGGACAGCTCTCCGATGCCGGCCGCCTGGGCGACGGTGATCTCGGGGCTCGTGTCCATCGTGAACGTCACCAGGCCGTCCACATCGCCCGGTGTGAGCCCCGCGTCGTCCAGCGCGGCCCGTACCGCCTCCACCGCCAGCCGCAGTTCGCTGCGCCCCGAGTCCTTGGAGAACTCGGTGGCCCCGATCCCGACGACAGCGGCCCGCCCGCCGAGACCGTCCCGCCTCCGCACGCTCATGCCCGGCCCCCCGGAGTCCGGACGGCGGAGGCGCCGGCCCTGTCCGTCCCGGCGTCCGCGGGCTCCGCCGTCCGCGGCACCGTGACCGTGACCGTCCCCGTGACATGGCTGCCTAGGCTGTTGGCACCGACCACCCGCACGGACGCCGTGTCGCCCCGGACGTCCTCCACCACGCCGGTCAGCACCATCGTGTCGCCGGGATGATTCGGCGCGCCCAGTCTGATCGCCACCTTGCGCAGCACGGCCGCGGGCCCGAAGTGGTCCGTGATGTAGCGCCCGACCAGCCCGTTGGTCGTCAGGATGTTCATGAAGATGTCCGGCGAACCCTTCTGCCGTGCCAACTCCCCGTCGTGGTGCACATCCTGGAAGTCGCGCGACGCGATCGCCCCGGCGACGACGAGCGTGCGGGTGATCTCGATCTCCAGCGGCGGCAGCTCGTCACCGGCCCGCACCGGCCGCCCGGCGTCGATGCTCATGTCTCCCCCTCACC
This sequence comes from Streptomyces sp. CWNU-52B, assembly GCF_047444975.1. Lineage (NCBI taxonomy): Bacteria > Bacillati > Actinomycetota > Actinomycetes > Kitasatosporales > Streptomycetaceae > Streptomyces > Streptomyces sp. CWNU-52B. Next base: position 139,876 of record NZ_JBLFJV010000047.1, on the reverse strand, counting down.
GTGCACGATCAACTCCCCCAGCTCCTGGAGCAGTTCGCTCCCGCACCCCAGATACGCGTCCAGCTGCCGGCCCCACAGGAAGTGCCGGTGCACGGGGTACTCGACGTCGGCTCCCATGCCGCCGTGCAGATGCTGCCCGGCGTGGACGACGCGGCGTCCGGCCTCCGACGCCCACCAGGCGGCGGTCAGCGCGTGCGTGGCGTACGCCAGCCCCTCGTCCCTGCGCCACGCCGCCTCGTACGCCGTGACCCGTATCGCCTCGGTGTCCATGTGCGCGTCGGCCGCCCGGAGCTGGACCCCCTGCTTGGCCGCGAGCGGCCGCCCGAACTGCTCACGGCTGTTCGTGTACGCCACGGCCCTGGCGACCGAGCCCGCGCACACTCCGGCCTGCAGCCCCGCGAAGGCGGTACGCGCGGTGGCCAGCACGTCGTCGTACGCCTCCACGCCCTCGACGCCCTTCCCGCCCTTCCCGGCCTTCCCGACCTCGGGCCCGCCCTCGATCTCCCCGCTCTCCCCGATACCGCCGCGGCCGGCCGTGCTCCCGCTGCCGTCTCCGTCCGGGTCGCCGAGCCGCTCGGCCGGTGTGGTGCGCAGGGTCAGCCGCCCGGCCGACCACGGGGCCGTCAGCTCGACGGGATCGCACCGCGCGTCGGCGGTCCGTACGAGCCACAGCCGGTGCCCGGCGTCGGCGACCAGCACGTGCGTGGCGTCGCGGAGCCACGGCACCACGGGGACCACTCCGCTCAACCGCCCCGGCGGGTCCGCCCGTACCGCGGACCGCACGGCCGACTCGGGCAGGGCGCCGGTCACCACGACCGTGCCGTCCACGATCCCCGGCAGCAGCCGCTCCCGCTGCTCCGCCGAACCGTGTGCCGACACCGCCAGCAGCCCGTAGACACAGCTCGCGGCGAACGGCACCTGGGCCGTCGTCCGCCCCTGCTCCTCCAGGAGGAGCACCAGCCCGAGAAGCCCGGTCTCCTCGACGGAGGCCGGCAGTCCCGCCGCGCACAACGCCTTCCACAACTCCCCGTCGCTGCCCGTCCCCGCGGCGGTCAGCCGCTCGTGCGTGGAGAGGTCACCGAAGATCCGCGCGGCCAGATCGCGGGCCGCCGTCTGCTCCTCCGTCGGCGTGAAGTCCATGTCAGCCCCCGCTCCCCTCGATACCGCCCCCGACGCCGCCCTCGACGGCTCGGAAGACCGGCAGCTCCAGGTCCTCGTCCACCCGCTCGAACCCCAGGCGCACCGGCATCCCGATCCGCACCCGGTCGTACGGCACCCCCACGACATTGCTGATCATCCGCACGCCCTCGGCGAGTTCGACCAGCCCCACGGCGTACGGCGGATCGAAGGCCGGGAAGGGCGGATGATGCATCACCACGTACGAGTGGACGGTCCCCTCGCCGGCCGCCTCGACCGTGTCCCACTCCAGGCAGCCGCACGCGTTGCACCCCGGCAGCCAGGGGAAACGCAGGGTCCCGCACTTCTCGCACCGCTGGATGAGCAGCCGGTGCCGGGACACGCCCTCCCAGAAACCGGCGTTGTCCCGGTTGACGACGGGCCGAGGCCGCGGAGGCCGCTCAGGACGCAGAGACCCCTCGGGCCTCGGAGACAGCTCGGGCCTCGGAGTCCGCTCGAGCCTCGGAGTCCGCTCGGGCCGTGCGAGGTGCGTGGGCTTCGCCGGCGGCACGGGTACGTATTTCAGGATCCGGAACCGATGCGTCCCCGCCAGTTCCCCCTCTGCCCGCACATCCGTCCGCGTCGTGAGGAAGTACCCCGTGCCCAGCTTGGTCGTCTTGCGCTCGGAGACCGACTCGATCACCGAGTCGAAGGTGATCCGGTCCCCGGGCCGCAACGGCCGCAGGTACTCCTGCTCGCAGTCGGTGGCCACCACCGAGGTGTACCCGTATTCGTCGAGCAGCCCGAGCAGCTCGACGTACGCCTGCGAGCGTCCCCCGTGCCCGGACAGGCCGCCCATCGTCCAGGCCTGGAGCATGGTGGGTGGCGCGACGGCGGCCGCTCCCGTGTAGGCCGGGTTCGTGTCTCCCATCGCCTCGCACCAGTGCCGGATCATCGGTTCGTTGACCGGGTCCTTGCCCACGCCTCCGACGGCCGCGCGCCCCTCGTACGCCTTCAGCCGCGCGTAGACGTCCACGGGCGCCGGCCCTCCGCCTCCGCGTGCCACAGCCGCGACCGCTCCCGACGCGGCGGCCCTCTCGCTCATCGCCGCCCCCTGGTCATGCCGAGCCGCATGGTCGCCACGATCTCCCGCTGCACCTCGCTCACCCCGCCCCCGAAGGTGTTGATCTGCGCCGCCCTGTTCATCCGCTCCAGCTCGCCGTCCTCGAAGACCCCCGGCGAACCGAAACGGACCAAAGCGTCCGATCCAATGACTTCCTGACACATTCGATACGCCTCGACCGCCGATTCCGTTCCCACGACTTTCACCCCACTGGCGTCGCCCGGGGCCAGCCGGCCCGCCCCCACGTCCCCCACCAAACGCCAGTTGAGCAGGCGCGTTGCCGCCAGGCGCGCATGCACCTCGGCCAGTTTGGAACGCACCCACGGCTCGTCAACCCTGCGCCGCCCGGTCACCGGATCAGGTGTGCCGGCCGCGGCCAGCACGGCCGCGTAGAAGTCCTCGGCCTGCATACCGATGGCCGCGAGCGCGACCCGCTCATGGTTGAGCTGGTTGGTGATGAGCCCCCAGCCGCCGTTCTCCTCGCCGACGAGACGGGAGGCCGGGACGCGGATCCCGCCGTAGTACGTGGCCGTCGTGGTCAGCCCGCCCACCGTTTCTATGGGCGTCCACGAGAACCCGGGGGCGTCCGTGGGGATCAGCAGGATCGAGATGCCCCGGTGTTTCGGCGCGTCGGGGTCCGTGCGGCAGGCGAGCCAGATCCAGTCGGCGTGCTGGGCGTTGGAGGTGAACACCTTCTGCCCGTCGACAAGCCACTCACCACCACGCCACGCATCCCCGTGCCCCTCACCGGCACCGGCACCGGCACCGACCCGCACGGCCCGCGTCCTCAGCGACGCCAGATCCGTCCCGGCCGACGGCTCGCTGTACCCGATCGCGAACACGAGCTCACCGCGCAGGATCCGCGGCAGGAAGAAGTCCTTCTGCTCCTCGGTCCCGTACTTCATGAGCGTGGGCCCGACGGTGTTCAGCGTGACCATCGAGACGGGGGCGCCCGCCCGGTACGCCTCGTCGAAGAAGACGAACTGCTCGTCGGCGCCTCGCCCTTGCCCTCCGTAGACCTCGGGCCAGCCGAGCCCCAACCACCCGTCGGCACCGATCCGCCGCAGCAGCGCCCGGTGTTCGCCGGAACCGGCGGCGGGCGGCCCGTCCGGCATCAGCTCCCGGAAGTAGGCGCGGAGTTCGGCGCGCAGCCGTCGCTGGCGCTCGGTGGGGGCGAGATGCACGACGACGGCCCTCCCGGACCTCGTACGAACAAGGGTTTCTGACTGTCCGTCAGATGCATCCCACTGTCAAGGTCGGGGTCGGGGCCAGCAGGGCCGGACGACGCACACACACGAGCAAGCCACGTGACACGCGACCCGCCACCGAAAACGTCTGTGCGACGATGCCGAAGCACCGCCGCACAGACGTGTTACTACCCCACAAAGCACCCCACAAAGGAGGCTTACGGCCGTCGGGGGTCTCCAGTCCCCGACGGCCGCCGGCTCACCAGAGCTCGGTGAAGTTGACGGCGACGTTTTCGTTCGACTGGTCGATGACCGTGAACGCCGAGCCGTTCACCTGTGCCGTGTTGCTCTGGTTCGAGGCGCCCGCGCCGACGGCCTGCTGCTGCGTCGTGGACGCGGCGGCGTTCGATCCGTTGTCCGCGAAGGAGCCGGTGTCGGCCGTCGCCACTCCTGAGAAGAGGGCGGCGGCGAGCGGCAGGGCCGCAACGGCGGCGAGTACGCGGGCGGTACGGATGCTTGCCATGTCTGTTCCTCCAGAAGCGAGAAGTACGTGCCGGCCAGGACCGGCTGCTGCGTCTGATACGTCCGATACAACTGATACGACTGATACGACTGATACGGCTGGCGCCACCAGTACTGCCGGCACTGCTGGTACGGCTGATCCCGGGGCAGTTGGCCGGCCGCCCCGGAGTTCGTTCACGACGTCGCGGGATCAGAGTTGCCCACCGAATCCCCTCCGAACCACCCCGGAAGCCTCTATTCCCTCGCAAGCGTGAGGACATGTCGATAAACCCCCTTCACGCCCCCAAAACCGCAGTTCAGGATGGCGCAGACGACTCACCCCATGGGCCACAAGGGATGAAGCGTTCCGTCACCCCTCCCAACCCGACACCCCCAGGCAGTTTTTTTCGCACTCCCCACCTGAACCCCGGCCGCGCGCCACGCGGCGCCCCCGCCCGACACCCCCGCCTGGAATCCCACCCTGCATCCCCCTGCATCCCCGCCGGGGAACCTCGCCTGGAAGCCGCCCACCCCTTCCCTTACTCGAACGTGCGTACGAATATAGAAGCATGGCCACCACCGACCGGCAGGCCACGACGCTGGCCCTCGCCCACGCCCTGTCAGCCGCCGAACGCGGACTGGCCGTCATCCCGTTGTCCCGGACCAAGCTCCCTGCGCTGCGCTCGCCGCACCGCGACGACCCGACGGCACCGCCCTGCCACGGCGAGTGCGGCCGCTTCGGACACGGCGTGTACGACGCCTCGACCGATCCCCTCCGCATCCGCGAACTCTTCGCCGCAGCTCCCTGGGCCACCGGATACGGCATCGCCTGCGGCCTGGACCCGCACCACCTCATCGGCGTCGACCTGGACACCAAGTCGGGCACGGACTCGTCCGCGGCGCTCCGGGAACTGGCGCTGCGCCACTTGTTCACGATCCCGGAGACGGTCGTCGTACTGACCCCCAGCGGCGGCCGCCACCTCTGGCTGAGCGGCCCGCCCGACGTGGTCGTCCCCAACTCCGCGGGCCGGCTGGCCCCGGGCATCGACATCCGCGGAGCCGGCGGCTACCTCGTCGGCCCCGGCTCACGCACCGAACACGGCGTCTACGACACGGCCCCGGGCACCGCCCACCTGCCGCCCGCCCCCTGCCCGGCCTCACTGCTGCGGCTCCTCCTGCCACCGCCTCGCACCCACACCGCTCCTGCCGCCTCTGCCGCCACGCCGAGCCAACAGGGCCAGGGCCTGGTCCAGTTCGTCCTCGCCGCGCACGAGGGCCAGCGCAACACCCGCCTGTTCTGGGCGGCCTGCCGCGCCTACGAGAACGGCCTGGGCCCGCACCTGACGGAGGCCCTCGTGGAAGCCGCCGTCCACACGGGCCTCACCGAACGCGAGGCCCGCTCGACGATCACCTCGGCGTCCCGCATGACAAGCCACCGCCCCTGACGTCACGTTCGCCTAGGCTCGACGGATGGCCTTGGAATGGGAACAGGTAATCGTCCACTCGGTGGATCCGGCGGCCCTCGGGCAGTGGTGGGCAGAGGCCCTCGGCTGGGTCGTGGTCCATTCCACCGACGACGAGTTCGAGATCCGCCCGGCGCCGGACCGCCTGCCGGGACTGGACTTCGTCCGGATCGAAGAGAACAAGAACAAGAACGAGAGCGACAAGGCCGAGACCAAGAAGGCCAAGCAGGCCAAGAGCCGCCTGCATCTCGACTTCAGGCCGGACGACCAAGCCGCCGAGGTGGCCCGCCTCGAAGCTCACGGCGCACAGCGCGTGGACATCGGCCAGGGCGACCAGTCATGGATCGTCATGGCGGACCCCGAGGGCAACGAATTCTGCGTCCTCGGCCAACGCCGGCAGTAGGAGCCCTTAGGCCCGACGAAAGCCGACGCGCACAAGAACGGCCCCCGACCGATTCACCTGGTCAGGGGCCGTTCACCTGCGGTGGGTGTGGGATTTGAACCCACGGTCACATCGCTGCGACGACGGTTTTCAAGACCTTTCGCCGATCACGGGCGAGGAGGTCTCCGCCGCAGGTCAGACGGGTACGAGCGCCCCCGCCAAGCCGTCGTCATCGTCGTCGTGCCCGCTACGTGCCCCTCGGTCATGATCGTGCCCGTTGACCCACGCGTCCGAGGCTTCGGCCACCTGGTCATCGCGACCGGCGACCGGGCGTGCGTAGTGCCGAGTGGTCACGCTCGCATTCGAGTGTCCGAGGCGATGAGCGGCCGTCATCACACCGTACTTGTCAGCTACCCAAGTCCCGTGCGAAGCCCGGAGGTCGTGCGGGGTCACGTCGGTGAGGCCGGCCGCCGACACGGCAGGATCGAAGTAGGCCTTGCGCCACTGGTTGTAGTGCAGGGGCTTGCCCGCAGCCGTGGTGAACAGCAGCGCGCGGCCGTCGTCCGGCAGGTTCGCCAGGTGCTTCCCGAGCCGTCGCGCGAGGGTGGGCGCCACGCGCAGCAGACGCTTCTGATGGGACTTCGGGGTGTCGAAGACCAGGGCGCCGTTCGCCTCAGCCAGGTTCTCGTCAACCAGCACCGTGCCGCCCGCCACGTCCACATCATCGCGGCGCAGTGCGAACCCCTCACCCACCCGGAGACCGGCGAAGGCAAGAAGCGCGATCAGCAGATCATGCGGCTTGTCGGCCTCCCGTACGACGCGTGACGCTTCGAGTGGCGTCAGGATGTGCGGCTCGGTCTGCGGCATCCGAGGGAGACGCACGCCCCGGCAAGGTGTCTGCGCGATCAGGTCGTTGTCGACGGCCGAGGCCATGACCTGCGACAGCACTCGGTACGCCTGCCGGATGCGCGACGAGCTGAGCCCCCTCGTTCGCATCTGCGCGACCCACTCAGTCACGGTGATCGGCCTCAGGCTCGACAGCTCACGGTCTCCGAACGCCGGGTTGATCAGCGAATTGATCAGCGACCGGTACGACGCCTGTGTCTTGTGCTTGAGCTGTGGTGAGACAGCGGCCAGCCAGCGAGCGGACCAGTCCCGAACTGTCGTCTGGCCTTCGACGGGATCGAGCCAGCGGCCCTCTTCGATCTCGATACGCTTCTTTGCCAACCAGCGATCGGCGTCCGTGGTCGTGGCGAACGTCCGGTCAGCAGGGCGCAGGACGCCATCAGGCCCCGGATACCGAGCCTGGTACCGCCCTGAGGGAAGCTTCCGAATCCTGCCGAAGCCACGGCGAGACTTGCGCTTTCCGGCCATCAGGCGGCCCTCCCAAGCCCTGTCGGTCGGAGAACGACCGGTTCAACAGTGTTCGCGACCACGTAGGCCTCTACCGCCCGCTCAGGGATGCGGACATGCCGCCCGACCTTGACGAAGGTGATCCGGCGCTCTTCGATCAGCCGCCGAGAGAAGCGCACGGTCGTGCCGAGGAGTTCGGCGACCTCTTGGACGTTGAGGAGACGTTCCATGGTCACCACTCACCCTCTGCGCCGGAGTCGGGCAGATCTGCGAGAGCTTCCCGGGCTGTCTCGCGGTTCAGTCGGATGTCTCGGCGGATGTTGGCAGCAAGCCAGGATTCGCCGGGGGTGTGGCCGTGGCCGGCGTAGGTCCAGTGGGCGAGCACGAGAGTGGTGGCCTCCGGGTGGTCGTCGGGGTCGGGCAGGCCGAGCGCGGCTCGTTGCTGGGCCGCGCGGTAGTCGGCACGGACCTGCCGCAGGGCGCCGAGGGTGGTCGAATAGCGGCGGGACTTCGTGGAGAAGTGGCCGCGGAAGCCGAGCATGTGAGCCCAGTCCCGGAGCTTGCGTTCCGGGTAGAGCGCATGGAGGTCGAGACATGCCTCGATCAGCCGGCGGGGGTGGTCGGGCACGCCGAGCAGGATCAGCGCTTCCTTGTTGCCGACCCGGCGGTCCACGGTGCCAGTGGTCTCGGCCGCTTTCGTGGCGTACTTGGCGACGTAGGAGGCGACGGCCTGTTCGGTGAGGTCTTCGCCGTTGCCGAACGCGCCGATCGGCTGCACGTCGAGCTGAGTTCCCCATCGCAGGGTGCGGGCCGGCTCATCCCCCGCGGGCGCGACATCGATCGCGACGCGAGCGGCAGCGGCATGAATCGCTTCGTCGAGCAGGCCGAGGGTGGCCCAGTGCGGGGGCGGGGAGTCGGGACCGTCCGGTCCGTCGAAGCGGATCACCGCGTGGAAGTGGACGGCCCCACGCTTCTGGTACTCGGCGACCTTCCCGAACGACAGCCGCGACTGCTCACGGGCGTCTTTCTGGGTGAGCCCGGCCCGCTTCGCGATCTCGCGGCGGAGGTAGATCGTGAAGTAGCGCCACAGGTCGGAGGCGTGGTTGTTCCACAGCACCGCGCCCGCGTAGTCGTACGTGTCCGGGGCGAGCGGGGTGCCGAGTTCCGGGGCGTCGTCGGCGTGCCGGGCACCGCAGCGGCAGGGCCGGTTGCCGGGTCGGTTGTGGACGGGGCCGAACGAGGGTGCGGTGAGGGTGGCGAAGACGCGGGGGTGTTCGCGCACGGTGTGCGGGGTGCCCTTGGCCGGATCACCGACGAGTCCGGCTCGGATCAGGTGGTAGGTGTCGCCCGCGTAGGTCCAGGCGCAGGCCGGGCAGCGCGAGGCACGCCGGTTGCCGCAGGCGATGCGGAGCAGGCCGCCCGGCTCGTGCTCGGTGCTGTACGAGTGCAGGACGCTTTTCGTCGTCGGGTCGATCGTCTTCGTGGCACCGGACAGGCGGATCGGGTCGGAGCAACCGCCGGTGCGGCGAATCTGGTCGTGCCAGCGGTCGAAGTCGTCGGCACCGGCCACCCTCAACACGTCGCTGAGGGTGGCCGGGTCGAGACCCGCCGAGGTGGCGGTGTCGCTCACACCAACACCTCCTGACGGGCGTTCAGGAAGGCGGTGGCGATCCACCGCGTGTAGGCCGGGGGGATGGCTTCGGTGAGTTCCTCGCGGACGTCGGTCCACGTGATGCCCATGGCTGACTGCATTTCGGGCACGGTGGCTTTGCCGCCGCCGTCGCCGTACGCAGCGATGTACGGACCGTCGCGGTAGACGCCGTGGCGCCAGCCGCGGACGTAGCCTTCGTGCTTGACGTGCCGAGGCTTGGGCGTGGACCAGCGGCCAAGTTCGAAGTTGCGGTGCCGGAAGACGCCGAGCCCGAACATCACGCCGCACAGTGAGAGGTCTTTGCGGATCTTCGCGCGGCCGTTGGGCTGCTCGATCACGTACGGCAGACCGGAGGCGTCGAGCAGTTCTCGCGTGGGAGCGACCAGGTCCGTGTGTGCCTCGCCCCAGCCCTGGGAGTGGTTGGTGCCCACGGTCAGTGCGCAGCCGGCTTGGCAGGGCGGGGAGGCGTGCACGAGGGTGTAGCGCTCGATCTCACCGGTAGCGATCAGGTGAGCGAGGTATTCGAGCGCGTCGCCACGGTGGTAGGTGAAGGGGTAGCGGGGACGCTCCGCGATGTCGCAGCCGTCCACCTCGTACCCGGCACGGTGGTAGCCCATGGCAGCCCCGCCAGCACAGGAAAACAGGTCCAGGACGCGCCGCCGTACGGGGGCGGTCACTGGTCGTCCTCCTTCGGCGTGTGCTGGTCGATCCAGTTCTCGGCACAGACCTTGTGGACGGGCCTGCCGCGGTCGGAGCGCAGCGGGGTGGGCTGGGTGCAGATCACGCACGGCTGGTCGCCGGTGTGGTCGAAGTGCTCGGGTGAGCGCCAGTCGAGGAGAGCCACGGCGGTCACCTCCCCACGCGGGTGAGGAGACGGACGGGGGCGGTGTGGCCGGTGCCGTCGCAGGCCCGGCAGACGACGCGAAGCAGGGCGCGGGAGCCGTCAGGGTGACGGGCACCGGTGGCCACGGAGACGACAGGGAAGCCGTCGCAGTCGCGGCAGACGGGCGTGTTCGGGGCATGCTGAGGCATGATGAGAGAGCCCTTTCGGGTCCGTTGGATCTGGAAGCGGTCGGGCCGTCCGGGGCGGCGGATACTTGGCGGTAGAGGCCGCCCCGGAGGGCTTCAGCGTCGGCGGTTGCGGCGCTTGGAGTAGGCGGGCGGGATGGCGTCGTAGGACGCGCGGCCCTGCTCGAACGAGGTGCGGTCGTTCCCGCTCAGGCCGGATTCGCCGACCTGTCGGTTGATCCGCCTGACGGTCTTGCGGTCGCCGTGGCGCTGGGCGATGGCGTATTCGCGGCCGAGTTCGGTCATCTCGGCGTTGGCCGGAGTGTCGTTGTTCTTGCGGCTGAAGATGCCCATGTCAGATGCCCTTTCGTGTCTTTGAGGCGCGATTGATCGAGTAGGTCAGGCCGCCTGTGGCCGACAGAACGGCGACGGCCGCGCCGGCGATGACCTGGACGACGAAGGCGATGACCAGCAGCACCGCGACGGACCCGGCGGCGATGACCAGGGTCAGGACGATCGGACCCGTGTAGGAGCGCGGCGCCTGCTGGACGATCACGACCTTGCGGACATCAGTACCGGGCGGGATCTGCCGGTAGAGGTCAGCGGGGATGTGACCGGCGCGCAACTGGTCCTCGGGGAGCTGCATGACTGTGTCCTCCTCTCAGGTGCAGCGGTGGGTACGGGCAGCGAGTTCAGCGGCCGAGCGGTCGCGGTATTCGTTGGAGAAGCCGCAGGCGGGTGCGGTGCACGCGGCGGTGTGCCGGGTCTGGCCACGTCCGTTGTTGAACGTGCCGACCTGGACCGGACCGATACGGATCACGTCGTAGAAGCGGTTCGGGCGCACAGGGGTCACCTCCTTTCAGGCGAGTTGGGCGACGATCGCGCCGGCGAGGTCTTCCGGGACGCCGAGGCGAGCGCGCAGGGTCGCGGTGTCGATGTCGGAGCCGGTACGGGTGCGGTGCTCGGTGGCGACCTTGCGCGCGTGGTCGACCAGCGCCGGAGGCACGGCAGGTGCCGGGACCTGTGGCAGGGCCGGGACAAGTTCCGGGGCGGGAACCTCGGAGGCCGGGTCGGTCACGTCGAGGCGGTCGACCACCGGCACGGTCCGAGGCTCAGACGCAGGCTTCGGGCCCGGCGGGGAAGCGTCCGGGGTGTGAGCAAGCAGGGTGCCGCCGAGGAAGGCGAGCGCGGGCCACCCGGCCACGAGGATGCGTAGCCAGGACGGGACGTGTTCGAGGTCGAGGAGCCCGGCGGTGGCGATGTTCGCGCCGAGCGAGGCGACCAGGGCAACCAGGAACCAGAACCAGGCGAGCTTGGAACGTTCGGTGCGCAGCCGGCGCCACACGGCGACAAGGAGCAGGTCGACAGAGACCGGGTAGGCCCATGCCTTCCAGCCGGTCTGTCCGGCAGCGGCAGCCAGGTCGTGCAGGTGGGCGAAGGACAGCGCGCCGGCGATCACGGCTTGGACGAGTACAGCGTCAATGCGGATCGAGCGAGACACGGTCTTCACCTCCCTTCGCGGGGTCGAGCCGAGGAGCGGCCGAGGACGGTCCGGCCGCCGGGTCTCGGCGGTTCAGTCGTCGGCGGGGGCCTCACCGGATCCCCAGCAGGTCAGGCACACGGCCGCCTGCCGGTGATCGGTGGCACGTCCCTTGCGAGCGCCGACCCGGACAGTTTCAGCGGTCTCCCCCGTGCCCTTGCAGTCCGAGCACACAACCGGCTCGGGCTTCGGCTTGGGCTTGGTGATACGACGTGCAGCCATGAGGGATCTCCTGCCAGGTCAGGGCGTCTTCTGCGGGGGCACGCGCGGCGGGACCGTGGGCTTCGGCGGCACGAGGCGGTTGACCGGCCGGAACGGGGCCAGGAACGGCAGCTCCGGGGTGAGGTGTGCGAACTGTCGACAGACGGCCGCCGCCTCGTCCGGAGTGGTCATCGGGGTACGGATACGGGACCAGCCACCCGAGGTGTCACCGGCCACCGCGACGCCGGGACGGTCGACCCGGATCGAGGTCGCGGCCACGACCGCCTCAGAGGAGATGTCGGACAGCCCCATCTCCGCCGTGGCCTTGTCGTTGACGCGATGGACCACACGGCCGGTGAGCTGAGCCCGCAACGCCGTGGCGCCCCTGCCGAGGTCGGAGCCGAAGCGCTGCCCGCAGACCTCCAGATGAATGCCAACCGCACGAGCCATCTGGCCAAGCCGCACCAGTTGCATGACCGTGTGATCGCGCGCCGCCTCTTCCTTCTTGGAGGTCACGAAGAACAGCTCCGCCACCTCGTCGATCAGGACGACCAGCGGCACCGGCCGCAGTTCCTCGGGCAGCTCCCACACGTCCGAGACGCCGTAGAGCGCGAGGAGATCGAAGCGTTCACCCATCTCCAGCACCAGCGCGTCTATCAGACGGCCGGCCGCGTCCGCATCGGTGACCAGAGCCGACAGACGCGGCGCGTACCGGCCATGTTCGACGCCCCGCTTGCAGTCGATCCCGATCAACCCAACCGGCAGCTTGGCGAGCCCCTTGACCAAGTTGCGCTGATACATGGACTTGCCCGAGGAGTTCGCGCCCAGGGTCAGCGCCATCGGAACCGCGCGGTAGTCCCGCTCGAACACCGAGCCGTCTTCCCGCACCGCGACCGGCACGACCAGATCCCGGGGCTGAGCCTTGCGAGGGAGACGGACCCGACGCAGCACGTCATAGCCCGTCATCCGAAGTTCGACATACCCCGGCTTGATCTCCGCGACGGTCACCGACTGCACACCGAAGGCGTGACGCAGACGCTCCGAGGACGCGGCCACGTCCGCAGGCTCCAGACCGGCAGGCAGCCGCAGGGAGATACGCAGACCGGTCGAGGTACCCCAGACCCGGCGGACCTTCGGCGGGAGAGGCCGCACCTCACGGCGAGCCAGGTTGCGCGTCATGAACGCACGGAACCCCGCTGGCTGCACAGTCAGCCCGCAGACCTCCATCGTCGAGCGGTAGGACCAGGTGAACCGGGACCAGGTCACCGGCAGGCCGACCAGCGACCAGTACACGCGAGGAGCGCGGACCTTCGCGTAGCCGAGCCCACCGGCGCCGGCCGCAGCGCCGCCCAGCTCCAACCAGGTAGCGACATCAGCCATGGTCAGGCACCAACCGGCATGATCGAGACCGCACGGAACGAGATCCCGTGACGCTTCTGCCCGTTGAACTCGTTCTCCCAGTCACGCGCCTTCAGGCCGACCACCCGCACGATCGCACCCGGCTGAAGACCCTCCGGGAAGCCCGTCTCCGGCACGGTGACCTTGTAGAGGTTGCCCTCCCCCTCGTCCGAGATCACCAGGCCCACCGTGGACAGACCCGCACCGGAATCCCGGTCCACCGCCCGCTCACCCGTGCGCTTGTCGACGAGCTTCGGCTCCGGGGCAGTCGCCACGATCACGATCGCGGTCTGAAGGTCGATTTTGAACGACGGCATGCTTACTCCAGGACAGATCAGAGTTAGGTCCCTTGGACCTCTTGCTCAACTTGTTGGTACAAGCCGACTCCTGAAGATTGACGCATACACGGTGAGACGTCAAGCACTTCTGCGCTACATGTACCTACAAGTTGGCTTGGTGCGTCATGATGGGGTCATGAGTAGGCAGTCGAAATACCAACAGGTGGCCGACGCGTTGCGTCGCGAGATCGACAACGGCACGTATGCACCCGGGGCTCGACTGCCGTCGGAGGCCGAGTTGGCCGCCCGGTTCGATGCGTCCCGGAACACCGTCCGCTCAGGGTTGGGCGTGCTGGTGAGTCAGGGGCTCGTCACGTCGAGTCAGGGTCTGGGGTACGAGGTGCGCAAGCACGAGGTGTTCCAGTTGAACGCCTCTCGCTTCGAGAACCTGACGTTCCCCCAGAACGGCGACGCGTACTCAACCGACGTGACGAACGCCGGCCGCCGCCCTCACCAGACGTTTCGCGTGGAGGTGACGACGACTTCGGACTACATCGCCGAACGGTTGAAGGTCGAGCCGGGTACGCGGTCAGTGCTCCGCTTCTGCCATCGCTTCGTGGATGACGTGCCGTGGTCGACGCAGGCAACGCACTACCCGGACTGGCTTGTCCAGGACGCGCCCCGGCTGACCGACCCGGGCGACATAGAGGAAGGCACGACCCGCTATCTCGCCGGTGTAGGCATCGAGCAGCTCGGATACGCGGACGAGATCTCTACTCGCATGCCCACCCCGGACGAGGCGCGCCTCCTGGAGATCAGCCCTGGTGTCCCAGTCCTGCTCTGGACGCGAACGGGGTACACGGCCGAACGCCCCGTACGGTGCACAGTCACAACCTTCCGAGGCGACCTGAACCGCATGAACTACGAGATCGGCGACCTGTCGGCCCGGGGGGAGGACGAAGTCAAGTGAAGATCACCAGTGCCATACCTGCCGACCTCGACCAGTTGCTGAACTTCCGGAAGGAAGCGGCGGGTTGGATCAGCGAGCTCGGTAGCGACCAGTGGAGTCGCCCGTACCCCGCAGACCGCCTCTTGGCCACGATCGAGACCGGGACCGTCTTCATGCTGAGGGACGAGGGGCGCACCGCCGGCACGGTCACCCTGACCCCGGAGGCCGAGGAGGGGCTGTGGTCCGTGGGGGAACTCGGCGATCCCTCCATGTTCGTCAACAAGTTGACGGTGGCGCGCGACTACGCAGGCCGTAACCTCGGCGGCATGCTGCTTGATTGGGCCGGTGATCGCGCGTACCACGCGGGCGCGAAGTGGCTACGACTCGACGCCTGGACCAGCAACGAGCGGCTACAGCGGTACTACCTGGAGCAAGGGTTCCAGCATGTGAGGACCGTCCTCGAAGGCAGCGCCGTCAACGGTGGGCCGCGTGTCTCAGGTTGGCTTGCCCAACGTTCCACCCGGCCAGCGGCTATCGACCTCATCGACGAGACATCAGCCCCCGAGCCGCTACGCGCCTGAGCTGTTACAGGTTTCTCTACCTCATCAAGTCCGGCTGCGCTCCGCTCCGCCGGGCGCGCTCCCGGCTCTGGCCGCGCCCGCGCTCCTGCCTTCGGCCCGCTCGGCGCTGCCGCCGCCGACGCGCGCCCACGCGTGGATAGGCCGGCGATGAGTTGATCACCATGCAGCACGTTACGGTCAGGACATGCCTCCGGCGGGGGATCGGCCGGCACCGGGGCAGAGGGGCGCCGTCGCCGACCGCGGGCAAGTTGTGGCGTGCGTAGAGAGCTTCCATCCCGTCCACCGCCGACCCAGGCAGAGCCGAGCAGACGCGGCCCAGGGGCGTCAAGGTCGTTCGTACAGTGGCGCGCTCCACCTTGACGCCCCTGAACCACGCCTGCTCCACGGTGTGTGGGTCGACGGCGGACGGGATGGAAGCTTGGGTAAGTGGTGGCAGAGGAAGGGGCTCATCTAACGGGTTGTCAGTGGTGACATCTACCCTTACGGCATGCGCAAAGGTGCGATCAGCCGAGACGGTGTCCTGCAAGCCATGGCGGAGTATGACCAGTTGGGCCGCGACCGGTTTTTGTCCGAGTATGGGTACGAGCCGGCGACCGGCTACTTCCTCGTCCACGAGGACCGGACATACGACTCGAAGGCCATCGCCGGAGTGGCCCATAAGTTTGATCAAGGCCGAGCGCTAAAGCCAGACGAGCTGAGCGGGGGACGGTCACACGCCGCCAGGTGGCTCGCTCGACTCGGCTTCCATATCCGTGCGTCCCGGAGCCCCGACTGGACCCGCGACGAGATCATCCTTGCCTGCGATCTGGCGATGGCCAACGGATGGAAGCGACTGGAGTTCGACGACTCACGAGTGATCGAGCTGTCCGCGCTGCTCCAGACCATGCCGATCCATCCTGAAGAACTACGTAATGAGCTGTTCCGGAACCCCAATGGCGTAGCCCGCAAAACGGTAGATATCACATCCCGGCACCCGGACTACCGGGGGAAGCCCACGAACGGCAACGTGCTCGATGTCGAAGTCATGAACGACTTCCTCGCCCGGCCAATCGAGATGGCGAAGGTAGCCCAGCAGATCCGGGATGGCCTCAACACAGGCGAGCTTCAGGACCTACCCCCGGAGCCAGGAGAAGACGACTACAGCGCGCCGGAGGGAAGGTTGCTGATCCGCCGCCACAAGACCCGGGAGCGGGACAAAGGGCTACGCAAGCGAAAGATCGATGCCGTCTTGCGCCAGGGCCGCCGGCTCAACTGCGAGGCATGCGGGTTCGACTTCGAGGCGACCTACGGCCCGCGGGGTGCCGGATACATCGAGTGCCATCACGTCGTGCCTCTCCACGAGGCCGGTGAGGGGCGAACAAAGCTCAGCGATCTTGCTCTGATCTGCGCCAACTGCCACCGAATGATCCACCGTAGCGCCCCATGGCCGACACCCGGCGAACTTCGAGACCTCATTCGGCAGACGGAGACCCGGAGCGAAGCGCGAATTCCTGCACAACAGGAGCCCGAACCAAGCCGATCATGACTGGTGACGGTCAGCGGCCCGCCGCCAGCAGGCACCAGATGCGGCGACGGGCCCGCGGCCGTCCACCTCGGGGGTGGCGTGACGGCCGCACCTGTCGCACGCGTGTCTTCAGCACTGCGAGCGGCAGGGGTTCGGCGGTCAGGCGACGGCCGGCAGCAGGGACAAGTCACCCGCCACGGATAGCGCCAAGGTTCTCGAAGTGATCAACAAGGGCGTTCACGGAGCGAGCGAGCCGCTGGACGTGCGCGACCTGCCTGGGCAACGCGGAGGCAGGATCGGCACGGAGCCTCATCCTGGCCTCGCCGATGCAGGCCAGCGCGCAGGCCCGGGGGATGTCACACTCGGGCAGACGAAGCGCCGCAGTCTCGACCTCGGGAATCAACAGCATGAGGTGCCCGCGGAGCTGGAGCGTGACCGTGTCGACCTCCTCATCTGATGGCAGCTCAGCGTTTTCGCCGAGGAGCTGACGAGCAGCGTCGCGCATCACGGCGATGTCCAGCGACAGCCTCATGTTCCTGTGGGTGGCTCTCTCGGCCGTGACGGACGGCTCGCCAGTACGGTGATCCACGTCGGCTCCACTCCAGTCGGCCACCCCCCGAGCCCGGACAGGTGGAGGGCATTCCATGCGTGTATGAGCAGCCTAGACCTAGCTAGCTAGGGTAGCTAGGCGAGTCAGGCAATCTCGTCTCGCTGATGGAGCTTAGGCCGCCTAGCTTCGGATCATGGACTGGAAGCCGGATATCCCGCGTTGGAAGCAGGTCTACGGGGTCATTGAGCAGCGCATCACCGCCGGCGAGTACCCGCCTGGCAGCCAGCTCCCGGGCGTCCTCGCGATCCAAGGTGAATTCGGTATCGCACAGATGACGGCCCGACGTGTACTCACCGAGCTCCGAGACGCCGGACTGGCGCAGATGCAACCAGGCATCGGAACGTTCGTCACCGAGTTGCCCAAGTCATAGGTACCGCTGCCGGTATGACCGTCGACGACCGATCTATCCAGAGCCACGGATCGGAGGGTGCCCGTGCCCCTCGCGTGCCCGTTCGGCCGGGAACTGACGGGGAACCACGGTTACTGGCGGACAGCGCACACGAGAACGGCCCCCGACCGATCTACCTGGTCGGGGGCCGTTCACCTGCGGTGGGTGTGGGATTTGAACCCACGGTCACATCGCTGCGACGACGGTTTTCAAGACCGTTCCCTTAGGCCGCTCGGGCAACCCACCCCGCGCCGCTGAGAGATCGGCGCGGGGACAAGACTAACCGGTCAGCTGTCGCCCTCGCGCTGGCCCAGGGTGACTTCGGCCGTTCGCTGCTTGCCGTCGCGGGTGTAGGAGAGCTTGACGGTGTCGCCGGGCTGGTGGGTCCAGATCTCGCCGATGAGGGTGGGGCCGCTGTCGATCACCCGGTCGTCGAGCTTGGTGATGACGTCGCCGGGCTTCAGGCCGGCCTTGGCGGCGGGGCCGTTGGGCGTGACCGCGTCGGAGCCGCTCGCGCCCTCCTCGGTGATCTTCGCGCCGCCCGTGCCCTCCTCCAGGGAGACGGAGGCACCGATGACCGGGTAGACGGGCTTGCCGGTCTTGATGAGCTGCTGGGCGACGATCTTCGCCTGGTTGATCGGGATCGCGAAGCCCAGACCGATCGAGCCCGACTGGCTCGTACCGCCCAGGCCGCCGCTCGTGGACTGGATCGCGGAGTTGATGCCGATCACCGCGCCCTTGGCGTCCAGGAGCGGGCCGCCGGAGTTGCCCGGGTTGATCGAGGCGTCGGTCTGCAGGGCGCTCATGTACGAGGCCTTGCTGCTGGAGCTGCCGTCGCTGGAGGCCACCGGGCGGTTCTTGGCGCTGATGATGCCCGTGGTCACCGTGTTCGAGAGGCCGAAGGGAGCCCCGATCGCGATGGTCGAGTCGCCGACGGCGATCCTGTCCGAGTTGCCGAGCGACAGCGGCTTGAGGTTGTCCGGCGCGTTCTTGAGCTTGATGACCGCGACGTCGTACCCCTGGGCGTGGCCGACCACCTCGGCTTCGTACTTCTTGCCGTTCGAGAACGTGGCCGACAGCTTGCCGCTGTCGACCGCCTCGGCCACCACGTGGTTGTTGGTGAGGATGTGGCCCTGCCTGTCGAAGACGAAGCCGGTGCCCGTACCGCCCTCGCCGTTGCTGCCCTCGGCCTCGATGGTGACCGTGCTCGGCAGCGCCGTGGCGGCCACGCTCGCCACCGTGCCCGCATCACGCTTGAGGTCGCCGCCGCTCTCGGACGCGGAGACCGTCGTAGAACCGGAGGAGTCGTCGTTGCGGTCCGCCGCCCAGTAGCCGATGCCACCGCCCACGCCGCCCGCGATCAGCGCCGCCGCGAGGACCCCGGCGACCAGACCACCGCGTCCGCCGGACTTCGGCTTGGGAGCGGGCTGCTGGTACGAGGAGCCCCAGGCGTCCCCGGAACCGCCTTCACCCCCGCCTCCGTACGGACCAGAGCCGCCCGGGCCTCCCGCGTACGGGCCGGGGCCGCCCGCGTCCGCGTACGACGGTGTGGCCTGCGGAGGCGGCGGCCAGGCGCCCGCCTCGGGAGCCGGCGCGGCGCCCTGCGGAGCCCCTGGAGGCACCGGGGGCAACGTGGCCGTCGGCGCGTCGCCCTGGAAGGGGCCCGGCCCCTGGGGGTGCGCCGTACTGCCCTGGTGAGGGCTCGCAGGACCCGCGGGACCCTCAGGACCCGCTCCCGGCGAAACCGCCTGCTCCGGCGACTCGGAAGCAGCGGGAGTGTCCACCGGCACGGGAGGTGCAGACGGGGCCGGGGGTACTGCAGTGCCCTCGTTCTCGGTGCTCACAGCTCTTCCTCTCGATCCGCGGCTGTTCAGTCAATTCATATCCGGTCACGTTCAGTCGTGTGTGTTCAAGACTTCACTCACGCATGTTCGGGAACCGGCACGATTCAGCTGTGCATGTGCTTTTGTATGCCGTCAGCTTTTCCCACGGGACGTCAGGGCGCCATAAGCGGCACCTGTGACTCCGAGATCTTTACTTATATAGGACAGGTCTGACAAAACCATCGCATGCCCCGCGTCGCCGACCGCACACCCACCCGTCCGCGATGGCACCATGACGCGGTGACCCACGCACGACAGCACCAGCCCCAGGTCGTCGCCCACCGCGGGGCCTCCGAAGAGGCCCCCGAGCACACCCTGGCCGCGTACGAGAAGGCGATCGAGGACGGGGCCGACGCCCTTGAGTGCGATGTACGGCTGACCGCGGACGGGCATCTCGTCTGCGTCCACGACCGCCGCGTCAACCGCACCTCCAACGGCCGCGGTGCCGTCTCGGCCCTGGAACTCTCCGATCTCGCCGCCCTGGATTTCGGTTCCTGGAAGAACCGCGACGAGGCGCCCGACTGGGAACAGCAGCAGCCCCCCTCATGGGAGCAGCAGTCGGTCCTCACCCTGGAACGCCTGCTCGAACTCGTGGCCGACGCCGGCCGTCCGGTACGGCTCGCCATCGAGACGAAGCACCCCACGCGCTGGGCCGGCCAGGTCGAGGAGCGACTGCTGGTCCTCCTGAAGCGCTTCGGCCTCGACGCACCGCCCTCTCCCGCCGAGTCACCGGTACGCGTCATGAGTTTCTCGGCGCGCTCACTGCAGCGCGTCCACGCCGCGTCCCCGACCCTGCCGACGGTCTACCTGATGCAGTTCGTCTCGCCCCGGCTGCGGGACGGACGGCTGCCCCCGGGCGTCCGGATCGCCGGTCCCGCCCTGCGGATCGCGCGCAACCACCCGGCGTACATCGAGCGCCTGCAGCGGGCCGGCCACCAGGTTCACGTATGGACGGTGAACGACACGCAGGATGTCGATCTCTGCGTCGGGCTGGGTGTCGACGCCATCATCACCAACCGCCCCCGCGCGGTGCTGCACCAGCTGGGCCGCTGAGACGCATCCGCTGAACCACGCCTCTCAGCCCCCTCGGTCCCCCCGCAGGTAACGCGCGTTTCGCCCCCGAATGCCGGGTTTAGGCCAAACCATCGAGTTCCAGCCACTCGACTACAGGGAGTGCTCCGGCGCGTTCGTTCCGTATTCGATCGTTACGAGTGCGTCACCGCACGTGCGTTGGCCGGTTTCCGGTCCAGCCCTGGAGGGCATCCACACCGTGGCGTGGGACAAAGGAGGTCTCGGGGGTGGCGTTGGTGGTGGCACAGGAGGTGCCCACGTCGTCGAGCATGGCCGTATCTCATGGCCCTGCCGGCGTGGGAGAAGCAAGACACCGGATGCGGGATCAACTGCGCACCGGCGGCGTGGCGGAGACAGTCATCGACGACGCCGTACTGATCCTTTCCGAACTGCTGAGCAACGCGTGCAGGCACGGCAGGCCACTGGGTGACGCGTTGGCCGGAGACGGTGACGTCCGGGCCGCATGGCGGGTCGAGCGGACCGGCAGGCTGACCGTCGAGGTGACGGACGGCGGCGGTCCGACCCGTCCGGTTCCGGCCACACCGTCGGTCACCGCGCACGGCGGTCGCGGGCTGAACATCATCACGGCCCTGGCCGACGACTGGGGCGTCCGGGACGACACCCGCGGTGAGGTCACGGTGTGGGTGGTCGTACACAAGGACGCCTGCGCCGCGCGCCGCCGCGACGACTTCACCGCACGGGTCGCGGCCCCCTCGGTGTCCGCGATGCCCGACCTGAACTTCAGCGACGCCTTCGACGGCCTGGACTGAGACGGACCGCGGCGCCGCACCGACGCAGACACCGGCAGCAGCATCGGCACCGGCACTGGTACCGGCAGCAGCGCGCAGGACCGGCGGTCGATGGGAAAGGGCCGAAGGCGACGGCCAAGTTCGCGGTCCAGGCCGTGGTCCAGGTCTCGGGCCAGGTCGCGGGCCAGGCTGTGGTCTGGGGCGAAGGCGACGGAAGCACCGGTTCCGGGACGAACCGCAGCGCCGTCCCCGGTACGGCCCGGCACGTTGTCCACAGGGTCCCGTGGGTCCTCGTACGAGCGGCTAGGCTCGCGCCCGTACGAGTCGAGCCGTAACCGGGAGACAGCCACAATGGCCAAGAAGCGACCCCAGACGAAGGCCAAGCAGCCGCAGCCGCAGAATGGGGCCCGCGCCGCCGTCGCTGACGGACCTGTGCCGGTTGTCGGAGCGCGCGAGCCCTGCCCCTGTGGCAGCGGCCGCCGCTACAAGGCCTGTCACGGACGCGCCGCCGCCCACGCGGTGACCGAACTGGTGCAGCGCCCCTTCGAGGGCCTGCCGAGCGAAGGCGACTGGATCGCGCTGCGCGAGCTGGTGCCCGCGGCCACCGTCGAGCTGCACCTGAAGGACGCCCTCCCGGAGGGTGTCCCGTCGGTCACGCTCGCGACGGTGCTGCCGATGGCATGGCCGGCCCTGCGCCGCGACGACGGCTCGGTCCTCATCGGCCTGCAGAACGACACGGCGTCCGGCGACATCAGCCGCGACCTCGCCGACACCCTCCAGCGCGCGCTCACCGCGGACCCGGGCACTCCGGTCCAGGGCCGCCGCGCCCCGAGCGACGGGCCACGGCTGCAGGACCTCCTCGACCCTGAAGGCGCGTTCGAGCCAGTTGTGCACGCGGGCTTCGAATTCTGGGTTCCGGACGCTCAGAACGCGACCACGGAGGTGACCGCCTCCCTGGAGCGCGCCAACGCCGCCGCCATCCCGACGGTGAAGCTCACCGGCGTCGACGCGGCGTACTGGTGCGAGACCCCCGACAAGAACCACCTGCGCTGGGTCATGCCGCACCCCGAGGAGCAGCTTCTGGACGCGCTCGCGCGACTGCACGCGGCCGGCGGTTCGAGCCTCGGGGAGGGCACCCGTCTGGTCGGCTCCTTCCGGGCTCACGGCCTCACCGTGCCGGTCTGGGACCTGCCGACGGGCGTCACGGCCCAGGACGTCGAGAAGCCCGCGTCCGAGTTCGCCGAGAGGCTCGCGGCGGCGCTGGCCACGGACGCGCCGCTCACCGCGGACGAGCGCCGGGCCCGCGGCGGCCTCACCAACCGCCAGGTCACCCTCAGCTGACGCCCGCCGGACCCCCTTGTCCCGGCTGACCGACCGGTCAGCCGGTCGACAGGTGTCCGGAGTGGGTGACTCCTGTCACAACTCCC
Source organism: Streptomyces sp. CWNU-52B (assembly GCF_047444975.1). NCBI lineage: Bacteria > Bacillati > Actinomycetota > Actinomycetes > Kitasatosporales > Streptomycetaceae > Streptomyces > Streptomyces sp. CWNU-52B. Next base: position 117,513 of record NZ_JBLFJV010000047.1, on the reverse strand, counting down.
CGTCGTGACAAGCGAATCGGTGTCTGAATAGCCGAGATCGAATTTGCGAACCGCCGATCTCTTGTTACCGTTCGAGTAGCCCGGTTGCTGGTGCATCCCCCGTCGCCAGCAACCGGGTCTTTTCATGTGCGGATGCGGGACCGCCGTCGGCGAAGTCCTCAACGCGCTTTCTGCGCAGGTGAGTTGCTCCCTGAGCGCAACAGCAGCGGCCCGTCGGCACCCTTCGCGAACTCGGCGATCGCGGTGTACGCCGACACATCGCCGGACGTTCGCTCCCGCGGTGTCTCACACACCTCCGGCTCGTCGCCGGCGCCCACGGCGCAGTGCATCCGCACCGTGCGGCCGCCGGGCGCCATGAGCGCCAGGACGGCCGTGAGATCGTCACCGGTCGCGTTGCGGTAATAGGTACGCGCCCAGGTCTCCCGTCCCTGCGTCAGGACGCAGGTCTGTGCCTCGACGCCCTCGGGAGAGACGAGCTCGGGTCCGCACCGGGCAGCCGTGGCGAGCCCCACACCCAGCGTCCGGGGACGCTCGGCCCCGTCGGGACGCGACCCGCGCCCGTCCTCGGGCGCCCCACCGTCGACACCACCGGAGCCGTCAGAGCCGCCGGCGGACCGCCCGTCCGAGACCCGCCCCACGGACGAGGACCGCTCCACGAAGGCCGCGCGGGCGGAAGCACGTTCGGATCTGGAGTCGGAGATGGAGCCGGACACGGAGTCTGACGTGGAACCGGACCTGGAATCGGACGTGAACGCGGTTTCGGATTCGGCCCCGGTTTCGGACGCGGGCGTGGAGGCGGACACGGAGGCAGGGGCCCCGCCGCCCACCTGCCCCGCGGAGGCCGCCGCCAGCGGCAGCGCGACCGTGAGGACGACGATGCCTGTCAGCACCGTCAGGCGGACACGTCGGGGGTCCGGGTCCGGGCCCGGACGGACACTTCGGGAGTCCAGGGGCCGTCCCCCGGATTGGCGCAGCATGAAAGGGACGATAACGAGCGAGGGCGGGCGCGCGGCGAGCCGCGCGCCCGATTCCCCTACAACTCGGGGGCGCTCACACCCGTACGAGTGAGCGCCTCCACCACCGCGTCCACCACGGCCTCCACGTCGGGCACCCAGGGGGCGGCCGAGCCGGGCAGCGGAGCACGTTCCCAGCGGATCCCGCCCTGGCCGGTCTCGGACGGAGGCAGGGCCACGTAGCCGCCCTCGCCGTGGAAGCGCAGCGAGCCCGGCACGAAGTCCTTGGCGTAGAGCAGCTCACCCAGCTGCTCCAGGGAGTACGGCTTCACGAGCAGCGCCCAGCGCGTCGGGGACGCGATCACGGGGCCCAGGCGCATCCCCATGTGGTCGAGCGCCGCGAGCGCACGCGCCGCTGCCGGCGCCGGCAGGCTCACCGCGCACGGGGCCTTTCCTCCGGTGGCGAGGATGATCGGGGCCGTCGGCCGGTTCGTCCACCACCAGCGCGCCATGCGCTCGTCGGTGGTGGCCGCCAGCAGACCTGGGTCGAAGGGATGGGCACCTGGCACCGTGCACTCGGGGTCCGGACACCCGCATCGGGCCCGCCCCTGCGGGTCCGGGGCCACGCCCGGGAGTACGGGCCACTGCCAAGCGGTCGCGAAGGTCAGGGCCGCGCTGAGCATCTCAGGCCTTCCGTCGTTTCGCCGGGACCGGAGCCTGCGTCGCCTTCCGAGGATCTCGCGCATATGCGCTCGTTCCTTTCCGTTGAACGCCGAGGAACCACATCACACCATGTGACGATCTCTGCACTGTGCGTACCTACTGGCGCATCACACCCTCGTCGGAGACAAGGGGAACCCCTATGGGTTGAGCGTTGGGCTGCGTCCGCGTGTCCATACTGCGTCTGGCCAAAGCACGGGCATGGCGTGGGGTGGCGGCGCCTGGCGTTTGCTGTCCCGCGTACTTCTCGCCGCCTCCGCCACGGGAGGATGGGGCACGGTCGTCGGTGGTTAAGACGCCCGGGTCCGTCGCCAGGTTCCGGGAGGATCCCAACCACACCTGGCCTTCACCGAGTACGTACCCATCACGACCGCTGTGACGCTCTGTGGAGCAAGGCCAGTCGACCGCAGTACACCGTGACTCGAGTCAGTTTTAAGCCAACTTTACTCTTCCGCAGCAGCCTCACGGACACCAGTAATCCCAGCAGGACAATGCTGGACATCTCCTCACGAGTGCGTGTACATGTGGAGACACTGCTAGCGGCGCAGAATGACATGGGGGTTTGCGATGCTATCGAGCAATACGCACCGGTCGGAAAGCCGGACGCCATGAACGCCCCTCACCTCCCGAAAGTGGCCGGAATCGATTCAACGGTGCCCTCGCCCGCACAGACTGTCGCGCCGGCACGTGCCACCACGGGTTCCCCACCGGCCCCTTCTCCACACGCGCCCGGTGCCGTCCTCCAGGACAGACTCGCAGGCTGGGTCTCCGATCTCACCACCCTGCACGAGCTCACCGAGCGGCTGGCCCGCACCGCCTCGCTGACGGACGCACTCCAGGAATTGCTACGCGCCGGAGCCGCCCTCGTGGGCGCCCGGCGCGGTCTCGTGGTGCTGGAGCCGGGCGACGGACTCGGCCCGGACACGACGATCGGCCTGGGACTCGCCCGAGCGGATCTCGGGCACATCGAGACCGTCCCGCGCAGCTCCATGTCGTACGGGAAGATCCTCGACGGGCTTCCCGGGGGCGAGGGCGAGATCGCCCAGCCCGACCTGCTCTCCGAGGACGGGCTCGACCCGCGGCACCGCGAGGTGGCCGCCCGGCTCGGTTATGCCGCGAGCTACACCCTGCCGCTGTCCACGGACACGTCGGGACGCCTGGGCGCCGCCGTATGGCTCTACGACGAACCGGCCGAGCCCGACGAGCGCCGGCGCCACCTGGTCGGCCTCTACACCGGACACGCGTCCGAGCACCTGGCCCGCCTGCTGGAGCTGGAGCGCACGCGCGCGTGCATCACGACCATCCGCGAGGAGCTGCTCCCCTCCCGGCTGCCCCGGGTCTTCGGGGTCCAGCTCGCCGCCCGGCACCGCACGGGGCCGCACGGCGGCGGCGACTGGTACGACGCGCTGCCGCTGCCCGACGCCGCGCTCGGCCTCGCGGTCGGCTCCGTCACCGGGTCGGGTCCCAGCGCCGTCGCGGCGATGGGCCGGCTGAGGGCCTCCCTGCGGGCGTACGCGGTGATGGAGGGCGAGGACCCGGTCGCCGTCCTGTCCGACCTCGAACTGCTGCTGCGGCTCACCGAGCCGGCCCGCTCCGCCACGGCCCTGTTCGCGTACTGCGAGCCCGCGCTGCGCAAGATCACGCTGGCCGGGGCCGGACACAGCCCGCCGCTGGTGATCGGCGAGCGCCGCACCGAGTACGTGGAGACGTCGCTCTCGGCGCCCCTGGGGATGCTCGCCTGCTGGGAAGCGCCCAGTGTGGAGTTCCAGGCGGAGGCCGGAGAGACGGTCCTGCTCTACACGGACGGGCTGCTGCACCGTACCGGCGACCCCATGGACCGGGCCTTCTCCCGGCTGCACGCGGCGGCCGCGAGCGTGCCCAGGGCGCTGCGCGCGGACCCGGGCGCCGTCGCCGACCACGTCCTGCGCGGCATGCTCCCCGACGGCCTCGACGACGCCGACAGCGACGACGACGTGGTGCTCCTCGCGGCCCGCTTCGAGTGAGCGGCGCGTCTCTCGGACGAGCCGCACGTCACCGCGTACGTCACCAGGGCCTTCGAAAAGCCTTCCAGCCCTGGTCGTCCTTCCGTACGACCGTACGATGGACGGCGTCCAGAGTCGTATCAAGGAGGCAGATCGTGTCGGAGGCGCTCAATCCGGAGACCCCGGAAGCCGTGCTTGACGAGGCCGCCGACCAGGCGGACGAAGTAGAGCCAGAAGAGCCCATCAAGCGGCGCAAGAACGGCCTGTACCCGGGCGTGTCGGACGAGCTGGCCGAGAGCATGAAGTCCGGCTGGGCCGACACGGAGCTGCACGGCCTGGAGCCGATCGAGCAGGCCGCGTACGCCGCCGCCCGCCGTGCCGCGCTCTCCGCGGCCTTCCCCGGCGAGCGCCTGGTCGTCCCCGCGGGGAACCTGAAGACCCGCTCGAACGACACGGAGTACCCCTTCCGTGCCTCGGTCGAGTACGCGTACCTGACCGGCAACCTCACCGAGGACGGCGTCCTCGTCCTGGAGCCGGTCGCGGACGGCCACCGGGCCACGATCTACCTGCTGCCGCGCTCCGACCGCGAGAACGGCGAGTTCTGGCTCTCCGGCCAGGGCGAGCTGTGGGTCGGCCGCCGCCACTCCCTGACCGAGGCCGAGCAGCTGTACGGCATCCCCGCCGCGGACGTCCGCGAACTCGCCGACAAGCTGCGCGAGGCGACAGGGCCCGTCCGGGTCGTACGCGGCCACGACGCCGGTGTCGAGGCGGCGCTCGCCGACAAGGTCACCGCCGAACGCGACGCCGAACTGCGCGTCTTCCTCTCCGAGGCCCGGCTGGTCAAGGACGAGTTCGAGGCCGGCGAGCTGCAGAAGGCGGTCGACTCGACCGTGCGCGGCTTCGAGGACGTCGTACGGGTCCTGGACCGGGCCGAGGCGACCAGCGAGCGCTACATCGAAGGAACGTTCTTCCTGCGTGCGCGGGTCGAGGGCAACGACATCGGCTACGGCTCGATCTGCGCGGCGGGACCGCACGCGTGCACGCTGCACTGGGTGCGCAACGACGGTCCGGTGCGCGCCGGGGACCTGCTTCTGCTGGACGCGGGCGTGGAGACCCACACCCTCTACACGGCCGACGTCACGCGCACGCTGCCGATCGACGGCACGTACTCGCCGATCCAGAAGAAGATCTACGACGCGGTGTACGAGGCCCAGGAGGCCGGCATCGCCGCCGTGCAGCCGGGCGCCAAGTACCGGGACTTCCACGACGCCGCCCAGCGCGTGCTGGCCGAGAAGCTCGTGGAGTGGGGGCTCGTCGAGGGTCCGGTCGAGCGGGTCCTGGAGCTGGGGCTGCAGCGCCGCTGGACGCTGCACGGCACCGGTCACATGCTCGGGATGGACGTCCACGACTGCGCGGCCGCCCGGACGGAGACGTACGTGGACGCCACGCTGGAGCCGGGCATGTGCCTGACCGTCGAGCCGGGGCTGTACTTCCAGGCGGACGACCTGACCGTGCCGGAGGAGTACCGGGGCATCGGCGTCCGCATCGAGGACGACATCCTCGTCACGCGGGACGGCAACCGGAACCTGTCGGACGGACTTCCCCGCCGGTCGGACGAGGTCGAGGCATGGATGGCCACGCTGAAGGGCTGACGCCGACACCGACACCGACACGGGCCTGACGGCCGGGTACCCGAAGGGGCGCCCGGCCGTCCCTGCCGATGGACACACGCGCGTGCCAACGTTTCCGGACACGCAAGCTTTTCAGGGGCGGGGGCGCGGGGGCGCTGTTCAGACGCGGGGGCGCGGGGTTGCCGTTCAGGCACGGAGGCTCGGGGCTTTCAGGCGCGGGACGCGGGGTTGCCGTTCAAGCGCGGGAGCTCGGGGCTTTCAGACGCGGGGGCGCGGGGTTGCCGTTCAGGCACGGAGGCTCGGGGCTTTCAGGCGCGGGACGCGGGGTTGCCGTTCAAGCGCGGGAGCTCGGGGCTTTCAGGCGCGGGACGCGGGGTTGCCGTTCAAGCGCGGAAGCTCGGGGCTTTCAGGCGCGGGACGCGGGGTTGCCGTTCAAGCGCGGGAGCTCGGGGCTTTCAAGCGCGGGACGCGGGGTTGCCGTTCAAGCGCGGGAGCTCGGGGCTTTCAGGCGCGGGACGCGGGGTTGCCGTTCAAGCGCGGGAGCTCGGGGCTTTCAGGCGCGGGACGCGGGGTTGCCGTTCAAGCGCGGGAGCTCGGGGCTTTCAAGCGCGGGACGCGGGGTTGCCGTTCAAGCGCGGAGGCTCGGGGGCTTTCAGGCGCGGGGGGCTCGGGGGCTTTTCAGGGGCGCGAGGAACTGCGCGATCAACCCCCACCGGCCCGCACAGGCCCAAGGACACCGAGCCGCTCAGGGGCGCGAGGAACTGCGCGACCAGCCACGGACGGCCCGCAGGGACCTGGACGGCCGGGCCACCCGGTCGGACCGGCGCCAGCCGGGTCCGGGCACCGGGCGGACGCTCAACACCGGCACCGGCAGGTCACCCCGTGAACGCCGACGGAGCGCCCCGGACAGCGAGCGAGTCCGCGAACAGCGCCCCCGCCAGCAGCCCCCCACTCCCACGGGGACTCCACGCGCGCGCGTGCAGGTCCTCGTCGAAGGCGGCCAGCGCCGCACCCCCCGCCGCCGTGGACGTACCGCCCGCCTCGACGACCCCGCGGGCACCCGCCTGGACGTGCCGCAGACCAAGTGGTCCTGCCATGTACAGCAACTCGGTGTCCTGGAGCGTCGACATGACGGCCAGCAGGGCGTCGAGCCGCGCGTACGGCTCCGGAACACCCGCGGAGCGAGCCACGGCCAGTGTCTCCAACGCCCGTCGCACATGCGGGAATCCGGCCTTCGCCTCGCCCCGCGCACCGGCCGCACCGTACTTCGCGGAGACCGACGAACCGCGGGAGGGCCGTCGTGGCGCCCGCCGGTCGGAGTGGGCCGCGATCCGCTTGGCGGTCGCCGCCAGCTCCCGTCCCCCGGCCCTGGGTTCCAGAGCCGCCGCGGCGACCAGCAGGCCGAGCACCCACAGCGCTCCACGGTGCCCGCCGCCCGCCAGGGCCACCGAGTGCTCGGTGGAGCGGCCGATCGCCCCGAGTTCGGCCCGGAGTCCGGGGGTCGCCGAGCCGGTCCGGCGGGCGGCTGCCGCCATCGCCGCGAGGCCCGGCTCCAGCGCCCTGGCCGACCAGCGCAGCGAACAGTGGTCCTCGCCGGTCACGCGGGCACCGAGATCGCGCGGGTCGGGCAGTCCTGGTTTGGGTGCCAGCGCCAACTGCCCGGTGAGCGCGGCCACGGCGGCCTGTGCCAGCGTCTCGTCCTCGCGGTTGCTCATCACCATGGCTCCTTACGAGCACGAGGAAGAAGCGAAGACGGCCTGGTAGCCGACGAGCGCCAGCCCGCCGGCCGCGGCCGTGGCCGTGCCGCCGGTGAGCGCGATCACGCGGCGCCGCGTGATGCTCGTTCCTTCGTGGTTTCCCGTCATGACGGGAAACCTAGGGAGGCCGGCCGTCAGGGACATGGGTGGAAGCTGTGAGCGCCCTGAGAATGCCGGGAAAGCTGAATTCGGCGGGAAAACGCCGCCCTCGTGGGGCCGGGAGGGCCGTCAGCCGTCCCCGGGAGGGTCAGCCGGCGAGCAGCGGTGTGCCCTCGCGCCACTTGAGGATCTTGTCGAAGCTGACCACGGCCCCGCCCCTGAGGGAGCTGTTGCCGATGTGGACGTGGTCGGCCAGTTCCTGGATCAGACACAGGCCCCGGCCGTTCTCGGCGTCGGTGTGGGAGGGCCGCAGGGGCGCACGGCCCCGCCCCGAGGGGAACCCGGGGCCGGAGTCGGTCACTTCGATCCGGCACTTCTCGCCGTCCAGATAGGCCGTGACCCGGTAGGCCTCGGTGGGTTCTCCCCGTACCGCGTCGCCTCCGTGCTCGACGGCGTTGGCGCAGGCCTCGCTCAGCGCGACGGAGATGTCGTAGGAGATGTCAGGATCCACCCCCGCGGACTCCATCGTGCCGATCAGCAGGCGCCGGGCGAGCGGAACGCTCGCCGCCTCACGCCGGAGATGGAGGGACCACCAAATGCTCATGCTCCAGCCTCCTGGCCGCGGCTCGACATACCGATACGTATTGCCGCCGCGCACCGGATGTAAGCGTGCCCGCGACGTGATGCCGCCCATAAGGGGGATATGCCGAGGCCATCTGCCGGTGTATGTACGGGCTTCTCATGCCAGAACGCACTCTTCCGGACCGTACGTCATCTTGTGGACCTGCCGTATGGAGCGGGTAGGGCCAGTGCGATGATGACCCCGCCATGACTGCTCACCACCAGCGCGCGCGCACCGGAGGTGATCTCCGGGTCCTGAGGGCCGCGGTGTTCACCGCCGTCTGTGTCGTGCTGGCCGCGGCAGGTCACTCCATCGTCTCCTGCGCGACGGTCCCCCTGTGGTCGCTCGGCGCGGGATTCCTCGCCGTCTTCGCCGTCGCGGCACCGCTCGCCGGGCGCGAGCGCTCGCTGCCGGGCATCACGGTGCTCCTCGCGACCGGCCAGACGGTGCTGCACACACTCTTCGGACTCGGGCAGCACGGCACGCCGGCCGCCTCGTCCACGGGCGTGGACACCTCGCTGGTGACCCGGGCCGCCCGGCTGGTGTGCGGTGCGTCCATCGCGACGCTCAGCCCCGCCCAGGCGCAGCGGATCCTCGCCGACGCACAGCTCGACACGAGCGGCGACGTCGACGTCAGCGGAAGCGTCGGCGTCGGTACGAGCGGCACGGGCAGCATGGACATGGACGCGGGCGGCGCGCACGCCCTGCACGAGCAGGCCGGCGCCCTGTCCACCGCCGTCGGAATGCCGGCGTCCGTGCTGCCGTCGCTGCCGATGCTCCTCGGCCATGTGCTCGCCGCCGTCGCCACCGGGTGGCTGCTGCGCCGCGGGGACATCGCCCTTCGGCGCCTCCTGCGGCTCTCGGCGCACGGGGTGACGCAGGGTGCCCTCGCCTCCCTGCGCGGAGCCCTGGCGCTCGTACGCGTTCTGCTGGCGGGCCTGCCCGGAGTGACCCCCGCGGTGCCGGGCGCACCGCGCACAGGGGGGAACGAGCCACCACTCCCGCGTACCACCGCTCTTCAGCACTCGGTCGTCCGGCGCGGTCCGCCGGCCGGCGAGGCATTCCTCCTCGCCGCCTGACACGGCACACCGCTTCGGACGTATCACTCCAGGGGTGCCGTCGTGCGGCACGCGCGCGTGCCCGCTCCTTCACGCGCGCAATCCCCGTTCCTCACCGAACCAGTGCTGAAAGCGAAGTGTTTCCCGCCATGAAGGCTTCTCGTATCGCCGCGACCGGTGTCGTCGCCGCCTCCGCCGTCCTCGTCCTGTCCGGCCCCGCGTTCGCGCACGTCAGCGTGTCGCCCGAGGGCACGGCCGCCAAGGGCGGTTACGCGACGGTCAACTTCAAGGTGCCGAACGAGCGCGACAAGGCCTCGACCACCAAACTGGAGATCAACTTCCCGGCCGACCACCCGCTCGCCTCGGTCATGCCGCAGCCCGTCGCCGGCTGGAACGTCAAGGTCACCAAGTCCAAGCTCGACAAGCCGCTCGAACTGCACGGCGAGAAGATCAACGAGGCCATCACCAAGGTCACCTGGACCGCGGACGGCAAGGGCATCCAGCCCGGCTTCTTCCAGAAGTTCCCGCTCTCCATCGGCGCGCTCCCCGAGGACACCGACGAACTGGTCTTCAAGGCCATCCAGACGTACTCCAACGACGAGGTCGTGCGCTGGATCGAGACGCAGAAGGACGGCGAGGAGGAGCCCGAGACGCCGGCTCCGGTGCTCGCGCTGTCCGCCGCCACCGACGACCACCACGGGGCCGCCGCCTCCGACGACACCGCCGCCGACACCGAGAAGGGCGACGACGCGAAGGCCGCCGCCAGCACCTCGACCGAGGCCGCCTCCGGCGACAGCAGCGACACCACGGCCCGCGTCCTGGGCGTCGTGGGCATCGTCGTCGGCGTGGCGGGCGTGGCGTTCGGCGTCCTCGCCGGCCGTCGGCGTACCACCGCTTAAATCCAGCCCTACCGACCCAACGTAGGACGCCCCACCGGGACCCCCGGCCGATCGTTCAGCGGCCGGGGTTCCGGGCCCGTGCCTCAGCGGCCGGGCGCGGCGTCCCCGGGAGAATGCACTATGCGCAAGAAGACGTACGCCGCGGCCGCTCTGTTCGCCGCGGCCGCTCTGACCCTTTCCGCCTGCGGAAGCGGGGACAGCGACAGTGGCAACGCTGTCGCCGAGGTGTCCGCCGAGGCCGGCGCGGACAAGGCCGCCACCGTCCTCGACAAGCCGTTCGAGAAGCCGGACCTCGTCCTCACCGACACACACGGCAAGAAGTACGACCTCCGCGAGGCGACCGAGGGCAAGCCGACGCTGGTCTACTTCGGCTACACCAACTGCCCCGACGTCTGCCCCCTGACGATGAACAACATCGCCGTCGCCAAGAAGCAACTGGCCCAGGACAAGAAGCTGTCCCAGGCCGAGAAGGACTCGCTCCGCGTCGTGTTCGTCACCACCGACCCGGAGCGGGACACCTCCGCGGCGCTCGGCAAGTGGCTCAAGGGCATCGACCCGGACGTCGTCGGCCTGACCGGTTCCTTCGACACGATCCAGGCGGGTGCCCGGACCCTGGGCATCTCCATCGAGGCACCGACGAAGGACAAGGACGGCAAGGTCGTCTCCATGCACGGCACGCAGGTCATCGCCTTCTCCCCGAAGACGGACGGCGGGTACGTGCTGTACGGCGAGGACGCCACCGTCGACGACTACACCAAGGATCTGCCCGCGCTGATCAAGGGCGCGAAGCCGTGACCCGTCGCACGGCGTCCGCTCGTACGGCGTCCGCGGCCGCCCTCGTCCTGGCCGCCGCCCTGACCCTGGCGGGCTGCGGGGGCTCCGACTCCGACTCCGACACGTCGGGGGACGGGCTGTCGGTGGGCTCCGCCTACATGCCGCAGCCGGTCTCGGACTCCATGGCGGCCGGCTTCCTGGTCATCGCCAACGACGGCGGCGCGGGCGACCGGCTGTCCTCCGTCACCAGCGACATCGCGGGCGAGGTCACCCTCCACACGACGGCCGGGCAGTCGATGGAGCAGGTCGAGGACCTCGCCGTCCCGGCCCACGGCAAGCTCGTCCTGGAGAGCGGTGGCGACCACCTCATGTTCGAGAAGCTGAAGCGCAAGCCGAAGGAGGGCGACACCGTGTCCCTGGAACTGCGCTTCACGAAGTCCGCGCCGATCACGGTCGAGATGCCGGTGAAGTCCGCCACCTACCAGCCGCCGGCGACGACGGGATCGTCCACGGGCTCGGGCCAGGGCTCAGGGCAGGACTCGGACCACGGTTCGTCCAGGCACTCGTCCAAACACTCGTCACGTACGTCCAAGCACTCGTCCAAGACGTCGCACCGCTGAGGGAGGGACCACGTTGAGTCAGACCATCGCTCCCCGTGTCCGGACACTGCTGTTGCTGCTCCTCGCCGTCACCGGCGCGCTCCTCGTCGGGGCCGCGCCCGTCTCCGCGCACGCCGCACTGACCGGAAGCGACCCCCAGCAGGGAGCGGTGGTCGACGAGGCACCCGCCCAGGTGTCGCTCACCTTCTCCGAGCAGGTCGCGATGTCCGACGACTCGGTGCGCGTGCTCGACCCCAAGGGCAAGCGCGTCGACACCGGCAAGACGTCCGGACAGGGCGGCAACTCGTACTCGGTCAAGCTGCACTCCGGCCTGCCCGACGGCACGTTCACCGTCACCTACCAGGTGGTGTCGGCGGACAGCCATCCCGTCTCCGGCGCCTTCACCTTCTCCATCGGGGCGCCCTCGAAGACTTCCGTCGCCGTGTCCGACCAGGAGGTCGGCGGCGGCGTGGTGGGCGGCCTCTACGGTTTCGCCCGCTATGTCTCGTACGCGGGATTCATTCTCCTCGTCGGCGGTTCGGCCTTCGTACTGGCCTGCTGGCAGGGCGGCACCGGCGTACGGGCGGTGCAGCGGCTCGTGGTCTCGGGGTGGCTCGCCCTGACCGGGGCCACCCTCGCCATGCTGTTGCTGCGCGGGTCGTACACCGGCTCGGGGAAGGTCGGGGACGTCTTCGACCTGAACCTGCTCAGCCAGGTGCTGCAGACCAAGACAGGCGCCGCCCTGGTCTCGCGGCTGCTGCTGCTCGCCGCGGCCGCGCTGTTCATCGCCGTGCTGTTCGGGGCGTACGAGAAGCGCGAGGACGACGAGGAGAAGAACGACCTGACCTTCGGGCTCGCCATCGGCGGGTTCGTCGTGGCGGCCGGTCTCGCCGCGACCTGGGCGATGGCCGAGCACGCCTCGACCGGTCTCCAGACCGGTGTCGCCATGCCCGCCGACGTGCTGCATCTGCTCGCCGTCGCGGTCTGGCTCGGCGGTCTGTCGACGCTGCTGGTGGCGCTCTACCGCGCGCCGGCGCCGTCCCTCGACCGGTCGGCCGTACAGCGCTTCTCCCAGATCGCGTTCGGCAGCGTGGCCGTCCTGGTCGTCACCGGGATCTACCAGTCGTGGCGCCAGGTCGGCTCCTGGTCGGCCCTCACGGGAACCGGGTACGGACAGCTGCTGCTGGTCAAGATCGGCCTGGTGGTCGTCCTCGTCGGCATCGCGTGGATCTCGCGGCGCTGGACCGGCCGACTGGCCCGGACGCCCGCCAAGGAACTGGTGAAGGCCTCGGTCGGGGCCTCGACGTCCAAGAGCTCGAAGAGCTCGAAGAGCTCGCAGGCCACGAAGGCATCGGCGGGTTCGAAGGGGGCGAAGGGAGCCGGCGGCGGTGGCGGCGGCAAGCGGGCCACCCAGCTGGCCCGGCAGCGGGCCGCGGTGGCCACCGCGCGCGAGAAGCGCCTGCGCGACGCGGACCCGCTCCGCTCGGGCCTGCGCCACTCGGTGCTCGCCGAGGCGGGCGTCGCGGTCGTCCTGCTGGCCGTCACCACCGTGCTCACCTCCACCGAACCGGGGCGTACGGAGGAGGAGGCGAAGGCCGCCACCGCCGCCACCTCGGAACAGGCCAGCGGGGCGCTGCTGTCGCTGGACATCCCCTTCGACACGGGCAGTCAGGACGGCAAGGGGATAGCCCGGGTCGAGATGGACCCGGCCCGCGTCGGCGGCAACGACATGCACGTCTACGTGGAGCGGCCGAACGGCAAGGCCTTCGACATCCCCGAGGTCAAGGTCGCCTTCACCCTCAAGGCCAAGGACATCGGACCGCTGCCCGTGGTCCCCGACCGCATCGCCACCGGACACTGGACGGCGAGCGGGGTGCAGATCCCGATGGCGGGCAACTGGCAGATCGCGGTGACCGTGCGCACGTCCGACATCGACCAGGTGACCGTGGACAAGAACGCGCAGATCGGCTGAACGACACCATGGCTGAACAGCCCACACATCCCGCACAACCATCACCACCATCACAGCCCTCGCAGCCCGTTTCGGAGACTTCGGAGACTTCGGAGATCTCCAAGACCGCCGAGAAGGGCTCCCCCGAGGCTGCCGTTCCCCCGGAGGCACGGCAGCCCGCCGCCAGGCGCGCCGGCGCCGTCTCGCGTCGGCGCCTGCTCGGCACCGCCGGTGCCACGGGTCTCGCGCTCGGCGCGGCGGGCGGAGCCGCCGGGTACGCCGCCGCCCCCTCCGCCGACCGGACCGCGCTCCTCAGCTCGCTCGGCGCGGACGAGGTGATGTTTCACGGGAAACATCAGCCGGGCATCACGACCGCCCTGCAGGCCCGCGGCCATCTCGTCGCCTTCGACCTGGCGGCGGGCGCCGGCCGCAAGGAGGCCGCCGCCCTGCTGCGGCGCTGGTCGACGACCGCCCGGCGGCTGATGGCGGGCGAGGCGTCCACGAGCGACGACACGGACGTGGCGCGCGACGCCGGGCCCTCGTCCCTCACAGTCACCTTCGGCTTCGGCCACAGCTTCTTCGCCCGTACGGGACTGGCGAAGCAGCGCCCCATCGCCCTCGACCCGCTGCCCGACTTCTCCTCGGACCACCTCGACAAGGCCCGCAGCAACGGCGACCTGTGGGTCCAGATCGGCGCGAACGACTCCCTCGTCGCCTTCCACGCCCTGCGCGCGATCCAGCGGGACGCGGGCCGGGCGGCCAGGGTGCGCTGGCAGATGAACGGCTTCAACCGCTCGCCCGGCGCCACCGCCCGCCCCTTGACGGCCCGCAATCTGATGGGGCAGATCGACGGCACCCGTAATCCCGAGCCGTCGGAGTCCGACTTCGACCGGCGGATCTTCGTACCGGACGCGGGTGATCCGGCCGGCGCGGGTGCCCCGTCCTGGATGGCGGGCGGCTCGTACGCCGTCGTACGCCGTATCCGGATGCTCCTCGACGACTGGGAGCAGCTCTCGGTCAAGGACCAGGAGGGCGTGATCGGGCGCCGGAAGTCCGACGGGGCGCCGCTGTCCGGCGGCACCGAGACGACCGCGATGGACCTGGAGAAGACCGGTGCCGACGGCAAGCTGGTCGTCCCGATCAACGCGCACGCCCGGATCACCCGGCCCGACGAGAACGGCGGCGCGGCGATGCTCCGCCGGCCCTTCTCCTTCCACGACGGCATCGACGCGGACGGGGTGCCGGACGCGGGGCTGCTCTTCGTCTGCTGGCAGGCCGACCCGCTGCGTGGCTTCGTCCCCGTGCAGCGCAAGCTCGATCGCGGGGACGCCCTGTCCACCTTCATCCGCCATGAGTCGAGCGGCCTGTTCGCGGTGCCGGGCGGGGCGGCGGAGGGGGAGTACGTGGGGCAGAAGCTGCTGGAGGGATGAGATCAGCTTCGCGGGGCGAGGTGGCGGAAGCGTGAGCCGCGTTCCGCAAGGCCCATTAGGGTGAGGCCATGCCAGCCAGCTACGCGTATCTCGGCCCCGAGGGCACCTTCACCGAGGTGGCCCTGCGGACTCTTCCGGAGTCCGCCACCCGGCAGCTCGTCCCGATGGTGTCCGTCCCCGCGGCGCTCGACGCCGTACGGGCCGGCGAGGCCGAGGCCGCGTTCGTGCCGATCGAGAACTCGGTGGAGGGCGGCATCACCACCACGATCGACCAGCTGGCCGTCGGCGAGCCGCTGATGATCTACCGCGAGGTGCTCCTCTCGATCACCTTCGCGCTGCTGGTCCGCCCCGGCACGAAGATGTCCGACATCAAGACGGTCAGCGCGCACCCGGCCGCCCAGCCGCAGGTGCGCAACTGGATGCGGAAGAACCTCCCCGACGTCGTCTGGGAGTCGGCGGCCTCCAACGCGGACGGCGCCCGGCTGGTCCAGGAGGGGCGCTACGACGCGGCCTTCGCGGGCGAGTTCGCGGCGGCGCGGTACGGCCTGGAGGCGCTGGAGACCGAGATCCACGACGCGGAGAACGCGCAGACCCGGTTCGTCCTGGTGGGCAAGCCCGCCCGGCCCGCGGCGCCGACCGGCGCGGACAAGACGTCCGTGGTCATCTGGCAGCGCGACGACCACCCCGGTGCCCTGCTGGAACTGCTCCAGGAGTTCGCCGTCCGCGGGGTCAACCTGATGCTGCTGCAGTCCCGGCCGACCGGCGAGGGCATCGGCAACTACTGCTTCGCCGTCGACGCGGAGGGGCACATCTCGGACCGCCGGGTGGCCGAGGCGCTGATGGGGCTCAAGCGGGTCTGCCCGAAGGTGCGGTTCCTCGGGTCCTATCCGCAGGCGGACGTCGATCCCCAGGACATGCGCGCACCGCGGGCCGGTACGTCGGACTCCGAGTTCGCGGCGGCCTCGGACTGGCTGGCCCGGTGCCAGGACGGCCGTTTCTAGTCGGTCCTACCTGCAGATTTTCTCTGTCCACAGAGTTATCCACAGGATGTCTTCTCGACCTGGGGACAAGTCGACAACGAAGTGTGATTCGGTCGACAAATCGGCCTACGGCTCACCACTGCGTCCACAGCCCCGCAGGTCACCCCTCGTCCACCTGTTTCCTGGGAGCAATCCCTTAGAGGGAGACATTTCCACTCGAACGTGGGTGTAGGGAGGGTTTGGCTCGGGAATTCCTCGTCCTGGACGGGGTTTTCGAAACGATCACTTCCGATGTCCACAGATCTTTCGCACAGCCTGTGGATAACTTTCCTGGATGTGGATTCCTGTGGACAACCCCCACTCCAAGTCCCTTGATCCACAAGGGAATCGAGTCAACACGTCACAGCCCGCCTGCTTCTTTCCGGGGGGCCTGGCCCTTTTCGATTGACGCGAATGGGCACAATCCACGCGAATCAAAAAATGCCGCCAAACCATGACAGATACGGCAGATCGGAATACCGGGTCGTGTCCCGGAACCTCGCACCGGTAGCCTTGCGGGGTGATTGACCTTCGCCTGCTCCGTGAGGACCCCGACCGTGTTCGCGCCTCCCAGCGCGCCCGTGGAGAGGACGTCGCGCTCGTCGACTCCCTTCTCTCCGCCGACGAGCGGCGCAGGTCGTCCGGCGTCCGCTTCGACGAGCTGCGCTCCGAGCAGAAGGCGCTCGGCAAGCTCATCCCCAAGGCCTCGGGCGACGAGAAGGCCGAACTGCTCCAGAAGGCCGGCCGGCTCGCCTCCGACGTGAAGACGGCCGACGCCGAGCAGCACGAGGCGGACGAGGAGACCAAGCGTCTCCTCCAGCAGCTCGGCAACCTCGTGCACCCGGACGTCCCGGTCGGCGGCGAGGAGGACTTCGTCGTCCTGGAGACGCACGGCACGATCCGCGACTTCGGCGCCGAGGGCTTCGAGCCCAAGGACCACCTGGAGCTCGGCGAGGCGCTGGGCGCCATCGACGTCGAGCGCGGCGCCAAGGTGTCGGGCTCGCGCTTCTACTACCTCACCGGTGTCGGCGCGCTCCTGGAGCTCGCGCTCGTCAACGCGGCGATCGCGCAGGCCACCGAGGCCGGCTTCATCCCGATGCTGACCCCGGCGCTGGTCCGCCCGCGCGCCATGGAGGGCACCGGCTTCCTCGGCCAGGCCGCGGAGAACGTGTACCACCTGGAGAAGGACGACTACTACCTGGTCGGCACCTCCGAGGTCCCGCTCGCGGCGTACCACATGGACGAGATCCTCGACGCCGACAAGCTGCCGCTGCGCTACGCGGGCTTCTCGCCGTGCTTCCGCCGCGAGGCCGGCACGTACGGCAAGGACACCCGGGGCATCTTCCGCGTGCACCAGTTCGACAAGGTCGAGATGTTCTCGTACGTCGACCCCGAGGACGCGGAGAACGAGCACCAGCGGCTCCTCGACTGGGAGAAGCAGTGGCTGACCGGTCTGGGGCTGCCCTTCCAGGTCATCGACGTGGCGTCGGGCGACCTGGGCTCGTCCGCCTCGCGCAAGTTCGACTGCGAGGCGTGGATCCCGACCCAGGGCAAGTACCGCGAGCTGACC
This sequence comes from Streptomyces sp. CWNU-52B, assembly GCF_047444975.1. NCBI lineage: Bacteria > Bacillati > Actinomycetota > Actinomycetes > Kitasatosporales > Streptomycetaceae > Streptomyces > Streptomyces sp. CWNU-52B. Next base: position 100,449 of record NZ_JBLFJV010000047.1, on the reverse strand, counting down.
TCGGCCTCGAACTGCGACGGCTTCCAGGCGCGTCGTCTTTCGGTGCGTATGCGGGACGGCAAGAAGGTGCAGCCGCTCGCGACGCTGAACGGCACACTGTGCGCCGTCCCGCGCACGATCGTGGCGCTCCTGGAGAACCACCAGCTGCCCGACGGTTCCGTACGGGTGCCCGAGGTGCTCCGTCCGTACCTGGGCGGCCGTGAGCTGCTGGAGCCGATCGCCAAGTGACCGGCACCACCGGGCCGACCGGCTCGATCAGCTCCACCGGGTCGTCCGGACCAGCCGGGCCGGCCGGGGGATTTCCGTACAAGCTCGTCGCGACCGATCTCGACGGAACGTTGCTGCGCTCCGACGACACGGTCTCGCCGCGCACGCGTGAGGCACTCGTCGCGGCCACCGCGGCGGGTGCCGCGCACCTCGTCGTCACCGGGCGGGCGGTCCCCTGGACCCGGCACATCCTCGACGACCTCGGATACGAGGGACTCGCGGTGTGCGGTCAGGGCGCACAGCTCTACGACGCCGGGGCGCACCGGCTGCTCACCTCGGTGACTCTCGACCGGCAGGTGGCGGGGCTCGCGCTCGCCAAGATCGAGGCGGAGGTCGGCCCGCTGGCCCTCGCCGCGAGCCGTGACGGCCTCGACGGCGACGTCCTGGTCGGGCCCGGCTACCGGGTGCAGGGTCTGCTGCAGTCCGTCCCGTTCACCGACGTGGCCGAGGTCTGGGCCGCGCCCCTGACCAAGATGTACATCCAGCATCCCCGTCTCACCGACGACGAACTGGCGTCCGCGGCGCGGGCGGCGGCGGGCGGTCTGGTGAGCATCGTGATGGCGGGCGAGGGCATCGTGGAGATCCTGCCGCTCGGGCTGTCGAAGGCCACGGGGCTCTCCCTGGCGGCCCGCCGCCTCGGTGTGAAGGCCGCCGACACGATCGCCTTCGGCGACATGCCGAACGACATCCCGATGTTCGCCTGGTCGGCACACGGCGTGGCGATGGCCAACGCCCACGAGTCGCTCAAGGCCGTGGCGAACGAGATCACCCTCTCGAACGACGAGGACGGGATCGCTGTGGTCCTGGAGAAGCTGCTCGGCTGAGGGCTCGAAGGACGACAGCCCTCCGGGTGGGCGGCCCGCGCCAAGGTGCGCGCTCGAAACGGCCGCCCCGGACAGCTCCCCGTGCGGGGTGGACTCGACGGAGGGGTAACTGCTCCGGAGCCCGCACGCTGTCCTGCCGGAAGCTCGACGGACCGCCGCTGACGGGCGCCGTCGTGCTCCTCTCCCGGACTGTGGCGCCGGAGAAATCCGGCGACCTGGACATCACCACTGTGCCCGTGGGCCGAGTCGGACGCCACCGAATAAAACCGGACAAGGCCGGGGCCGGAGACGGGGGCGGCGAGGGGCCGGGGGCGGGAAGCAGGGAACCCGGGCGGGGACGGATCACCCCGGATCGGCCACGAATCGTTCGCTGATCGGCCCCGGGACGATCAGCGGCGGCGCCACCCGCGACGCCGTGCCTTGCTGAAGAACCACCCTGCCGGCGGCTCGTCGGAGCGCCAGGGCTGCGGGTCGGGGCCGCCCTCGCGCCAGCGGGCCGCGAGCATACGGGCGCGCGCGGACGGCTCGGCCGTACCGGCGGAGCGGATGAAGTCCTCGTCCAGTACGAGTTCGCCGGCTACGAGTTCGTCGTCCCAGCCCTCCTCGGGGGCCTTACCCCGCCCTTCCCCGTCTTCGCCGGGGTCCTGCCCCGCGCCGCGTGGTGTCTTCGCTGCCATTCCCCGTTCCTCCTCGTCGCATCCCCTCGGACAAGTGTGCCGTGACACGGATAAAACCGGCTTCAAGATCACAAATGGCTGCGGCTCCACGCGCGCGTGGAGCCGCTCCGACGCCCCGACGCGAGGGCGGCGGGGCCTACTCCTCGCCGGCCAGTGTCAGCGTCCGCAGTTTCTGACCGGCGAACCAGGTGGCGGCGACCGTCACCGCGACCAGCAGCACCGTGCCGGTGATGAGGCCCACGTCCGAGGTGACGAGATCCCCGGACACCTTGTGGCCCACCGCGAGCGCCCACTGCTGCACGCTGAGCGTCTTCGCCCCGGCGACCAGCGACCCGAAGAGCGCCTCCCACACGAGGGCGTAGACGAGTCCGAAGACCACGGCGTGCCGGGTGATGGTGCCGAACAGCAGGAAGAGCGCCGCGTACGCGATGGAGGCGACCAGCGCGGCCACGGTGTAGGCGACGGCGATCTGCTGGCCGTTGCCGTTGAGGATCAGCCCGGCGACGAAGGTCGGTACCGCCGAGAACACCATGGTCACGGCGACGGCGACGATCAGCTTGGTGAAGATGATCGTGGGGCGCTTGATCGGCTTGGCGAGCAGGTAGACGACCGAGCCGTCGTCGATCTCGGGGCCGATCGCTCCGGTGCCCGCGATGACGCCGATGATGGGCACCATCGTGGCGAGCGCGAACCCGCCGAGGACGTCCGCGGCCACCTGGTCGTCGGCGCCCGTGAAGCCGCGTACGGCCACGGAGATGACGATCAGCAGAACGGGCAGTGCGCCCAGGATGAGGGCCCGGCGGCGGCCGAGGAGACCTCGGTAGGTGAGCCGGGCGACTGTGGGGTCGTACATCTTTCGGCCTCCTACGCCGCGACGAGATACGAGAAGACGGACTCGAGGGACTCGTCGGAAGGCGAGACCGTGAGCAGCCGGATGCCGTGGTCGCGAGCCACCCGCGGCAGCAGTGCCGTGAAACGTGGGAAGTCGACGGCCTGGATGCGCAGTGCGCCCTCCTGGAGATCCACCTCGATGCCGGACGTCGACGGGTCGGCGATGAGCGCGGCCGCGAGCGCGCGGTCATCGCTGGAGCGGACCAGATAGCGGTGCGGGCGGTCGGTCATCAGGCGGCGGATCCGGCGGAAGTCGCCGCTGGCCGCGTGCCGTCCGGCGACGATCACCTCGATGTGCGAGGCGAGTTGCTCGACCTCCTCCAGGATGTGCGACGAGAAGAGGACCGTGCGGCCCTCGTCGCCCATGCGGCGCAGCAGGTCCATGAGTTGCATGCGCTGGCGCGGGTCCATGCCGTTGAAAGGTTCGTCGAGCAGCAGCAGCGACGGGTTGTGGACGAGCGCGGAGGCCATCTTCACGCGCTGGCGCATGCCTTTGGAGTACGTCGAGATCTTCCGGTCCTGCGCGTACTCCATCTCGACCGTGGCCAGCGCCCGGTGCGCGGCCTTCTCGCCGAGGCCGTGCAACTCGGCGTTGGCGACGACGAACTCGCGGCCGGTGAGGAAGTCGTACATCGCCTCGCGCTCGGGGACGATCCCGATCTGCCGGTAGATGTCCTCGTTGCGCCAGGTCGGCTTGGAGTCCAGGGCGACGGAGCCGGTGGAGGGGGCCAGGAAGCCGCCCATCATGTTGATGAGGGTGGACTTTCCGGCGCCGTTGGGGCCGAGCAGTCCTGTGACACCCGGGCCGATGGTCATGGTGATGTCGTTGACGGCCACCACGTTGCCGAACCAGCGTGAGACGTGGTCGATGGTGAGAGTGCTCATGGGCGCGGCCCATTCCTTGGAAGGGTGGTGGCGGACGACGGGCGGGCGGTCGCGGTCCTCACAGTCCGACCTTTCGGTAGCGGCGCATCAGGAGGCCGTAGCAGCCCGCGACGAGTGCGAGGACGACGAGCAGATAGACGACGCCCTCTCCGGTCGAGGGGCCCGCACCGCCGGGGAAGGCGGACGAGGCGCCCAGGAAGGCGGTCTGCACTCCGTCGATCAGGGTGATGGGCGAGAAGAACCCGAGCCAGGCGATCGCGTCGGAGCTGGACTGGTCGTAGGCGATGGCCTGGACGGTGGACACCGCCCCGTAGGAGATGGTCAGCACGGCGATGACGGCGGCGATACCGAAGCCTCGGCGCGGGGTGATCGCCGAGATGACCAGGCCGATGCCGGCGAAGAGCAGGGAGAGCAGTGCCACGGAGACGAGCCCTTGTGCGAAGCCCTTGGTCTGGTCGATGAAGTCGAGTTTGGCCAGCAGCGCGCCCACATAGAGCACGAGCAGGGGTGCGGCGGTGAGCATGAACAGCGCCGAGGCCAGGGCCGCGTACTTGGCGCGTACGTAGTCGGCGGTCTCGATGGGGCGCGAGAAGTACAGCGGGACGGTCTTGAAGCGCAGGTCGCGGGAGACGGCCTGCGGTCCCTGGGAGGCGACGTACAGACCGATGACGGCCTGCATGATGACCGCGTAGCGCGTGTACTCGACGGGCAGGTCCTTCAGGTCGGTGGCGACGGTGACCGCGACCATGATCAGCGCGGGGACGCACATCACCACGAAGAGCAGCATCGGCAGCACTTTGGTCTTCGCCGAGCGGCCGAGGCCGTACGCGCCGCGCAGGGACTGCGAGTAGAGGGAGCGGCGGGCGTACGCGCGCCCCAGGCGGGGGCCGTCGTAGTTGCGGTAGCCGATGTTGTGGATCCGGGTCTGCTCACCCGCGTGGGCCGGAGCCGGGACCTGGGCCGAGGCCTGTGTGGGGACCTGTGTCCGGGGCTGCTCAACCGCCATGGCCGACCGCCTCCTTCCGCTGTTCGTCGCCGTCCTTCAGGACCGCCTGTGCTTCGGCGTCCCTGGCTGCCTGTTCGTCGCTGTCCGTGAAGACCTCCGCGATGTGGTGCCTGCGCTGCTCCATGCGGACCAGGCCAAGGCCCAGGTCGGCGACGACGTCCCGTACGAGGTCGTACGTCTCCTCGCCCTGCGCGGTGAGCAGGAGGATGTGGCCCGCGCCCGGCAGTCCGCTGCCGTCGTGGGTGTCGATCCCGCGCGCGTGGAGCACCTCGCGCAGTGCGCCGGTGCCGTCCGGGTGCTCGTCCGTGTCGGTGACCTCCACCGCGAGGATCGCCGTGCGCTGGGTGAAGTCCGTGGTGGAGCTGGACCGCAGGAGCTTGCCGCCGTCGATGACGACGACGTGGTCGCAGGTGCGCTCCAGCTCGCCCAGCAGGTGCGAGGTGACCAGCACGGAGATGCCGAAGTCGGTGTGGATGCGGCGGATCAGGCCGAGCATCTCGTCGCGCCCGACCGGGTCGAGGCCGTTCGTAGGCTCGTCGAGGAAGACCAGCTGCGGGTCGTGGACCAGCGCCTGGGCGAGCTTGACGCGCTGCTTCATCCCTGTCGAGTAGCCGCCGATGGGGCGATACCGCTCCTCGTAGAGGCCGACGTGGCGCAGCGTGTCCGCGGTGCGCTCACGGGCCGCCGCCGGGGGCAGGCCGGACATGCGCGCCATGTGGACGACGAACTCGGTGGCCGAGACGTCCGGCGGCAGGCAGTCGTGCTCGGGCATGTATCCGACGCGCTCACGGATGTCGCCGCCCTTGGTGGCGACATCGAGTCCGAGCACCGCGGCGCGGCCCTCGGTGGCGGGGGACAGCCCCAGCAGGATCTTGATCAGTGTGGACTTGCCGGCTCCGTTGGCTCCGACGAGTCCGGTCACACCGGGTCCGACGTCCACGGAGAGCCGGTCAAGAGCGGTCACCCTGGGGAACCGCTTGCTCAGGCTTTCGGTCGCGATCACAGTCACGATTCGAAGGTAGTGGCGCAGGCCACACCGAGTCGTCAGACCTGGGAGCTGTATCGCCGTCACTCTCCAGTCGTACGGGCCCGTAGGGGTCCCCCTCAGGTCGAACAACCGGCGAGTGCCGTTCCCGCTCTTACTCCTCCTGCTTCCGCTCCTGCTCCTGCTCCGGCCCCGGGACCGGGACGGGACCAGCCCGGCCCAGCCCGTCCCGTCCCGTTCGACGTGGTTGTCCCCATCGGCGCCGTTGTCCACAGGCCGCGCGACGCCTATTGACGCAGCCTCCAACAATGGTCACATTCATCAGTGTCAGGTTGCGGGCGCACACGGCAGTCGGCTTGGAACGGACGGTGGCATGACCTCAGCAGTGGTCCCGTCGGGCGCGCGCGAGCGCCGGGTGCGTACGGGCGGAGTCGACCTGTGCGTCGCCGAGTGGGGCGATCCCGCGCAGCCCACGGTGGTGCTCGTGCACGGCTATCCGGACTCCAAAGAGGTGTGGTCACAGGTCGCCGGGCGCCTGTCGGAGCGCTTCCACGTGGTGCTGTACGACGTGCGCGGCCACGGCAGGTCCACCGCGCCCCGGCCCCTGCGCGGCGGATTCACCCTGGAGAAGCTGACGGACGACTTCCTGGCGGTCGTGGACGCGGTGAGCCCGGACCGGCCCGTCCATCTGGTGGGCCACGACTGGGGTTCGGTGCAGGGCTGGGAGTTCACCACGGTCCCGCGCACGAAGGGCCGGATCGCCTCCTTCACGTCGATGTCGGGTCCGTCCCTCGACCACTTCGGGCACTGGCTGAAGAAGCGCGTGTCCCGTCCCACGCCCCGCCGGGTCGGTCAACTGCTCGGCCAGGGCGCCAAGTCCTGGTACGTGTACCTGCTGCACACCCCCGTCCTGCCCGAACTGGCCTGGCGCGGCCCTCTCGGCAGACAGTGGCCGAAGATCCTGCGCCGGCTGGAGAAGGTCCCCGCGGACGGCTATCCGACCTCGTCGCTGCCCAAGGACGCGGCTCATGGCGCGTGGCTGTACCGCGACAACGTCCGTCCACGCCTGCGCGAGCCGCGCACCGACGCGTACGCGCACGCGCCCGTGCAGCTCATCACGCCCCTGGGGGACGCGTTCCTGTCGGAGCAGCTCTACGACGAACTGGAGCTGTGGGCCCCGCGGCTGGTGCGCCGCACCCTCCCGGCGAAGCACTGGATCCCGCGCACCCGGCCCGACCAGGTGGCCGCCTGGATCACGGAGTTCGTGACCGCGACCGAGGGCGGGCGACCGGCTCCCGCGGCGCGCGGCCCGCACGCCGACCGCTTCGGCGGGCAGCTCGTACTGGTCACCGGCGCCGGCAGCGGCATAGGACGGGCCACCGCCGTGGCGTTCGCCGAGGCGGGCGCGCGCGTGGTGGCCGTCGACCGGGACGCCCCGAGCGCGGCGCGCACCGCGGAGCTGTCCCGTCTCGCCGGCTCCCCGGAGGCCTGGGCCGAGACGGTCGACGTCTCCGACGAGCAGGCCATGGAACAGCTCGCCGCGAAGGTCGCCGCCGAGTACGGGGTGGTCGACGTCCTGGTGAACAACGCGGGGATCGGTATGTCCGGCTCCTTCCTCGACACCACCGCGGAGGACTGGCGCAACGTCCTCGACGTCAACCTGTGGGGTGTGATCCACGGCTGCCGGGTGTTCGGGAAGCAGATGGCCGAGCGCGGGCAGGGCGGGCACATCGTCAACACCGCGTCGGCGGCCGCGTATCTGCCGTCGAAGGTGCTGCCCGCCTACAGCACCTCCAAGGCGGCGGTGCTGATGCTCAGCGAGTGCCTGCGTGCCGAACTGGCGGGCCAGGACATCGGCGTCTCGGCGATCTGCCCCGGGTTCGTCAACACCGCGATCACCTCGACGGCCCGCTTCACGGGAGTCGACGCCGCCGAGGAGAAGCGGCGCCGGACGAAGTCCGCCCTGCTGTACGGGCTGCGCGGCTACCCGCCGGAGAAGGTCGCCGCGGCCGTCGTGCGGGCCGTCGTGCACAACCGGGCGGTGGTACCGGTGACGGCGGAGGCCCGCGGTGGCCGTCTCCTGTCCCGTCTGGCTCCCCGGGCTCTGCGCGCGATCGCCCGGATGAATCCACCGCTGTGACAGGGCACCGCACCATCACGCCCTCGTAGACATCGCGTACCGGCGGGGACCCGGTAGGGGACGGGGATCCGGAAGGGAACGGGATCCGGAAAGGGACGGGATCCGGAAGGGCAGGGACAGTGACCGACCAGCCGGCCGGTGTCGCGTACCGGATCGAGGACCTGGCGCACCACAGTGGCGCCACGGTCCGGACGATCCGCGCCTATCAGGACCGTGGGCTGCTCCCCCGCCCCGAGCGGCGCGGTCGCGCCAACGTCTACGCGCACACGCATCTGGCCCGGCTACGGCAGATCGCGGAGCTGCTGGACCGCGGTTACACCCTGGCCTCCATCAAGGAACTCCTGGACGCCTGGGACGCGGGGCGCGGCCTCGGCGGGGTGCTCGGTCTGGTCGCGGAGGTCGACGGGCCATGGACGGACGAGGAGGCGGTCCGTATCTCGCGGGCCGAGCTCGGCGCGCGGTTCGGCGGCGACCAGGACGACGCGGCGGTGGCCGAGGCCGTCGAGCTGGGGGTGCTCGAACGGATTCCGGGGCAGGAGGACACGTTCCTCGTGCCGAGCCCCCAGGAGCTGGCGGTGGCAGCCGAGTTGTACGAGGCCGGTGTCCCGCTGTCCGCGATCTGCGGCCATCTGCGGGAGTTGAGGGGGCAGGTCGAGCACATCGCCACGCGCTTCCTGGAGTTCACGGCCGACCATGTCTTCGCCCGGTATCTCGGTGACCGTCCACCGAGCGACGCCGCCGCCGCGGAGGCCGCCTCGCTCGTACGCCGGCTGCGGCCGCTCGCACAGCAGACGGTGGACGCCGAACTGGCGCGCGCCATGCAGCTGTTCGCCCACCGGCAGCTGCGTCGGCACCTCGGGGTGGAGCAGCCCCGTCCGGACACGGAGGAGACCCGGACCGTGGTGGTCCCGGCGACGACAATGTCCGTCGTGGAAGGGCTGGTCGGCGCCGGACACGCGGCCGAGTTCATCGCGCTGGCCGCCGAACGCGAGGTGCGGGCCCGCGCCTTGGACGCACTTGCCGCAAAGGGCCATCGGACGGCCAAAGTTGACGAACCACCGTGAAGTGTCGACCAGTTGTCCACAGATTCTCCAACTGAGCCTGTGGATAACGCATTTGGCTGTGGATCAAACCTCTGGGCAAAATCAAATGCGTGATCAACGTCTCTCCGTGCACCCTGGCGTGATGAACGAAAGTGAACCGCCGGAAAGCGACGCGCCCCCGCGCGGTGTGACCAGGAGCGGTGTGACCAGGAGCGGTGTGGACGAGCGACGCACCGTGAAGGTGTCCAAGTACCTCTCGAAGCATCTGCGGCATCAGCCCGAGCGGATCGGGCTCACGCTCGACGAGGGCGGCTGGGTCGAGATCGGCACGTTGATGACCGCGGCCGCCGCACACGGCTTCCGGTTCACCCGGGACGAGCTCGACCATGTGGTGGCCCACAACGACAAGCGGCGCTTCGCGATCGAGGGCACCCGGATCCGCGCCAGCCAGGGCCACTCCGTGGAGGTCGACCTGGGACTGCCGCCGGCGACCCCGCCCGCGTACCTCTGTCACGGCACCGTCGCCCGCAGTCTGGACGCGATCCGCGCCGAGGGGCTGCGGCCCATGAACCGGCACGACGTGCACCTCTCGGCCGACCGCGAGACCGCGTTCCGCGTCGGAGCCCGCCGCGGCCGCCCCGTGGTGCTCTCCGTGGACGCCGGGGCCATGGACCGCGCCGGCCATGTCTTCAGGGTCAGCGCCAACGGCGTCTGGCTCACGGCCGCCGTCCCGCCGCGCTACCTGCGGTTTCCGGCCACGCACTGAGGCCGCGCGCTGAGGCCACGTAGTGGGACCACGCGCTGGGGTCACGCACCGGCGTCACGTGCTGGGGCCACCGCCGGGGCCGCACGGCGAACCGGCTGCACTTAGGCTCTGCCGCATGAGTCTGCGCCTGAGCACCGTGATCCTGCCGTACCTCCGCTGGCACGAGGGAGGGCGCTCCACCTGGCAGCGCGCCGAGCAGCTCGGGTTCCACACCGCCTTCACGTACGACCACCTGGCGTGGCGGACGTTCCGCGAGGGTCCCTGGTTCGGCGCCGTCCCGACGCTGACCGCCGCCGCGGGCGCCACCGACCGGCTGCGCCTCGGCACACTGGTGACCTCCCCGAACTTCCGGCACCCGGTGCCCCTCGCCAAGGAACTGATCTCGCTCGACGACATCTCCGGTGGCCGGATCACGCTGGGCATCGGCGCCGGCGGTTCCGGCTTCGACGCCACGACCCTGCTGCGCACCGGCGAGGAGCCGTGGACGCCGCGCGAGCGGGCCGACCGCTTCGCCGAATTCGTACCGCTGCTCGACCGGCTGCTCACCGAGGACACCGTCTCGTACGACGGCACGTTCTACTCGGCGCGCGAGGCCTACAACATCCCCGGCTGTGTCCAGCGGCCCCGGCTGCCCTTCGCGGTCGCCGCCACCGGGCCGCGCGGGCTGAAGCTCGCCGCCGAGCACGGGCAGGCGTGGGTGACCACCGGCGACCCGAAGCTCTTCGAGGCGGGCACGCCCGAGCAGTCGGTGGACGCCGTGCGCGGCCAGGTGGAGAAGCTGACCGCCGCGTGCGAGACCGCCGGCCGCGACGTGGACGGGCTCGACAAGGTCCTGCTCACCGGTTTCACCCCGGACCGCGGCAGGCCGCTGGAGTCCCTCGACGCGTTCGTCGACTTCGCGGGCCGCTACGCGGAGCTGGGCTTCACCGACATCGTGATCCACTGGCCCATCCCGGACTCCGACTTCGCGGCGGACCAGAAGACCTTCGAACGCATCGCGACGGAGGCGGTCGCACAGCTCGGCTGACACCGCCGCGGCACCCGCACGGCGCCAGAGCTGCCCACGGCGGCTCGTAAAGGTCCAGGTGGGGGCCCATGTCACTCACCTGTGCGGACCGCCGCACGTCCGTGCAGGCGGATACGGGAGAATGGAGCGGTGACCTCAGCGACCCGACGGCCCGGGATCCCGGCCTCCCCCCTCCCGACCCGCCTGATCGCCACGGACCTCGACGGCACCCTGCTGCACGACGACAAGTCCGTCTCCCCGCGCACGGTGGCCGCGCTGGCCGCCGCCGAGGAGGCCGGCATCGAGGTCTTCTTCGTGACCGGGCGTCCGGCCCGCTGGATGGACGTCGTCAGCGACCACGTCCACGGTCACGGCCTTGCCATCTGCGGAAACGGCGCCGCCGTGGTCGATCTGCACGGCGGCCCCGGCGCCCACCGTTTCGTCAAGGTCCGGGAACTCGCGCGGGAGAACGCGCTCGACGCCGTGCGGCTGCTGCGTGACGCCGCGCCGGGGACCGTCTTCGCCATCGAGCAGACGTACGGCTTCTACCAGGAGCCGGCCTATCCGAAGCTGCACCTGGAGGCTCCCGACACCCTCGCGCCCGCCGAGAAACTCCTCGCGCCGGACGCACCGGGCGCCGATGAGCCGGTGCTCAAGATCCTCGCGTACCACCACGAGATAGCCCCGGACGACTTCCTCATGACCGCCCGGCTGGCCATCGGCGACCGGGCCAACGTGACCCGGTCCAGCCCGAGCGCGCTGCTGGAGATCAGCGGTCCCGGCGTCTCGAAGGCCAGCACCCTCGCGCTGTGCTGCGCCGAGCGGGGCATCTCGCAGGAAGAGGTCGTCGCGTTCGGTGACATGCCGAACGACGTGGAGATGCTCACCTGGGCGGGCACGTCGTACGCGATGGGCAACGCGCACCCCGATGTGATCGCCGCGGCGTCCGGACGCACGGCCGCCAACACGGAGGACGGGGTGGCCGTCGTGATCGAGCGGATACTCGCGCGGCACCGGTAGATCGGCACGAACCAGCAGGAATCGCGGTAGGAAACGGTAGGCGCAGAAGCGCTTGCCGCCCGGAGCAGTGCGCCAAGGTGTTCCAGGCGGCGGTCGGTCCGCCCCTCGCAGCCAACCCGATCTCGCAGCCGGTCCGGCTCCCGGCTCCCGGCTCCCGGCTCCCGGCTCCCGGCTCCCGGCTCCTACAACTGGACTCCCCGCGCGGCGAGCCACTCCCGCGGATCGACCCCCGAACCCGACTGCGGGGTCAGTCGTACCTCGAAGTGCAGGTGCGGCCCCGTCGAGTTGCCGGTCGTGCCCGACTGGCCGACCCACTGCCCGCCGGCCACCCGCTCTCCCTGGTCCACGGTGACGGCGGCCAGGTGGGCGTACTGCGTGTAGTAGCCCCCGGCGTGCTCCACCACGACCTCGATGCCGTACGGGCCACCGCACGACACCTTCACCACCCGCCCCTCGCCCACCGCACGCACCGGCGTGCCGATGGCCACCGCGAAGTCCTGCCCGGTGTGCCGGCTCGCCCAGCGCGCACCACCGCTGCCGAACCCCGCGGAGAGCGAGTACGTCTCCACCGGCGGGACCCACGGCTGGGTGAAGGCCGTGGGCGGCTGGTCGAGCCTGACGGCGCCCCGGCAGGCACCGGCGGCGGCCGAGGCGTTCGCCTGTCCCTGGAGCGTCCCCTGGGCCGCCTCCAGCTTCCGCTCGATCCCCCGCTTGATCTCGGCGAGTTCTCCGTTGCGGCGCTCCAGCGCCTGCCACGCGGACGCCGCCCTCGCCTCGTCGGCGGCGAGCCTGCGCTCGGCCCGGCGGCTCTTGGTGACCGCGTTGTTGACCGCCAGATCCGCCTGCCAGACCGCGTGCTGACCGCGCATCAGTTCCTCGGGGCTCTCCGCGAGCAGCAGCTGCGCGGTCTGCGGAAGTCCTCCGCCGTTGCGGTACTGGGCCCGCGCGATGCGGCCGAGGTCCCCGTGCAGCACCGCGATGTCCTGCCGCTCCCGTGCGAGCAGCCGCTCCAGTCGCTGCGCCCGGCCCCGCTGCGACTCGGCCTCGCGGCGCCCCGCCTCGTACTGCTGTGTCGCCAGTGCCGCGTCCTTGTACAGCCGTACGACCTCGGCGCCGACTCCGCCGGAACTGTCGCCGCCGTCGGAGGTGTCGGAGCCGCCGTCGTCCCCGGTGGCCGCCGTGGGCGGGGCCACCAGGGCGGCCACCGCGCACAACAGCACCGGGAGGAGCAGGGGACTACGGCGACGACGTGAGCGCATGACATGGATCGTGTCGCGCGCGGACCGCTCCGGTCCTGTTCAAGTCGTACACCTGGGGGAGCGGTCGGCACGGACGGACCACTGCGCTGGGCCGAACAGGGGGCTTTTCCGGATCACTTCGGCGCGCCCTGCTCCCTGGTTCGCCGCGGCGCCTTCTCGTTCACGGCGCCTTCCCGTTCAGTACGGCGCCTCCCAGACCACCTCCGTACCGCCGCCGTCCTGTCCTGGCCCCGGCCCGTACCAGCTGTTCCCGCCGAGCGACTCCGCGCGCCGCTTCAGGTTCTTCAGCCCGCTGCGCCTGCCCCCTTCGGGGATGCCGACGCCGTCGTCCGCGACCGTCAGGCGGACTCCTGACTTCCCGTCCGGAAGCCGCACCGTCGCGTCCACGGTGACGTCGATACGGGACGCCCTCGCGTGCCGGAACGCGTTGGACAGGGCTTCGCGGAGGGCCGCGATGAGGTTCTTGGCCGTGAGTTCACCGACCACCGTGTCGACGGGACCGACAAAACGGTGTGACGGCTTGAAGCCGAGCGGTACGGCGGCCATGTTGAGCTCACGCAGGACGCGCGTCCGCAGCCCGGTCGGGAACTCCGCCGGTCCCTGCTGGAGGGCGAAGATGGCCGTACGGATCTCCTGGATGGTGACGTCGAGTTCGTCGACCGCCTTGCCGACGCCCTTCCGCACCTCTGGCAGCACGGACCGGCGCTGTGCGCTCTCCAGCACCATGCCGGTGGAGAACAGCCGTTGAATGACGAGGTCGTGCAGGTCACGGGCGATCCGGTCGCGGTCCTCGAAGACCGCGAGCCGCTCCCGGTCCCGGTGTGCCTCGGCCATCATCAGCGCGAGCGCGGCCTGTGAGGCGAACTGCGTCGCCAGGGTGCGTTCGGTGTCGGTGAACGTACGCGCGCCTGCCGCTCGCGCCATGACGAGGGTGCCCAGGACCCGGTCGCCGCTCTGGAGGGGCAGGAGCATCGTCGGTCCGAACCCGCGGGCGAGGTCGGTGACCATCCGCGGGTCGGAGGCCGCGTCCTCGACGAACACGGACTGGCCCGCGAGGAGGTCGCCCACCACCGCGTTCTCGGGCGGCACGACCAGACCCAGCGATCTCACCGGCTGCTCGGACGCGACGGCGACGATCTCCAGGCCGCCCTCGGCGGCGGGCAGCAGCACGAGTCCCGCCATCGAGTCCGAGAGCCGGCGGGCCTGTTCCGCGACCACTTGGAGGGCTTCGTCGGCGTCCCCTCCGGAGAGCAGCGCGGTGGTGACGGCCACGGATCCGTCGATCCAGCGCTCCCGCCGCTTGGCGGCGGTGTACAGGCGCGCGTTGCCCAGGGCGATGCCCGCCTCACGCGCCAGGACGCGCACCGTGTCGAGGTCGTGCTCGCCGAACGGGCCTCCGTCGCGCTTCTCTGCGAGGTAGAGGGTGCCCACGTTCTCACCGCGCACGCGGATGGGGACCCCCATGAAGCCGGCGGCCGTCGGCGGACGGCGGGTTCCCTCGGGCCCGTCCGGCAGCCGCCCGATCCACCGGACCGCCTCCGGATCGGTGTCCTCGCCCGCGCGTTCGGCGAGCCCGTCCCCGCACTCCGCCGCGAGTCCGACCGCCGCGTACCGTGCCTGCGCCAGCTCCGCCGCGGTCTCACAGATGCGTTCCAGCGTGGACCGCAGGTGCAGCCCGCTGCCCACCGCCCGCATCGCCTCCAGCACCCGCGGTACGTCGTCTGGGTTCGGGGCGCCATCGGGGCCCGGCTCGGCTGACATGCACCGAGCCTAGTTAGTCCCATTTGTCAGGGAAAGTCGAACCCCGTCACCGTGCGGCGGAAAGCAGCTCCGTCCGGCTCTCCCGTTCGGACATCTCCCGCAGGGGCCCCTCCGCACGCGTCAGCTCGTCGAAGGCGCCCCGCTGCACCACCTGCCCCGCGGCCAGGACGATCACCTCGTCCACCGATTCGAGGCCCGCGAGGCGATGCGTGATCAGCAAGGTCGTACGCCCCTCGGTCGCGGCCAGCAGATCGGCGGTCAGGGCGTCGGCGGTGGCCAGATCGAGGTGCTCGGCGGGCTCGTCGAGCACCAGCACGGGAAAGTCCGCGAGCAGCGCGCGGGCCAGCGCCAGCCGCTGCCGCTGTCCCCCGGACAGCCGCGCGCCGTGCTCCCCGATCAGCGTGTCGAGTCCGTCGGGCAGCCCGTCGGCCCAGTCGAGCAGCCGCACCCGGCCCAGCACGTCCCGCAACGCGGAGTCGCTCGCGTCCTTCCGGGCGAGCAGCAGGTTCTCCCGCACCGAGCTGTCGAAGAGGTGCGCGTCCTGCGCACAGAGCCCGACCATGCGCCGCACGTCGTCACCGTCCATGCCGTACGCGTCCACGCCCCCCAGCGTGTACGTCCCCGCCCGTACGTCCAGGAAGCGCAGCAGCACCTGTGCGAGCGTCGTCTTGCCGGATCCGGACGGCCCGACGACGGCGGTCCGGTGTCCGCGTTCGAGCACCAGGTCCACGCCCGCGACCGCGTCCCGCTCCTGTCCCCCGTGCCGAGCGGCCAGCCCCCTCACCACGACCGGGAACGGCGACCCGGGCGCCTTCGTGGGCCGCTCCGGCTCCCGTACGGGCTCGGGCGCGTCCAGGACCTCGTACACGCGCTCCGCGCTCCTGCGCACCCGCAGCCGGTACTGGGCCGCGAGAGGCAGCCCCAGGACGGCCTCGAACGCGGCCAGCGGGGTGAGGACGACGACAGCCAGTGCCACGCCGCTGAGGCGGCCGTCCACGACCGCCTGGGCGCCGACGAGCGCGGCGGCCGTGACCGTGAGTCCGGAGAACAGCGCCGTGAGCCCGTCGCCGAGCGCGGTGGCGGTGGCGGCGCGCGAGGCGATGCGGGTGAGTTCCGCGTCGGCTCGCCGTGCCTCGGCGGTGCGCGCGGGAAGCGCGCCCGCGACCGTCAACTCGGCCGTTCCGGAAAGGAGATCGGCCACCCGGGTGGCCAGCAGGCCGCGTGCCGGTGCCAGCCGGCGCTCCGCACGGCGCGCGACGGCGCCGGTCACCAGCGGCACCCCCACCCCGGCGGCCAGCAGCCCGACGGCGAGAGCGGCACCGGCCTCGGGCAGCAGCCAGGCCGTGAACCCGACCGAACCGGCGGACACCACGGCCGCCGCGGCGACGGGCAGCAGCCAGCGCAGCCAGTAGTCCTGCAGCGCGTCGACGTCGGTGACGAGCCGTGAGAGCAGATCACCGCGTCGGGCGGTACGCAGTCCGGCGGGCGCCAGCCGTTCGAGGCGCCGGTACACGGCGACCCTGGTGTCGGCGAGCATCCGCAGCACCGCGTCGTGCGAGACGAGCCGCTCGGCGTACCGGAAGACGGCCCGGCCGATCCCGAACGCCCGCGTGGCCGTGACGGCGACCATCAGATACAGCACGGGCGGCTGCTGCGAGGCCCTGGAGATCAGCCAGCCGGAGGTGGCCATCAGGCCGACGGCGCTCCCGAGCGCGAGACTGCCGAGCAGCAGAGCCAGCCCGAGCCGCCCCCGGCGTGGCCCGGCCATGGCGCGTACCCGCGTGAGCGCGCCCGCCCGCCTCCGCGGGACGGGTACGGGCTCCTCCCCGCCCGCCACGGGCTCGGACGCCACCACGTCGGAGCGACGTGTCCCGGTACCGCCCGACGCGACACGGTCCGCCGAAGCCGCCGGTGCCAGCCGGACCACCCGGTCGGCCACGTCCAGCAGGGCCGGCCGGTGGACGACCAGGAGCACGGTCCGTCCGACGGCCAGGCGGCGGACCGCCTCGACGACCTCGGCCTCGGTCGCCCCGTCCAGTGCGGCCGTCGGCTCGTCCAGCAGCAGCACCGGCCGGTCCGCGAGGAACGCCCGTGCCAGCGCGAGCCGTTGGCGCTGTCCGGCGGACAGCCCGGCGCCGTCCTCCCCGAGGGCCGTGCGCGCTCCCGCGGGCAGCGCGTCCACGAATTCCAGGGCCCCGGCGTCGGCCAGCGCCTCCCGCACCGCGCGGTCGTCCGCCTCCGGCCGCGCCAGCCGTACGTTCTCGGCGACGGACCCGGCGAACAGATGGGGCCGCTGCGGCACCCAGGCGACCCGCGAACGCCATTCCCCCAGATCGGCTTCCTCGAGATCGACTCCCCCGACACTGACGCGCCCCGACGTGGGCCGGACGAATCCCAGCAGCGCGTTCAAAAGAGTCGTCTTGCCCACTCCGCTGGGGCCGACGAGCGCCACCGTCTCCCCGGGCCGGACCACGAAGGTCACGTCCGACACCGCGTCGGACGAGCGTCCCGGGTACCGGACCGTCACGGCGTCGAACCGCAGCTCTTCGGAGGAGGGCGCGGCACCGGCCCCGGGCGCCTGTACGGGCGTCTCCAGGACCGTGAAGATCTCCTCGGCGGCGGACAGACCCTCGGCCGCCGCGTGGTACCGCGTGCCGACCTGGCGCAGCGGCAGATACGCCTCTGGGGCGAGGATCAGCACGACCAGTCCGTCGTACAGCGCCATCTCGCCGTGGAGGAGCCGCATCCCGATGGTCACCGCGACCAGCGCGACCGAGATCGTGGCGAGCAGTTCCAGCGCGAAGGACGAGATGAAGGCGATGCGCAGGGTCCGCATCGTGGCCTGCCGGTACTCCCCGGTGATCCGCCGGATGGACTCGGCCTGCGCCTTGGCCCGCCCGAACACCTTGAGCGTGGGCAGCCCCGCGACCACGTCCAGGAAGTGGCCCGAGAGCCGTGACAGCAGCTGCCACTGCCGGTCCATCTGGGACTGCGTGGCCCAGCCGATGAGCATCATGAAGACCGGGATGAGCGGCAGCGTCCCGACGATGATCGCCGCCGACACCCAGTCCTCGGTGACGATCCGCGCGAGCACGGCGACGGGCACGACCACCGCGAGCCCCAACTGCGGCAGATAGCGCGAGAAGTAGTCGTCCAGGGCGTCCACCCCGCGGGTGGCGAGCGCGATCAGTGACCCCGTCCGCTGCCCGCCCAGCCACTGGGGCCCGAGCGCGCCGGCCCGCTCCAGCAGCCGCATCCGCAGCTCCGACTTGACCGCCGCGCTCGCCCGGTGCGCCGCGAGTTCGGTGAGCCAGGAGACGAGCGCGCGACCGGCCGCGACGGCGGCCAACAGCAGGAGCGGCGTGCGGAGTTCACCGGTCGACAGTCCGTGCTGGAAGGCGCCGACGACCACCTCGGCGATGAGCATCGCCTGGGCGACGACCAGCCCCGCCCCCACGACGCCCAGGCCGACGACCGCCATCAGGAAGAAGCGGGTGGCGCGGGCGTATCGGAGAAGTCGCGGGTCGATCGGTTTCACGTGAAACACACCCTCGGGTCAAGCAGGCATGTTTCACGTGAAACACACCTTCTGCTCACTGGGTCATGTTTCACGTGAAACATGACCCCGGATTCAGCGGGCCCGGTGACGTCAAGCCCCGGATTCATCGGACTCAGTGCACGGTCTCGGCGATGTGCTGGGTGCCGATCCGCTTGCGGAACACCCAGTACGTCCAGCCCTGGTAGAGCATCACCACCGGCGTCGCGATCACCGCGCACCAGGTCATGATCTTCAGCGTGTACGGGCTCGACGAGGCGTTGGCGACCGTCAGGCTCCACTCGTCATTGAGCGAGGACGGCATGACGTTCGGGAAGAGCGTCAGGAAGAGCATCGCGACCGCGGCGACGATGGTGAGGCCGGACAGTGCGAACGCCCATCCCTCACGCCCGGCCTGGTTCGCCCCGATCGCCGCGAGCAGCGCGACCACCGCCACGACCAGCGCGACCAGGCTCGTGCCGTCGCCGTTCTCGGCCTGGGTCCAGAGCAGGAAAACCAGCGCGAGCACGGCCGTCACCAGCCCGAGGCCCAGAGCCAGCTTCCGCGCCCGCTCCCTGATGTCACCGAGGGTCTTGAGCGCCGCGAACACCGCCCCGTGGAAGGTGAACAGCGACAACGTCACCAGGCCGCCCAGGACGGCGTACGGGTTGAGCAGGTCCCAGAGGCCTCCCACGTACTCGAAGTTCTGGTCGATCTTCACGCCCCGCACGATGTTGCCGAAGGCCACTCCCCACAGGAACGCCGGGAGCAGCGAGGTCCAGAAGATCGCGTGTTCCCAGTTGCGCTGCCACCGCTCCTCGGGCCGCTTCGCCCGGTACTCGAAGGCGACTCCGCGCACGATCAGGCAGACGAGGATGAGCAGCAGGGGCAGATAGAAGCCGGAGAAGAGCGTGGCGTACCACTCGGGGAAGGCGGCGAAGGTCGCTCCGCCCGCCGAGAGGAGCCACACCTCGTTGCCGTCCCAGACCGGCCCGATGGTGTTGATCAGCACCCGCTTCTCGCTCCGGTCGCGGGCGAGCAGTTTGGTGAGGACACCGATCCCGAAGTCGAAGCCCTCCAGGAAGAAGTAGCCGGTCCACAGGACGGCGATGAGGACGAACCAGACGTCGTGAAGTTCCATGACTCAGCAGCTCCCTGGGCCTAGTACGAGAAGGCCATCGGCTTGTCGGCGTCCCGCGGGTCGCCGCCGATCTTCGTGGGCGGGTTGAGGTCGGCCTCGGTGAGCTCGGGCGGTCCGGCCTTGATGTACTTGGCGAGCAGTTTCACCTCGACGACGGCGAGGATCGCGTAGATCGTCGTCAGGACGGCCAGCGAGATGATCATCTCGGTCTGCGACACACCGGGGGAGACCGCGTCCCGGGTCTGCATCACGCCGTAGACGACCCACGGCTGGCGGCCCATCTCGGTGAAGATCCAGCCCCACGCGTTGGCGATCAGCGGGAACGCCATCGTCCAGACGGCCAGCAGCCAGTACAGACGGCCCAGTCGCGGTCCGAGCGGCTTCCTCAGCAGCACCAGATGCGGCACCTCGTCCTCCGCGGTCCGCAGGGCGGCCGGCAGCAGGAACCTCTTCCGGGTGAGCCACAGCCCCAGCAGGCCCAGCGAGAAGGACGCCATGCCGAAGCCGATCATCCAGCGGAAGCCCCAGTAGGCGACGGGGACGATGGGCTTGTAGTCGCCGGGGCCGAACTTCTGCTGCTCGGCCTTGTTGGTGTCGTTGATGCCGGGCACGTACGAGTCGAAGTCGCTGTGGGCGAGGAAGGACAGGAGGCCGGGGATCTCCAGGGCGACCGTGTTGTGCCCCTTGTCGACGTCCCCGTACGCGAAGACCGAGAAGGGCGCGGGCTGTTCGCCGTCCCACAGGGCCTCGGCGGCGGCCATCTTCATCGGCTGCTGCTCGTACATGACCTTGCCGAGGGTGTCCCCGCTGATCGCCGTGAGCAGACCGCCGACCGCCAGGGTGACCAGGCCGAGCCGGAGCGAGGTCCGCATCACCTCGATGTGCTTCTTGCGCATCAGATGGAGCGCGGCGATGCCCACCATGAAGGCGCCACCTGTCAGGAAGGCCGCCGAGAAGCTGTGGAACACCTGGTTGAGCGCCGTGTTCTGGGTCAGTACCAGCCAGAAGTCGGTGAGTTCGGCACGGCCCTTCGCCTCGTTGATGCGGTAGCCGACGGGGTGCTGCATCCAGGAGTTGGCCGCGAGGATGAAGTACGCGGACAGCAGCGTGCCGATCGAGACCATCCAGATGCAGGCCAGATGGATCTTCTTCGGCAGCTTGTCCCAGCCGAAGATCCACAGGCCGATGAACGTGGACTCGAAGAAGAAGGCGATCAGTGCCTCGAAGGCGAGCGGGGCGCCGAAGACGTCACCCACGAAGCGCGAGTAGTCGGACCAGTTCATGCCGAACTGGAACTCCTGCACGATGCCCGTGACGACACCCATCGCGATGTTGATCAGGAAGAGCTTGCCCCAGAACTTGGTGGCCTTGAGGTACTTCTCCTTCTCCGTGCGCACCCATGCGGTCTGCAGGCCCGCGGTGAGCGCGGCGAGCGAGATCGTGAGCGGGACGAAGAGGAAGTGGTAGACGGTGGTGATGCCGAACTGCCATCGCGCGATCGTCTCCGGCGCCAATGCCAATTCCACGTCGTCATCTCCTTACGTCGCCGTGGTGACCGCGGCAGTTTGCCCCGCTTGCCCCAGGCACAGGGGAGCAAATGGGACGCGCTTGTGAACGCGTTCACATTCACAAGCAATTATGACGCATGGTCGTGCGCGGGGTGACAAGTGGGGGGTGCCCAGGTGGGCCGTTCAGCCCTCCCCGTACAAAACACCAGGCCAGGGGCGTGCGGCGGCAGCGGATGAGACGAACGCCACCGGGCCCCGGCACCCCGCGACGTACGGGGTGCCGGGGCCCGGGTTTCGGTCCCTCGGTTCCGGCGCCCGATGCGGCGCCCGGCCGGTCAGGCCGTGTCGGCTCAGAGCTCCTTGCGGAACCCCTCGGCCGCCTTCAGGAAGATCTCGTTCGCCTCGGTCTCGCCCACCGTCACCCGGACCCCGTCGCCCGCGAACGGCCGCACGACGACGCCGGCCCGCTCGCACGCGGCGGCGAAGTCGACGGAGCGCTCCCCGAGCCGCAGCCACACGAAGTTCGCCTGCGTGTCCGGGACCGTCCAGCCCTGCCCGCGCAGGGTCCCGACCACCCGCGTGCGCTCGGCCACCAGCGCGCCCACCCGCCCCAGCAGCTCGTCCTCGGCCCGCAGCGAGGCGACCGCCGCGTCCTGCGCGAGCTGGCTCACCCCGAAGGGCACGGCCGTCTTGCGCAGCGCCGCCGCCACCGGCTCGTGGGCGATCGCGAAACCGACCCGCAGACCGGCGAGTCCGTACGCCTTGGAGAACGTACGCAGCACGCACACGTTCGGCCGCTCCCGGTAGAGCTCGACACCGTCCGGCACCTCGGGGTCGCGCACGAACTCCCCGTACGCCTCGTCGAGGACCACCAGGACATCGCCCGGCACCCGGTCGAGGAACCGTTCCAGCTCGGCCCGGCGCACCACCGTGCCCGTGGGGTTGTTCGGGTTGCAGACGAAGATCAGCCGCGTCCGGTCGGTGATCGCGTCCGCCATCGCGTCGAGGTCGTGCACGTCCCCCGCCGTGAGCGGCACCTGGACGTCCGTCGCCCCGCCGACGCGGGTGATGATCGGGTACGCCTCGAAGGACCGCCAGGCGTAGATCACCTCGTCGCCCGGTCCGCAGGTCGCCTGCACCAGCTGCTGGGCGACGCCCACCGAGCCGGTGCCGGTGGCCAGGTGCGTGAGCGGCACCCCGAACCGGTCCGCCAGCTCGCTCATCAGCCCCGAACACGCCATGTCGGGGTAGCGGTTGAAGTTCCCGGCCGCCGCGGTCACGCTCTCCAGCACACCCGGCAGCGGCGGATAGGGGTTCTCGTTGGAGGACAGCTTGTACACCGCGGGACCGTCCGCGGCCGCCGCCGGCTTCCCCGGCTTGTAGGTGGGGATACTCTCCAGCTCGGCTCGCAGCTTCGGGCTCGTCTCGCTCACCGCAGTCCTCCTTGTGACCGTCTCCGGCTCGTCACCGTCGCCGGTTTCCCATGCTCCTCACCTTAAGAGGCCGCGCCGCCGCCGCGTACGGGCGGGGACCGACCCTCTCGGTTCGACGGCGGGCATCCGCGCACACTTCAGGACATCAGGCCATGAAGACGAACGAAAGGGGGGCGCGCCACGCATCGTGGCCCGCGCCCGTGGCTCACGCCGTGGCGCGCATCACTCGTGCAGGTGAGATGAGACCTCTTCGAAACATGGCTCATTTGGCAGGCACATGCGCGCCGACAAGTGACGTACTGCCATTGAATCGATCAACTCCCTTGTTTTCCAAGGCATTTGGCTGCTAATGATCATGCAGAAACGTGCCTGTCAACGAGTGCATATGCGTCCGCACTACCCCACCACATGAGCCCTACTATCGGCTCGCCATGACAGCAGCAGGGAAGCACCAGGTGAGCCGGTCGGAAACCTCCCGCCGAGGAAGCCGGCCGGGCCGGGCGGGCATCAGAGACGTGGCCGCGGCCGCCGGAGTCTCCATTACGACGGTGTCCGACGCCCTCAACGGCAAGGGGCGACTACCGGACGCCACGAGACGCCATGTCCGCGAGGTCGCCGACCGGCTGGGCTATCGCCCCTCCGCCGCGGCCCGAACGCTCCGTACCGGCAAGTCCGGCCTCATCGGCCTGACGGTGACGACCTACGGGGACGAACCCTTCACCTTCACGGAGTTCGCCTACTTCGCGGAGATGGCCAGAGCCGCCACCTCGGCCGCGCTCGCGAGGGGTTACGCCCTGGTCATCCTCCCAGCCACCTCGCGCCACGACGTGTGGTCGAACGTGGCCCTGGACGGGACGGTCGTCATCGACCCCTCCGACCAGGACCCGGTCGTCAGCGAACTCGTCCGCCAGGGCTTACCGGTGGTCTCGGACGGCCGCCCGGCCGGCTCGCTCCCGGTGACCGCCTGGGTCGACAACGACCACGAGGCCGCGGTCCTGGGCATCCTCGACCACCTGGCCGCCTCCGGGGCCCGCAGGATCGGCCTGCTGACCGGGACGACCACGGACACGTACACACACCTCTCCACGACCGCGTACCTGCGCTGGTGCGAGCGCGTGGGCCAGGATCCGGTGTACGAGGCCTATCCCGCGCACGATCCGTGCGCGGGGGCAGTGGCCGCCGACCGGCTGCTCGCCCGGCCCGACCGGCCCGACGCCGTCTACGGGCTGTTCGACCCGAACGGCACCG
The DNA here is from genome assembly GCF_047444975.1 of Streptomyces sp. CWNU-52B. Lineage (NCBI taxonomy): Bacteria > Bacillati > Actinomycetota > Actinomycetes > Kitasatosporales > Streptomycetaceae > Streptomyces > Streptomyces sp. CWNU-52B. Next base: position 77,054 of record NZ_JBLFJV010000047.1, on the reverse strand, counting down.
ACCTCCTCGCGGCGGCCCGGCGCTACGGACTGCGCGTACCGGACGACCTGCTTCTCGTGTGCTGCAGCGAGTCCACCGTCTACGCCAACACCGAACCGCCCGTCACGACACTCTCGCTCAAACCACGACGAATCGGTACGGCCGTGGTCCAGCTCCTCATCGACGCCATCGAGGGGGTCGAATCGGACCAACCGGTCGAGCAGGTGATACCGACGGAGCTGATCGTGCGTACCTCCTCCGAGCGACGACCGCCGCGGACGACCGTCAGTCCGCCGAGGTCCCCGGAGGAGGGGTGACCTGCAACGCGGAAAGGACCTCCCAATTCGGGAGAAAACCACGGTGAACTGGGGTTCTGCTTCGATTCACCACCCCTGGGTCATCACATGGCGCGATCCGCATTCCTATGATGGGCGGACGACACCGCGGGCCGCTGCGACCAGGCAGTCCGACGCGGTGCAGATGCGGCGCGATGGTGGTGGAGGGGTCGATGACTCAGGGGGCCGGTCAGGGACCCGAGATGCGTACGCCGACGGTGCGCGACTTCCGCGTGCCGGCGTACGTCCACGATGTCGGTCCGTACGCGCGGTCGGCGGCACCGAATCCGCAACCGGTCGGATCGTACGACCGGTCCGGCGAGCCGTACGACCAGACCGCGAACCCGTACGCCGGGCCGCCGGAACCGTACGAGCGGCCCGCGCCCCACGCGGGGCCCCCGCCGCACGGCGAGGGCGACGCCCCGGCCGAGGAACCGGTGGGCTACACGCCGACGGTGCGCGATCTGCCCGTCATCAACCGCGGTGACACGGTTCAGGTGCCGGTGCAGGCCGAGGCCGGACAGATCCCGGAACCCGAAGAGGGGCCGGGGCCGTTGTACGTCGTCGGTGACGTGCACGGGTATCTCGACGAGCTCGTCGCCGCGCTGGGCGAGAAGGGGCTCATCGACACCGAGGGCCGCTGGGCGGCCGGCACCTCACGGCTGTGGTTCCTCGGCGACTTCACCGACCGCGGGCCCGACGGGATCGGCGTCATCGACCTCGTGATGCGGCTGTCCGCCGAGGCCGCCGCGGCGGGCGGCTACTGCAAGGCCCTGATGGGCAACCACGAGCTGCTGCTGCTCGGCGCCAGGCGGTTCGGGGACATCCCCGTCAACTCCGGCGCCGGGACCGCCACCTTCCAGGCCGCCTGGCTGCTCAACGGCGGCCAGAAGACCGACATGGAGCGCCTCCAGGACCACCATCTGCAGTGGATGGCCCGCCTCGACGCGATGGAGCTGGCGGACGGGCATCTGCTCGTGCACTCCGACACGACCGCCTATCTCGACTACGGCGACTCCATCGAAGCGGTCAACGACACCATCCGCGAAACCCTCACCCGCAACGACGCGGACGAGTGCTGGGACCTCTTCCGCAAGTTCACCAAGCGCTTCGCCTTCCGCGACGACGGCGGCGCGCAGGCGGTGCGCTCCTTGCTGGAGACGTTCGGCGGTTCGCGCATCGTCCATGGTCACAGCCCCATTCCGTATCTGCGGGGCGAGGTCGGCTCGGAGGACGGCGAGAACTCCTCGCCTCCCGTGGTCGAAGAACCTCATGTGTACGCGGACAAACTCGCGATCGCGATGGACGGCGGTGTGACCATGGCCGGAAAACTGCTGGTCCAGCAACTTCCCCTGGATAACTGAGCGTTTACGGGGCAGACGTCCCCGGGTGGGGGACACGTGCGGGCCGGGGGCAAATTCTGGAAACCCCCTGTCACCCTGTGCCGTCACCGCTCTACCATCGGCTTATCCGTAGCAGGCTCCCCTCCGTTTCTGCCCGACGGCTCGTCAGCATGCCGAGCCCCAAGCCCTACGGAGCATCGGGGGATGCACATGAACAGCGTTCCGCAGCACCTGCTGAGCGAGGACCGCCAGGAATACGAGCGGATCCTCGACGAGGCGCTGCGCTCCGCACCACACCGTCCGGAACTCGCCGCTGTCGGTCAGCGGCTCAACCCCGAACAACTGCGCACCATGGCACTCAACGCCACCGCGATCATCACGGCGGCCGCGGCGAGCGAGTACCAGCACTATGTGAAGGCACGCGAGGAACTGCGCCAGCCGGCGCCGGCCGCCCCTCCCGTCCGCGAAGGATCCACCGACACCTCGGATCCGGGTACGAGCGCGGTGGGGCTCGCCACCACTCTGGGGGAGGTCACGGAGACCGCCGGGGCGGGTGTCGCCGCGGTCGTCGCCGTACTGGCCCCCGTCCTCGCCGGCACAGCCGCGGCCATCTTCCTGCTCGTCGGCTACATCCTGAAGATGCTCGAACCCGAACCGGGCATCGCGAAGACCCTTCTCGCCACGGGATGGGTCTTCGGCGCCATCACGGCGGTCTCGATCCTGGTCGCCGCCGTCGGCCTGCTGCTCGCCGCCCTGCGCAACGGCGCCAGCTCGCTCCAGGCCGGTGTCCAGGGCGAACACAACGACGAGGTCGACCGTGCCAGGGAAGCCTGGCACGACGCACTCCTGGAGCGCGGCCTCATGCCGTTCCTCCGGGACGCCCTCGCGGCCCCGGGCACCACGGCCCTCAGCCGTACGAAACCGTCGGCACCGGCCGGCCGGATGCCGCAGCTCGGCTACCACCGACCGGCCTTCAGCAGCCCCGACGACGGCCAGACGGCAGGCACCCGCCCCAGCTATTCGAGCCCGGACTTCAGCAGCCCGGACTTCGGGGGGCCGGACCACGCTCCGGACTGACCGGAGTCACGGTCCGGACTGATCCGGGTCAATAGGCCGGTCCGGAAGCCGGTCCGGCCAAGAGACCCGCCCGGCCAAGAACTGATCGACGACGGATGTCCGTCGTCGATCTTTTTTGCGTTTTTCCCTTGCCCCACCGAATGAAATTCCCCCCTCGCGTCGCTGGAACAACAGAACTGGCCTTCTTCAACAGATACGCAAGGGGCTTGTCCTCGACGGTGGCACGGCGGATCCTTGTGCCATGTGGCAATCCAGCATGAGGCACTTCGTGTGAAGGCATTCGGGATGGCAGCCATGGGCGACCGGGCACTCGGTGTTCTGGCCGACCGGAGGCAGGCTGTCGGCCCGCAGGCACACAGCGGACACGCACTCCGCCGAGCAGCCCTGAGCAGGGTGTCGGACAGCATCGAGGCCGTTAGCCTACTGACCGACGACACCTTCTGCGTGGGGACGGAGAGCCAAGTGGCCCAGGAAGAGCCCGGATTCCAGCGTGCACGACTGCGGGACCGCCTGAGGAAGGCGAGAGAGGGCGCGGGGCTGAAGCAGCGCGAGGTCGCCGAGCAGCTCGACTGGTCGCCCTCCAAGGTGATCCGCATCGAGGCAGGCACCGTCGGCGTGTCCGTGACCGATGTACGCGTGCTGCTGAACCACTACGGGATCACCGACCAGGACCAGGTCAAGGTACTGATCGACATCGCCCGCGCGGCACGTCAACCTCCGTGGTGGGGGCCGTACCGCACCTGGGTGAGCCAGGATTTCGAGACCTACCTCGGTTACGAGAGTTCGGCGTCGATCATCCGGAATTTCGAACCCAATGTGGTGCCCGGACTTCTGCAGACCGAGGAATATGCGCATCAGCTCATGACGCGGACCAATGCCGGCGCGGAAGCGACGGAACAACTCGTCCAGCTCAGAGTCGAGCGTCAGGACCGCCTCGTCCAGACCGACGGCCCCGAGATCTTCTGCGTCCTGGACGAGGCCGTGATCCGCAGGACCGTGGGCTCACCGGAAACCATGAGGAGGCAGTACGAGAAACTGCTGACGGTCAACGAGATGCCGAACGTGACCGTGCTCACCGTCCCCTTCAGTGCCGGTATCTACCGGCAGTTCCGCTCGCCCTACGTCCTCTTTGAATTCCCAGGGGACGAGGACGAGATGGTTGCCTACCTGGAGAGCGCCGACGGCGAGGTCATCATCAGCGAAAAAGCCTTGGGGCGCACCTCGCAACGTCGCCCCACCGACTATCTGGACGACTTCTGGGAAGTGGAGAGGGGGGTGGCGACCGAGGTGACGAGAGAATTCCTGTTCGGCCAGGACTGAAGGCACCAAGGGGAGCGTGCTACGGAGCAGTCCGCCGGCCACAAGAGCAGCATCTCGTCACCGCTTCTACGCGCAGGTCTCCTTACGAGACACCTCGTGAGGAGGTGTGACGACGCTTCAGTCCCGAAAGGAAAGAGCGCCAAGCATATGCACTGAATCCCAGTAACGCGCCATCGGGGTCATGCGAATCGCGTACGGCAATCCCACCGACAGCGGCCACCTCGACACAGTTTCCCTCGACACTGGCCGAACTCTTTCGCCACCGCACTTCAGCACCATCGAGTCCCATGCATCCCCCACGCTTTCGCCCGGACAAATCGGCGACGCCGAGGAATTTCGGCATCTAAATCAGTATGGGCGCCGCCACCAGCACTGCCAAGACGCACCCGAGCACCCATCACATACTGATAAATAGAGGTATATGCATCATAAACGCAATAAAATGCCAGCCGCACGGCACAAATGACTGGCCGAAAAGAAACCGATATTCCCTCTGAAGGAATGCTTCGATAGGGATCCTGAAGCGCTCGGGCATGGGACACCGACCTCATCCCGGCGACTCGAAAGAAAAGATCGCCCCTTTCTCAACACCGGCCTCATCCGTGTGCCCACGCCGACCGGATCACCGAAGTCCTGGAAGAAAGCCCAGGGCTCCGGCTTCACAGCGCGACGGCCGTACGGTCGGCCAAAGGTGAAAACCCACCGCCGGCCGCCGACGACCGACCGCGGGACGTGCCCCTCCGGGCGGCCCCGGCCGACGGAGCCGGGGCCGCCCGGTTGGTCCAGTTCGCTCAGTTCAGTCGGCCAGTGGCAGGTAGACCCGGTTACCGGCGGCGGCGAACTCCCTCGACTTCTGGAGCATCCCCTCGGCGACCTCCTCGGCCGTCGCGTCCGCGGCCGCCGTACCGCCGAACTGCTCGTTGATGCTGTGACTGATCTTCATCGAGCAGAACTTCGGTCCGCACATGGAGCAGAAGTGCGCCGTCTTGGCCGGCTCGGCAGGAAGCGTCTCGTCGTGGAACTCCCGGGCCGTGTCCGGATCCAGGGCCAGATTGAACTGGTCCTCCCAGCGGAACTCGAAGCGGGCGTCCGACAACGCGTCGTCCCACTCCTGTGCGCCCGGATGTCCCTTGGCGAGGTCCGCCGCATGGGCCGCGATCTTGTAGGTGATGACGCCCGTCTTGACGTCGTCACGGTTGGGCAGGCCCAAGTGCTCCTTGGGCGTGACGTAGCAGAGCATCGCTGTGCCCCACCACGCGATCATCGCGGCACCGATACCGGAGGTGATGTGGTCGTACGCCGGTGCGACGTCCGTCGTCAGCGGACCCAGCGTATAGAAGGGAGCTTCATCGCAGATCTCCTGCTGGAGGTCGATGTTCTCCTTGATCTTGTGCATCGGGACATGCCCCGGGCCCTCGATCATGGTCTGTACGTTGAAACGCTTCGCGACCTTGTTGAGTTCCCCGAGCGTGCGCAACTCGGCGAACTGCGCGGCGTCGTTGGCGTCCGCGATCGAGCCGGGCCGCAGGCCGTCCCCGAGCGAGTACGTGACGTCGTACGCGCCGAGGATCTCGCAGAGCTCCTCGAAGTGCTCGTACAGGAACGACTCCTTGTGGTGCGCCAGGCACCACGCCGCCATGATCGAACCGCCGCGCGAGACGATGCCGGTCTTGCGGTTCGCGGTCAGGGGAACGAAGGGGAGGCGCACACCCGCGTGGACGGTCATGTAGTCCACGCCCTGCTCGGCCTGCTCCACGACCGTGTCCTTGTAGATCTCCCAGGTGAGTTCCTCGGCGCGCCCGTCGACCTTCTCCAGGGCCTGGTAGAGCGGGACCGTGCCGATGGGCACGGGGGAGTTGCGCAGCACCCACTCCCGCGTGGTGTGGATGTTGCGTCCGGTCGACAGATCCATGACCGTGTCGGCGCCCCAGTGCGTCGCCCAGGTCATCTTCTCGACCTCCTCCTCGATGGAGGAAGTGACCGCGGAGTTGCCGATGTTGGCGTTGACCTTCACCAGGAATCGCTTACCGATGATCATCGGTTCGATCTCCGGGTGATTGACGTTGGCCGGCAGCACTGCTCGGCCTGCCGCGATCTCCTCGCGGACGACCTCGGGAGAGACGTTCTCCCGGATGGCCACGTACTCCATCTCCGGCGTGACCTCGCCCCGCCGCGCGTACGCGAGTTGGGTCACCGCCTGCCCGTCGCGACTCCGGCGGGGCAGGCGCGGACGCCCGGGGAAGACCGCGTCGAGATTGCGCAGCCCGCCGCGCGGTGAGGTGTGCTTGATCCCGTCGTCCTCAAGGCGCACAGGGCGCCCCGGGTACTCCTCGGTGTCGCCGCGGGCGATGATCCAGTTCTCGCGCAGAGGCGCCAGTCCCCTGCGCACGTCGGTGTCGACGTCCGGATCCGTGTACGGGCCGGAGGTGTCGTACAGGGTGACCGACCCGCCGTTGGTGAGATGCACCTGACGGACCGGCACCCGCAGGTCGGGGCGTGAGCCCGCGACATACCCCTTGTGCCAGCCGATGGACTTCGCGGATGCGCCGTTCGCGGATGCGCCGTTCCGGGGCGGGGCAGTCGCCCCGCCGCTGTCGGGCGAAGCAGCCCCCTCGGTGCCCTCGACCGGGGTGAGCGCCCCGGTCGTCTCGCTGGAGGCAGGCGTGCGTACGTCCTTGTTGGTCATGAGACCTACTCCCTACGCCGGCATTACCCGGTAACAGGTTCAGCGGTCGACGCAGCGTTTTCCGTCCGGCGATGTTCCACGTGAAACATCGCGGATACGGAGGTCAGCGCCCTCTCAGCCCGGTGCTCCGAGCTCCCGCGTGTGCAAAGGTGCCTCCACGCTAGCGTCACAATGGGCGCGGTGAACAGTGGGCCCCTCTCGTTCTTGCGATGATCGGTCGGTGACCACGACGCAGCAGCCCCCGCTTCCGCCGTCCGAACCACCCCATGGACACGGCCACGACGGCCATGGTCACGGGGGCGGACCGGGATACGGATCCCATGGCCCCGGGGGGAGCGGCGGGGGCGACCAGCCCGGTGGGGGCGGAGGCGACGGACCGGTCGGCGGTGGACACGGTCACTCGCACAGCCACGGTCCCGCGGCCCCTGTCTCCATGCACCTGCGCAAGATCATCGCCGCGGTGCTGATCCCCTTCGCCGCGGCGGTCGTCGTCGGACTCGTGGTGCTCTGGCCCGGCGGCGCCCCGGGTCACGAGCGCACGGGTGTCGGCTTCGACCGGCAGACCCAGCAGGCCACCGTGACCAAGGTCGACAAGGTCGACTGCAAGTCCGTGAACGCCTCGGGTGAGACGCCGACCGGCGACACCTCGACGGCGGAGGGTTCGTCCGCACAGCAGCAGGACTCGGGCACCTGCAAGAAGGCGACCATCCGGGTCGACTCCGGCAAGGACAAGGGCCGTACCTTCACGGAGATCGTCCAGCCCGACTCCTCACGGCAGTTGAAGCAGGACCAGGAGGTGATCGTGGCGTACGCGCCCGACGCCCCCAAGGAGCTCCAGTACTCGGTCACCGATGTGAACCGCAGGCTGCCGATGACGCTGCTCGCCGGCATCTTCGCCCTGGCCGTGGTCGTGGTGGGCCGGCTCCGCGGTGTCATGGCGCTGATCGCACTGGCCGTCAGCTTCCTGATCCTGACGTTCTTCATCCTGCCGGCGATTCTGCAGGGCTCGAACCCGCTGATCGTGGCGGTGGTCGGGGCCAGCGCCATCATGCTGATCGCGCTCTATGTGTGCCACGGCCTCTCGGCCAGAACCTCGGTCGCGGTGCTGGGCACGCTGCTGTCCCTGCTACTGATCGGGCTGCTCGGCTCGCTGTTCATCGGCTGGGCCGCGCTGACCGGCAACACCGACGACAACACCGGTCTGATCCACGGGCTCTACCCGTCCATCGACATGAGCGGTCTGCTGCTCGCGGGGGTCATCATCGGCTCACTCGGCGTGCTCGATGATGTCACGGTGACGCAGACGTCCGCGGTCTGGGAGCTCCACGAGGCCAACCCGACACTGGGCCGGCGAGGGCTGTACCGCGCGGGCATCCGTATCGGCCGCGACCACATCGCGTCCGTGGTCAACACCCTCGTCCTCGCCTACGCCGGTGCCGCGCTGCCTCTGCTGCTGCTCTTCTCCATCGCACAGAGCAGTGTGGGGGCGGTGGCCAACAGCGAACTGGTGGCCGAGGAGATCGTACGCACGCTCGTCGGCTCGATCGGGCTGGTCGCCTCGGTACCGGTCACGACGGCTCTCGCGGCCCTGGTGGTCTCGGCGGACCGGCCGGGCGACGCGGCCCCGGCTCGGCAGTCACCGGCGCACCCACAGCCTCAGCCCCCGTCCCAGACACAGACTCAGAACCAGACTCAACCGCAGTCTCAGACCGGCTCGAAGGCGCCGTTGCGCGGCGGGAGCGGCCGCCGCCGCAAGCACTGAAACCGGCCGTCGAGAAGACCGCCCCACAGCACGGTGACTGACGGGGCGGTGACGGACCGGGCGGTGACGGACAGCGAGGCACCTGGCCGTCGGCGACCGCTTGGCCCGCGGAGGCCGAACCCGCGGGAAGCCGAGCCACTGGAAGAAGCGTTACTTCACCACTGCCCGCTGCCGCTCCCGCCCGAACCGCGGCCACCTCGGGCTCGGTTCACCCGGCGCTCTGTTCCTCCGCCAGGATGCGGTCCAGGGCCTCGTCCAGATGCGTGTCGAAGTCGGCCAGGGAGCGCTCCTGGCCGAGCGGAACCAGCCGGTCCGTGCGGTCGAGGAAGGCCAGCAGGGGCGCCGTGCCACAGCGGAACAGGGCCTGGTCCACGCCCACCTGAAGCCGGATCAGCACATCGCCGAACCCCTCCGTGTCCGCGGGGGTGATGTGCACATCGCCCTCCCCGCACGGGCGGCCCACTCCGTCGATCAACAGCTCCCGGCCGAAGGCCCAGGTCACCGGGGCGTCACCGGGCAGGTGGAAGGTCAGACGCACGGCATAGGGATCACAGGTCTCGTAGCGCAACTCCACCGGAATGCGGAAGGAGAGCTCCTCCGAGACGACGAAGCTCATCATGACCTCTGCCTGTACTACCGACTCGCGCATCGCCTACCCCGTCGTTTGCCGTCTATGGCCGGGAATCGTTCAACTAAACACTTCTGGCATCTTGCTTAACGTGTACACCAAATCACAAGGAGTGAGTTTTCAGATGCTGATAGAGAGCGAAAGTGTCCCCAGCAGCCCGCCGATCTCGCTCTGCAATCGCCGTGCCGCCGGCATCAACCGGTCGGCCTGGTGGGACGGCATGGAGATGGCCATGGTGGCGGCTGTGCCGCCCATCGTGATCGGGACCGCGGCACAGACCGCGCCCAGCGCGTACTCCTGACGCTCGATCACGGGCTGCATGCGTCCGGTCGATTCGAGGCGGCGCATCAGGGTGTGATCGTCACGCACCGTGTACGGCGTGATGGATCGCGCGGGGTAGCGGTCGAGGTGGTCCCTGCGCGCCTCCACGTCGAGCTGGGACAGCAGACACTGGCCGATCGCGTGCGCGTGACCCGTCTCGCGGAAGTCCGCCCACTCCTCGACCGCGGGATTGCCCGGGGTGTCGGCGACGCACTGGAGCTCGATCTCCCCGTCGCGGTAGACCGCGTAGTACACGGGGGCACCGATCGAATCGCGCCAGGTTCCCAGCGCCTCGGCGACCGTGCTGCGACGTTTCTGCTGGGCCCCGCTGCTGCTCAGGTGCTCGGCCGCCTCCCCGAGGAAGAACAGCCCCTTCTCGCGGCGCAGATAGCCCTCGTGCGCCAGCGTGCGCAGCAGGTGGTACGCCGTGGGGAGGGCGAGCCCGGCCTCACGGGCCAGTTGCTTCGCGGGCGCCCCGTGCTCGTGACGCGCCACGGACTCCAGAAGACGCATCGCGCGCCGCACCGAGCCGATGAAGGTCGTGGGATGCGGCTCGGAGGTGGAAACCTGCGGTCCTGCGGGCGCGGCGTCAACCGTGGCCAAGGGTCACTCCCGAAGCACGAGGGGGGCCTCCCGTGCGGGGATGACACGGGTGGGTTCGGAACTCCGCTCGCGAGGATCAACCCCGCGTCGAGTTTCGGACTTTAACCGTCTGCCACCGGTCGTCGACGGCATGCGCCGAAAACTTCCCCCGCCCGAGGGAACTGTCGCTCCCTTCACGGCGCCGGGTTGCCACCCGACGGGTCACCGGTCGCCACGAACCGATGCCCCCGGCACGGGGTCGGCGCATCCGCGGCCGGCACCTGTCGGCTCGGTCCGGCGGATCGCCCGTCCCCTGTGCGACCGTCTACCAGTCGCTCCTCGACGAGGAGCCCGACATGAACTTCCGTACGACGTAGATCAGTCCGCCGACCAGTGCCACAAAGATCAGCAGCTTGAAGAGCAGGCCGATCACGAAGCCGACGACGCTCGCTATCAGGCCGCCGAACACGACCAGGGCGATGACCGGCACCGCGACCCACTTAACCCACCACGGCATGCCCGCGAAGATCTCTCGCATCGCCCTTGCCCCTTGTCTCTCTGCCCGTTCCCGAGTGCTGGCCCTGCTGTTCCCGCACCGCGTGACGGGTCCCGGATGTGGTCCCGAATGTCCTGTCCTCAATGCTAGGCGCGGCAGGGGTGCCGATGGGGGCCTCGCACCCCTTGTCCTCCCCTGACCGTTCCCCTAGGGAACCCTGAGGCGGATGTCAGCTCTCCGGCGGAGAGAAGATCACCAGAACCCGCAGGTCCTCGCTGACGTGGTGGAACTTGTGGGCCACTCCCGCCGGTACGTACACGATGCTTCCGCGCGCGACCTGGGTCGTCTCCATGCCGACCGTGATCGCGGCGCGGCCGCTCACGACGAAGTACACCTCGTCCTGAAGGTGGGGCTGCTGCGGGTCCGGCGTGCCCGCGTCCAGCGCGTACAGACCGACCGACATGTTCTTCTCGCGCAGGAACTGGAGGTACGCGCCGTCGTTGGCGGCGCGCTCCGCCTCCAGTTCGTCCAGCCGGAATGCCTTCATCGCCCTTGTCCGCCCTTGCCCGCTGCTCGTATCCGATCTCTTCTGTCACGATCAGACACATGAAGAATTTCGTAGTCAAGACGATCGCCAACGCGGGTGCCCTGGCAGTGGCGGTGTGGCTGCTCGACAAGATCACCCTGGCCGGTGAGGGCACGGGCAAGAAGGTCGGCACACTGCTGCTCGTCGCACTGGTATTCGGACTGGTGAACTTCCTCGTCAAGCCGATCGTGAAGATCCTCACCTTCCCCCTGTTCATCCTCACCCTCGGTCTGATCACGCTGGTGGTCAACGCCCTGATGCTGATGCTCACCTCATGGCTGGCGGACAAGCTCGACCTGAACTTCCACGTCGAGGGCTTCTGGACCGCGGTCCTGGGCGGCCTGATCATCTCGATCGTCTCCTGGGCCCTGAACGTCGTCCTCCCGGACGAGGACTGAGCAGCCCGGATGTCCTATCGCGTGTGCTTCGTATGCACCGGCAACATCTGCCGCTCCCCGATGGCCGAGTCCGTCTTCCGTGCGCGGGTGGCAGACGCCGGTCTCGACGGCCTGGTCGAGGTGGACAGCGCGGGTACCGGCGGCTGGCACGAGGGTGACGGCGCCGACCCGCGCACCGTCTCCGTCCTTGAGACGAACGGCTACGAGAGCGGCCACGCGGCCCGCCGGTTCCGGCCCGGCTGGTTCTCCGCGCTCGACCTGGTGATAGCCCTCGACGCCGGCCACCTCAGCGACCTGCGCCGCCTCGCGCCCACCCCGGCCGACGCCGGGAAGGTCCGGCTGCTGCGCTCGTACGACCCCGCTGCCGCCGGTGACGACCTCGACGTACCGGATCCCTATTACGGGGGGATGGACGGTTTCGAGGAGTGTCTTGAGATGGTGGAGGCGGCGAGTTCCGGACTGCTCGCCTCCGTGCGCGAACAGGTGGAGGGACAGGCGACATGACGGATTCTTCCGGGAAAGCGAGACTGGGAGCAGGAGCGGGTGACGGCACACGTGCCGTGCGGGCGGGACTGCCCGAGCCGGTCAAGCACGAGCCGACCCTCCCCGGCCCGGTCTTCGCCGCCCACTTCCATCTCCCGGGCGACCCCACGGGTCCGTACACCTATGGGCGCGACGAGAACCCCACCTGGACCCTCCTGGAGCGCGCCATCGGCGAGCTGGAGTCCCCGGAGCGGGACGACGTCGAGACACTGGTCTTCGCCTCCGGCATGGCCGCCGTCTCGGCCGTGCTCTTCTCCCAGCTGAGCGCGGGCGACACCCTCGTCCTGCCCGACGACGGCTACCAGGTCCTGCCGCTCGTACGCGGGCAGCTGGAGGCGTACGGAGTCGAGGTGCGCACCGCGCCGACCGGCGGCAGCGCCCAGCTCGACGTCCTCGACGGAGCGAAGCTGCTGTGGATCGAGACTCCGTCGAACCCGGGGCTAGACGTGTGCGACGTGCGGCGGCTCGTCGAGGCGGCCCACGCGCGCGGCTGCCTCGTCGCGGTCGACAACACCCTGGCGACCCCCCTCGGGCAGCGGCCGCTGGAACTGGGGACCGACTTCTCCGTGGCCAGCGGCACCAAGCAGCTCACCGGGCACGGAGACGTCCTGCTGGGATACGTCGCGGGCTCCGACACCTCGGCGATGGCCTCCGTACGGCGCTGGCGCAAGATCGTCGGGGCGATCCCCGGACCCATGGAGGCCTGGCTCGCACACCGCTCGCTCGCCACGCTGCAGATGCGCGTGGACCGGCAGGACGCGAGCGCGCTGGTGATCGCCGAGGCATTGCGGGACCGGCCCGAGGATCTCGGGGTCCGCTATCCCGGGCTGCCCGACGACCCTTCGCACCAGATCGCCTCGCGGCAGATGCGGCGCTTCGGGTGCGTGGTGTCGTTCACGCTGCCCACGCGCGCGCGTGCCGACCGTTTTCTCGGCGCACTGCGGCTGGTGGACGACGCGACGAGCTTCGGCGGGGTGCGGTCGACGGCCGAACGGCGCGGTCGCTGGGGCGGCGACGCGGTCCCGGAGGGCTTCATCCGTTTCTCGGTCGGCGCCGAGGATCCGGAGGACCTGGTGGCGGACGTCCTGCGCGCACTGGACGAGTCCGCGAAGTGAGCGCCAACTGACCGACCGGTCGGTAGCGGGGCTACGCACAACGGACGGTCCGAGCCTCCCCCCTCGTGGCTCGGACCGTCCTGGCTCTCTGCGCCGAGAACCGCGCGAACAAGGCTAGTTGACTGTGTGTCAGTGTCCAATCACAGTAGCGACAGGGGCCTATCGACATATTTATAGTTGGGGCTTTCCGGGGGAGCCGGAGAAGGAAGGGACGCCATGGACCTGGCCCTGCTGCGGACCTTCGTGACCGTGCACCGGGCCGGCTCCTTCACCCGCGCCGCCGCCCTGCTCGGTCTCTCCCAGCCGGCCGTCACCTCACAGATCCGCACGCTCGAACGGCAGCTGGGCCGGCCCCTGTTCCTGCGCCAGGCCCGCGGGGTGACCCCCACCACCATCGGCGACGAGCTCGCCCACAAGGCCGCTCCCCATCTCGACGCCCTCGTGGAGATCGCCGAGACCGGCCTCGACGCCGACTCCTCCGTGCGCACGCTCCACCTCACCGGTCCGCCGGAGTTCACCGCCGAACGGGCGCTGCCCGCGCTCACCGAGCTGATCGGTGACGACGGCCATGGCTTCGCGCTGCGGGCCTCCTTCGGCAACGCGGAGGAGACGCTGGAAGGGCTCGCCGCCGGGCATCATGATCTGGCCATCAGCACGGCTCGCCCCCGGGGTGCGCTGCTCACCGCGACTCCGCTCTGCGACGAGGAGCACGTACTGGTCGCCGCCCCGCGCTGGGTCCCCCGTATCGACGCCGGGCAGTTACGGCGCGAGGGGGCGCCCGCACTGGAGAACCTGCCCGTGGTGGAGGTGCACGAGTCGCTGCCGTTCATCGCCCGTTACTGGGCTTCCGTCTTCGACACCCTGCCCGCCGCATCGGGCACCGTCATCGTTCCCGACCTGCGCGCGGTGCTCGCCTGCGCCACCACCGGCGCGGGACTGGCGGTACTGCCGCGCTATCTGTGCGGAACGGCCCTGGCGCGGGGCGACGTGGTGGCCCTGACCGAACCCGCGGTGCCCCCGCTGCGCACCTACTTCCTGGTGGTGCGCACGGGCACCCTGGCCATGCCGCACATCGCGCGGGCGCACGAGTGGCTGATGCGCGCCGCCACCGACTGGTCGTGACGAGGACGCCGGACGGGCAGGACACCCGGCCCGGTCGGGACCGCCATGCGCCGGCTCGTCACGACCGCCATGTTTCACGTGGAACCAACCGGGCCACATTCCTCCCATGACCGACCGACCCGTGGTCAAGCGCACCGCCCGGGCCGTCCTGCTGGACGGCGACGACCTGATCCTGATCAAACGGACCAAGCCGGGCGTCGATCCCTACTGGCTGACGCCCGGTGGCGGGGTCGAGCCGGAGGACACCACTGTCGTCGACGCGCTCCATCGCGAGGTGCACGAGGAACTCGGCGCCAAGGTCACCGATGTCGTGCCCTGTTTCGTCGACACCGTGGAGCACATCGGCGAGGACAGCAGCTCGACCGGTGTGAAGGTGCAGCACTTCTTCGTCTGCCGCCTGGAGTCCATGGACCCCTCGCTGCGCCATGGCCCCGAGATCGAGGAGCCCTGCGGCGACTACGAGATCGTGCGGATCCCCTTCACCCGGGTGGGCATCGCCTCCGTCCACCTCGTACCGCTGTCGCTGCGGCACTATCTCGACGGGAACATCGAGGGCGTACGGGCGATGCAGGCACCCGACCTGGGGTGACGGCTCGGCCCTGTCGGGGCGCGCCTCCCTGCGAGGCGCCGCCCCGGGTCGGCGCCGGTCGGTCCGGGGTTTTCCCTTCCCGAGCCCTCCCGGTCGCGGGTCAGTCCCGGGTCGCGACCAGGTCCTCCACCGAGTCGTGGCGGATCCGTTCCGACGGGATGCCGATGTCCCGGAGGGCGTCCACACCGTTCCGGATCATGCCGGGCGGGCCCGAGAGATAGGCGTCGTACTCGTCCCACGGACCGAACTCGCGTATCGCGTCAGGGAGCTGGAGGTGTGCGAGCTGGTCGACGATCGGACGCACCGAGAGCCAGGAGTGGCTCTGCTGGAGCCGGAGCATGGTGTCGATGTCGTACAGGTCCTGATCGGTGCGAGCACCGTAGAAGACCTCGACCGGGCGCCGCAGGCCGTGCTCGGCGACGTCCTCGACCAGTGCCTTGATCGGGGCGATGCCGGTGCCGCCGCCCAGGCAGAGCAGTCCGCTGTCGGTGGTGTGGTCGACGGTCATCGAGCCGGCCGGCGGGCCGAGCCTGAGGATGTCGCCGGGGCGGGCCCGGTGCACCAGCGAGCTGGAGACCCAGCCCGCCGGAACCGCCTTCACGTGGAACGACAGCAGCCCGTCGGACCGGGGCGCCGAGGCGAACGAGTAGTGCCGCCAGACACGCGGCCACCAAGGGGTCTCCAGGCTCGTGTACTGCCCGGCGAGGAAGGGGTAGGGCTGATCCGGGCGGACCGTGACGACGGCGACGTCCGGGGTCCTCAGGTCGTGCGAGATCACCTCGGCGTACCACCAGGCCGGGGCGCGCAGTTCGTCCGCGGCCGCGGCGTCGATCATGATCTGCGAGATCTTCGTGTACGCCCTGACCCAGGCCGCCTCCGTCTCCTGGTTCCAGACCGTCTCGGCGAACCGGCTGAGCGCGCCGAGGAGGCACTCCCCGACGGCCGGGTAGTGCTCGGGGCGCGTGCCGTACTTACGGTGGCCACGGCCGAGGTTCTCCAGATACGCGACCAGGATCTCGGCGTTGTCGATGTGCTCGGCCGCGGTCAGTAAGGCCTTGAGCAGTCGGTCGCGCTGGGCGTCCATCGCGGCCGGGAACATGGGACGCAGATCCGGATGGCGCACGAAGAGCAACGCGTAGAAGTACGAGGTGACCTTGTCCGCGACAGGTTCCACCTCGTCCATGGTGCGGCGGATCAGGATGGCGTCGGGGGAGGCCGGCCGCGTGGGAGCCGGGCGCGCGGCAGCGGGCTGAGCAGGTGCGGGCCGTGCGGGGGCGGAGACCTGGTGGGGGGCCTGTGCCGATGGGGAGGCGGACCGCTGGTCGGGGCGCGGACGCTCGTGGCCCGGTGAGGGCGAGGCGGATGGAGGCGGAGCGGGCGCCCCGGGCTGTGCCGGAGCGGGCGGCATCGCTTCATGGGCCCTCGGCGCGGACACCGCGGGGCCGCCGTGGACGGCCCTCTCACCGAGAACACCGGCCGGTACGGGCCTGACGGCGCCGGCACCGGCCTGGGCGGAGCCTCCGTCGGGCGAACCGCCGTCGGGGGAACTCTCGGGGCGGCTGCTCGAGTGGGTGGATCCGGTGTCGGATCGGCCGGCCTTCGATTCGGGCTCCACGTCCGGGGGTATTCGCCGCGGTGCCGGACCGCCGCCTCCCGTCGAGGACCTGCCGACGGGCCGTAGCGCAGCCAGGCGCCGCCCCTCGGTCGCCTCCTGCGTGCCGCCCGCGGGCGGCTCAGGCGGCGTGTGCGGTGTGAACCAGCCGCCTCCGCCGCCACCCCCTGAAGTGCCGTTGTCGGCCGACGTGGTGGTCGGAGCGTCCATGCTGTGCCTCGCCTCGAACATCTTTCGGTCGGTCTGCGCACCTCCTCGATCGGAAGATGCCTGCTTTCCCCCGCAGACTGCTTACTTCGCCCCGTTCCGTCCTGTCGGCCGATGCGGCCACGTCGAACCGCTTCATCACACACTCTGCGAACAAGTGGGCAGGGCGCATGACAACGACCGCACTACCGCCGTCTCAGCATCCCACCCCGCGAACAGCCCGGTCACGTAACCGGAAATGCGGTCTTCGATCTCTCTGTCCCGTTAGGCTGCATTGCCCTGCGTTCGTCCCGACGGGATGTGCGGACACCTCACCGAACACGAACCGGAGTCGACCATACCGGCCGCGGTCCGCCACACAAGTCCCCGCTTCCTTACGTCAGGAATTGAGCGGGGGACGTCCCAGTAATTCTTTCAATTACCGGGCGGGGCACACCAATTCATAAGCATCCCGTAGATCCCGCCCCACATAGGAGTGGGTGGCCAGGCCCGCCAGATGCCGGTCCGCATTGACCGCGACGGACACCGGCACCACCCCGAACAGGTCTCTGTCGGACATCGAGTCGCCGTACGCGACGCAGTCGGCCCGCCCCACTCCGAACTCTTCGCAGAGCCGGTCCGCGATCCCCACCTTGGCCGCCGCGCTCAGCACCCCTGCCGGATCCACCGGCTCGGTGAACGGCACCGCGGGGAAGCGTGATCCGTACGCCGCGTGCGCGCCCCACACGGTCAGCCTCTCCACGAAGAACGACGGAGAGAGCGAGACGACGGCGCAGTAGTCACCGCTCTCCCTGATCCGCGCCCAGACCTCCTCGATGCCCGCCAGCCACGGCGCGCCCGTGAAGGCCGCCGCCACATGAGCCTCGGTGAGGTCCGCCCAGAGGGCACGCACCCGCGTCGCGTACTCCGGTGGGCCGATGAGCCCCGCGCCGATCGCCTCGTCGAGCGCCACGGCCTCGGCCTCCAGGCCGAGTTGCCGGGATATCTCCACAGGCGCCGACGAGCCGTGCAGCAGCGTCCCGTCCAGATCGAAAAGATGAAGTCTCGCCATGTACGCCGAGGTTAGTAGGCGGGGTTACTCCCGCTGTCAGACGCCTCAGCCGCTCGCACACGGCACGGTGTTTCACGTGAAACTAAACCGCCCCGCACGCCGGGCCACCCTCGTCGTCCATGTAGCCGCGTCCGCGTGCTGGCTCGGGCTCACGCTCGGGCTGCTCGCCCTGGGAATCACCGCGGCCACCACCGGGTCCGCGGAAACCGTCGAAGCCTCCGTCCGCGCCATGAAGACCTTCACCGACTGGCTCCTGCTGCCCCTGGCGTTCCTCACGCTCCTCAGCGGTCTGGTGCTGTCCCTGGGTACGCCCTGGGGGCTGGCGAGGCACCGGTGGGTCTACACCAAGTTCTGGCTGACCCTGGCCACGGTCACGGCGACCGTTTTCGCCCTGCGCCCCGGAGTCGGCTCCGCGGTTACCGCGGTATCGGCCGGCGGGCCGCTGCCCGATTCCGGCGATGTCCTGTTCGGGCCGATCGTCTCGCTGTCCGCGTATCTGTTCATGACGGTGATCTCTGTCGTCAAGCCCTGGGGACTGACCCGGCGAGGGCAAAGGATGCGTGCGGCCGGCCGCAAACCGGTGGACGCCGCGACCGCCCGTCGGACAGCCTGACCTGCGTGTCGACTCTTTCCCCCGCCGCGCTGCCCATTCGCCGTCTGACGCTTCGCGATCTCTCCGCCTGCGCCGACCTCTCCGAGAACCGGGGCTGGCCCCGTGAGGAACACAAGTGGGGTCTGCTGCTCGCGGCCGGCACGGGCTTCGGTATCGACGACCCCGGCGGAGGTCTCGTCACCGGCTGCGTCGTGACCGCGTACGGGCCCCAGGACCGGCCCGATCTTGCGGCGATCGGCATGGTGCTGGTCGCCGAGCAGCACGCCCGCCAGGGCATCGGACGCCGGCTCATGCGCCATGTCGTGGCCGAGCTGGGGAGCACCCCGGTGACCCTGCACGCCACGCCGTACGGACGCCCGCTCTACGAGGAACTCGGCTTCAAGACCGTCGGACGGGCCGAGATGGTCCGCGGCCGCTTCAGCCCTCGCGGCCCGGAACCCGAGGTCGCCACGCGTCCGGCCACGGCGGGGGATCTCGCCGCGATCCTCCGCCTCGACGAAGAGGTCTTCGGCACGGACCGGACCCACATGATCACGCGGCTTCCCGCCTTCTGCGACCAGTTGCGCGTCGCCGAGGAGAACGGCCGGATCATCGGATACGCGGCCGCCTGGCCCAACCTGGACAACCAGGTCGTGGGCCCGCTGATCGCACGGGACACCGAGACGGCGAAGGCGCTCATCGGCTCGCTGGCCTCCGGCACCGACCTCCCCCTGCGCACCGACATCGACGTACGGCACGAGGAGTTGCTGGGGTGGGTGAAGGAGCGCGGGCTCGACTCCCTGAGTTTCAACGCGGTCATGACGTACGGAATCGGGGAGTTGCCCGGCGACTGGAGGCGGCGGTTCGCTCCGCTCACCGTGGCCGCGGGCTGAGCCAACCGGCCACGGCATGAGCGGGGCAGTACCTCTGGGCATTTCCAGGGCACTCCTAGGCACTTCCTAGGCGAGAGCCTTCACCGCGGTGGTGGCGAAGGCGTGGTCCTGCTCCGGTGCGCCGCCGCCGACTCCGATCGCGCCGATGAGGCGGCCGTCGCGGTGGACCGGGACACCGCCCGCGATGAACAGGAGCGGGCGGTCGAGCGCGGTCGGCAGGCTGTGGAAGAGGCCGCCGGGCTGGACGGCTTCGACGAGGTCCGCGGTGGGGGTGTCGAGCTGTAGCGCCGTGTAGGCCTTGCGGGTGCTGGTCTCGCCCGAGATCAGCACCGCTCGGTCGTCCCGTCGGAAGGCGAGCAGGTGGCCGCCCGCGTCGAGGACCGTGACGCTGACCGTGACCTCGTCGGCTTCCGCGGCACGACGGGCGGCCGTGACGAGGGCCTCGGCGTCCTGGATGGTCAGCGGGGTGACCGTGGTGATGCTCATGAGGGGTTCTCTCCTTGCGAGGTGGTACGGCTCAGTGGTGGACGACGGACGGCTGTGTCATGGCCTGCTCCGGCTCCGGGGCGGCCACGACCGGGGTGACCGCGGCCGGGTCGGCCGAGAGTGGGTGTGCCGAGACCGGGACGGCCGATCCGGCGCGGCGCTCCAGAGCGGCCGACAGGACGGCGAGCAGCAGAGCCCCGGCGGCGAGGACGGCGCCGACCCAGTTGGGTGCGGTGTAGCCCATGCCGGCCGCGATCACGACGCCACCGAGCCAGGCCGAGAGGGCGTTGCCGAGGTTGAAGGCGCCGATGTTCACGGCGGAGGCGAGCGTCGGGGCGCCGTGCGCCTGGTCGAGCACCCGCTTCTGCAGCGGCGGAACGGTGGCGAAGCCGAGGGCGCCGATCAGCGTGATGGTGACGGCCGCCGCGATCTTGTTGTGCGCGGTGAGGGTGAACAGGGCGAGTACGACGGCGAGGGCGCCCAGTGACACGTACAGCATCGGCATCAGGGCGCGGTCGGCGAATCTGCCGCCGACGAGGTTGCCGCCGACCATCCCGAGGCCGAAGAGGACGAGCAGCCAGGTGACCGAGCCGTCGGCGTAGCCGGTGACATGCGTCATCATCGGCGCGATGTAGGTGATCGCCGCGAAGACTCCCCCGAAGCCCAGGACGGTCATCGCCATGGCGAGCAGGACCTGGACGTTCTTGAAGGCGGCCAGTTCGTGACGGAGTCGCACGCCTTCCTGCTTGGGCAGGTCGGGCACCAGCCTGGCGATGCCCAGCAGGCCGAGGACGCCCAGTGCGGCGACGACCGTGAAGGTCACGCGCCAGCCGGCGGACTGTCCGATGAGGGTGCCCAGCGGTACGCCGACGACGTTGGCGACGGTCAGGCCGGTGAACATCATCGCGATGGCACCCGCCTTCTTGTCCGGCGCGACGAGATCGGCGGCGACGACCGAGCCGATGCCGAAGAAGGCGCCGTGCGCGAGTGAGGCGACCACGCGTCCGATCAGCATGACGGCGAACGTGGGTGCGACGGCGGAGAGCAGGTTGCCGACGACGAACAGTCCCATCAGCAGCATCAGCATCCGTTTGCGGGACACCTTGGTGCCGAGGACGGTCATGAGGGGCGCGCCGAACATGACTCCGAGCGCGTAGCCGGTCACGAGGAAGCCCGCGGTGGGGATGGAGACACCGAAGTCGCCCGCGACCTCGGGCAGCAAGCCCATGATCACGAACTCGGTGGTGCCGATCCCGAAGGCCCCGATCGCGAGGGCCAGAAGCGCGAGAGGCATGAGGGGGAGACCTTCCCAGAAGGTTGCAGGAGCGCTTTACGTGCGTTCACAATAGTTGCAGACGCGGGTTAAGTGCAAGCGCAGGATATTGCGGGTGTGCCCTATCCTGGGTGTCAGCCGCTCCGGGACGGAGGAAATGCCATGACAGCGACGGACCCCGCACTCACCGCTCTCGCCCAGGGCTGGTGCGCCCTCTCCCTGCTGCACGGGAGGATCGAGGCGCACATCGAGCGGGCCCTGCAGAGCCGGCACGGCCTGAGCGTGCGCGAGTACTCGCTCCTCGACGTCCTCAGCCGCCAGCACGACGGCGACGGCGGGCATCTGCAGATGAAGCAGGTCGCCGACGCGGTCGTCCTCAGCCAGAGCGCCACCACCCGCCTGGTGACCCGGCTCGAGGACCGCGGCCTGCTCTCGCGCTACCTGTGCCCCACCGACCGCCGTGGCATCTACACGAACGTCAGCGAGGCGGGGCTCACGCTCCTGGAGGCAGCACGGCCCACCAACGACGCCGCGCTGCGCGAAGCGCTGGACGAGGCGGCGAAGAGCCCCGAACTGGCCCCGCTGGTTCGCGTCGTGGAGTCGGCGAGCGTCCCCGCGCCCGCATAGACATGCCCGCGTGAACGCGCGCGACTGGACGCACACGACTGAACGCGTGCGTCCGAATACGCGCGTAAGCCGCTTCCGCCCGCGCTGTCCGTCGTCACTAGGCTGTCGGCATGGAAGATCTTGAGATACGCCCCGCGGGCGCGGACGACGTCCCGGCGATCGTCGCGATGCTGGCCGACGACCCGCTGGGCTCGCAGCGCGAGTCACCGGAGGATCTGACCCCGTATCTGACCGCGCTGGATCGCCTCAGCAAGGATCCGAACCAGCACCTGGTCGTCGCCGTGCGCGAGGGCCGTGTCGTCGGCACCCTCCAGCTCACGATCGTTCCCGGGCTGGCCCGCAAGGGAGCGACCCGCTCGATCATCGAAGCCGTACGCGTCCACGCCGACGAGCGGGGCAGCGGTCTGGGCACCCGCTTCATCGAGTGGGCCGTGGAGCGTTCCCGGAGCGAGGGCTGCCAGTTGGTGCAGCTGACCTCCGACGTCACCCGGACGGACGCTCACCGGTTCTACGAGCGTCTCGGCTTCACGGCATCGCATGTCGGATTCAAGCTGCAGCTCTGAAGTGCGCCTCGCCGACGACGTTCCGGGGGTCGCAGGGGGTGTCGAGGGGGGCATGTTTCACGTGAAACAGGGCACCCCTCGACACACCGGGCACAGCACGCCGCACAACACGCCGCACCACACGGCCACACCGCGTGGCGACACCACGTGCCGTTTCCAGGAACCGGGAACGCGGCTACTTGATCCCGCGCCAGCCCTCGGGGTCCACGCCACCCGGCACCGGAGCGCCCTGGCCGTACGGCTGCCGGGTGAACACGAACGAGCCGAGGTCCAGGTGGCTCACCACCCCGTCGGGGCCCTCCACGGCCCGTAGAACCTCCCCGGCGTAGTAGCCGTCGAGCCCGGTCCAGGTCCCGTCGGCTCCGGATCGAAAGCGAGAGCGCCGGCCGTGGCCCGACAGGGGCCCGAGCGTGACGTCCCCACCGGCCGTGAGACGCAGCGCGAAAGAGTGCGTCCCCCAGTACCAGGGCCCGGCCAACTCCAGTACAGCCCGGTCGACTTCGGGCAGGGGACGCCACGGCTCGGGAATCCGCGGCTCGGCCTCGGCGACGATGCGTACGAGCTCGGCGGCGACCGTCGACACCGGCGGGCCCGAGGTGCAGTTGGCGAGCACGACGGCTGCCACGTCGTCCTCGACGCCGATCATCAGCCCGGCGACGAACCCCGGGAGGGAGCCACCGTGTCCCACCAGGGTCCTGCCGTCGCGGTGCTGGATCTGCATACCGAACCCGTAGGCGGCACCGGCGGCCACCTCCTCGGGCTCGGCCGGTGCGGCGGGCGTACGCATCTCCCGTACGGACTCCGCGCTCAGCACCCGGTCGTCGCCCCGGGCGAGGAACACCGCGAAGCGCGCCAGATCGCCGCTGGTCGACCAGAGCTGACCGGCCGGCGCCATCCGCCCCAGATCCTCGGCGGGTTCGGGGAGCATGACGTCCGCCCAGGGGTGCACGGCCCAGCCGCCCGCGTGAGGTGCCTGCGGCTGTCCGCTCGTCCGGCGCAGTCCCAGCGGTTCGAGCACTTCGCCGCGCAGGACCTCCTCCCAGGGTGCGCCCCGCAATTCCTCGACCAGCGCGCCCAGCAACGTGTAGCCGGGGTTCGAGTAGTGGAACCGCCTGCCGACCGGATGCCGGTGCGGCTGTTCGCCCAGGACGTCGGCGAGTTCGGGGCGCAGTGATCCGGGGGTGCGTTCCCACCAGGGGCCAGGCGACTCTGCGGCCAGCCCGCCGGTGTGCGCGAGGAGCCCGGCGATGGTCGCCTCCCCCGCGCCCGTACCGGGAAGATGCTTCTCCAGCGGATCACCCAGGTCGAGCACGCCCTCGTCGCGCAGCCGCAAGACCAGGACCGCGGTGAACGTCTTGGTGATCGAACCGATGCGGTACTGCACGTTCTCGTCGGGTCCGTGCCCGTCCACCGAGGTGCGCGACCCGTGCCACACCGTCTCCCCGCCCCGCACCACCGCCGCGACCAACGACGGCGCCCGCCCCTCCGCCTGAGCGGTGGCGATGGTGTGCAGCAGGGCTCGGCGCGTGGCGGGAAGCAACGCTTGTGCAGGTGTCGTCGTCATGGCCCCAGTCCACCTGCCTCGACGCCCCGCGTCGAGCGCATTCAGCACCGGGCTGTAGGTTCCCACCACCTGATTTACCATCAGCGGGCGAGAGGAGTCGCTGAGTGGCCCCGTCAAGTGGACCCGTTCTGCGTACCCAGAGGCTCGTGATGGAGCCGATCCGCCGCGGGGACAGCGGTGATCTCTTCGAGGCTGTGGTCGGTCAGGACAGCGTCATGCGATGGCTGGCGACCGGCCGGGCGGACAGCCGATCCGCAGCCGAGGCCATGTGCGACGACCACGTTGCCCACTGGACCAGACACGGCTACGGCGACTTCGCGGTCAGGGATGCCGCAACGCACGCCTTTCTCGGCCGGGTGGGACTGCGCAATCGCGCCCGGTACGGAGTCGACCTCGGTTTCGCCGTGCACCCACGAGCCCAAGGCCGTGGGATCGCCGGCGAGGCAGGGCGTGCATGCCTGGACCTGGCGTTTCGCCGCCTCTCGCTCCCGGCGCTTTTCGCGTTCGTCCTGCCCGGCAATTCCGCCTCGATCGCGGTACTGCGCCGCCTTGGCGCCCAGGCGGACGGAACTGTCCAGTCCAGCGGCCTTCGTTGTCTGCGCTACCGGTTCGACCCCGCGTCCACGGCAACTGCGAAGGACGTGGTGAACGACGGTGGGGCGAACCTCCAGCTGATCCATGCGCCGGGCCCCGACTCTCCTGAAGACAGAGCCGCACTGCGCGATGGCCTGCTCGACCCCTTCGGAGTGGACGGGCTCGGCCTGGTGCGGGCCGACGAGCAGCACACCCTCACGGCTGTCTCCGGAGGCCGACCGGTGGCTTCCGTCGGATGGCTGCTGCGGGACACGGCCTTCGACGGACTGCCGCGCCGCGCCGCGGGACTGGGCAGTGTGCTGGTGCACCCCGCCTGTCGGGGGCAGGGCATCGCCCGGACGGTCATCAGCGTGGCGGTCGAACACGCAAGAGCGGCCGGCGCCGAGACGGTGATCCTGCTGTGCCGCCCGGAACTGGTTCCGTTCTGTACGCGGCTGGGATGGAGCCGGCTCTCCGTGCCCGTCACCTTCCGGCAGCCCGACGGCACGCGGACCTCGCCGCTGACCACCATGGTCTACGACCTGGCCGACCGGCCTCATCCCACCATCGGTGTGGACCTGCGCGGCCTGCCCTTCTGATCCGCTGAGCAGAACGTGTGGTCGAGCATTCCCGTTCGGTTGGTTTGACCACCTGTAGCGTGCGCGGATGGACGATCTGGGACGCGTGGCTTGGCCGCCTGAGCCGATCAGGACCGAGAGGCTCGTGCTCCGTGAGCCCGAGGCCCGGGACCGTGCGGCGTTCATCGAACTACTCGCTTCGCCAGAGGTGCACACCTACCTCGGCGGCACTCGGCCACGTGACGAGTTGGAGCGCGAGACGCCCGAGGTGCCCGAGCGGTGGCCCGGGAGCTTCGTCGTCGATCTCGACGGGGCAATGATCGGCCAGATCCTGCTCAGGAGGGCGGCCGGGCACCGTCGCCCGGCTGCCGCAGGGAAGGTCGATCTCGGCTACCTGTTCCTGCCGCGGGCGTGGGGATACGGGTACGCCGCCGAGGCATGCGCGGCGGCACTCGCCTGGCTCTCCGACGTGTGTCCCGGCGAGCCAGTGACGCTTGCCACCCAGACCGCCAACATCGGCTCGATGCGCCTTGCGGCAAAGCTGGGGTTCACCGAAGTGGAGCGGTTCGAGGCCTGGGGCGCCGAGCAGTGGCTCGGCATGTGGTCCCCGGTCACGCTGTCCGGTTGAGTTCCTGACGGAACCGCTGCCTTCGCGACGGAACCCGCCGGGAAGTATCGGCCCATCGACGCGCGAGCGACCACGACGTGCCGCCGGCACACATGCCCGGCGCCACCTCTGTTCCATCACCACGTAAATCGCCGCGCCCACGGCTTCGCCGACCGAGGACAGCCATCGAACCACCGCCCCACGCTTTCCGAGGCAGCCCTACTGACCGCCGAACGCCGGGGTCCTGTCCGCGTCGGCAGCGGAGACGACGACCGGGGAGGCCCTCTACCCGAAGAGGGGAACTACAGCTGTAGGTTCTCACTTTCGGTGTCAGGCGCCGCCGCTATGACCAGGACGTTTCCCTTCAGTCTCACGACGTGTCGGCCCGCTGCTGTCTCAGAGCGATGTCGTTTCCCCAGACTGTCCGTCAGCCATCCGTTCCATCCACTCGCGCACGGTCACCGCGTGCTCGATGCGGTTAACGATGCCCTTCTTGGATGCCGTGTCCAGAGCCTCCGGGATCATGTCGAAGGTGTCGGGAAGGACATCGAGCAGACCCCAGATCTGTTCGCCGGTTCCGACAGACGGGGTCCCAGTAGTTCTCGCCGAAAAAGCAACGCTAAGGGCTGAGCCGCAGGTCGGGGATATCCGTTGCTTTTACGGCCGATGGTCCCGCTACCCCCTGACCTGGCAACCTTCGTCCTCAGCATGCAGCGCGCCCCGGCGCTTGAGTTCCACCTACTTTGAACTCACCTGCGCAGACCTCAACCACTCGGCCGTACTCGGTGAGCGCATTGCGGGTGAGGTGGTTGACCGGGGACCCGAGGCTCAGGCTGAAGGCAACCGTCTCTGGCTTGGTGGCGAGGCGGCCATGCTCCAGCCTCCACGGCGCGCATCTGTCGACCTGTCGACTGAAGTTGGCAATAGTGTCGGGGTCGCCAATAGGCTTCTCGTGGGCTTCAAACGCGGCCGAAGATCGGCCCGGCTCAAGCGGGTAGGAGTGTCAGGCATGGCCGACAAGAAGGTCGTTTTCGTTGCGTTCGCGATCGAGGACGAGCGGCAGAGGGACTTCCTCAAGGGGCAGTCTCTCAGCCCGCGCGCGCCGTACGAGTTCATCGACATGTCAGTCAAGGAGGCCTACGAGTCCGGGTGGAAGGACAAGGTCCGCACCCGCATCCGGCGCTCCGACGGCGTGATCGTGCTGGTGAGCAAGAATTCGCTGACGTCGGAGGGGCAGGAGTGGGAGATCAAGTGCGCGAAGGAGGAGGGCAAGAAGATCCGTGGGATCTGGGCGTATAGCGATGACCGGACGCAGCTCGCCGGCGTAGCGACTGTCGTTTGGAGCGACGCGAACATCTCCTCGTTCATCGACTCGCTCTGAGGTAGACACGATGCGTAAAGCCCTTATCGTTGGAATCGACTATTACGAGAACATCGGCTCGCTCACTGGCGCGGTCAACGACGCGCACAGCGTCAAGACGACCTTGGAGCGCAATGCCGACGGCACTCGCAATTTCGCGCAACCGAACCTCATGACGAGCACCGGCCCGGGATCGGACGTCACTCGCGCCGAACTGCGCGAAGCGATCGAGCAGCTCTTCCGGGATGATGCAGAGGTCGCGCTGCTGTACTTCTCGGGCCACGGTTACATCGACGGCATCGGCGGGTACCTCTGCGCGAGCGACTTCGCCAGCGAGCACGATGGCCTCTCGCTCGCGGACATCATGGGCTACGCCAACAAGTCGCCGGCAAAGAACAAGGTGATCATCCTCGACAGCTGCCACAGCGGCGCAGCTGGCGGCAGCGCGCTCTCCGCTAAGGTCGCAGAGATCTCCGAGGGCGTCACGATCCTTACCGCGTCGGCGGCGAATCAGTACGCGATCGAGACGGGCGGCTCAGGCGTCTTCACAAGCCTGTTCGTAGACGCCCTCAGCGGGTCCGCGGCCAACCTCGTCGGCGAGGTCACGCCGGGCAGCGTCTACGCTCACGTGGACCAGTCTCTCGGCCCGTGGTCGCAACGGCCGATCTTCAAGACGAACGTCAAGGAGTTCGTGTCGCTGCGGAAGGCCGACGCCCCGATCGAGCTTGAGAAGCTGCAGAAGCTTGTCGAGCTGTTCCAGGAGCCCACCACCCTGCTCCAACTGGATCCCAGCTACGAGCCCGAGCGCACCGGAGCCGAGGACCCCCCGGTCCCGGCGCCGGACCCGGTCAAGAATGCGGACTTCGCAGTCCTGCAGGCGCTGGTGCGCGTCAACCTGGTGCGCCCAGTGAGCGCACCACACATGTGGCACGCGGCCATGAACTCCAAGACGTGCGAGCTAACCGTGCTAGGCCAGCACTACTGGTCCCTCGTGAAGCAGGGCTTGATCTGATGTCGGATGCAGCAGGAATCCGCGAAACGCTCGAAAACCATCGGGCAATCGACAGGCTCGCGGCGGTCGAACACGACCGTTGGGCCCATTGGCAGCAGTATCTGCACGACCAGTGCGAGCGTCGCGACGACGGCTCATTGGTGATCCCCGCAGAGCTCGTCTCTCGATGGGAGGAGCAGATCCGCACCCCCTACGAGGAACTTGCTCCCGAGGTACAGGAGAGCGATCGCGAGCAGGTGCAGCGATACCTGCCCACAGTCATCGAGATACTGACCGACTGAAATGGCCCTCGACAGAGACCCCCCAGGCATCCGACTGGGGGGGGCGTCCTGTGTGTCTGGACGTCTCTTTGAGCTCGACCTCGTGCAGACGGCCGCCACGATCTTCTTGCCGAAGGGGGTCAGTTTCATGGCCCGTCCACGTACCGCACGTTCAAACAGCGTCTTTCCGAGGTCACGTTCAAGGTGATTGATCTGAATCACCAGGGCTGACGGGTGGATACTCAGGGCCTTGGCCGCCTCACCGATCGTGGGGTAGAACGACGCGGCCGCGAAGCGTTCGAGCCGCTGCGAGGCAAAGGTGCCGGTGAGGGCCTTGCGCAGGCCCGGTCCCCACCAGGACCGGGCCTTCGTCATGCAGGCGCGGGTCGACTATGCCGCGGCCGCACTACTGGAAACCGCCGCCTTTTTGGGCCGGCCGAGTACGAGCGTCTTCTCGCGATCCAGTCCCATGTTGTAGTCACCCACGATGGCCTGTGCCATCGGCATCGACCGGGATGATGAGCCACCACCGCTCTTGGTCATTCGCACCGAGTTCTGCTTCCAGATCGCCGGAGCGCCGCCCTTCTTCAGAACCTTGATCAGCCGAGCATCGTCAGCTAGCTCCCAGTTCCCCGGCACGTCCAGCACCATGGCGACACCCCTCAGGACCAGGTTGTCCCAGGTGCTCGCGTCCCGACCCCAGGCCGCGCTTACCAGTGTCAGCACCCGCTTGACCATTCCCGGCGTCTTGCCCATCGCCAGCAGGGCCTGGACAGCACCGACACGGTTTGCACTCGGGCTGGCGGCTACCTGAAGGTCCTCGCCGAGAGCTTGTACCTCGTTGTTGACGCGGATCGCGATGGGGTCGCCTGCCGTGAGCGAGACCCGGAAGTTGTCGAACGGCTTCACCGGTTTGCGGTGCTTGTTTGCAGCAAGGAAGAGCTTCGCCTCCTGCTGGATGGTGAGTCCCTCGTAGACCATCGCGTCGCGGTGGAAGTCCGGTCCCTCCTTGATGACGCAGGCCTGGTTGCTGTGCTGACCGTCGATGATCACCATCTCGCCGTTGGCTCGCTTCGAGACCAGTGCCGGCAGGAGCATCTCCACGTCCCAGTTCTCGGCGATCTTCCCGGTCCAAGCGGTGTTCTCATCGCGCTGCATGTACAGACGATTGGTGTCCATCGCCGGATCGACAGTGAGCGAGCCCACCCTCACCGACTCGTAGTGCTTATCCATTCTTCCCCCACTTCGGTAGTTCGGTAGCGGCCGCCCAGTACCGATCACAGCCGAGCCTACGTCACTTTACCGACCTGAGTAAATTTCTATGGCCAAAATATTCAGCGAGGTCCTATGATTCACGCAGGTCGGATCGCCTCGATTGCGGTGCCAGTTCTCGACCTCGTGCGGACGGCCGCCACGACCTTCTTGCCGAAGGGTGTCAGTTTCATGGCCCGGCCACGTTCCGCACGTTTCAACAGCCTCTTCCCGAGGTCACGTTCAAGGCGATTGATCTGAATCGCCAGGGCCGACGAGTGGATGCTCAGGGCCTTGGCTGCCTCACCGATCGTGGGGTAGGACGACGCGGCCGCGAAGCGTTCGAGCCGCTGCCAGGCGAAGGCACTGGTGAGGGCCTTGCGTAGAAGTGCGGGGGTGCTGGCTGTCTGTGAGGTCACCTTCAGGGCGGTCTTGTGGCTTCCGCCACCGCGGGGGCGAAGAGGGATCTTGTGGATGTGTGCCCAGCGGGCCATGTTCGCGGTGCTCATGCCGGTCTCGCGGGCGAGGTCGGGAAGGGTGCGCCGGCGGACGACGTATTGCTCGATGAGCCAGGCCCGTTCGATGGTTCCGCGACGCTTGTAGTCCTGGGGTCCGTCACGGATCGGGATGCCGTACTCGCGGGCGAGGGCTGACAGAGTCTGGCGGGAGAAGCCGGTGTGTTCGGCGATCTGCTGAAGCGAGCGGTGTTCATCCAGGTAGAGGCTGGTGAAGGTCTCCTTTGGCACTTCCTGACTTGCTTTGAAACGGATGAGGCCGGTCGCCTTGGCGATGGTCTCGGTCGGTGGGAGAGCCGGGGCGGGTTGTTCATCCAGCACGAGGCGGATGACCTCGATGTTGGTGCCGAAGGTCTCGGCCGCATGCCGGACCGGGCTCTTGTGCTGCCGGACGAACTGGTGCAACTGAGCAACATCGATGCCGTCCAGATCAGGTCCCGGCAGAGCGAGTCCGCTCAGCAAGGTCAGGGGCGGCTGCCAGGTCACCGGCTCGTCGTGAATGCCGTGGGCGGCGAGGAAGGTGCGGGCTTCCTCAGCCAACGCCTGGGCCAAATCTGGGGTTTGGATGGTGGCGAAGCGGGCTGCCTCGGCCCTGAACCGTGCCTCGTTGATGCTGGAGTGATCGGGGGCGGATTCGGCGGGAAGGCCACTGATTCGCTGGAACAGCTGGCAGCGGACGACGCGCTCGCGGAGTCCGTTTCCGGGCAGTGCGCCGGTGCGGCGGCAGATGTCCCGCCAATGCTCGTGCGGCAGCAACTGGGAGTAGTCCAGACGGCGCCGCCGCTGGTAGTCGATGGGAACCTCGGTCGCATCGAGGTGATCAGAGAGTCGGACCAGTGCGGCAACGGAGTCCGACCAATGCGGCTGGTCGTCCAGCATCTGAAGGATGCGGGAAATACCGATGCTGTCGGTGACCGAACCGAGATGCTCAGCGGCATCCTCCAGGCGGACCTTGCTGTCGACGACCAGCAGGGCGGCGGCCAGGACCGGAGCAAGGATGCGGGGGTAGACGCCGTCGGGAGGGGTGAGCCGAACCGTCCAGGACGGCCAGAACATGCTGGGAACCTTCCATGCCCGATCTTCGATCTCCCGGACCGTCCTCTTCGGGAACCGGGGCATGGCGGTGGGGGTGCAGTAGCGGAGATGTTCGCTGGGTCGGAGCGAGGGGGCGAGGGCGGCAAGATTCACCGCGCCCAGGACGGGACTCAGGCCACGTCCCCAGCTGTCGATGCTGGTGGCGCTGATTTGCCATAGCTCCTCACGCATCGCCTCCAGCAGGCCACGCAACTCGGTCCCCGCCCGGTGGACATCGGATTGTCCGAGAACACGCAGGGCGATACTCACCGCGACGGCCGTACTCACGGCCCGCGGTGGGGCCATGAAGCCGGGCCGTTCGACCGCTCTCCGGGCGAGTGGGGAGCCGGGATCGACGGTGTAGTAGTGCTCGGCGATGTCCGCCGGCACCAGGCTCCTGATGTCGTGTGCGGGCAGGTCTGCCAACACTCGCCCGCCGATCGCCCGGACGTCGGCCAATGCTGCCCGGGACGGCTGCGGGTCGAGTGCGTAGGCACCGAAGTCTGCGATGTCCGTCTCAATGACGTTCATCAGCATCTCCTGGGCCCCGAGCACGGGATGCGCCGCAGGCAGTCGGAGCGTACGGGTCTGCGAAAGATCGAAGCCGCAGCCACCGGATACGAGGCTGTCGTCATTGGCAGCTGGATTGCCGCAGACTCCCAAGTGGGGAACCACCCGCCCGGAACGAGGCCGCTGACGAGGGATGCGCTCGCACTGAGGGCAGCAGTCCGCCAATAGACAGCCATGGCGAGGACAGGCGAAAGCCCAGCCCAGACGCCAGAACAACTGCCAGCGGCCGCCGGTCTCCCGCAGGCAGTCGGGGCAGAACCGCGAGCCACTGCCGCGGCCCCAGAGGACACGGCGGTTCACGTACCGCCGCTCGAAATTGATACTCACGGCCCGTGAGTCGAAGTGGGCGAGCGTCATGCCCCTGACGATCTGCTCGTCCAGCCCGCTCGCGCGCGTGATGGCCGCGATCTGATGCTCGTTGAGCAGAATCGTCCAGTCCGAAGGAATGCCCCGCAGGTGATTCCCCGACCGGTCCCTGACCGGAAGTCCCAGATGCCGCAGCACCTCGCCGAGCTGGGCATCCAGTCTCCCGGCCAACGCCTCCAACCAGGAATCGAGCGCCTCGCCTGCCAGGGGCGGCATCCGAATCGGCAGGGTCCGGACGCTGTCGGTCATGCCGCCGGCCGACGCCGAGATCGCGGACGGCTCGTCAGCTGCCGTTTCTCCAGAGCCGCTT
Organism: Streptomyces sp. CWNU-52B; assembly: GCF_047444975.1. Taxonomy (NCBI): domain Bacteria; kingdom Bacillati; phylum Actinomycetota; class Actinomycetes; order Kitasatosporales; family Streptomycetaceae; genus Streptomyces; species Streptomyces sp. CWNU-52B. The sequence continues at coordinate 44,828 of NZ_JBLFJV010000047.1, read as the reverse complement.
CGAGCTCCTTGCGGGCCACCTCGGATGCCTCATCGTTCTTCACCCCGTCGAGCAAATCGCGGCTGAGGCGTTCGGCACCGTTGCGGACCGCCCGCTGGCAGCCCCGGTTGATCAGTGTCATAAGGGAGCCGATGTGACCGGTACTGCGGGCAAAAAGGTAGTCGGAGAGATCGTCCGCGAGCATCCCGGGATGCTTGTCGGCCAGGACGACGCGCTGTTCAAGGGCCAGCAGCATCTGCCGCCATTCCCGCCTGCCGGCCTCGGACTCGATCGTGAAAGGCCGCATGCCCAGCCGGGTGGTGCGACGCCCGGTCTGCGCCAGTGCCGTATCCCGTCTGCTGTCGCCCTCGCTGAACAGACCCTTCCCGGCGAGGCCCACGCCGATCATCACGAGCGTCACCGGGAACTCGTTGGCGATCCACTTGAGGTGGTTGCTGACCTCGATGCCGTTCTTCTGATTCCACTTCAGGAAGTGCAGGTCATCGAGCGCGAGGAGGCGGACCTCGCAGGACACCACGCAGTCCAGGGCCCGCTGGCCGAACTGGGCGGTGGTCCCGCGGTTGCGCCCGGGATGGCCGAAGAACTCCAGCAGGGACCGGTTGAGATCCTTCATCCCGGTGTTGCCGGTCAGCCCGACCCGGCAGACCGGCAGGCGCTCATTGCCCGCCGCGGTGAAGGCACCCCGCTCAGCGATCTCCCTCCGATGGAACTCGCCGAGGAAGGCCAGCACCGAGGTGGTCTTCCCCAGTCCGGGGAAAGCGTCGACCGCCACGGCGCCCTTCGCCTTGTCGCCGTCCTGCACGTTGCTGTCGACGATGTCCCACAAGTCGTCGTGCAGTTCCGCCAGCTGCGGCGTCTTGATCGGCCCCAGGTTGGCATGCCACTCCCGCAGCAGCCGATCACGCTCAACTCTCGCCTCCTCGCCCAGGGCCTTCACCTGACGGCGGGTCAGTTGTTCGGGCTGGATCCGGCGCGGAGTCTCGGCGAACGCCTTCCAGTCCTCCTTGCGCGACAGGGCAAGATTGCCCAGGCCCGGCGGGCTGGCCGTGCTCACACATCCTCCAGAGCGTCGGCGTAGAAGTCGTCCTCAGCGGCGAGATCTTCCAGATCTGCGTCGTCGTCATCGCCCATCTCGACGCTCTCCGACCGCGGTTCTTCCACCGGCTCCTCCGCGACTTCGGGCTGGCCGAGGGCTTTGCGTACGGACGGAAGGGAGACGACCGTCTCCTCCTCGGTCGGAGGAAGTTCGATGGCGGCCTGCTCACGCGAGAGCCGCAGGACCATGCGCCGCTCTGCGCGGGTGGTGCCTAGCCCGAGGTTCCACCGCTCCAACAGATCAGCGACGGCGAGTCGGTCATCGGGGAAGCGGTACTTCTCAGCGGCCAGCTGCCGGGCGAAGACCAGTGCGTCCTCGCTCAGCGGCATCCGCGCCGACGGCGCGTGTTCCCACGTCAGGGTGTGCCAGACGCGGGTCGAGGGGTTGCGGAAGTAGATCCGGGTGATGTCGTCCGGGTCCACCTGGAACGGCCAGCCGTTCTTCACCGGGCCGTCGTAGGGGCTGCGCAGACCCGCCTCCGGCAGGCCAGGACCGCTGTAGCGTCGGCGGCCGATCTCGACGCCGTAGTGCTGGACCGTGCGCCACTTCGTCTGCAGGAACTCGAAGGCAAGGTCCCGGTCACGGGGGACCTCGATGTAGCCGGACCGCGCCATGCCGTGCTCGAACATCTTCGCCGGAGACATCCGCAGCCCCGGCACCCCCGGATCGACCAGACCCGCGTGGGGCCGGCAGTGGTAGACCGTCGCCGTCCACTGCCGGACGATGGCCTCCAACTCGTCGAGGAAGAAGAACGCGTCGTCCTCCGGCCTCTCGCCCCGGGAATGGATGTCAGGGCCCTTGTAGCCCGGCAGTACCTGCAACAACCCCTCGCGCAGGGTGCGGAAATAGCGCTCAACCGGCCCTTTGTCACGTCCTGTTCGCAGCCGGGCAGGCTGGATCGAGATGCCCATCCGACGGCAGACGCTGGTCAGATGTTCCGAGACATAGACCTTGCCGTGATCGACGACCAGCGTCTCGGGAACCAACGGAGGAGACGCGAGCCCCGGGCCTTCGGCCCCGTCGACGTCGACCAGGACCGTGCGGGGAATCCCGTGCTCGGGCCAGACCGCGTGGCGCGGCCAGTCCCGCCCCGCAGGGCAGGGCCGGAACGACTGAAAAAGCACCGCGCTGACGTCCACCGCTTTCGTGGAGACCGGTGTGATCCGGATGCCGGTGATGCAGCGGGTGTACCAGTCCATCGCGACCGTCAGCTCGGCCTGCACCCACTTCAGTGTGAACGGATCGAACCCGAACACATCCAGCCGAGTGGAGTCCATCAGCAAGTACTCACCCGGCCGCGTCGGCCGCAGCTTCCCGTACGGACCCTCCGGACGCCCCGCGATATCCCGGTTCCGCTTCGTACTCAGCCGAAACAGCGGATGCCGCCGCTCCAACTCCTCCAACAACCGGAACGCCGTCGCCCGGCTCGGCATCTTCACCGCATCTGGTCCGAACCGCGCGATCACCCGGGCACGGGTCCGCTCGATCACCAACGTGCGCGACGGCTTCGACTGATCTGTGTGCTCGACCATCACTTCCAACGCGGTCTCCACCCACCGCTCATCGGCCGCGATCTCCGACCTCCTGGCCGGTCCCTTCTTGGGAGCAAGCCCAGCCTCTCCACGCTCCCGGAATTCGGCGATCCAGCGCTTCAAGGTGCGCAGGCCGATTCCAAGCTCGGCGATCTTCGACGCGTACCTGGCCTCCAACGGTCTCTCCGGCGAGTACTCGGAGCGAGGTTCGCCAGCACGCGCGAGTTCTGGGCTGCCGGACCGGTAGCCCGTCAACACCTCGCGGACATGCTCAGCCCGATCAAGGACCTTCCTCTTCTCTGCCTCGTCGAGCTGCCCAAGGACGACGGATGCGATCTCGCCCTCGTCGTCTGCCGACGGTCCCGGACCGTCGGGACTGATGGCGACGCGGTCTGAGAACAGCAGTTCCTTGAGCGACAGCCGCAGAAGTCGCCCGCGGGCGTCCTTCAGGACCACTTCGTTGCCCGCAGTGGTCGCGGCCATCTCCACTACCTCGACGGTCTCGCCGTCGTAGCAGAAACGCGTACCGACCCCGACCCGAGCCCCTGCTCTGCTCACACCGACCTCCTCAGAACATGCGAAGGGCTGAGTGGTAGATCGAGATCAGTAACGAGAGACTGCGTCCAAAGCAAATGATGGATGGCAGACCGCACTTGAGGCTCCGGGCGATCCGACAGACAGCACGTAGCCTGCCCCAAAGAGACACCATCGAGGTCAGCTCCCCGCAGCTCATCCAGAACCTTGGGGCTGAACAACCAGTCCCTTCGATAGCCCGCCAGGAACCGGATGTTCTCCAGCTCCACGGTCGGACGCTCGCTCCAGACTTCGTACTTCCATCCCCGCGACTCCACCGCCCGCCGAGTCCAGCCAAAGGTGAACTCCACCTCCGGCTTGGACAACCGGTGCAGCGGCTTGACGTCGACGACCACCGGGACCTGCCCGGTGAGCAGGAGATAGTCCGGGACGTGCTTCCGGACCTTCCCCTCCAGCACTGTCTTCAGCAAGAAGGGCTGGGCCACGATGCCGCGTACGGACCGATCGAAATCAGCGAAGAGCAACCGCGACAGCTCCAGTCGCGACTCGTAGATCACGTGATCGCGCATAGTCGCCGACCAGTACGTGCCCGAGTAGTGCTTCTGGCCCTTGTACCAACGGAACGTCCGCCAGGGCTGAGCCGACTGCAAGAGGCCGATGGGCGCCACGTCCCACTCTTCGTCCTCGGCGGGAGGGCCATCTGGCCGACGAACGCTCACCGTCACAGCCGCACTGTCCACCCCACACCCCCAGCCCACGGGCAATAGCCCACGTAGGCAAGGGTGTCAGCGCCGCGTCGTCGGGCGGAATGCTCCAGAGCCCCCGTCACTCGAAAAGGTGACGGCCTCGACCAGCAAGTCTCACGGAGACGGCATAAGTGCCGCCGATATGCCATCGGAGCTGAGATTGTGCCGCGAAATTTGAGACCCTACACGGGCGGACATCACGTCTGTGCCATGTCCACGAAGCGCGAGTAGTGGCCCTGGAAAGCGACCGTGATGGTGGCCGTCGGGCCGTTTCGGTGCTTGCCCACGATGATGTCCGCCTCGCCTGCGCGCGGTGACTCCTTCTCGTAGGCGTCCTCGCGGTGCAGCAGGATCACCATGTCCGCGTCCTGCTCGATGGATCCTGATTCACGCAGGTCGGAGACCATGGGCTTCTTGTCCGTGCGCTGTTCGGGGCCACGGTTCAGCTGGGACAGCGCGATGACCGGCAACTCCAGCTCCTTGGCCAGCAGTTTCAGGTTTCGCGACATGTCCGAGACTTCCTGCTGGCGGCTCTCGGAGCGCTTGCCGCCCGACTGCATCAGCTGCAGGTAGTCGATGATGACGAGCTTCAGGTCGGCGCGCTGCTTGAGGCGGCGGCACTTGGCCCGGATCTCCATCATCGACAGGTTCGGGGAGTCGTCGATGTAGAGGGGAGCGGCCGAGACGTCGGGCATCCGGCGCGCGAGCCGCGTCCAGTCCTCGTCGGTCATCGTGCCGGACCGCATGTGGTGCAGGGCCACGCGCGCCTCGGCGGACAGCAGACGCATGGCGATCTCGTTGCGGCCCATTTCGAGCGAGAAGATCACACTCGGCATGTTGTGCTTGATCGAGCAGGTCCGGGCGAAGTCCAGCGCGAGCGTCGACTTACCCATGGCGGGACGCGCCGCGATGATGATCATCTGCCCGGGGTGCAGCCCGTTCGTGAGCTGGTCGAGATCGGTGAAGCCGGTCGGCACACCGGTCATCTCGCCCGACCGCGAACCGATCGCCTCGATCTCGTCGAGCGCGCCCTCCATGATGTCGCCGAGCGGCAGATAGTCCTCGGTCGTGCGCTGCTCGGTGACCGCGTAGATCTCCGCCTGGGCGCTGTTGACGATCTCGTCCACGTCGCCGTCGGCCGCGTAACCCATTTGTGTGATGCGGGTGCCTGCCTCGACCAGGCGGCGCAGAACCGCCCGTTCATGGACGATCTCCGCGTAGTACTCGGCGTTGGCCGCGGTCGGGACCGTCTGGACCAGGGTGTGCAGATACGATGCGCCGCCGACCTTGGTGATCTCGCCGCGCTTGGTGAGCTCGGCGGCGACCGTGATCGGGTCGGCCGGCTCCCCCTTGGCGTAGAGGTCGAGGATCGCGCCGTAGACGGTCTCGTGGGCGGGCCGGTAGAAGTCGTGGCCCTTGAGCACCTCGACGACATCGGCGATGGCGTCCTTCGAGAGCAACATGCCGCCGAGGACGGACTGTTCCGCGTCGAGGTCCTGCGGCGGAACGCGTTCGAAGGACGAACCCGCGCTGTCCCAGGCACCGCTGTCCGAACCGCGGTCGTGCTGGTCCTCCCGGTTCCTCCCGCCACCGTCACGGCGCTGACGGGAGGCGGGCAGACGGTCACTGGGACCGCTGTCGGCCCAGGGGTCGTCCAAGGGCTCGGAAATACTCACCGGGCCACCTCCTCCCGTCCGCCGAGCGGACCTCGCCGTGCACTTCATTCCTACGGCACGACACTGACAAATCGACCACCCAACTCCGGTTCTCGCGCGTCGGTTTTGCGAGGTTTCCGAGGACGGAGGAGGGAGAGGGTGCCGCCCCACGTTAGGCCCGCGGGCACCGTCAGCCAATCTGGTTATCCACAGGCCATGTGGACGACGGCCCGGATGCTGTGGAGAACTCGGCAAAACCTGTGCACGAGCCGGTGGACAGTCCTGTGAACAAGCACTCAGCCCGTTTCGCGCACCGCCTTTGACCTGCACCTATCCCGTCCACCGGCTGTGCAGAAGAAAAACTTTCACACTCGGACCAAGATCGACGCGAATGGCCCGCCGCGGGGCGTCGCACGAGTTTGCCAGTAAGGGTCACTTGATAGTTGCATCTCTTACCTGTGGAAGATTAGATTGATGTGCATGACACAGGCTCCCGCGGCTTCCAAGGCCACCCGGCGTCGGCACGACCGAGAGATCGTCGCGCTGGCCGTTCCGGCCTTCGGCGCGCTCATCGCCGAGCCTCTTTTCCTCATGGCCGACACCGCCATCGTCGGCCACCTCGGCACAGCACAACTCGCCGGCCTCGGAGTCGCCTCCGCCCTCCTCGCCACCGCCGTCAGCATCTTCGTCTTCCTCGCGTACGCCACGACGGCCGCGGTCGCCCGCCGGGTCGGCGCCGGAGATCTCCAGGCCGCCATCCGACAGGGCATGGACGGCATCTGGCTCGCCCTGCTGCTCGGCGCCGGTGTCATCGCCGTCGTTCTGCCCACCGCACCCGCGCTGGTGGAACTCTTCGGCACCTCGGACACCGCGGCCCCCTACGCGATCACGTATCTGCGCATCTCGACGCTCGGCATCCCCGCCATGCTCGTCGTCCTCGCCGCCACCGGCGTTCTGCGTGGCCTGCAGGACACGAGGACACCGCTCTATGTGGCGATCGCAGGCTTCGTCGCCAACGCCGCCCTGAACGTGGGACTCGTCTACGGCGCGGATCTCGGCATCGCCGGCTCCGCCTGGGGCACCGTCATCGCCCAGCTCGGGATGGCCGCGGCCTATCTCTTCGTGGTGGTCCGCGGTGCGCGCAGACACGGAGCGTCCCTGCGGCCGGACGCCGCCGGGATACGCGCCTGTGCCCAGGCCGGTGCGCCGCTGCTCGTCCGTACCCTCTCGCTGCGCGCGATCCTGATGATCGCCACCGCCGTCGCAGCCCGCCTCGGAGACGCCGACATCGCGGCCCACCAGATCATTCTGTCCCTGTGGAGCCTGCTCGCCTTCGCGCTCGACGCCATCGCCATCGCGGGGCAGGCCATCATCGGGCGCTATCTCGGCGCGGGCGACACCCAGGGAGCCCGTGAGGCCTGCCGCCGCATGGTGGAGTGGGGCGTCGCCGTCGGTGTCGTACTCGGGGCTCTGGTGATCGCCGGACGCCCTCTCTTCCTGCCGCTGTTCACCAGCGACTCGGCCGTCCACGGCATCGCACTGCCCGCTCTGCTCCTGGTGGCGCTCTCCCAGCCGATCTGTGGCGTCGTCTACGTCCTGGACGGCGTACTCATGGGCGCGGGGGATGGCCCCTACCTCGCACGGGCCATGCTGCTCACCCTGGCGGTCTTCGCTCCGGTGGCGCTGCTCGTCCCTGCCTTCGGCGGCGGGCTCACCGCTGTCTGGGCCGCGATGACCCTCATGATGACCGTGCGCATGCTGACCCTGTGGCTGCGTACCCGCTCGGGGCGCTGGATCGTCACGGGCGCCACGCGCTGACGGTTTCCACGCGCTGACGGTTTCACGTGAAACGTCGCGCACCTCAGCACCTCAGCACCTCAGCACCTCAGCAGCTCTGTTTCACGTGAAACGGAGCTCGGAATCAGGCCGGCGAAGAAAACCGACACAGAAGACCGACACAGAAGACCGAGACAGACAGCGAGAACCAAGAAGGGCCGCACCCACGCGGGGTGCGGCCCTTCTCTCAGCTCTGCCGAGCGCAGCGATCAGGCTGCGACAACCTCGATGTTGACCTTGGCGGCCACCTCGGGGTGCAGACGCACGGACGTCTCGTGAGCGCCCAGCGTCTTGATCGGCGTGCCCAGCTCGATGCGGCGCTTGTCGACCTCGGGGCCACCGGAAGCCTTGATCGCCGAAGCGACGTCGGCCGGGGTGACGGAACCGAAGAGTCGACCGGCGTCGCCGGAGCGGACGGCCAGGCGGACCTTGACGCCCTCGAGGCGGGCCTTGATCTCGTTGGCCTGCTCGATCGTCGCGATCTCGTGGATCTTGCGAGCACGACGGATCTGCTCGACGTCCTTCTCGCCACCCTTGGTCCAGCGGATAGCGAAGCTCCGCGGGATCAGGTAGTTGCGAGCGTAGCCGTCCTTGACGTCGACGACGTCGCCCGCGGCACCGAGGCCAGTGACCTCGTGGGTGAGGATGATCTTCATGTGTCGGTCACCCTTCCCTTATCGCGCGGTGGAGGTGTAGGGCAGCAGCGCCATCTCACGGCTGTTCTTCACGGCCGTGGCGACGTCACGCTGGTGCTGAGTGCAGTTGCCGGTCACGCGGCGGGCACGGATCTTGCCGCGGTCGGAAATGAACTTCCGCAGCATGTTCGTGTCCTTGTAGTCCACGTACGTGACCTTGTCCTTGCAGAATGCGCAGACCTTCTTCTTCGGCTTGCGCACAGGCGGCTTCGCCATGTGTGTCTCTCCTGTGTGATCAAGAAGTGTGGGTACGGCCCACCTTCGGCGCTGGGCCTAGAAGGGGGGCTCGTCCGAGTAGCCGCCACCGGAGCCACCGGAACCGCCGGCACCACCGGAGCCGCCGGAGCTTCCGCCCCAGCCGCCACCGCCACCGCCACCGGCCGGGCTGCCGCCGGCAGGAGCGCTGGTCGCCCAGGGGTCGTCGGCGGGAGCACCGCCGCCGCCCTGCTGCTGACCGCCGCCGGAGCCTCCGCCCCAGCCGCCGCCCTGCTGGCCGCCGCCACCGCCGCCGCCGCTGTAACCGCCCTGGCCGCCTCGGCCGGTGGTCTTGGTGACCTTGGCCGTGGCGTTCTTCAGGCTGGCGCCGACTTCCTCGACGTCCAGCTCGTAGACCGTGCGCTTGACGCCCTCACGGTCCTCGTAGGACCGCTGCTTCAGCCGGCCCTGCACGACGACGCGCATGCCTCGCTGGAGCGACTCCGCGACGTTCTCCGCCGCCTGACGCCAGACCGAGCAGGTCAGGAACAGGCTTTCGCCGTCCTTCCACTCGTTGGTCTGCCGGTCGAAGGTGCGGGGAGTGGACGCGACACGGAACTTCGCGACCGCCGCACCGGACGGGGTGAAACGCAGCTCGGGGTCGTCGACAAGATTGCCGACGACCGTGATGACGGTCTCGCCTGCCATGGGGGAACCTCTCGGCGGGTTTGCTGCTGGCTGCTTGGTGCTGCTACTCGATGCCCGAGATCAGCTGAGCTGGAAAGCTCAGTGGGTCTCGGGACGGAGGACCTTGGTCCGGAGGACCGACTCGTTCAGGTTCATCTGGCGGTCGAGTTCCTTCACGACCGCAGGCTCGGCCTGCAGGTCGATGACCGAGTAGATGCCCTCGGGCTTCTTCTTGATCTCGTACGCGAGACGACGACGGCCCCAGGTGTCGACCTTCTCGACCTTTCCGTTCGCCTCACGGACGACGGAGAGGAAGTTCTCGATCAGCGGCGAGACAGCACGCTCTTCGAGATCGGGGTCGAGGATGACCATCACTTCGTAGTGACGCATGTATAACCCACCTCCTTTGGACTCAGCGGCCACGGTCGTTCCGTGGCAGGAGGGTTTGATGCGTTCGCAACGGTATCGGCAGCCACTGACAATCGAACCGCCGATCAGCGAACTGATCGGGGACCGAGCCGTGGCCTGGGCAGACACCGGTGCAGACGCTACAGACTACCCGCTCACCGGCTTCCGGTTGAAATCAGGGGCCTGGGACCGTCAATCTGTACCCATCGGGTGTGTACGGCGCTACGATGCGCCGCCTTCCGCAGGAGGTGCCACATGGCACAGGCATTGCGACCCAACACCGCCGGTTCCCTCTTCGCCACCGACCACAAGCCCCATCCGCTCCAGGACACGCTGCTCGCCGTGACCCTGATCCTCGGAGTGACGGCCTTCGTCTCGGCGATGTTCCACAGTCTCCATCTGCTCAGCTCATGGGCGGGGCTGGTGGGGATCATCACCGGCGCGGCCGGACAGTTCGTCTCCGAGACGACCCGGGAACGGTTCGGGCTGATCCTGGGTCTGGGTGCCGCCGCCGTCGGTTTCTTCCTCGGCATGGCGCACGGCGGCCTCTTCGGCGGCGTCATCGGCTGACAGCGGGCGACACCGGTTGGCGAACGCCGGTTGACGAGCGCCGGTTGACGGCCGCCAGGAACAGTCGCCCGGAGGCGGTGGCCCGGAGCGGGCCGCCGCCCGCAGGCGGCGCCGGACAGCAGCCGGCGGTCCCCGGACGGGCCTCCCGGCTCCGGGCCCGTCCGTCGACGGCGACACCTCGGGGTGACCCGGCCGCGTATCGGTCGGGGCCCGGGACGCATACGGCCAGCCGAGGCGCTCCCAGGGCGCAGTAGGCTTCGCCGCGAGAGCCGGAGCCCCTGTATCCATGGGGACACACCAGCCCGAGGAGCGCCCCGAATGAGCCTGACCCTGAGGACCATCAGCCGAGAGCAGCATCTGGCGTACATCCAGAGCCTGCCCGCGGCAAGCCACATGCAGGTCCCCGCCTGGGCGGACGTCAAGGCGGAGTGGCGCTCCGAGAGCCTCGGATGGTTCGACGACAGGTCCGGCGAGATGGTCGGTGCGGGGCTGGTGCTGTACCGCCAGTTGCCCAAGATCAAGCGCTACCTCGCCTATCTGCCCGAGGGTCCGGTCATCAACTGGTTCGCGCCGAATCTGACCGAGTGGCTGGATCCGATGCTCGCGCACCTCAAGCAGCAGGGCGCCTTCTCCGTGAAGATGGGCCCGCCGGTGATCATCCGGCGCTGGGAGGCCACCTCGATCAAGAGGGGCATCCAGGACCCGGACGTGAAGCGCCTGCGCGACATCGAGGCCGACTTCATCGAACCGCGCGCCTTCGAGGTCGCCGACAAGCTGCGCCGCATGGGCTGGCAGCAGGGCGAGGACGGCGGGGCGGGCTTCGGCGACGTACAGCCCCGTTACGTCTACCAGGTGCCCCTGGCCAACCGTTCGCTGGAGGACGTCCACAGGGGCTTCAACCAGCTCTGGCGGCGCAACATCAAGAAGGCCGAGAAGGCCGGCGTCGAGGTCGTCCAGGGCGGCTACCAGGACCTGGAGGAGTGGCAGCGCCTCTACGAGATCACGGCGCTGCGCGACCACTTCCGGCCCCGACCGCTCGCGTATTTCCAGCGGATGTGGACGGCTCTCAACTCAGAGGACCCCAACCGCATGCGGCTGTACTTCGCCCGGCACGAGGGGGTGAACCTGTCCGCCGCCACGATGCTGGTCGTCGGCGGGCACGTCTGGTACTCGTACGGCGCATCCGACAACATCGGGCGGGAGTTCCGGCCCTCGAACGCGATGCAGTGGCGGATGCTGCGCGACGCGTACGCGCTCGGCGCGACCGTCTACGACCTGCGCGGCATCTCCGACTCGCTGGACGAGACGGACCACCTTTTCGGCCTGATCCAGTTCAAAGTGGGTACGGGTGGGCAGGCCGCCGAATACATCGGGGAGTGGGACTTCCCGCTCAACAAGCTGCTCCACAAGGCGCTCGACATCTACATGTCGCGCCGCTGACGCGCCAGAATCCGCCTTCCCCCTCTGCTTCCCACCTCCGCTTCCCACCTCTGATAGACCGCTTACACCGCTGCCACGAGAAAGGTTCCAGGTCCGGCCATGGCGCTCACGCTCTACGTCGACACCGCACGCTGGCGGGCGCACCACAAGCACGTGTCCGAGCAGTTCCCGGGGCTCGTGCCCGTCTGCAAGGGAAACGGCTACGGCTTCGGCCATGAGCGGCTCGCCGACGAGGCCACCCGCCTGGGTTCGGACATCCTGGCCGTCGGCACGACCTACGAGGCGGCGCGGATCAAGGACTGGTTCGGCGGCGACCTGCTGGTGCTGACGCCCTTCAGGCGGGGCGAGGAGCCCGTTCCGCTGCCCGACCGCGTCATCCGCTCCGTCTCCTCCGTCGACGGCGTCTACGGCCTCGTGGGGGCCCGTGTCGTCATCGAGGTCATGTCCTCCATGAAGCGGCACGGTGTGAGCGAGCGGGATCTGCCCCAGCTGCACGCCGCCATAGAGAACGTGCGGCTCGAGGGCTTCGCGATCCACCTGCCCCTGGACCGTACCGACGGCTCGGACGCCGTCGAGGAGGTCATCGGCTGGATGGACCGGCTGCGCGCGGCACGGCTGCCGCTGCACACCATGTTCGTCAGCCATCTCAAGGCCGACGAGCTCGCCCGGCTGCAGCAGCAGTTCCCGCAGACCCGCTTCCGGGCCCGTATCGGCACCCGGCTGTGGCTGGGGGACCACGACGCGACGCAGTACCGCGGCGCCGTCCTGGACGTCACGCCCGTCGCCAAGGGCGACCGCTTCGGCTACCGCCAGCAGAAGGTCGCCTCGGACGGCTGGCTGGTCGTCGTGGCGGGCGGTACGTCGCACGGGGTGGGCCTGGAGGCCCCCAAGGCCCTGCACGGCGTCATGCCGCGTGCCAAGGGCGTGGCCCGCGCCGGTCTCGCCACGGTGAACCGGAACCTGTCGCCGTTCGTCTGGGGCGGCAAGCAGCGCTGGTTCGCGGAGCCCCCGCACATGCAGGTCTCGATCCTCTTCGTGCCCTCGGACGCCCCCGAGCCGCACGTCGGCGAGGAGCTGGTGGCCCATCTGCGGCACACCACCACGCAGTTCGACCGCGTCGTCGAGCGCTGACGGCACCCGCACGGCACCGCGCGCCGGGCCCGCCCGCCCGGAAGGCCTCCGCGGAGAACCGCATGTGAAAGGCCGTACACGGACTTCCGTGTACGGCCTTTCACATGCGCTCACCGGCATTCATCGGCGCTCACGTGCTTCTCACGCACTCCACCGCCGGTCCGCCGCGCACCTCTCGCACACCCTGTTCGCTCAGAGCGAACGCGAACTTCCCTCGGGTTCGCCGCCGCTGCCCCACTCCACCAACGGACCGTCGAAGTGCGCCGCGTGCCGTGGCGGACGGGCCGCGGCGCCCAGCGCGAAGACGTCCTCCGCGCCGTCCAGCACACCTCCCGAGGGATCGTCGTCCCCCGAGCGGCGCACCACGTCCCGCTCCGGCATGAGGATGTCGCGCACGATCACGGCACAGAGGTACAGCGTCCCCAGCAGGTGGACGGCGACGGCCAGTTGGTACCCCTCCTGCGGCAGTCCCTTGTGGGCGTCGCCGCTGGTCGTGTAGGCGAGGTACGTCCAGATCCCGAGGAAGTACGCGACCTCGCACGCCTGCCAGACCAGGAAGTCCCGCCACTTGGGACGGGCCAGTACGGCGAGGGGGACCAGCCACAGTACGTACTGCGGTGAATAGACCTTGTTGGTGAGGATGAAGGCCGCGACGATCAGGAACGCCAGCTGGGCGAAGCGCGGCCGGCGGGGGGCCGTCAGCGCGAGGGCCGCGACACCCGCGCTGGAGACCAGCATCAGCACCGTGGCCATCGTGTTGACGGTGTCGGTGACGAGCGGTGTCTCCATGCGCTGGGAGAGGATCAGCCAGAAGGAGCCGAAGTCGACTCCGCGTTCCTGGCTGAACGTGTAGAACTTCGACCAGCCCTCGGGCGCCAGCAGTATGACCGGCAGGTTCACGACCAGCCAGGAACCGGCGGCGCCGAGCAGGGCCGAGCCGAACTCTCGCCATCGGCCCGCCCGCCAGCACAGCACGAACAGCGGTCCGAGGAGCAGCACGGGATAGAGCTTGGCGGCCGTGGCGAGCCCCAGGAGGACCCCGAAGGCGAGCGGGCGGCTCCGTGACCACATCAGCATCGCCGCGGCCGTCAGAGCGACCGCCAGCAGGTCCCAGTTGATGGTCGCGGTCAGCGCGTAGGCGGGCGCCAGGGCGACCAGCAGGCCGTCCCAGGGCCGCCGCCGGTGGGTACGGGCCACGCAGACGGCGATGACGGCCGCGCAGACCATCAGCATGCCGGCGTTGACCATCCAGTAGACCTGCTCCTGGTGCTGGATGCTGCCGCTGCCCGGTGTGAGCCAGGCGGCGACCTCCATGAACACGCCGGTCAGCACCGGGTATTCGAGGTACTCCATGTCGCCTTCGAGCTTGTCGAAGTACGGCACGAGCCCGTCGGCGAAGCCCCGCCCCTGGTAGAGGTGCGGGATGTCCGAGTAGCAGGCATGCGTGTACTGGGAGCTGGCCCCGAAGAACCAGGCACCGTCGTAGCAGGGCAGTTTCTGCACCATGCCGAGGGCGAACACGCCGATCGCGACGAGTGCGACGACCCGCACGGGAGTCCACCAGGACGTCCCGGGCAGCGCACGTCGTCCCAGGGGACCGCCGATCAGTTCGCTGCCGGTGGCGGCGACCGGGTCCTCCTTGGTCGGCCGCACCAGATCTGGCTCGTGCACGCTCGCGCGCGTCGTTTCTGCACTGGGCATGCCGCACATCCTGCCGTACGTGCCTGGGAGCACGCCGAGGGTGGGCACTTTGACCGCCGCCGTCCCGGGTGTCCCGGGCGTCCCTGCGCCCTGCCCTCCCGCACTGCCGCACTCCTGCACTGCCGACTGCCGACTGCCGACTGCCGACTGCCGACTGCCGACTGCCGGAGAACGCAAAATGGCCGCCGACCGGAGTCGGCGACCATGTCGCGTCCGAAAAGGCCTCAGGAGGCCGGACCGTTCCTAGCCCGAGGAGCCTTGGAGGAAACCACCGTTGCCGTTGCCTCTGCTGGTGCCCTCGTCGCCCGTCTCGGATTCCGAGACAGAGGGGCTCGCCCCTCCGTCCGTTCCGCCCGCGTCGGCGCCGGCGTCGGTTCCGCCGTCGTCCTCGCAGTCGAAGTCGAACGGGGCACAGGTCTCACTCGTGGAGGGGCTGGGATCCGGTTCGCTCTTCGACGGTGAGGCACTCGGCGACTCGGTCTCCTCTTCCTCCTCCGTCTCAGTGGGTGAGGCAGTCGGGGTCGGGACCGGGACGTCGTCGACGATCTCACCGATGGGCTCGGGGGTCGGGAACTGCTCGACCTTCTCGCCCTTGAGCGCCTGCTCCATGTAGTCGTGCCAGATCTCGGCCGGGAACGAGGCGCCGTGGATCTTGTCCTGGCCACCCGTCCCGTACATCTCCAGGAACTCGCGCTTCTTGTTGGTCTCGTCGTCGTCCATGCGGTACATGGAGATCGCGGTCGAGAGCTGCGGGGTGTACCCGACGAACCAGGCGGACTTGTTGCCGTCGGTCGTACCGGTCTTGCCCGCCGCCGGCCGGTTGCTCAGCTTCGCCGCGGTACCGGTGCCCTTCTCCACGACGGTCCTGAGGACGTCGGTGACGTTGTCGGCTACCGGCGCGGTGAAGGCCTGCTTCGCCTTGGCCACGTTCTCGTGGGAGAAGACCGTGCCGTCCTTGTCGGTGATCTCGTCGACCGAGTACGGCTCGTTCTGCTTGCCGCTCTCCGCGAAGGTGGCGTACGCGCCGGCCATCCGGATCGCGCTCGGGTCGGAGGTACCGATGGAGAAGGACGGGAAGTTGGCGCTGGCCAGGCTGCCTTCCTTGATGCCCGCGTCGATGGCGGACTCCCTGACCTTGTCCAGGCCCACGTCCATGCCGAGCTGCACGTACGCGGAGTTGGCGGAGACCCTCATCGCCTCACGGAGGTCGATCCGGAAGCTGGGCTTGTTGTACGACTCGTCACCGTCGTTCCGCTGCAGCCACTCCTTGTCGTCCTTGTCGGTCCAGACCGTCCCGTCGTACTCCTCGATCTTCAGCTTGTTCTTGCCGCTGTAGATGCTCTTGGGAGAGACCTTCTTCCGCTCGTCCTGGGCCTGGGTCGGCTCCAGGTCGGGATCGAGGACGCCCCACTTCATGGCAGCGGCGAGGACGAAGGGCTTGAAGGTCGAACCGACCTGGGCGCCGGTCTGGTCGGCGTTGTTGGTGAAGTGCTTGGTCGCGTCCGTACCGCCGTAGATGGCCTCGATGGCACCGCTCTTCGGGTTCACCGACGCCCCGCCGAACTGGACGTGCTTGTCCGACTTCGGGCGGGCCTTCGCGTCGATGTTCTCCTTCTGGACCTTCTTCACCGCGGATTCGAGCTGCTTGACCTTCTTCTTGTCGAAGGTCGTGTGGATCTCGTAACCGCCGTCCCGAAGCTCCTTCTCGGTGATGCCGGTCTTCTCGCTGTTGTTGACGATGTACGCCTTGGCGAGGTCGACCAGGTAACCGACCTGGCCGCCCAGCTCGGCGTTGGCCCGCGGGCTCTGGAGCTTGGGGAAGTCGGGGTACTTGTTCCGCTCCTCCGCCGTCAGGTGCCCGTCCTTGACCATCTCGCCGAGGATCCACCGCCACCGGGTCTCCGCGCGCTCGCGGTTGGCCGCGGGAGTGGCGGACGGGTCGATCGACTCCGCGCCGGCCGGGTCGTAGTACGTGGCACCCTTGAGCACCGCCGCCAGGAAGGCGCACTGGCTCGCGTCGAGATCCTCGGCGTTCACGTCGTAGTACGTACGCGCGGCGGCCTGGATCCCGTAGGCGCCACGGCCGTAGTAGGCCGAGTTCAGGTAGCCGGCCATGATCTCTTCCTTCCCGACCTTGGCCCCTACCTTGATCGAGACGAAGAGCTCCTTGAACTTGCGGGAGACCGTCTGCGACTGGTCCTCCAGCATGGCGTTCTTCACGTACTGCTGGGTGATCGTCGAGCCACCCTGGGTCTGGCCGCCCTTGGCCATGTTGAACAGGGCCCGGCCGATGCCCATGGGGTCGACGCCCCGGTCGGTCTCGAACGTCTTGTTCTCGGCCGACATGACGGCGTAGCGCATCTCCTTGGGAATCCGGGAGTAGTCGATGATCTGCCGGTTCGTCTCACCACCGGTGGCGACCATCTGCGTGCCGTCGGCCCAGTAGTAGACGTTGTTCTGCGCCTCCGCCGTCTTGGCGATGTCCGGCAGGCCCACCAGCGCGTACGCGACTCCCGCGACCGCCATCATGCTCCCGAAGAAGCCGATGAACAGTCCCGTCACGAGCCTCCAGGACGGCACCCAACGTGCCGCCCCGTACTTGCCCGCGCGGGGGTAGTCGATGATCCGCTTCTTCGGCGGCACGGACCCACGCCCGCGGCCCCGGCCTGGGCCGGTGGGCCCGCCGGGGCCACCCGGGCCACCTCGCCGGCCGCCACCACCGTGGCCTCCCGGCCCCGCGCCGTCGGCTGCTCTGCGTCGACCGGCGCCGCTGCTGCTTCTCTGTGATGCCCGTCGGGCCTCGGCGCGACTGCCGAACGGGCGTTCCTCACCCCCCGAGTCGTATGAATCGGAAGGAGACTCGGTTGCGCCCCGCGGTGCCGAACGGCGGCCGGAGGACGAGCCGGTCTGGCCGCGTCGGGCCGCGGCACGTCCGCCACCCTGCGGCTGCGTCGGTTTGCGACGGTGCTCGCTCATCGAACGATTACTCCTCGGGCAGGCGCACCTGAGCGCGCCTGGAAACGGCGGCTGGTTTCCGGTCCCCCCGAAGTACGGATGCGGTCGTTTTTGCATTCATCCGTACCGCACCGAGGACAAGGACGTCCCCGGGCGTCACTCGGTTCCCGGTGGTCTGCATGGCGCACAGACTACGCACCGTCAAAACCCGCCTAGGGCCGAAGTTCACCCCAAACCAGGCAACTTGCTTCCTACGAATCCATGATGTGACGCCGTTCACCGTGCTCCCCCTTGCCGCATGGGACGGACCGATCTATCGTTCCGATGTATCGAGTCGATACATCAGCTCGGCATAAAGACCGTCACGGCAGGGCCGCGGCAGAGAGGAGGCGACGATGAGCCGGCGTGCCGGAATCCTCGAGTTCGCCGTCCTCGGACTTCTCCGCGAGTCCCCGATGCACGGCTATGAGCTGCGCAAACGCCTCAATACGTCACTGGGTGTGTTCCGTGCGTTCAGCTACGGGACGCTCTACCCCTGCCTCAAGACGCTGGTCGCCAGCGGCTGGTTGATCGAGGAACCGGGGAACACCCACGAGGACGCTCTCGCGGCGCCGCTCGCCGGACGCCGCGCCAAGATCGTCTACCGGTTGACGGCCGAAGGTAAGGAACATTTCGAGGACCTTCTCTCGCAGACGGGTCCCGACGCGTACGAGGACGAGCATTTCGCCGCTCGCTTCGCCTTCTTCGGCCAGACGTCACGGGATGTACGGATGCGGGTCCTCGAAGGCCGCCGCAGCCGGCTCGAGGAGCGCCTGGAGAAGATGAGCGCCTCACTGGCGCGCACCCGGGAGCGCCTCGACGACTACACGCTTGAGCTCCAGCGCCACGGAATGGAGTCCGTGGAGCGCGAAGTGCGCTGGCTGAACGAGCTCATCGAGAGCGAGCGGGCGGGCCGGGACCACCGGCGTTCCGGCCCTGACGGCTCCGCTCAGCAGAACAACACATCTGGGGAGTCGGGCGGCCTGCCCCGGCCCGGGGACACCCCCGGGCCGGATCCGTCCGGCGACACTGCCACGTGAAGACCTCTCAGGGCTTCACCAGTACACACAGGGAGCAACCGGAATGGGTTCGGTTCGCGTAGCCATCGTCGGCGTGGGCAACTGCGCCGCCTCACTGGTTCAGGGCGTCGAGTACTACAAGGACGCCGATCCGGCGGCCAAGGTGCCGGGTCTGATGCACGTCCAGTTCGGCGACTACCACGTGGGTGACGTCGAGTTCGTCGCCGCCTTCGACGTCGACGCGAAGAAGGTCGGCCTCGATCTCTCGGACGCCATCGGCGCCAGCGAGAACAACACCATCAAGATCTGCGACGTCCCGAACAAGGACGTCCCGGTCCTGCGCGGCCACACCCACGACGGGCTCGGCAAGTACTACCGCGAGACCATCGAGGAGTCCGCCGAGGCTCCGGTCGACGTCGTCAAGGTCCTCAAGGACAAGCAGGTGGACGTCCTCATCTGCTACCTGCCCGTCGGTTCCGAGGACGCGGCGAAGTTCTACGCCCAGTGCGCCATCGACGCCAAGGTCGCGTTCGTCAACGCCCTGCCGGTCTTCATCGCCGGCACCAAGGAGTGGGCGGACAAGTTCACCGAGGCGGGCGTCCCGATCGTCGGCGACGACATCAAGTCGCAGGTCGGCGCCACCATCACGCACCGGGTGATGGCGAAGCTGTTCGAGGACCGCGGTGTCCGTCTCGAGCGCACCATGCAGCTCAACGTCGGCGGCAACATGGACTTCAAGAACATGCTGGAGCGCGACCGCCTCGAGTCGAAGAAGATCTCGAAGACGCAGGCCGTCACCTCGCAGATCCCCGACCGCGACATGGGCGCGAAGAACGTCCACATCGGCCCCTCGGACTACGTGGCGTGGCTCGACGACCGCAAGTGGGCGTACGTCCGCCTCGAAGGCCGCGCCTTCGGTGACGTCCCGCTGAACCTGGAGTACAAGCTCGAGGTCTGGGACTCCCCGAACTCCGCGGGTGTCATCATCGACGCGCTGCGCGCCGCGAAGATCGCCAAGGACCGCGGCATCGGCGGCCCGATCCTCTCCGCGTCGAGCTACTTCATGAAGTCCCCGCCGGTCCAGTACTTCGACGACGAGGCCTACGACAACGTCGAGAAGTTCATCAAGGGCGAGGTCGAGCGCTGAGGCTCGTCCTTCGCGCGACCGCCGTCCGCGCGGCTGTCGAGGGCCCCCGGAGCACCGCTCCGGGGGCCCTTTCCCTGTGGTGCCTGTGCGAGGCTGAGACCCATGACTGTCGTGGGTGACCTGCGCGTACTCCTGCGTCTGGGGAACTTCCGACGGCTGCTCGCCGTACGGCTCCTGTCCCAGGGCGCCGACGGGGTCTACCAGGTGGCGCTCGCCACGTACGTCGTCTTCTCACCGGAGAAGCAGACCTCCGCGGCCGCGATCGCCTCCGCGATGGCGGTCCTGCTCCTCCCGTACTCCCTCGTCGGCCCCTTCGCAGGCGTCCTCCTGGACCGCTGGAGACGCCGCCAGGTCTTTCTGTACGGGAACCTGCTGCGGGCGCTCCTGGCGTCCCTGACGGCCGTCCTGATGCTGAGCGGCGTGCCCGACTGGCTCTTCTACGCGTCCGCGTTGTGCGTGACCGCCGTCAACAGGTTCGTCCTGGCGGGTCTGTCCGCCGCGCTGCCCCGGGTCGTCGACCCCGAGCGACTGGTGATCGCCAACTCCCTGTCACCGACGGCCGGCACGCTCGCCGCGACCCTCGGCGGTGGTCTCGCCTTCGTCGTACGCCTCGTCGGTTCCGACTCCGACGCGGCGGTGGTCCTCGTGGGAGCCGCCCTGTACGTGTGCTCCGCGCTCGCCTCGCTGCGACTGGCCCCGGATCTGCTGGGACCCGACCGGCGGTCGGTGCGGCCCCGGCTGAGGACGGCGGTGCTCGGCACCGCTCGCGGCCTGACGGAGGGCGTACGCCATCTCGCCGAGCCCGCGCGCCGGGAGGCCGCCTGGGCGCTGACCGCGATGACGCTGATGCGGTTCTGCTACGGGGCGCTGACGGTCATGGTGCTGATGCTCTGCCGGTACGCCTGGTCGTCCGGCCCCGAGGACGACGGGCTCGCCCTTCTCGGTCTGGCCGTGGGGATCTCCGGAGCGGGCTTCTTCGCCGCGGCCCTGCTGACACCGACGGCGGCGAACCGCCTGGGACCGGGCGGCTGGATCATCGCCTGCGCCGCGTCCGCCGCGGTGCTGGAACCGGCTCTGGGGCTGCCGTTCGCCGAAGTCCCGCTGCTGATCGCGGCCTTCGTGCTGGGCCTGACCACCCAGGGCGCGAAGATCGCGACGGACACCGTGGTCCAGTCGTCCGTCGACGACCACTTCCGTGGCCGGATCTTCGCCGTCTACGACGTCCTGTTCAACGTCGCCTTCGTCGGCGCCGCGGCGGTGGCTGCCCTGATACTGCCCCCTGACGGCCGTTCCGTGGCGCTTGTGGTCACGGTGGCCGTTATCTACGGGGCAGTTGCTGCGACTATGGCCCGGTTTCGGCTCCAGTAAGTGTCACATCAATGCCACAGTGCCCCTGCGGACTACTGCGTTGTCAGTGGTGCCCGATAGTTTACGTGGGTCTTATTTCGCGCCACGCGCTCCACGTTCGAGGGGGACCCCCAAAGTGACCACTCCGCCGCCCCAGGGCCAGAATCCGTTCGCGCAGGGCCAGCCCCCGCAGGGCCAGCCGCCCCAGGGGAACCCGTACGGGCAGCAGCAGCCCCCGCAGGGCTACCCGCCGCACCCGAACGCGCCGTACGCCCCGGTCCCGCCCGAGCCGCCGAAGCGCAACCTCAAGAAGTACCTGCGGTTCGCCATCCCGGTCGTCGTCCTCATAGTCGCCGTCGGCGGCTGGCTGGCCAGCCGTGACGATGCCCAGAGCGCCAAGGTCGGCGACTGCATGAGCATCGGCAACCCGAACAGCACCACCGACCCGGACCTCGAGGTCGTGGACTGCGGCAACTCCAAGGCCGCGTACAAGGTCGAGCAGAAGAAGAGCGACGACTCCGGCTGCGACCGCACCAAGTACGCCGAGTACACCGAGACCGGTGGCAGCAGCGACTTCACCCTCTGCCTGTCGGAGTACTCCTCCAAGTAGGAGCCCGTTGATACACCGAGGGCCGTTGTTTCACGTGAAACAACGGCCCTCGGTGTATCCGGTGCGAGGTCGCGCGGCGGGGTCATGTTTCACGTGAAACATGACCCCGCCGCGCGTCCTCGGCCCTATGACGCCTCAGTTCTGTTCCGCCCACCACTCCTTGAGCGCCGACATCGCGGCGTCGTACTCCATCGGCCCGTTCTCCAGACGCAGTTCCAGCAGGAACTTGTAGGCCTGGCCGATGACCGGCCCCGGTCGGACACCCAGGATCTCCATGATCTGGTTGCCGTCGAGGTCGGGCCGGATCGAGTCCAGCTCCTCCTGCTCCTGGAGCTGTGCCACGCGCTCCTCCAGGCCGTCGTACGCGCGGGACAGAGCGGTGGCCTTGCGCTTGTTGCGGGTCGTGCAGTCGGAGCGGGTCAGCTTGTGGAGGCGGTCCAGGAGCGGTCCCGCGTCACGGACATAGCGGCGGACCGCCGAGTCCGTCCACTCCCCGGTGCCGTAGCCGTGGAAGCGCAGGTGCAGCTCGACCAGGCGCGAGACGTCCCTCACCAGATCGTTGGAGTACTTGAGCGCGGTCATCCGCTTCTTGGTCATCTTGGCCCCCACCACCTCGTGGTGGTGGAAGGAGACTCGCCCGTCCTCCTCGAAGCGACGCGTCCGCGGCTTGCCGATGTCGTGCAGCAGCGCGGCCAGCCGCAGGACGAGGTCCGGACCGTCCTCCTCCAGCTCCATCGCCTGCTCCAGGACGATCAGCGTGTGGTCGTAGACGTCCTTGTGCCGGTGGTGCTCGTCCCGCTCCAGGCGCAGCGCGGGCAGCTCCGGCAGCACACGGTCGGCGAGCCCCGTGTCGACGAGCAGCGTCAGCCCCTTGCGCGGGTGCGCGGAGACGATCAGCTTGTTCAGCTCGTCGCGCACCCGCTCGGACGAGACGATCTCGATGCGATCGGCCATGGCCTTCATCGCCGCGACGACGTCCGGTGCCACCTCGAAGTCGAGCTGCGCGCCGAACCGCGCGGCCCGCATCATCCGCAGCGGGTCGTCGGAGAAGGACGACTCGGGGGTGCCCGGCGTCCGCAGCACGCGGGCGGCGAGATCGTGGAGCCCGCCGTGCGGGTCGATGAACCTCTTCTCGGGAAGCGCCACGGCCATCGCGTTCACCGTGAAGTCACGGCGCACCAGGTCGTCCTCGATGGAGTCCCCGTAGGACACCTCGGGCTTGCGCGAGGTCCGGTCGTACGCCTCCGAGCGGTACGTCGTCACCTCGATCTCGAAGCTCTGCTCGACGTCACCGACACAGGCGTCCTTCTGCGCCCCCACCGTGCCGAAGGCGATGCCGACCTCCCACAGGGCGTCCGCCCAGGGCCGCATGATCTTCAGTACGTCCTCGGGGCGGGCATCGGTCGTGAAGTCCAGGTCGTTGCCGAGCCGGCCGAGGAGGGCGTCCCGGACCGAGCCGCCGACGAGGGCGAGAGCGAACCCGGCCTCCTGAAAACGACGGGCGAGTTCATCGGCGACGGGGGACACCCGCAGCAGCTCGCTCACCGCGCGGCTCTGTACCTGGCTCAGTGCACTGGGACTGTCTTCGTTGGCATTCGACACAACAGAAAAGGGTACGTGGCCGCGGCGCTCCGGAGCGCCTTCATTAAACGTGCACAGATGTCCCGCCACTTCTGTGTCGGGACACCGCCACGAATACGCTCACATAGAGGGACAGCCCGGTCTCATCTTCGATCTTGTGGAGCGGACCGCGGCACTTACCTTCGGCGCGCATCGTTACCATGCGTGGACGCACATCCGACGACCACTGACGACGACGAGGGACGGGCGAGCGCGTGGCCGAGGCGGCAGACTTCCAGGGGACCAGTCCCTCACCTGCCCGCCGGTGGCTGCGGCGCACCGGCGCACTGCTCGCCGGGGCACCTCTACTGGCCGGTGCCCTTCAGCTACCCATGTCTTCGGCCTCGTACGCCTCGGAGCCCGGTGCCGCGTCCGCGGTGACCTCCCGTACGGCCGAGGTCTCCCTGAACTCGCTGAGCCCCAGCGTTCCCTCCGACGGTGACACGATCACCGTCTCCGGCACGATCCTCAACAACGGCAAGCAGCCGATCACCGGCGCGCACGTGGGTCTGCGGGTCGGGCCGACGCTGAACGGCCGCTCGGCCGTCGACGACGTCGCCAAGAGCAACCCCTACGCCGGCACGGAAGTCGGCGGCACGTACGTGGCGAAGTTCTCCAGGCTCGCTCAGGGCGTCGCACAGCCGTTCAGCATCTCCGTACCCGTCGACAAGCTGGATCTCGGCTCCGACGGCGTCTACCAGCTCGGGGTCACCCTGACCGGCCGGACCGCCGCCGCCCCGTACGACCAGATCCTCGGCATCGAGCGGACCTTCCTGCCGTGGCAGCCGGACGCCCCGGACACGAAGACCAGAACGACGTACCTCTGGCCGCTGATCTCGTCCTCCCACATGACGGCCGAGACGGGGTCGAACGAACAGCAGACGCCCGTCTTCGCCGACGACGACCTGGCCGCGGAGCTCTCCCCCGGCGGGCGCCTGGAGCGGCTCCTCAGCCTCGGCAAGGACCTCGACATCACCTGGGTGCTCGACCCGGACCTGCTGGCCTCCGTCGACGCCATGACGCGCAACTACCGCGTCCAGGTGAACGGCTCCAGCACGACGACCGCGGCCGGCACCCACCAGGCGGTGGCCAAGCAGTGGCTCAACGAACTGGAGAAGGCGGTCGAGGACGAAGAAGTCGTCGCCCTCCCCTTCGCCGACCCGGACCTGGCCTCGCTCGCGCACAACGGCACGCCCGTGACCGGGTCGCTGAGCCACCTCAAGGACGCCACCACCGTGGCCTCGACGACCGTGGAGTCGATCCTCCATGTGAAGCCCAGCACGGACTACGCATGGCCCGTGAACGGCGCGATCGACCCGTCGATCGTCAAGGTCGCGACCTCGGCCGGCGCCGACACCGTGCTCTCCCGCAGCGACAGCCTGGAAGAGGCCGGCGCCCTGCCGTACACCCCGTCGGCGGCCCGGCCGATCGGCGGCGGCATCACCGCGGTCGTCGCGGACGCCCGGCTGTCCAAGGCGTTCCAGGGCGACATGACGGTGGCCGGCAACTCCACGCTCGCCGTGCAGCGGTTCCTCGCCCAGAGCCTGATGCTCACCCGCCAGGCCCCGGACAAGCAGCGCACCGTCGTGGTCGCCCCGCAGCGCATGCCGACCGCCGGCCAGGCCAAGACGATGGCACGGGCGCTGACCGCGCTCCAGGACGGGAACTGGTCGCAGTCCGCCGAGCTGTCCGCGGCCACCAAGGCCAAGCCGGACGCGGGCGCCACCACCAGGGTCCCGTCGGCTTCCTCGTACCCCTCCTCACTGCGCAAGCAGGAGCTGCCGCGGACCGCCTTCGAGCAGATCGGCGGCACCCAGCGGAAGCTCGACAGCTTCCAGGTGGTCCTCTCGGACAAGTCCCGGGTGGTCACTCCCTTCGGGCGGGCCATGGACCGGTCGATGTCCACCTCCTGGCGCGGCCGTGCCGTGGAGGCGACGGGGTTCCGCACCGGGGTGGAGCGGTACCTCATCGGACTCACCGAGGGCGTCGGACTGATCGACAAGTCCGAGGCGAAACTCTCGGGCCGCAGCGCCACGATCCCGGTCACCGTGCAGAACAACCTCGTCCAGGGCGTCGACCACCTCGTGCTGCGTCTGACGTCCACCCAGCCGAGCCGCCTCAGCATCGGCGACGGCGCCTACCAGGAGCAGCCGGTCGCGGTCGCCGGCGGGCACAGCCAGTCGGTGAAGTTCACCGCCAACGCCCACGCCAACGGCCGGGCCGGGGTGGTCGCCCAGCTGTTCACCCCGGACGGCCGGCCCTACGGGCCCGAGGTCACCTTCGACGTGAAGGTCACCGAGATCACGGCGACGGTGATGCTGGTCATCGCCGGCGGTGTCCTGCTGCTCGTGCTCGCCGGATTCCGGATGTACACGCAGCGCAAGCGGGAGGCCGCCCGCCAGGCCGCGCTGAAGGCGGAGAACGGTCCCGAGGACGCCGACGCGGAGCACATCACCGCCGGCGGCGCGGGACACGGTGACGGCGCGGAGAACGGTGGCGGACCGGAGGGGGACGGGCACGAGGAGGCGTCCGCCGCCGGGTCGGGGGCACCCGGCCCGGAGCACCCGAGTGACCCTTCACCGGACACCGCACCGGAAATCACCGACCCGTCCGGCACGGGTGAGAGAGTGGACCGTTGAGCGATGTCGTGGCCGGTGGGCCCGGGGACGATGAGGTGGGGTAACCATGAACGCGCCGTACGACGGTGACCGCGGTCAGGGCGCGGGAGGCTCCGGCCGCCCCGACGGCCCGCCGCAGGGCCCGCCGGATCCTGGCGAGGTGCCTCCGCAGCCCGCGGGCGAGGTGTACTTCCAGGACGCCTACGCCCAGGATCCCTACCAGGCACAGGACCTGTCCGCCCAGGACCCCGTCACCGAGGCCCTCTACGACCGGGCCGCGCATCCTCCGCCGCCGCCCGGCACGTACCAGCCCCAGCCCCCGCTCTACTCCCAGCCGCCCCAGACCCCGTACGCACCCGACCCTCGGGTGTGGGCGCAGACCCCGGCCCCCGAGCCGGAGGGCCCCACCCAGTACCTGCCGTACGGGGACGACCCCCGTACGACGCAGTTCGTGGGTGTGGACGACCTGGTGACCCGGGCCGGCGAGGAGCGCCACGAGCCGGACGCGTTCGCCCATCTCTTCCGGGACCAGCAGCAGGGCGGCGTCCAGTCGCAGGCCGGACCGTACGCGGGACCGCCGGCCGGGCCCCCCGCCACACCGCTCGGCGTCCCCGCCCCGGCAGCGGAACCGGCGCCCGCCGCCGCGCCCCCCGGGGCGCCCGCGGGCGCCCCCGCGAAGAAGTCCGGGGGCCGCGCGTCGGGTCTGCTGAAGTCGAGCGCGGTGATGGCGGCCGGCACCATGGTGTCCCGCCTCACCGGCTTCATCCGCTCCGCGCTGATCGTCGCGGCGCTGGGCGTCGGCCTCCTCGGCGACACCTTCCAGGTCGCCTACCAGCTGCCGACGATGATCTACATCCTGACCGTCGGCGGTGGCCTCAACTCCGTCTTCGTACCGCAGCTGGTGCGGGCCATGAAGGACGACGAGGACGGCGGTGAGGCCTTCGCCAACCGGCTCCTCACCCTCGTCGTCGTGGTGCTCGGCGCGCTCACCGCGCTCGCGGTGCTCGCCGCGCCCCTCCTGGTCCGCGCGCTGTCGGCGCCCGTGGCCAGAGACGCGGCGGCCAACGACGTCGCCGTCACCTTCGCCCGCTACTTCCTGCCCACGATCTTCTTCATGGGCATCCACGTCGTGATGGGACAGATCCTCAACGCGCGCGGCAAGTTCGGCGCGATGATGTGGACCCCGGTCCTCAACAACGTCGTCATCATCACGACGCTCGGACTGTTCATCTGGGTGTACGGCACCGCGAGCAGCTCCGGCATGGAAGTCGAGACGATTCCGCCGGAGGGCGAACGGCTGCTCGGCATCGGCGTCCTGCTCGGGCTGGTCGTCCAGGCCGTCGCGATGGTCCCGTACCTGCGGGAGACCGGCTTCCGGCTGCGGCTGCGCTTCGACTGGAAGGGGCACGGCCTCGGCAAGGCGGCCATGCTCGCCAAGTGGACCGTACTCTTCGTCCTCGCCAACCAGGCGGGCGCGATCGTCGTGACCCAGCTGTCCACCGCGGCCGCCAAGGACTCACCGGTCGACGGTGTGGGCTTCGCCGCCTACGCCAACGCCCAGCTCATCTGGGGCCTCCCGCAGGCCATCATCACGGTCTCCCTGATGGCCGCCCTGCTGCCGCGGCTCTCCCGCTCGGCGCACGAGGGCGACACCGGAGCGGTCCGCGACGACATCTCCCAGGGGCTGCGCACGACGGCCGTGGCGATCGTGCCGATCTCCTTCGGCTTCGTCGCACTCGGCGTCCCGATGTGCACCCTGATGTTCGGCGCCTCCGGGACCAGCGAGGCGACGAACATGGGCTACATGCTGATGGCCTTCGGCCTGGGCCTGATCCCGTACTCCGTGCAGTACGTCGTGCTGCGCGCCTTCTACGCGTACGAAGACACCCGCACCCCCTTCTACAACACGGTCATCGTGGCCACCGTCAACGCCGGGGCCTCCGCGCTCTGCTTCTTCCTGCTCCCCCCGCGCTGGGCGGTGGCGGGTATGGCCGCCTCGTACGGTCTCGCCTACGCGATCGGCGTGGGGGTCGCGTGGAGCCGGCTGCGCAGGCGGCTGGGCGGCGACCTGGACGGCGGCCGCGTCCTGCGTACGTACGCGCGGCTCGCGATCGCGGCGGTACCGGCCGCGCTGCTCAGCGGCGCCGCCTGCTACGGGATCGGCCACACGCTGGGACAGGGCGTCGGCGGCTCGTTCGCCTCTCTCGTCGTCGGTGGTGTCGTACTGCTCGGTGTCTTCTACGTCACGGCACGGCGGCTGCGCATCGAGGAACTGAACGCAATGGTCGGCATGGTCCGCGGGCGCCTTGGGCGCTGAAAGCGGGGCAGCCGCACAACCATCGTCCGCGACCGCGTGTCGTGCAGAGGGACGGACTGTGGGCACAATTGGCTTTGGCGTCGGACAGCGTGCAACGGATGGGGAGGCAGGAACGACGGTGGCGGAACGGAGCACGGCTGCCGTCGACGTGGCGGACAACAGCGGCGATGAGCCGCTGACCGCGAAGGCGGACCAGTCCACGGCCGACGGGGTGGCCCAGAACCGGGAGCGGGACACGGACAGCTCGGAGAGCGAAGACGCGCAGGGGAGCGGGGCGGACGAGAGCCCCGGCAGGACCTCACCGCCCGAGCTGCACAGTGGGCACAAACTCGCCAGGCGCTACCGCCTGGAGGAGTGCGTCACCCGTCTGGACGGTTTCAGCAGTTGGCGTGCGGTGGACGAGAAACTCCGCCGTGCCGTCGGTGTGCACCTGCTGCCCGCCGACCATCCACGAGCGCGATCCGTCCTGGCGGCGGCCCGTTCGTCCGCCCTCCTGGGCGACCCACGGTTCGTCCAGGTTCTGGACGCGGTCGAGGAGAACGACCTCGTCTACGTGGTGCACGAATGGCTGCCGGACGCCACGGAGCTGACGGCGCTCCTGGCGGCCGGACCGCTGGAGGTGCACGAGGCATACCAGATGGTCAGCCAGGTCTCCCAGGCGATGGCCGCCGCACACCGCGAGGGGCTGGCTCATCTGAAGCTGACCCCGGGCGCTGTGCTGCGCACCTCGTCCGGCCAGTGGCGCATCCGGGGCCTCGCCGTGAACGCGGCGCTGCGCGGCATCACCTCCGACACCCCGCAGCGCACGGACACCGAGGCGATCGGCGCACTGCTGTACGCCACGCTCACCCAGCGCTGGCCGTACGAGGACGACGCGTACGGCCTCTCCGGGCTACCCAAGGGCGTCGGCCTCATCGCACCCGACCAGGTACGGGCGGGTGTGCACCGAGGCATGTCGGAGCTCGCGATGCGCGCGCTCATCAACGACGGCGCGACCGCGTCCCGCCAGGAACCTCCGTGCACCACTCCGGAGGAGCTGGTGAAGGCGATCGGTGAGATGCCCCGCATCCGGCCGCCGGAGCCCACCTTCACCGCTCCGCCGGAGTACCAGCGCACGACCTACCAGCAGGGCAGCTACGGCCGCCCCGCGCCGCACCCCGGCGGCACGCAGGTGATGCCCGCGCCGCTGCCCCCGCTGCAGACCCGTACCGGCAAGGCCCTCAAGTGGGCGGTGTCCGCGCTTCTCATCGCCGCCCTGGGCCTCGGCAGCTGGCAGCTCGCCGACGCGCTCATGGACCACGGGAAGTCCGACGAGACGGACAACACCCGGACGACGGACGAGAACGACAAGAGCGGCGACAAGACGAAGCCGGCCAAGCCGCTCGCGATCCAGGGCGCCGCGGAGTACTACCCGGACGGAAAGGCCCAGCACGCGAACGACGTGGACCTGACCTACGACAAGGACAGCTCCACGTACTGGCGGACGTACTCCTACCGGGGCGGTCCCACGCTGGCGCCCTTCAAGCAGGGCGTCGGAATCGTCTACGACCTCGGTTCCGAGCAGGACGTGTCGGCGGCGTCGATAGGGCTCTACTACCCGGGCGACCACACGTCGGTCACGCTGTACGCGGCCGACTCGCTGTCGTCCTCCGCGTCCCGCGATTCCATGACGAAGATCGCGTCGGGCACGACCAGTGCCACGGACTTGAAGATCTCGACCAAGAAGGCGGTGAAGACCCGGTACGTTCTGGTCTGGATCACCGCGGTGCCGAACTCGCCCGGCGACGAGTTCAGCAGTGCCGGCTACAAGCAGGCGATCACCGACGTGAAGTTCACCGGCTGAGCGATCCACCGAGGGGGAGGGGGGTTCGATGGCGGACGGCGCCTACAGCGAAGTAAGCGATCAGGACCTCCTCGCCCGTCATGTGGAGGGCGACCCCGACGCCTTCGGCGAGATAGTACGGCGGCACCGTGACCGGCTCTGGGCGGTGGCGCTGCGGACGCTGGGCGACCGCGAGGAAGCCGCTGACGCCGTGCAGGACGCCCTCGTCTCCGCCTACCGGGCCGCCCACACCTTCCGCGGCCAGTCGGCCGTGACGACCTGGCTGCACCGGATCACGGTGAACGCCTGCCTGGACCGTGCCCGCAAGGCCGCCTCCCGGAAGACCTCCCCCGTGGATGACACCGAGCGGCTCGAGCAGCTCCTGGAACCGCACGAGTCGGCCGCCGCCCCGGCCGAGCGCAACGATCTGCACCGTGAGCTGCTCAAGGCGCTGGGCACCCTGCCCGCCGATCAGCGAGCCGCCCTCGTCCTGGTGGACATGCAGGGCTACCCCGTCGCGGAGGCCGCCGGTCTGCTCGACGTGCCGACCGGCACGGTCAAGAGCCGCTGCGCTCGGGGCAGAGCCAGACTTCTCCCCTTGCTCAAGCACCTGCGCACGGACAGCGGAGGGGACAGTGCGAGCAAGAAGTCGGGCGAGGGAAGGAACCGTACGCAGGGGACATCCGTCCCACCCGCAGCGGGACCACATGACGGACCAAGCGATTCAGCGGCTGTGAAGGGCGGAGGTGGGCGAGCGTGACATCCACGACCGGCACGACCGACACGGCCGGACACCCGGACGTCACGGAGATCTCCGACCTCACCGAGGGGCTGCTCCCCCTGTCCCGTTCGGCGGATGTCCGCCGCCACCTGGACGAGTGCACGCTCTGCACCGACGTCTACGACTCGCTGGAAGAGATCCGCGGCATGCTTGGTACGCTGCCGGGCCCGTCCCGCATGCCCGACGACGTCGCGGAACGCATCGACGCCGCGCTCGCGGCCGAAGCCCTGCTGAACGCAGCGGAAGGAGGGGAGGGCGGGCATGTTTCACGTGAAACATCGACCGTCGCGGACCGTCCCTCCGGGCATCCCCGTGCCGCCACCGGACCGGGCCGCACGAACCGCCCCCGTCGCGGACGGCGCAGGACCGCCGTCCTGGGCGCCATGTTCACCGCTGCCGCACTGGGGCTCGGCGGCCTGCTCATCCAGTCGATGGGCAACGACGGCTCGGACAACGACCCGCCGTCGGCCTCCCCGCAGAAGAGCGACTCCGCCGGCACCTTCGCCGGGGAGAAACTGGAGAGCCAGGTCGCGGATCTCCTCGCCAAGGCGGAGGAGAAGAAGGCCGGCAGCTCCCGCCCCGACGGCAGCGCGTCCGCCGATGGACCGAAGGTCCTGGACACCCCCACGAACTCGGTGCCCAGCTGCATCAAGCAAGGAATCGGACGGGACGCGACTCCGCTCGCCTCGAAGGAAGGTTCCTACGAGGGCACGGACGCGTATCTCGTGGTGCTGCCCTCCGCCACCGACAGGACACAGGTCACGGCCTACGTCGTCGACTCCGCCTGTCTGAACAGGCCGTCGGTCTCCGCCGGCAAGGTCCTGCTGGAGCACTCCTACCCGCGGAACTGAGCTGCCTTCGGCTCCGCCACGGACCTTCCTCAGCGCTCTCCGCCCCGAGCGTGCTCTCCCCGTGCGTCGACTCGCCTTCGTGTGCCCGGACACAGTGGGAATGCGCGCCCCTTAGGATCCGTTGGGTGGGGTGAGAGCACTGAGAGAGGCTCCCACCCGGTCGTACGTAGCAGTCCCCAGAGACGAGGAATCAAGCCGTGAGCGACGTCCGAAACGTGATCATCATCGGCTCCGGGCCCGCCGGCTACACGGCGGCGCTCTACACTGCGCGCGCGTCGCTCAAGCCGCTGGTGTTCGAGGGTGCCGTCACCGCAGGTGGTGCCCTCATGAACACGACCGAGGTGGAGAACTTCCCCGGCTTCCAGGACGGCATCATGGGCCCCGAGCTCATGGACAACATGCGGGCGCAGTCCGAGCGCTTCGGCGCCGAGCTGATCCCGGACGACATCGTCTCGGTCGACCTCAGCGGTGAGATCAAGACCGTCACGGACACCGCAGGCACCGTGCACCGGGCGAAGGCCGTCATCGTCACCACCGGCTCCCAGCACCGCAAGCTGGGGCTGCCCAGGGAGGACGCCCTCTCCGGACGCGGCGTCTCCTGGTGTGCGACCTGTGACGGCTTCTTCTTCAAGGACCAGGACATCGCCGTGATCGGCGGCGGCGACACCGCCATGGAGGAGGCCACCTTCCTCTCCCGGTTCGCCAAGTCCGTCACCATCGTCCACCGCCGCGAGACGCTCCGCGCCTCCAAGGCGATGCAGGAGCGTGCCTTCGCCGACCCGAAGATCAAGTTCGTCTGGGACAGCGAGGTGGCCGAGATCCAGGGCGACCAGAAGCTCGCCGGTCTGACACTGCGCAACCTGAAGACCGGTGAGACGTCCGAGCTGCCCGTCACCGGCCTGTTCATCGCGATCGGCCATGACCCGCGCACCGAGCTCTTCAAGGGTCAGCTCGACCTGGACGACGAGGGCTACCTGAAGGTCGAGGCACCCTCGACCCGGACGAACCTGACGGGTGTCTTCGGCGCCGGCGACGTCGTCGACCACACCTACCGCCAGGCGATCACCGCGGCCGGCACCGGCTGCTCCGCTGCTCTCGACGCCGAGCGCTTCCTCTCCGCCCTCGCGGACGGTGAAGTGGCGGAGCCCGAGAAGACCACCGTCTGACCCCCATCCGCCCCACCGCACCAACCAGTTAAGGAGCCCGCCGTGGCCGGCACCCTGAAGCATGTGACCGACGACTCTTTCGAGCAGGACGTACTCAAGAGCGACAAGCCCGTACTGGTGGACTTCTGGGCCGCCTGGTGCGGTCCGTGCCGCCAGATCGCGCCCTCCCTCGAGGCGATCGCCGCCGAGTA
Organism: Streptomyces sp. CWNU-52B; assembly: GCF_047444975.1. NCBI lineage: Bacteria > Bacillati > Actinomycetota > Actinomycetes > Kitasatosporales > Streptomycetaceae > Streptomyces > Streptomyces sp. CWNU-52B. The sequence goes on along the minus strand of NZ_JBLFJV010000047.1, from coordinate 12,119 downwards.
CGGCGACAAGATCGAGGTCGTCAAGCTCAACATCGACGAGAACCCGGGTACGGCCGCCAAGTACGGCGTCATGTCCATCCCGACCCTGAACGTCTACCAGGGTGGCGAGGTCGCCAAGACCATCGTCGGTGCCAAGCCGAAGGCCATGATCGTGCGGGACCTCGAGGACTTCATCTCCGAGTAGTCCGGCAGCTCGTCGCCCGCGGGCGACGATGTTTCACGTGAAACACGGATGGGCCGACCCGGACGGGTCGGCCCATCCGCATGTCCGGCGGTCCCTACAGCGGACGGAGCGCTGGTTCCTTCTGTACGGCCCCCAGCAACCGGTCGAGCGCCAACTCCACGTCTTCCTTCCAGGAGAGCGTCGTCCGTAGCTCCAGACGCAGTCTCGGGTACGCCGGGTGCGGTCTCACGGTCTTGAAGCCCACGGCGAGCAGATGGTCAGCGGGCAGGACACAGGCCGGCTCCTGCCAGCGGGCGTCCCCGAAAGCCTCGATGGCCTTGAAGCCCCGTCGCAGCAGATCCTTGGCAACCGTCTGAACCATCACACGCCCGAGCCCCTGGCCCTGGAAGTCCGGCAGGATGAACGCCGTCATCAGCTGGATCGCGTCGGGTGAGACCGGACTCGTGGGGAACGCCGTGGAGCGCGGCACGTAGGCGGGCGGTGCATACAGCACGAAGCCCACCGGTACGTCGTCCACATAGACGACCCGGCCGCAGGATCCCCACTCCAGGAGGACGGCGGAGATCCACGCCTCCTTCTCCAGATCGGGAGTGCCTGCCTTTACCGCGGCCTGGCCGCTGACTGGGTCCAGCTCCCAGAAGACACACGCGCGACAACGCTGGGGAAGGTCCTGGAGGTTGTCCAGCGTGAGCGGTACGAGCCGACGCCCCATGAAGGCAGTTCCTCGCTTCCCTCGCTCGCAGCGTCGCGAGCGGCCGTCAGAGCGCTCCGTTCCTTGAGCAGACTACCGACGAACCCGCCGACCGCCCCGAGCCCAAGACCCGCGCTCACCAGTCCGGTGCGGCTCACCGTTCGCATGGCCTCCGCCTCCCCACAGAAGGTGCTGCCAGGTGAATGCGCCATACCCGAACGCATCGTATCGATGATGCGATTCCATCGATACCGACAGAAAGCAAAGAGCGGGCCGTGTTCCGGTACACACCGGACACGGCCCGCTCCGTCGGCCGGTCGGGAGCGACCGGCCGATCGAGACTCAGGACTCCGCTTCGTCGGAGTCGTCGTCCACAAGGTTCTTCTCCAGAACCGGCCCCTCGCCCGGGGCGAGCGACCCGAGGATCCGCTCAAGATCCTCCATCGAGGCGAACTCGACGGTGATCTTGCCCTTCTTCTGCCCGAGGTCGACCTTCACCCGGGTCTCGAAACGGTCCGAGAGACGTGTGGCGAGATCACTCAGAGCCGGGGAGAGCCGAGCACCGGCCCGGGGCCCCTTCGACCGCGGAGCCGCCTGCGGACGCGAACCCATGAGGGTGACGATCTCCTCGACCGCGCGCACCGAGAGCCCCTCGGCCACGATCCGATGAGCGAGGCGGTCCTGCTCCTCGGAGTCCGCGACGGAGAGCAGAGCCCGCGCATGCCCGGCGGAGAGGACCCCTGCGGCGAGGCGCCGCTGAACCGACGGCGACAGCTTCAGCAGACGCAGCGTGTTGGAGACCTGTGGACGCGAACGGCCGATCCGGTCCGCCAGCTGGTCGTGCGTGCAGTTGAAGTCCTGGAGCAGCTGGTCGTAGGCGGCAGCCTCCTCCAGCGGATTCAGCTGAGCCCGGTGCAGGTTCTCCAGGAGGGCGTCCAGGAGGAGCTTCTCGTCGTCCGTGGCCCGCACGATCGCCGGGATGGCATCGAGCCCCGCTTCACGGCAGGCCCTCCAGCGCCGCTCGCCCATGATGAGCTCGTAGCGCGTCGGGCCGGTCTGCCGTACGACGACCGGCTGGAGAAGCCCGACCTCCTTGATGGAGGTGACCAGTTCGGCAAGAGCGTCCTCGTCGAACACCTCTCGGGGCTGACGCGGGTTCGGCGTGATGAAGTCGAGAGGCAGCTCGGCGAAGTGCGCTCCCACGGGTGCCGCCGGAGCCTCCCCGAACACGCTCGTCGACGACTCTTCCGTTTCACGTGAAACATGGGCCGGTGGAAGTGCGGCCACCTTGGCCGCCGCCACTCCGCGCTCCGCGGTGAGCACCGGTACGGCTCCCGCCGACGCGGACGCTCCGCCGCCCATCGCCGGTGGTACTGCCTTCTCCCCTGTCGGGGCAGCAGGGATCAGTGCGCCGAGACCACGGCCCAACCCCCTCCGTCGCTCGCTCACTGGATCCCCTCCACCAAGTTCTGTTCGTTGTGTGCGCCCACGTGGGCATGCTGCGCGTCGTAGGCCACGCCGGCCCCGCGCAGCGCGATCTCTCGCGCCGCCTCAAGGTACGAGAGGGCTCCGCTCGACCCAGGGTCGTAGGTCAAGACCGTCTGTCCGTAGCTGGGAGCTTCGGAGATACGGACCGAGCGCGGAATACTCGTCCGCAGTACCTCTTCGCCGAAGTGGCTCCGCACCTCTTCGGCGACCTGGGACGCGAGGCGGGTCCTGCCGTCGTACATGGTGAGCAGGATCGTCGACACGTGCAGGTTGCGGTTGAGGTGCCCCCGCACGAGGTCGACGTTGCGCAGCAGCTGACCCAGACCTTCCAGGGCGTAGTACTCGCACTGGATCGGGATGAGGACCTCGGCACCGGCGACGAGCGCGTTGACCGTCAGCAGCCCCAGCGAGGGCGGGCAGTCGATGAGGATGTAGTCCAGCGGCTGCTCGTACGCCTGGATCGCGCGTTCCAGTCGGCTCTCACGTGCCACCAGGGACACCAGCTCGATCTCCGCACCGGCGAGATCGATCGTGGCAGGCGCACAGAAGAGTCCCTCGACATCGGGGACCGCTTGAACGACCTCGGAGAGTGGCCTGCTGTCGATCAGCACGTCGTAGATGGACGGAACTTCGGCGTGATGATCGATCCCCAGTGCGGTGGAGGCGTTGCCCTGGGGATCCAGATCGATCACCAGGACACGACCGCCGTGCAGCGCGAGAGAGGCAGCGAGGTTGACCGTGGTCGTGGTCTTACCGACCCCGCCCTTCTGGTTCGCAACCACCATCACGCGGGTCTGCTCGGGCCGTGGCAGGCCCTCGCCGGCTCGGCCTAGAGCCTCCACAGCAAGTTGGGCAGCACGACCGATGGGAGTGTCGTCCATCGGGGGCGGTGTTTCACGTGAAACATCGTCCCCCATCGACTCGGTTCGGGGACCGGGGACCGGATCGGTCATCGGTCCCGCGATGTTGGCGTCGGACCGCAAGGATTCACTCTCCTCGACTTCAGGCTCGCAATGAACAGAGCCTCCCATGCCTTCGGGGTCGTGAACCAGCGAGGCCCGGTCTTCTGTGGAGAAATCCACCTCTGTGGACAACTCCGTGACCTCCTCGGGGGACACAACGGCCCCCGGCGAGGGTCTTTTTTCGAATGATCGCAGGGATCCCAGAGGGTTACGGTCGCGGGGTTCGGCCGCAGCGCGCCCGCGACCGATGATGCCGTGCAGCAGTGAGCGACGTTTCACGTGAAACACGATGCACAGCGCGCGGGGCTGTCACGGCGCGACACTCCGGCATGGATAGGTTCGGCAGCTTGTGTGGAGTACGTCTCGTCGTCAGGACGGATCATTCAACGAGTCTCCACCCTGAACGCCATGGCCAGAACCGAACACCCCCGCCGGGCCGCGCTCAGCGACGCCGCCTGACCCGTCCCGTCCGAGCCGCCTTCGCTCGTTTGGCCGCAAAACGCACGCCACCGGGGCTCTCCCCGACCTCCACGCGCACCACCGTGGCCAAAGGCTCCACGACACCTTCACCGACATGCAGCACCGAGGTGTCCACGGCTCCGAGCTTGCTCAGGGCCGCCCCGGCGCTCTTGACCTCTTCCTCCGCGGTGTCGCCCTTGAGGAGCAGCATCTCCCCGTACGGACGCAGCAGGGGGACGCCCCACGCCGCGAGACGGTCCAGCGGGGCCACCGCGCGGGCGGTCACCACATGGACCGGCTGCAGCGTGCCCAGGACCTCCTCGGCGCGCCCACGGACGACGGTGACATGGTCGAGCCCCAGCAGCTCGACGACCTCGTTGAGGAAGTTGGTGCGCCGCAGCAGCGGCTCAAGGAGTGTGATCTTGAGATCCGGGCGGACGAGGGCCAGCGGGATGCCGGGCAGTCCCGCACCGGACCCGACGTCGCACACGGTCACGCCCTCAGGAACCACCTCGGAGAGCACCGCGCAGTTCAACAGGTGCCGTTCCCACAGCCGGGGTACTTCACGGGGACCGATCAGACCACGCTGAACTCCCGCGTCGGCCAGCAACTCCGCGTAGCGCACCACGTCCGCGAAGCGATCACCGAATACCGCCCGAGCCTGCTCGGGCGCAGGGGGGAGCTCCGCTGACTCCGTCACGGGGAACCGTCCTTCCGTACCGCTTGAGCGCACTGCGCGCTGACTACAAGGACTATCAGGAACTACTGAGGATCGATCGAGAGCGTCAGCCGAGGGCTACCGCGCTGACAAAGCTCGGCCCCGCCTGCGAACGCAGACGGGGCCGGGACGACGACGTGCTTGATCAGGCGGGGAGCACGACGACGAAGCGCTGCGGCTCCTCGCCCTCGGACTCGCTGCGCAGGCCGGCGGCCTTGACGGCGTCGTGCACCACCTTGCGCTCGAAGGGGGTCATCGCCTCCATCTTGACCGGCTCGCCGGAGCTCCTGACCTCGGCGGCGGCCTTCGCACCCAGCTCGGAGAGCTCCTCACGCTTCTTGGCACGGTAACCGGCGATGTCCAGCATCAGCCGGCTGCGGTCCCCGGTCTCCCGGTGCACGGCCAGGCGCGTGAGCTCCTGGAGGGCTTCCAGCACCTCGCCGTCACGGCCGACCAGCTTCTGCAGCTCGCGGCCGTTGTCACTGATGATCGAGACGGCCGCACGATCGGCCTCGACATCCATGTCGATGTCGCCGTCGAGGTCGGCGATGTCCAGCAGACCCTCGAGGTAGTCGGCCGCGATCTCGCCCTCCTGCTCGAGGCGGGTCAGGGTGTCGCCACTCTCAGGGGCAGCGGAGGTGGTGCCTTCCGTCACGGGATGGACTCCTTCTTACTTCTTGGACGGGGACTTGGGCCGCTGTGGGCCCTTGCGCTGTCCGGACTGGGCCTTGCTGCGGGTGCCACCGGACGCGGGCTTGCCGGAGGCGGGCTTGCCGGCCGCCGGCTTCGGGCCGGGCTTGGCGTCCTGCGGTTCGTCGGACTTGCTGAGAGAGGTCTTCGGCTCGGACTCGTCCGTCGCCTTGGCACCGCCCTGGACCGCGCCCGACTGCCGCTGGGACTTGCTCTGCCGCTTGGGCTGCTGACGCTTGGGAGCGCCGCCCGTGGCCGGGGTGCCGTCCTCGGGCTCGACGAGGGTCGAGGCCTCGCTCTTCACCACGCTGCCGTCGGCCTGCGCGGCCAGACCGGCCTTGGTCAGGCCGTTGATGAACTTGCGCTCGGACTCGTTGCGGTCGCGGCCCTTGGCGACGATGGCCTTGACGATGGCCTTCTGTCCGCGCCCGCGTGTCTTCTCGTGCTGTGTGACGTGCTTGTGCAGGCGCTCCAGGTAGGAGGCCTGAGCCTTGGAGCCCGGAGTCGGGTTGTTGCGGATGACGTACATCTGCTGGCCCATGGTCCACACGTTGGTGGTCAGCCAGTAGACGAGGACACCGACCGGGAAGTTGATACCGAAGACGGCGAACATGACCGGGAAGACGTACATCAGCATCTTCTGCTGCTGCATGAACGGCGTCTTCACCGTCGTGTCGACGTTCTTCGTCATCAGCTGGCGCTGCGTGTAGAACTGCGAGAACGACATCAGGACGATCATGATCGCCGTGACGACGCGCACGTCGGTGATCGTGGAGCCCAGCGCCTCGACCTTGCTGCTGCCGTCCGTGAACTTCGCGGCCAGCGGAGCTCCGAAGATGTGCGCCTTCTGCGCACTCTCCAGCAGGCGGTCGTTGATCACGCCGATGGTGTCGTTCGACGCGATGCCGTTGAGCACGTGGTAGAGGGCGAAGAAGAACGGGGACTGCGCCAGGATGGGAAGACACGAGGAGAGCGGGTTGGTGCCCGTCTCCTTGTACAGCTTCATCATCTCTTCGGACTGGCGCTGCTTGTCGTTCTTGTAGCGCTCCTGGATCTTCTTCATCTCGGGCTGAAGCGTCTGCATCGCCCGAGTCGCCTTGATCTGCTTCACGAAGAGCGGGATCAGGCAGATACGGATCAGGATCACCAGGGACACGATGGACAAGCCCCAGGCCCAGCCCGTGTCCGGGCCGAAGATGGCTCCGTACACCGAGTGGAACTGGACGATGACCCAGGAGACTGGTGTCGTGATGAAGCTGAAAATGCCGGCAATCGTGTCCACTAATCAGGCTCCTTGAGCATGGGACGGGGTCTCGGCGGCCGGGCTCGAGGGATGGTTGGACATACCGTGCCCCTCGGTGGCCGGTTCGGCGGCGGAGTTCCCGCCCTTGCGTGCACGCCAGGCGTTGCGCAGCATTTCGTGCCACCGCGGACGCCTGCGCGGCGGGACATGGTCCACACCGCCGGGCGACCACGGATTGCACCGCAGAATGCGCCAGGCGGTGAGTGCCGTTCCCTTGATCGCACCGTGCCGGTCGATGGCCTGGTACCCGTAGTGGGAACACGACGGGTAGTACTTGCACACCGGCCCGAGCAACGGGCTGATGATCCACTGGTACACCTTGATGAGAGCCAGCAGCGGGTACTTCATCGCGCGCCCCCTCCCAGCAGCCGCTCCAGAGCGGCGTCCAGGTCTCGGGCCAGCTGTGCATGGTCGGCATCACCCGCACCGGGCAACGCTCGTACGACTACCAGGCTACCGGGGGTCAGCAGAGCCACTCGTTCACGCATCAGGTGGCGCAGCCGACGCTTCACCCTGTTGCGTACGACGGCTCCGCCCACGGCCTTACTGACAACGAAACCCGCACGCGTCGAGGGAGTGCTCTCCCCAGGCACGTGCGGGTCGGTTGCACCGCTACGAAGGTGGACGACGAGGAGCGGGCGGCCGGCCCGGCGTCCTCGGCGTACCGCGGTCGCGAAGTCCTCGCGCCGCCTCAGCCGATGCTCGGAAGGCAGCACGTCATGACCTGTTTAGGTAATCAGGCGGACAGGCTGCTGCGACCCTTGACACGGCGGTTCGCCAGGATCGCGCGCCCGGCACGGGTACGCATCCGCAGGCGGAAGCCGTGGGTCTTGGCACGACGACGGTTGTTCGGCTGGAAGGTGCGCTTGCTCACTCGGGGGCTCCAGAAAGAATCGGTAGTTGCGGGGTGCCGTCCTGGCTGTCACCGTGCGCCCACGAGTAGCTCGCTTACGCCCGAGTGCACCGCTTCCCGATCACTGTTTCGCGATCTGTGCCCATCGGAGGCAGGCGGCAGCAGCCATCGACAACTCGACCTGGTCACGGTACGCGCGGCTACGCCATCCGGTCAAACCAGCGTTGCCCAGGAGACACTATCCACAGGCTGGGGACAACAACTTGAACCGCACGGGTCGCCCTGACTACCGTGGCCGGACTCCGGTTCGTTCCCTTCTCTCCGCTCCATCTCATTCGTTCCGGCCTCTTCAGCTGCTTCGCCCACCCCGCCCACTGAGTTCCAACCCAATCCGTCCCAGGAATCACACGTTCGTGGGACCCCGTGAGAGAGCGTGCCCTGTGGCTGACGTACCTGCCGATCTTGCCGCAGTGTGGCCACGAGTATTGGAGCAACTTCTCGGTGAGAGCCGCGGGCAGGGTGTCGAGACCAAGGACGAGCACTGGATCAAGCGCTGCCAGCCGCTGGCGCTGGTGGCGGACACCGCACTGCTCGCGGTCCCGAACGAGTTCGCGAAGGGCGTCCTCGAAGGGCGTCTGGCGCCGATCGTCAGCGACACGCTGAGCCGCGAGTGCGGCCGCCCGATCCGGATCGCGATCACCGTCGATGACTCCGTCGGGGAGTCCGCCCCGCCACCGTCGCTGCCCGCCCAGCAGTCCCGGCCGCGCTACGAGGAGCCCGAGCGCCCGTCCTCGCAGGGACCCGACGGCTACCGGGGGGGATACGGCCGCCACCGTGCGGAGGACCGCATGGACGACCACCCCCAGGACCGCCAGGACCAGCAGCCGCCCTCCCACGAGGACCAGCTCCCGACGGCCCGCCCCGCCTACCCCGACTACCAGCGCCCCGGCGCCTGGCCGCGTCCCCCGCAGGACGACTACGGATGGCAGCAGCAGCGGCTCGGCTTCCCGGACCGTGACCCCTACGCGTCCCCGCCGCGGGACTACCGGCAGCAGCCCGGCCGCTCCCCGTACGAGCCGCGGTCCGACTACGACCAGCAGCGCCCCGACTACGACCAGCGCTCGGACTACGACCAGCGCCAGGACCGCCGTGAGCGGTCCGAGCCGCCGTCGCCCTCCGCCATGGGGCATGTCCACCGCGGTGGACCCGTCGGTTCCTCGCTGCCCGCCTCCAGCGGCGCGCCGGGCCCGCTGGCCGCCCAGCCGGCTCCCGCGACGGGCCCCGGTGAGCCCACCGCGCGTCTCAATCCGAAGTACCTCTTCGACACCTTCGTCATCGGTGCCTCGAACCGTTTCGCGCACGCGGCCGCGGTCGCCGTCGCCGAGGCGCCGGCCAAGGCCTACAACCCGTTGTTCATCTACGGGGAGTCCGGCCTCGGCAAGACGCACCTGCTGCACGCGATCGGGCACTACGCGCGCAGCCTCTATCCCGGCACCCGGGTGCGGTACGTGAGCTCCGAGGAGTTCACCAACGAGTTCATCAACTCCATCCGCGACGGCAAGGGCGACAGCTTCCGCAAGCGGTACCGCGAGATGGACATCCTGCTCGTCGACGACATCCAGTTCCTGGCGGACAAGGAGTCGACGCAGGAGGAGTTCTTCCACACCTTCAACACGCTCCACAACGCGAACAAGCAGATCGTGCTCTCCAGCGACCGGCCGCCCAAACAGCTGGTGACGCTGGAGGACCGCCTGCGGAACCGCTTCGAGTGGGGCCTGATCACCGACGTCCAGCCGCCCGAGCTGGAGACCCGTATCGCCATCCTCCGCAAGAAGGCGGTGCAGGAGCAGCTCAACGCCCCGCCCGAGGTGCTGGAGTTCATCGCGTCCCGCATCTCGCGCAACATCCGCGAGCTGGAGGGCGCGCTGATCCGGGTGACGGCGTTCGCGTCGCTCAACCGGCAGCCGGTCGACCTCGGCCTCACCGAGATCGTCCTCAAGGACCTGATCCCCGGCGGCGAGGACTCGTCGCCGGAGATCACCGCGCCGGCCATCATGGCGGCCACCGCCGACTACTTCGGCCTCACGGTGGACGACCTGTGCGGTTCCTCGCGCAGCCGGGTGCTGGTGACGGCGCGCCAGATCGCCATGTACCTCTGCCGTGAGCTCACGGATCTGTCCCTGCCGAAGATCGGGGCGCAGTTCGGCGGCCGCGACCACACGACCGTCATGCACGCCGACCGCAAGATCCGCGCGCTGATGGCCGAGCGCCGCTCGATCTACAACCAGGTCACCGAGCTCACGAACCGCATCAAGAACGGCTGACAGCACGGCGGTACGTCGCCGAGGGCGCCCCGGGACTCGTTCCCGAGGGCGCCTTTCGCTGTTCCGCAGACGCCCCGAGAGCGGGGCCGGACACACCCACGGGGGTCTTCGGCACCCTTCGCGGGCTCTCCGGAAGCCCTTCCGGACGGGTCTGAGGCCGTCCCGGGCCGGATCCGGAGCCGGTCCGGCGTTACCGGACAGCCATCCACTGTTCGAATACGCGCCAGGTTACGGGCGTCCTCCACAGATTCGGGTACTTTCTGGCGTCCACAGCCTGGGGACTGAGAAGTTGTCCAGATCGTATCCACAGGGGGTGCCGCCGAAAGAGCATCGTCCCAGCTCAGTCGCCTGTGGATTCGTGGACGAATGTTTTCCACAGCCTGTGGACAGAGAAACGATCCACAGGCCGCTCCGGAAGTTGTCCACCGGCGACCCACAGGCTAGGGGCAGTTGTCCCCAGTGATCGTCAGCTTCTCCACATCGCTGTCCACTGTTCGGCAACTCGACGCGCGTTCTCACCGTGTCGAGTGAAAGGCGTCACACGAAGGTGCCGGGTTGGCCTGTGGGGAACCTGGGTAAAGCTGGGGACGGATCTGGGGAGAACTACCCCTTGCCTGTGCATCGAGTGTGCAGAACTTTTCCCCGTCCACAGAAGAGGCGTGTTATCCACCGCCTCCACCCACAGGCCCGGTGGACAAAAAACCTGCTCTGACCTGCGAATACGAGGTTATCCACGGTATCCACAGCCCCTACTACTACTGACAACTAGAGAGAGCCAGAGAACCGTTTCGAAGCCTGGGCTGTGCACAACTCGCGTCCGGCACCTCAGGTGCCGCTCGGTACGACTTGACCCCGAGGGGCACCGACTGTCAGCCCGGTACGTCAGACTGGTCCCCGGAGTCCTGCCCGTCAGTGGGCTGAGCGACACCGAGTCAGACGACGAAGACCAGCAGGGCGAGAGCGCCGGCAACAGACGGAGGCGGCAACGGTGAAGATCCGGGTGGAACGCGACGTACTCGCGGAGGCAGTGGCCTGGGCGGCACGCAGCCTCCCGGCCCGTCCGCCGGCTCCTGTACTCGCCGGCCTGCTCCTGAAGGCCGAGGAGGGCGCGCTGAGCCTCTCCAGCTTCGACTACGAGGTCTCGGCACGCGTCTCGGTGGACGCCGAGATCGACGAGGAAGGCACGGTGCTCGTCTCCGGCCGGCTGCTCGCCGACATCTGCCGTGCCCTGCCCAACCGGCCGGTGGAGATTTCCACAGACGGTGTACGGGCGACGGTGGTCTGCGGCTCCTCCCGCTTCACCCTCCACACACTGCCTGTGGAGGAGTACCCGGCACTGCCGCAGATGCCGTCCGCGACCGGCACCGTCCCCGGTGAGGTCTTCGCCTCCGCCGCGGCCCAGGTGGCCATCGCCGCGGGCCGTGACGACACCCTGCCCGTCCTCACCGGTGTGCGCATCGAGATCGAGGGCGACACGGTCACCCTGGCCTCGACCGACCGCTACCGCTTCGCCGTCCGCGAGTTCCTGTGGAAGCCGGAGAACCCGGAGGCGTCCGCTGTCGCCCTGGTGCCCGCCAAGACGCTCCTGGACACCGCCAAGGCCCTCACGAGCGGCGACAGCGTGATCCTGGCGCTGTCCGGCTCCGGAGCCGGAGAGGGCCTCATCGGCTTCGAGGGCGCCGGCCGGCGTACGACCACGCGGCTGCTGGAGGGCGACCTCCCGAAGTACCGCTCGCTGTTCCCGACGGAGTTCAACTCGATCGCCGTCATCGAGACCGCCCCCTTCGTGGAGGCCGTCAAGCGTGTGGCCCTGGTCGCCGAGCGGAACACCCCGGTGCGCCTGAGCTTCGAGCAGGGCGTGCTCATCCTGGAGGCCGGCTCCAGCGACGACGCACAGGCTGTGGAGAGGGTCGACGCCCAGCTGGAGGGCGACGACGTCTCGATCGCCTTCAACCCGACGTTCCTGCTGGACGGGCTGAGCGCCATCGACTCACCCGTCGCGCAGCTCTCCTTCACGACGTCCACCAAGCCGGCGCTGCTCAGCGGCAGGCCCGCGCTGGACGCCGAGGCGGACGAGGCCTACAAGTACCTGATCATGCCGGTGCGGCTCAGCGGCTGACGAAGAGCCGCAGGTGAGGGCGTACGTCTGAGCGGCTATGCCCACAGGTGTGCAGGAGAGTCCGGGTTTAGGCTCGGACGCAGGTACGAAAGTGCACTCCTGCCACCTCGCTAGTGAAGGAAATACCTGATGGAGCTCGGTCTCGTCGGCCTCGGCAAGATGGGCGGCAACATGCGTGAGCGCATCCGCCGCGCAGGTCACACCGTCATCGGATACGACCGCAATCCGGAGCTAGCCGACGTGGGCAGTCTGGCCGAGCTGGTGGGCGGCCTGACGGGTCCGCGGGTGGTGTGGGTGATGGTCCCGGCCGGTGCCGCGACGCAGTCCA
>NZ_JBLFJV010000017.1:0-56892 GCF_047444975.1 Streptomyces sp. CWNU-52B | reverse complement strand
GTCCGGCCCCTACCGGGGCCGGGATTCAGAGGTGTCCACCACCCGGGGACAGGTCCCGTCTTCCAGCGTCGACAAGTGTGCGGTCATTTGGTCGACGAGGCTTGCCGCACCGAGCTGCCGGTCGATGGTCCGCAGTAGTTCGGTCTGGTCCATGAACGTCTTCACCATGGTCTGGCTGACGTTGCGGGCCGCGTCGATACGGCCCATGAGCTCGTCGTAGCCGTCGACTGCGGAGCCGGTGGGTGGTGCCTCCGGCTTGCCGGTCAACTCGTCGTCAGTGACGCCCAGGAGGACGCGGAGGATGCTTGCGTATCGGGTCGAGATGGCGCGCCGGCCGTTCTCCCACTCCGAGACGTACACACGCAGGCTCGCTGTCGACGCGACGCTGAGCATGTGCTGACGCGCATGACGTTCGATCTCGCGAACCAGACGCTCTTGCGACCATTCGCGCGCGGTTCTTGCTGTCCTGAGTCCGTTCATCACCTGTGCCGCTCCGCATGGGGTGTTGAGCCGTTACAGCAGCATGCCTCACATCGGTGCAGGTCGGCAGGGGTTAACGAGACGCGTGTTAACCCCTGTTGGCTACCGAATCGTTGGCGCGAGCGCTTCTCTAGAAGTGTCGCAGCAAAGCGAGTTGCACCACCCGAGTCACTACAGCACTTGACTTCTGGTGCGCACCAGTTGCAACCTACTGGTGCGCACCAGATGGACGGTGCGAGTGCCTACGGCTTCGCTGCGGGCCACCCGTCAACGCACAGGAGCGGCGTCCCCACCGCCAAGTAAGCACGCCGCTCCCACCCTCAGAGAGGTAGTTCCATAATGCGTCAGATCCCCGTCGACACTTCCAACGCCACCGTGATGGTCGCCAAGGCTCCGCAGACCAAGCTGAAGGACCGCCGGACCGGTGAGATCGCCATGGACGCCGAGACCGGCGCGAAGCTGCTGACCGTGGACGTGATGTTCGCGGCCAACAACGAGGTGGAGATCCTTTCCCTGACCGTTCCCGAGTCGGGCGTCTCCGAGGAGCTGGTCATGGGCACCCCGGTCGCGCTGACCGGTCTGATCGCCCGGCCGTGGGAGAACGAGTTCAACGGGCAGAAGCGCCACGGAATCGCCTTCCGCGTGGTCGCGGTCACCTCGCTGGCTGTCGCGGGCTCGGCTTCGCAGGCGGCCTGATCATGACTGCCTTCCTAATCGCCCTGGTGCTGGTTGTCGCCGCTGCGGGTCTCCTGCGGTGGCGGCGCCCCGCCTGGTACTGGCTGGTCTTCGGCGTCACCTTCGCTGTCCTGCGGGTCCTGGTCCGTTACGTCTCAGTCATGGACGCCTGCGGGCTGACGGTGCCGCCCTCCCGGTGGCGCCTGGCCCTGGCCCGGATCACCAACCGGCCGGTGCCCGAGTCCCGGGTCCCGCGCATCCTGCGGGTCCGGCCCACCCGTACCGGCTTGGTACTGCGCCTCAAGCTCCGGCCGGGGCAGGACGCCTTCGACGTCTCGGCCGCGTCGGACCGGCTCCGTCACTCGTTCGGTATGTACGGCGTGACCTCTCGTGAGCTGCGCTCCGGCGTGGTGGAGGTCCGTATGACCGGCTACGACGTGCTCAAGCGAGTACAGATGCCGGCCACCGCCGACACCCGGCCGATGCGGGTACCGGTCGCGTTACGTGAGGACGGCTCGGTCCACTACCGCGACTACCGGGCTGTGCCGCACGGGCTCACGCTCGGCGCCACCGAGTCAGGGAAGTCCGTCTATCAGCGCAACCTCGTTGCCGGACTCGCCGCGCAGGACGTCGCCTTGGTCGGCATCGACTGCAAGCAGGGCGTCGAACTCTTCCCGCTCGCCCGGCGTTTCTCCGCTCTTGCCGACAACCCGGACACCGCCCTCGAACTCCTCGAAGCACTCGTGACGCACATGGAGGACGTCTACCAACTCATCCGCGCTCAGCAGCGCATCAGCGTCAACGTCCCGGACGCACAGATCGCCGCAGACATCTGGGACCTGCCCACTGACATGCGCCCGGTCCCGGTTGTCGTTCTGGTCGACGAGGTCGCCGAACTCGCCCTGTTCGCCACCAAGGATCAAGAGAAGCGCCGGGATCGCATCGTCACCGCCTTGGTCCGGCTCGCCCAGCTCGGCCGTGCCTCCGGGATCTACCCGGAGATCTGTGGGCAGCGCTTCGGCTCCGAACTCGGCAAGGGCATCACCATGCTCCGTGCCCAGCTCACCGGCCGCACCGCGCACCGCGTCAACGACGAATCCTCCGCGAACATGGCCTTCGGCGACATCGCCCCGGACGCCGTCCTCGCCGCCATCCAGATCCCCACCGAAACCCCCGGCATCGCCGTCACCGGCGACTCCTCCGGCGGCTGGGCCCGCATCCGCGCCCCGCACACCTCGCTGCGCCAAGCCGTGAACATCTGCAACAAGTACGCCGACCGCACCCCGGACCTGCCCGCCCTGGAGCCCTTCCGGCCCGTGGTCGCTCCGCTGCCCTCGGCCCGAGTGCCGCTGTCCAAGACGGCCTCCGCCACTGCTTGATCCTCCCCGCACCCCCGGTCGGCGCGACCGTCCCTCGCGCCATGTCCCTACCCCCTCCATGCCTCATTGCCGGAAGGAGCCATGATGGCCCGCCCCGCCCTCCGAGTCGACGCCGTACTCGTCCAAGCCGTCATTGCCGGGGCACTCTCCTTCGCCCACCTGCATGACCTGGCCGCCGCTGCCGGACAGAGCGGCTGGAAAGCCTGGGCCTACCCGATCAGCGTTGACCTGCTCCTCGTCGCCGCCTGGCGACGACTGCGCTCCGACGGACCGTCCCGGCTGGCCTGGTGCTGGTTTGTCATCGCCCTGGTCGCCTCGCTCGGCGCCAACATCGCCACCGCCGGGCTCCTCGACCTCAACCGGGTCCCGGCCTGGCTGAGCATCCTCGTCGCGGCCTGGCCTGCCCTGGCCTTCATGGGCGGCACGCTCCTGGCCCACTCCGCCAACGACCACCCGGCGGCGCTCGAAGTGCCGGCCGCTGCACCGGAGTCCGAGACCTGCCCCGAACCAGTCGCCTCGCCTGAGCCGGGATCCGTGCCAGCCGCGGTGCCCGAGTCCGAGGAAATTCCCGCGCTCTCGGCCGCTGGTCCGGTCCCAGCTCCGGAACCTGCCCCGGCTCTGCCCGTCACCGCGGCCCCGCCGGTTCCGGCCGCGTTGGTCGACCACGCCCGGAAAGTCGCCGCCGACCACCACGCCCGCACCGGCACCCGGATCGACCTCGACACCCTGCGCGCACGCCTCGGCGTTCCACCCCAGCTCGCCCACGCCATCGCCGCCCAACTCGCCTGATCAGAAGGGAGCGCCACCGACATGCCTGCTCGCGACCACTTCCACTCCGTGATGCGGATCGGGCCCGTGCAGATCGGCACCCACCGCGACCGCAATGGCCAGACCAAACACGCCGCTGTGTGCACGAACGACCGGTGCGGCTGGTCCGCCGACTACGGCAGCGCAACCGCCGCCCAGCTCGCCGCCCGTACCCACCGCTGCACCGCTCGATAGGAGCCCGCCCCGTGGACGTCCCGCTCTGGCTCGCCCTTGCCGCCGTCGGCTACCTCGGCGTCAAGCTCATCCGCCCGCCGTTCTGGCTGGTCCTGGTGCTGCTCCTCGGCGGCTACCTCATCGCGGACAGCCTCCTCGCCCCGGTCATCGACACCGCCGTCAAGTAACCCGCCCCGAAGGGAGATCCGCTGATGTTCCGCCCGAAGATCCCAGCCATGCCGCAGCCCACCGGCTTCATCACCCCGCCCGTCGTCATCGAGCCGACGGCCGTCATCCAGCACACCCCGCCAGCCCCCGCGCCCGTACCTGTTGCTCCGACTCAGCCGACTGTTCAGCTCACCCCTGGCGCCGTCGTCGCCCTCGTCGGAAGCGGCACGGCCGTCGTCCTGGTCGTCGGCGCCGTACTCGTCTCGATGCTCCTGGCGGTCGCCATCACTGGTGCGTCCGTCGCCATCTGCGCCTTGGTCATCCGCTCGCTCATCACGAGCGAGGCGAAGCACCGCTGACCTACTCCCGGGCGGCCTCAACCGCCAAGTCTCCGCCGCCCGGGAGCCGTGCCCCTCTCCGATCTCGCAACCGGAAGGAACCCCCAGCATGCCCCCGCACAGCCACCCGCAGGCTCACATCTGCTCGAACTGCAACGGTCATGCTTCCGTCGCCATCACCCTCGGCGGACGTGACCGGCACGGCCACCTGCGGATCATCACCGCCAACTGCCCGGCCTGCCACGGCACCGGTACCTCCCGCCGCTCGACCGCAGGGGAGGGCGCCCGTGCTTGACGTCCTCCTCAACCCGATCACCCTCGGCGACCTGCTGAGGGTGGCTTCGGCCGACGACTTCGACCGCTGGCAGGACCAGATCCGCCGCACCGGCGGCTGCGCCGACCCCATCCACCTCACCGGCTGGACCCTCGCCAAGGACAAGACGACCGGCGAGACCCTGCACCGCTACTCCACCGAGAACGAGCCTGGCGGGCGCCTCCGCGTCGCCTGCGGAAACCGCCGCGCCTCCCGCTGCCCCTCCTGCGCCTGGACGTACGCCGGAGACACCTACCACCTCATCCGCGCGGGCTTGGCCGGAGACGACCGCCGAGACATCCCCGCCACCGTTCGCGACCACCCCCGCGTCTTCGCCACCCTCACCGCTCCGTCTTTCGGACCGGTCCACAACCGTCCCGACCGGGGCACCTGCCGCTGCGGCACCCGCCACGCGTCCGATGCCCCCGCGCTCGGCACGGCACTCGATCCGAAGACGTACGACTACGCGGGTGCCGTCCTGTTCAACAACTACGCCGGACAACTGTGGCAGCGCTTCACCAACCGACTGCGCCGCGAGATCGCTGTCCGTGCCGGCCTCACCCAACGCGAGCTCAAGGAGGTCGCCCGGCTCTCGTACGGAAAGGTCGCCGAGTTCCAAAAGCGCGGCGCCCTGCACTTCCACGCCGTGATCCGCATCGACGGCCCGGACGGACCTGACACCCCGCCCCCGTCCTGGGCCTCGGCGGGCCTGCTCTCGGATGCCATCGAGGCCGCCGCGGCGCACTCCTACACCTCTGTCTCCGTGCCTGCCATCGAGGACGAGCCCGCCCGCACCTTCCGGTGGGGCACTCAGCTCGACGTACGGCCCGTTAAGGCGTTCGGCGACGGCTCCGACATCACCGAACAGGCTGTGGCCTCGTACGTTGCCAAGTACGCCACCAAGGCCGCCGAGAACACCGGCTCCATCGACCGCCGCATCGGCGAACTCTCCGAACTTGACCGCCACGACGTGCCTGACCACACCCGCAGCCTGATCGAAGCGTGCAAGCGACTCGATCCGTTGTATCCGGACCGTCGCCTCTGGGCTTGGGCCCACATGCTCGGCTTCCGCGGCCACTTCTCCTCCAAGTCCCGGAGCTACTCGACCACCCTCGGGGAGCTCCGGCAGGCCCGTGCCGACTTCCGTGCCAAGCAGGAACGCCAAGCACTCGGCCTCGACGACATCGAGCCGGACACCGTCCTCGTCCTGGCCGATTGGCAGTACGCCGGACACGGCCACACCCCCGGCGAATCCGCACTCGCCGCCACCATCGCCCGCGACCTGCAACTCAACCGTGAAACCGCACGCGAAGCCCTACGCGACCAACGCGCCACGGAAGGAGCCGCAATATGAGAGACCGCTACCTCAGCGTCGACCAGGTCGCCGAGCTGCTTGGTACGACGGCCCGCTTCCCTCGACGCCTGATCGCCGAGCGGCGCATCACCTTCGTCAAGGTCGGCCGTCATGTCCGCATCCCCGAAAGTGCTGTGGACGCCTTCGTGGCGGCGCACACCGTGGAGCCGATCACCGGTCGTACCTCGCATCTCAAGGCGGTGGCCTGATGCCCAACGCCAAAGGGCGCCGTCGCCGCTTCGGATCCGTACGCAAGCTGCCCTCGGGGCGCTTCCAGGCCCGCTACCGGGGCCCGGACGGTCTGATGCGCACCGCGGACAAGACGTTCGCCACGCAGACCGACGCGGACCGCTGGCTCGTGAAGCAAGAGGCCGAGATCCTCGACGGCAACTGGCAGAACCCTGACGTCACGGTGATCTTCGGTGACTTCGCGGAGTCCTGGTTCAAAGATCGCGACTACGCCGCCACCACTCGGGAGCGCAACGCGGGCGTGCTCAAGCTGCACATCCTGCCGACCTTCCGCGCGGTTCCGCTGCGGGAGATCACTACGCCGCAGGTACGGCGCTGGCGTACCGATCTCCTCGCTTCCGGGGTCGGCGCGGCCACCGTGTCCAAGTCGTACCAAGTGCTCCGCGCCATCATGAATACGGCGGTGGATGACGGGCTGATCCAGCGCAACCCGTGCCGGATCAAGGGCGCTGGGGCGGTCACGCACACCGAGCGGCCGTTCTTGTCCGTGCCCGAGGTCTACCGACTCGCCGAAGCTGTTCCGCCGCACTGCCGTGTCCTGATCCTCCTGGCCGCGTTCACGGGGCTCCGCTTCGGTGAGCTGGCCGCTCTCCAGCGCCGTGACATCGACCTGGAGGCTCGTACCGTCTCCGTTCGCCGCGCGTACGCCGAGACGCGTACCGACGGCCTCACGGTCAAGGCTCCGAAGAGCGCGGCCGGTGTCCGTACCGTGGCGTTCCCGGCCTCGCTCGTCGAAGAGCTGGCTCACCACCTCGCCGAGCACGCGAGTGCCGGCCGGACCGGGCTCGTCTTCGTCGGGGCCCGTGGCGGTGTCCTGCGCCGGAACAACTTCAGACGGATCTGGCTTCGGGCGCTCGACTCGACCGGCCTTGGTGACGTCCACTTCCACGATCTCCGGCACACAGGGAACACGCTTGCCGCGACCGGTGGGGCGACTACGCGAGAGCTGATGCATCGCATGGGGCACTCGTCGGTGCGGGCTGCCCTGATCTATCAGCACCTCGTCAACGGGCGTGATCATCAGATCGCTGACTACGTCGACGGTCAGATCCGGAAGGTCAAGCGGCCCTCGCAGGATCCTTCTGGCACGTAAGTGGCACGGCGGCGAAAACGCGCTGACAAAGATCAAGGCCCAGGCATCCGGCGTCACACCGGTTGACCTGGGCCTTGATTGCGTCCTGGGACTGGTGGGCGCGGACGGTTTCGAACCGCCGACATCCGCCTTGTAAGAGTGGATGTCGATTGACCGGTGACCTGTCCTGACGGTGCTTCACGTAGATCATTTAGGCGAGATTTGGGAGATCAACTTTCCCAGATGCGTTCCCACCCGAGATGCCCCATGGCCCGCTCGTAGATCTGCTGCAGCCCCTCCAGCCTATCCCTGCGCATCGCCGGTGTGGGGTGCTGGTACACGGCCTTGATGCCCGGCCGCTTGTGCCCGGCCTGCTCGAAGGCCAGCGACGGCTTCACCCCGATCTGCTCCTGGTACGTGTCGTGCGTGTGCCGCAGCGCGCGCATCGTCACCCCCCGCATGATCGGCTCCCACTCGCTGCGGGGCGCGTGCCCCTTCGTGGCCTTGAGAGCCTCCCGCCCGTCGAACACCGGCCGCGTCACCTGCCGGCCGAAGTTGTTCCGGCGCCAGTGCTTCCCGCCCGCCGTACAGAACAGCCACTCGTACCGGTGCCGCTCGGCGTGCGCGGCCAGCAGCTCGGAGAGGAACGGCGGCAGGTCGATGTCCCGCTTCGACTCCCGTGTCTTGACCGGTTCGAGGATCAGGACCTGACCGAGCTTCTTCCCGTCCTTGTCCCGCGGCTGGTACTCGGCTACCTCCTGGACGACGGCCAGCGTCGGGCACACGAACTCGCCGCCGTCCGCAGTCTCCTTGCGCTCCGTCAGCGACCCGGCCCGCAGCGCCAGGCTCTCGCCCCACCGGACCCCCGCGAACGCGGTGACCACCATGTGGAGTCCGTTGACCGGCCCGGCCCGGCGAGCCGCCCGCAGCACCGCCTCGGGCGGCGCCCACAGATCGGCCGTCGACTTCTCGCTCTGCTTCTCCTTAGCGTCCGCCGTCCGGCTACGCCTGCGGTTGGCGAGCGGGTTGACGAGCAGGTGCTGAGCGTCGACCGCGCCGGTGAGGATCATCGACATGATGGTCAGGCACTGCGTCGCCGTGCTGTCGTCGCAGTCCAGGCCGTTCGCCCAGTTCTCGGCGTCGAACCAGGTGATGCCGTTCAGCGCGGTGTGATCCCAGCGCGGCAGGATGATCCGGTCGAGGCGATCCCAGCGCGTCTCACTGGTGCGGCCGCGCGGTGACTTGGCCGCCATCCACTCGCGTGCCCACTTCCCGAACGGCTTCCGCATCAGGTCCGGGTCCATCCACCGGCCGGCCCGGATCGCCGCTTCCTGCTCCTCGCCCCACCGCTCGGCAAGGTTCTTCGTCGGGAACCCCGGCTCGGATCCCCAGGTCCCGTCGGGCTTCTTGTACCTCGCGCGCCAGGTGAACGCCTTGGTCTGGCGCCCGTTCCTGACCTTGTAGACCTTCTCTGCATAGGCCATGCCTGTCCCCCTGTCTCCGGACCGGCTACACGCGGCTCTGCCCGTGGATCACGTAGCAGGCCGCTTGCCTCTCCCACCACGGGGAGCGCTCGCTCTGGTGGCGTGTGAGGTGGCCTGCCGCGCGCTCGCTGATGAGATCGGCGCGCACCGTGTAGGCGATGTACCCGGGATGGTCGTCGACCGCCACGGCGGCGTCGTCATCCATGATGGCCCGTCGCTCCATCGTGATGGGGATACGCGGACCGAGAGGCGCCCCTGTCGGGCGCGGGTGCCAGCGTCGTGCCTGCTGCATGAACAGCTCGGCGAAGACCACGGTGCCTTCGTCGCTGACGTCGTCGTAGTGGAAGTGAAACAGACAGCCGGAGCCGTCCGCGAAGTCTTCGATCCAGGGCGCGAAGTAGCGCTCGCCCTGAGAGTGTCTGACCACCTGAATCGTGAGCATGACTGCCCCCGTTCCGCCGATCGGTGGCCCCCTCTCGGTGACGGTCTGTGCATGCAACCACACCGAACGGCGTAATGCACGTACCTCGGGTGGATCAGTCAGGAGTCTGCAACCTCGTCGCTTTCACCGGCCAGGCCTTGCAGCATTCGGCGGGGCTTGCGGTACCGCGCGGCGATGCGTTCCAGCTCCTCCGGGGTGGCCCCCTTGCGGCCCTGGAGGATGACGATGATGTGGCCGTCGTCCTCGTCCGGACCCAGCGGGATGACCCCGGCCTCAAGCGTCGTGCTCGCGCGCAGTTCGTACTCAACTGCCGGCGGGAGAGGGAGATGCTCTGACTCGGCGCTGTGCCCACCTGCGGCCGCGTGCTCGCCTCTGGCGATCTGGTCTGCCTCGCCGTCCGAGAACCCGAGGTAGGTGGCGTACTTGCGCACGTTCTTGGAGACCTCGGCGAAGTCGCCCGCCTCGATCTTCTGGATGGTCCCTCGGCTCACGCCGATGGCCTTCGCCGCTTCTGGCTGGGTGAGCTTCGGCCGATGTGCCTGCCGTGCTACTTGGAGCAGGCTGCCCAGCTTCTTGGTTCCCTCGTCCATAAATCCTCATCTTGGCACACCACGGTTGCATGCCGACAGCCGAGTTTCGGCGCTTTGACCTGGGCAGTATTCGTCACTTTACGCCCCGGCGGTTGCATGACGTCCCGCGCGCTCCCGGCGCACCACCGCCCGCCGAACGAGTGGCTGCCTATAAAAAGTAGGCAGGATGGTTGCGATGTGTAGGCAGAGTGTGGTGAGAATAGCGGCGTGAAGCCCAACGGATCCATGATCAGAAGCATCCGAGTAGGCAGAAAGCTCACCCTTCCTGGGCTTGAAGCCTTGACCGGCCTGAACCGCGGTTACCTCTCCCGACTGGAGAGGGACCTCATCCAGGACGTCGGCTCTGAGCAGGTCCGCCGGGTCGCCGAGGGGCTCCGAGTTCCGGAGGACCTCCTGATCGCCACAGAGGAGTCGACGCCGTGACCGCTCAGGCCACGAGGACGCGCCGGGCCCCCGCAAAGGGCCCCAAGACGCCCAAGTCCCGCACCCCGCAGGGCAGTTCGGCCGAGGCCGAATTCCGACGGTGGTCGCCGGACGAGGTCGCCGCCCTGAAGTTGCTGCCGTACACGGCGCGGATGATCCGCGAGAAGTGCTACCGGCGAGAGCTGTTCTGCCACCGCGACGGCGGCCGTATCACCTTCACCGCCGAGGACCTCCGCCGCAACGCCGAGCTCGGCGCGCAGGCGCCGGCCGCCTGACCCACCCCTGAACGCGCCGAAGGGCCGCTCTCAGCTTCCCGGCCCGAGCAGCCCCCGACCGGCGCCTCAACCCATCACAGAAAGCAGAGGTCACCGTGTCTACGGAGACTACCGCCCAGCCGAACGAGTCGTTGCTCGCCAAGGTCCGCGCCCTCTTGGCGAAGGCTGAAGACCCCGGCTGCACCGAAGCCGAGGCCGAGGCGTTCACTGCGAAAGCCACCGAGCTGATGGCCAAGTACGGCATCGAGCAGGCCATGCTGGCCAGCACCGGTGCCAAGACCGACGCGCCCGCCGACCGCATCGTGACCATGACCGACCCCTGGGCGCGAGAGAAGCAGTCCCTGGTGTCCGGCATCGTGACGGCGCTGCGCGGCCAGGCAGTCCTGCGCTCCGGACCGATGGGCCACCGCGTCCACATGTTCGGCTACGAGTCCGACCTTGAGCGGGCCGAGATGCTGTACACCTCGCTCCTGCTGCAGATGACCCACCAGCTCGCACACGTAGAGGTCCCGTACTACGAGAACACGCGGGCCTACCGGCGGTCCTGGATCATCGGCTTCCGCAGTGAAGTGGTGCGCCGGATCAAAGAGGCCGAGGCCCGCGCGGTCGCGGAAGCCACCCGGCCCGGACAGGAAGTCTCCGGCCCGAGCACGGCCCTGGTACTGGCCGATCGCACGGCCGTCATCGAGCAGCGCGTGACCGCCGAGTACGGCAAGTTGAAGAAGCGCCGCACCACCTTCCGCGGTGGCGGCTACCAGGACGGACGCGCCGCCGGCCGCACGGCGAACATCGGGCAGACCGGCATCGCGGGCGGACGCCGCGCGCTGGGCGGTGGCAAATGAAGTGCGGCGAGCCGAACCCCAGCAAGACCTTCGCGGACTGCGACCTGGAACTGAAGCACCGCGACGATCACAGCTACCTGGGTCAGCGGTGGCCGCGCGTTCAGCCGAGCGAGCCCGACTGGGACGTGCAGGAACTGCTGGACGATCAGACGCCGCGCAACGCGTGGGGCGTGATGGAGCGCAGCTTCCCGATCATCGTCACGGAGACCGTCACCCGGGTCGTTTTCGTGACGGCGGAGACCGAGGATCAGGCGCTCGCCTACTGGGGTGATGACCCCACCGACCTGTCGCTCGACGGCTCCGAGGTACTGGACGGGTCCCTGGAGTTTGAGCGCCCGGACCGGTGGCAGC
The DNA here is from genome assembly GCF_047444975.1 of Streptomyces sp. CWNU-52B. Taxonomy (NCBI): domain Bacteria; kingdom Bacillati; phylum Actinomycetota; class Actinomycetes; order Kitasatosporales; family Streptomycetaceae; genus Streptomyces; species Streptomyces sp. CWNU-52B. The sequence goes on along the minus strand of NZ_JBLFJV010000017.1, from coordinate 45,476 downwards.
GGCAGGACGCTTTCAGGGCCAAGCGCTTTGAGTCGAAGATCGGCCCGCTCGTCGTCTGCCCCGGCTGTGGAGCTGAAGCCTTCCGCCGCGAGTGGATGCACAACCCGATGAGGAAGTGCCACGGCCCCATCGAGTGGCGCGAGAACCCGTCGGCGAAGCCCCGGTACCGGTGGCGCCGCGAGCACCGGTCGACGCCCGCGTTCGACGCCTCGGACGCTGACGAGTGACCGGGATCGAGTGGCTGCTGTGGGCCGCCACCGTGTGGGCCGCCTGGCTGGCCTTCGTCGTCACCGACGTCCCGGCCCTGGTCGCCCGTGCGGCCGACCGTCTCCGGCAGCAGCACACCCCGCACTGGGCCCGCCACGGCCACACCCCGCCCGATGATCACCCCGCCCCGCAGCACCACCGCCACACACGGAGGGCACGGTGACCGTCGCCCTGTTCCCGCCCACGACGAGCAGCCCTGTCAGCCTGGACATTGAGGCGCTGACCGAGGGCCCGCGGTTCGTCCGCACCCGCGAGATGAGCCGCTGGCACCGGCCCCGCTCCGGGAGTCGGTACCCGCAGGACCGTGTCGTCTACGGCGCATGGTGCGGCTACGGCATCGGAGGCAGCGAGAGGGCCGGCGCCTTCCTCGCTGCCGACGAGCCGCCCGCCGGAGAGCCCGTCTGCGGCACCTGCGAGGGACGCGCCGCCGGGGCAGGCCAGGATGCCAGCCCCACCGGGCGGCTCCTGCTCTTCTCCCCGCGCGACATCGACCCACCGAAGAACTGCCCCGCCTCTCGCACCTCTATGTACGAGGCGCTGCCCGGCGGTCGCGTCGGGCAGTGCCGCGCCTGCGGTGACCACCAGCCGCTGCGCGCCATGGGCGGCCCGTACAACCCCCGCTACGCCATCGTCCAGCACCCGACCGGGGCCGCACTCGTACCGCCGTGCCCCTTCCACCGCTGGCGCCAACTCACCACCGCCGAGGACGGACACGTCCTGTGTGCCTGTGGACGGGAGATCAACCAGTGACCCAGCAGCTCCAGTTTCCCGAGCCCGTCCAGGGCGTCATCAGCCCGGCCGCCGGGGAGAACGCGAAGGCCAACGGCATGGCCCTCGCCCAGGCCAACACCACCATCGAGTGGGCGGACGCCTGCGCCGCCGCCATCGCCCTGATGGCGCGCCGCGGCACCGAGTTCCAGGCCGCCGACCTCATCGCCGAGGGCCTGGTCGACGAGCCCGACAGCCCGAACCGGTGGGGGCCCGCCTTCCAGGCCGCCGCCGCGGCGGGCGTCATCGAGGCCCGCAGCTACGCCAAGTCGAAGCGGGCCACCGTGCACTCCTCGATCTGCCGCACCTGGCAGGGCACCGCCGAGTACCGCCGGAGCGCAGCATGAGCGCCGACCGGCTCGTCACCGTCATCTGCGTGGTCGGCGCCACGTTCTGCGCCTGGCGGGTACGCAGTGCTCTCCGTGGGCCGTTGGAGCGCGCCCGGCTCATCGCCGATGCCACGGCCCGTACTGCGGACGACGGACACGACGTCGGCCCCGACGCGCTGCGTCTTCTCGAGGACCTCGACGCACACCTCGACGGCTACTTCGCCCGCGTGTCGCACCTGTTCGAAGAACTCGGGTCGCCGCCCGTCGACCCCGCCGGCCTGGACCGGCTGCGCGCCGCCGTGCGCGACGACCAGCCGAAGGGGGACCGACTGTGAGCCGCGACCTTTCCTGGATGGACGCCGCCCTGTGCGCGCAGACCGACCCGGATCTTTTCCACCCCGAGGGCAAGGGCTGTAGCTACCGCGACGCCCGCAGTGTGTGCGGCCGGTGCCCGGTCCGCCCGCAGTGCGAGGCCCACGCTCGTGCGCTTGAGGGCGACCTGTGCGAGACCTCCCGTCACGGCATGTGGGGCGCTCAGGTCCCCAAGAAGCGTGCCAAGACCACGAAGGAGCAGGCGGCATGACGATCCGCATCGGTTCCCTCTGCTCCGGCTACCGCGGCTTGGACCAGGCCGTGGAAGACGTCTTCGGCGGCACCACTGCATGGGTGTCCGACATCGACCCCGGGGCGAACCGGATCCTCGCCCACCGCTGGCCCACCACCCCGAACATCGGCGACCTGCGCTTTGCCCACTGGGGCCGCGTCCTGCGGCAGTACGGCCCGGTCGACGTGGTGTGCGGCGGCTACCCCTGCCAGCCGTTCTCGACCGCCGGCCAACGAAAAGGAACCGACGATGCCCGCCACATCTGGCCGTTCATTGCCCGTGCCCTTGGGGTTCTTCGACCCCGAGTCGCGATCTTTGAGAACGTCGCGGGGCACCTTCGGCTCGGATTCGACGTCGTCCTCGCTGACCTTGCCCGCCTCGGGTTCGATGTTGAGTGGTGCCTTGTACGCGCGGACGAGGTCGGCGCTCCGCACCAGCGCAAGCGCCTCTTCATCGTCGCCACTGCTGCCGACGCCGCGAACCTCGGACACGAACGGGACGGGAGCGCACGGGGATGGCGGCCTGGACCTACGGACCACGGTCAGTCTCCTGCCGACACCGATCGTGGCGGACTCCCGGGACACAGCGAACTTCCGGCCGGACGGAACCCCCTACGGCAGCGGGAACGGAATGACGCTCACGGACGCCACACGGCTACTGCTGCCCACTCCTCGCGCATCGGACGGAGAGAAGGGCGGCCCGAATCAGCGAGGCAGCAAGGGCGACCTGGCCTTGCCAGCCGTAGCCCACAGGATTGGGGCCAATTCACCCCAGCCATCGCGCGCTGGGAAGAAGCGACGGGCCGCCCCGCCCCCTGGGCAACTGACGATCGGCGACGGCTGAGCCCCGCGTTCGTCGAATGGATGATGGGCCTCCCCGCCGGCCACGTCACCGACGTCCCCGGCCTGACCCGCACCCAGCAGCTCAAAGCGCTCGGCAACGGGGTCGTCCCGCAACAGGCCGCCGCCGCACTCCGGGTTCTTTACGCCCGCGCTGCCCCAGGCACCTTCACGTCCGCCGCCTGACCAGCCCCATCCGAACCACCGAGAGAAGCTCTCATGCCCTGGGTCCGCTTGGACGACCGGTTCCCCTCGAACCGCAAGGTCGACCTGCTGTCCGACCGCGCCTTCCGGCTGTACGTCTCGGCGCTCTGCTGGTCCGCCGAGAACCTCACCGAGGGCATGATCCTCGATCGTGAACTCCCCATCGTCGCCCGCGTCCGCGGCATCAAGGCCGCGGCGCGGGAGCTGGTGGAGGCCCGGCTGTGGGACCGCGTCGACGGCGGCTGGGAGATCCACGACTACCTGGAGTACCAGCGCGACCGCGAGCAAGTGCAGGCGGAGCGTGCCGCGAACGCCGCCCGGCAGAAGGCGTGGCGTGAGCGGAAGCGAGCCAGCAAGGACGGCTCGTCGAAGGGGGCAGCTAACGCCCCTCGTAACACCCCGAGTAACGGCGTTACGCGTGACGCCGAGAACGCCCCGAACGACACGACGACGACAGCAACGCGACACGACGACGACACGACGGCGCGAGAAACAGGCGCCGAAGAAAGCGAAGAGTCGCAGGTCACAGCGATTCGTAACGCCGTTAGTAACGGCACCCCGTCCCGTCCTAACCCTCCTTCTCCTTCAGAGAAGGAGAAGGAGGAAAGACAGCTAGCTACGCGAGCGGGCTCCGACGAGCCTCCCCGCATCGGAGACAGGCCCCGAATTCCCGCCGCGTCCGTGCCTCTCGTCGACGCGCTCACCGCCGCCGGCCTGATCGGTGTCGGCTGGGACCTCCAGCCCGGAGAGTGGGTCCTCATCGAGGTCCTCATTCAGCGCTGCGGACTGCCCGCCCTGGTCGCCTCAGCGACGGCCAGCGCGGAAGGCGCCCGCTCCCGGCCCCGCTCCGGCCGCTACTTCCTCCCCGGCTGGCGCTCCCTCCCGGACGCACCCGCCCCCGGCACCGACGTCCTCACCGCCCAGCAAGGCGGACACGTCGTCGCCCTCGGCAAGTCCCGCCAGCAGCAAGACACCGACGACTGGGCCGACCGCGCCATGGCCCGAGCCCGAGCCCGCATGCAGGAGCCCTCATGACACCCGACGAGACCGTGGTCCTGGCCCGCTACGTGCGAGCCCTGTGCCCGCAGCAGAAGTTCGACGAGTACACCCCCGACGCGTGGCACGACGTCATCGGCGACTACCCGCTCGCCGCCGCCCGTGCTGCTGCGGCTGCGGTCGCCCGCCGTCAGCCGTTCGTCAGCCCCGCCGAGATCATCGACGAGATCACCGCGCAGCGCTCCGACGCCGCCGTCGATATCCACGGTCCCGGCCTGCCCGCCGAGATCCCCGACGCCGACCCCGACGACGTGCCCGCCTACCTCGCCGCGGTGCGGCAGCAGCGGACCAGGGCCGCCGACGGGCAGCACCTGAAGCGTCGGCCCGTCGCAGCGCTGATCGCCTCCGTGAAGGCCGCCCTGCCGTCCGTTGACGGCTCCGTGGCCGCTGTCCGTCGGCCCGGCCCGCTCGGCATCGACTGCCCCCAGTGCAAGGCCGCCATCGGCCGCCCGTGCAAAACCCCCGCCGTCGGCGGGCGGGCGCCCCGCGAACGCGAGCCGCACGTCGCACGCCGGACCGCCGCCACCGGCGGGCCCGTCGCCGACCGGGCCACCACCCGCGCCGACGAGGAGCACCGCCGCGCCCACTACCTCCAGCAGTTGGCGCAGATGCAGGAGCCCGCCACGTGAAACGCCGCGACCGCCCCGGCTGCGACGTCCCCACCCCGCCGCACTCCCTGCGCCGCCCCCGCCTCTACCCGTGCGGCTGGCGCTGCCCCCGACACACACCCGCCGCCACGGCCGGCAGGCCCGAGCCCGGCGATCCGCAGCCCGCCGTGTCCGTCTGAGCGGCGTCAGCACCACACCCAACCCGACCAGCCGAAAGGCCACAAACCATGACCGTGCAGACCGCTCCGCTCCCGCACGACCCGTACATCACCGCTGTCGTCGACGCGCTCACCGCCGCAGGCATGGAGCCCTACACCTATTGGACGTCCGACGCGGAGATCGACCCCTACGCCACCGGCGACGACGCGGGCTGCACCACGATGCTCAACGCCGTCATCGCCTGGGACGACGACACCGACGACGAAACCGGCGGCCTGTTCCTGTTCTGGGACCACCCCGCTGAGCAGTGGCAGTACGCCCGTCCCCGCTCCGAAGGCGGCAACACCGAGCCGGAGTTCCTGCCGAGCCTCGGCCTCTGGTCTCACCCGGAGGTGGTGGCAGCCACCGCCCGCGCGCTCCTCAACGGAACCCCGGCGCCCGAGGGCCACGCCCCGTACTGGCACCCGGCTGACGCGGTGCGCGTCGCGATCAAGGCGTGGGAGTCCGACGAGTCCTGATGCACCCCACCCACCCAGCCGGCCGCCGCTGCCGCTCGAACCGGCAGCGGCGGCCGGTGTCCCGACCCTCTCACCCAGGAGTAGCGATGAGCGTCCGCCCCGGGGCCCCGATGCCCGCCTCCCTGCGCCACGGCCTCCGCGCCCGCGCACACCCCGCCCGCTCCGTGCCCTGCCCACACGAGCCCTGCCACGCCCGCCCTCACCAGTCCTGCATCGTCCGCGTCAACGGCCGCGTCCTCGAAAAGCCCCACGCCTCCCGCGTCACCGCGTGGACCGTCCTCACCGCCTGCTGCCCGACCTGCCAGGTCGAACCCGGCATCCCGTGCCACGACGACGGCCGCGCCCTCACCGACGCCCACCCCCGCCGCATCCAGGAAGCGAAGGAGATCCTCGCGTGACACCCCTTGAGCGACTCCTCCTCGAGGAGATCCCCACCCGACCGTCGCCCGGCGTCCACAGCGTGTGGACGAAGCAAGACCAAGACCGGCACTGGGCAGACCTGGCGGCCTCCGTCGGCGTGCCCAACGCGAAGCGGCCCACCCCGGTGCACATGAGCGACGTCAGCGAGGCAGCAGCGTGACCCTCTGCGGACTCTGCGGCGCCGAGGCGAGCGGCCGCTACCTCTGCCAGCACGACACGATCAGGCTCGCCGAGCGCCTGGCCGACCTCCCCACGCTGCACGACGAACTCGTGCAGTGCCTCGTGCCGCGGGCCCGCGGCTTCGGCGAGATCGTGTCGACGCGTAGCGCGGCCGGCCCCCGCTCGCCGCTGAACGAGTCCGTGCTGGACGAGATGACCAGCGGCAGCATGCTGCTGGTCGTGCACTCGTGGCGGGTCGACGTCCAGTACGTCCGGTGGCCGCAGCACTCCCCGCCGCCCTTCGACACGCTGGCCGCCGACTGCCGCTGGCTCGCGATGGAGCTGGAGTGGATCGCTGAGAACTACCCGGCCGCCGGAGACTTGGCCCGCGAGGTGAGCGACCTCGAGCGCCAGGCTCGCGCCGTCACCGGCGACCCCGTGCCGCGGCGCAAGGTCGTCGGCCAGTGCATCGCCGTCACCGACGACCGCGGCACGGTGTGCGGGGCCGACATCACCCACCGCGCGGGCGAGAGCAATCTCCGCTGCCGGGCCTGCCATTGCGTGTACGCCGGGCAGCAGGACCTCTTGCTGCTGCTGCACTACCAGCCGAAGCAGCCGGCGTGACGTAACCAGGGGTGTTGACATGTGTCGCCACCCCTGGTTACAGTTGCGGAGCACCCACCGCTCCCGGTACTAGGAGGGACGTGACTACGTGGAAAGAGCGCCATGACGCAGCAGTCCGGAACCAGGAAGCCGCACAGAAGGCATACCAAGAGGCCACCGACGAACGGGCACAAGCCCTCCTCGACGGTGAAGCCGAACTCGGTACCCAAGCAGCAGTAGCCCGAGAGCTCGGGGTCACCCGAGCAGGCATCAACCGGGCCATCACCGCCTTCAAGGCCAAGCAGCCGAAGGCGTAGCTCCACCCACAACTGAAGACGGCCCAAGGCCGGCGCGCCAACGCCAGCCAAGGGCCTGACCGAACCGCCTACCTGACTAGACCAGGAGGAGAACCGGCTATGGCCGATCTTTCCATGCCCACCGCCGTGCCCGAAACGGGCCGTCGCCTCATCGCTGCGGGATTCGTCCGCCGCCTGCCCGGCCGCACCCTCACGGTGCGCGCCACGCTGGCTGGCGTCACCGGCACCATCACCCCGACCGCCGGTCTCACCCCCGCCACGGCGCAGAAGATCGACGACGACAGTGACGACGCCTGCCCCGTCTGCGGCTACTGGACGTGCCAGTGCGCCAACCCCCGCAACGCGGTCGCCGAGGCGGTGGCCGCACGATGAGCACCGCCCACGAGCCGCTGCGCGAACCCGGCTACACGCCGCCGGCGCCCTGCTCCCTGGACGTAGAGATCGCCGCCACCCGCCGGATCATCGCCGAGACCGCGCCCCTCAACATCCACAACCACATGGACATGGTGAAGGCCGCCGTCGCCCTCGACTGCCGCGTCCGCGCCCTGCTCGCCGCATACGACGCCGAGCGGGGTGAGGCGAAGTGAACGCCCACGACCCGCGCACCTGCCGCCTCTGCGCCGCCCTCCGGCACCCCGGCACCGCCCGCCAGGCCCGCGAACTCAAAGCCCACCTCGCCAAGCAGCCGCTCCCCACCCAGAAGGGAGCCGGCCGATGAACGCGCTCACCTGGATCGCGGCCCACTCCCTGCACGTCGCGGCCGTCGCCGTGACCATCGCCCTGATGGTCCCCATCGTCACCGTGTGGGTGAAGCGCAGCCGTACCAGCGGCACCCGCACCCCGGCCGCCGTGGTCGTCGCCTCGCTCGCCGCGATGGCCTGCACCGCCTACAGCGCCGACACATCCTGGAACTTCGCCGCCCACCAGCTCGGCATGACATCCGAAGCCGAGCGCGGCGCGATGTTCGCCGCCGCCGAGCTCGCCCTTTTCTCCTGCGCCCTCATGGCCCGGCAGAACCTGCGCACCCAGGACACCCCAGGAGCGCCCGGCGTCATCGTCTGGCTCATCACCGGCGTGCAGGTCATCCCCGCCTACTCCGAGTCCGGGCTCATCGGCGGCACGGTCCGCGCCGTCGTCGGCCCCGTCCTCGCCGCCCTGCTCTGGCACCTGGCCATGGGCATCGAACTGCGGCACGCCAAGCCCGGCACCGGCTCGCAGTCCCTGCCGGCGGTCATCGGACGGGAGCTGCGCGAGCGGCTCCTCTCCCGCCTCGGCCTCGCCACCCGCGACCGTAGCGCCGAGCAGATCACCCGCGACCGGGCGACCGCCCGCGCCGTTGCCCTCGCCTCCCGGCCCGCCCTCGGCCGCTGGGGACGCGCCCGCCTCGCCGCCGCCGTGGCCCGTGCCGGTGTCGGTACGGACCCCGCACAGCGGGACGTGATGATGCAGATGCTCGCCGCCCGCCGCGGCGCCCAGTCGCTGTCCAAGGTGGAACTGCGGTCGCCGTTCGAGGACGCCCAGGACGCCCCCGAGGACGCTCAGGACGCCGACGCGTCCCCCGCCGTCCTGAGCGTCCTGCCGCGTCCGGCCGTCGTCCCGGCCGGGGTCCGGCTCCTGCCGGTCGTCGCCCGCCCGACGCCCACCGTGACCCTCGAACGCGAGGACGCACAGGACGGCGACAAGACGCGCGAGCTTCCGCCCGGGACGGGCCAGGACGACCAGGACGCTGACGACGGCCCGCCGCCCACCCCGCCCCTCATGACGTCCGCCCAAGTCGCCGACCACTACGGCATCAAGCCGTCCACCGTCCGCAACTGGGTCGCCATGGAACGCATCCCCGTCCACTCCAAGGACGCCGCCGGACGCAACCTGTTCCACCCCGACCAGCTGCCCAAGTTCCACGTGGGGGTGCTCGCATGATGCGCCTCGCCTTCGGAGCCGTCCTCGGCCTGCTCGTCGCCTACCCGGCACTCCTCGCGATCGTCTGCGGCATCATCGCCGCCGTCATCACCGAGCCCGTCATGCTCACCGCCGCCGCCGGATACGCCCTCTACCCCGCGTTCGCCCGCCTCGTGAAGGGGTGGACAGCATGAGCGAGCCCGTACAGCGGCAGCAGATCGGCTACGACCTGGCCGGGAACCCCATGTACGCCCCGCCCGTCCCCTACGGACCGGCGCACTACGCAGCCCCGCCCAACGCAGTCGCGGCCCCGACCGTTCCGCTGCAGCCGATCGTCGCCCGCCCGTGGGGCGCGTACCTCGCCGGCGGATGCCTCGGCCTCCTCGCCCTCACCGTGGTCGTCGTCCTGGTCGCGTTCCTCGTGTTCGGCTTCGCGATCCTCGCCGCCGTCCTCGCCCTGTCCGTCGTCGCCCTCACGATCAGCCTGCTCGTCCTGCGCAGCATGGTCCGCGACTTCCAGAGGGGGCGCTGACCATGGCCCTCCGCCGCCGCGAGACCCAGGCCGATGATCAGGCCCGCACCGGGCGCCTCCTCGACGGCCTCGACGCCGCCTACCTCACCCGCACCGGCGACCTCATGGGCGACGCGGACCTCGACGACTTCGAGACCGTCATCGCCGCCGCCGTCCACCCGCACGACGGGGTCACCTACCCGCCTGCCGGACACGGCTACCCCCGCCGCTGACCCTGCCCTTCCGTCCCCCGCGGATCGTCCGTGGGGGTGCGGTGGGGCCGGACAGCCCGGCCTACGACCAGGAGGAACCCGCCATGTGGGACCACAGCCGCAACGAACCCGTCACCACCGCCAACACGCAGGACGAACTGGCCAAGCTGTCCGCCGCCGCCCAGCGCGCCGAGCTCTCCGGCGACACGCAGTACGCCGAAATCCTGCACGCCGGAATGAACCGGGAGCTCGACGTCCTCGACGGGCTCAACCAGGACTGACCGAGCCCTGACCAGCAACGCCAGCCACATCTGAGAGGAACCCTGTGAACCGCAGCACCACCTACCCCGCCGTCTACGCCCTGCTCCGCGTCGCCGCCGACGTCGCAGACCACTGGGTACAGAGCGACCACCAGGCCCAGCACAAGGCCAAGCCCGGCACCGAAGGCCACAAGGCCCTCGCCGGACACGTCGCCACGTACACCGCGACCCAGGCCGCCGCGCTCCTCGTCGGGAACCACGCCCTCCGCCTCGGCCTGCGCCCCCGGAACATGGCCGCCGCGCTCGCCCTGTCCGCGAGCACGCACTACCTGATCGACCGCCGCTGGCCGGTCCGCAAGGCCGCCGAAGCCACCGGCAAGGCCGCGTTCTACAACCTCGGCGGGCCGCTCGGCGGCGCGTACCTCCTCGACCAGGCCACCCACCACGCAGCCGAAGCCGTGGCCGCGTTCCTCGCCGTCCGCAACTGACCAGGGAGCACCGCATGCAGACCGACCGTCAGCAGTACATCGACGAGGCCAAGGCCGCAGCACGCAAGGCCGGACGACTGGCCACCCTCACGGAAAACGCCGCCCGCCAGGCCGGACGCCAGGACCAGGTCGCCCCGCTCGCCGCGGCCGGCGCCCTGTGGGCCGATGCCGCCCGCTGCTACGCCGCCATCGCCGCCGTCCTCCCGGACACCGACGAGACCCCGGCCGACACCACCCCGGAGGCCTGACCCATGGCGAAGGAACCGAAGCTCACCGTCTGGGAGAAGGCCCGCATCGTCGCCATCGAGGCGCAGGGCGTGAAGCGGGCCGCGGCCGGCCTCACCGTCCAGCCCGACATCGACCGCCGCATCAAGCGCATCAAGGACCGCGCCGCGAAGCGCGCCAACCGCACGTAGCTACACCCCGGGGACGGCGTCCCACCGCCAAGCAAGTCGCCGTCCCCGGGCCCCGGACCGCCCAACAGAACGACCGGAAGGCCAGCATGACCGACACCCTGATCAAGACGCCACAGGACGCCCCCGAGGACGCCGTCCCGCAGACCCAGGACGCCCAGGACGCCCCCGCCGCCCCGAGCGTCCCCGTCGACAACCCGAAGCTCCCCGACCCGGGCGTGACGACCGAGAAGCGGCGGCCGATCATCGCCCCGTGGATGCGCTCCAAGCGCGACTTCCTCGCCACCGTGGAACGCGCCGCCGGACACGCCGGATACGCCACGACGTACCACGGCCTCCGGCTCCCCTGGTACAGCGTGCAGCTGACGATGATGTCCCCGCGCGGCACCGCCCGCTTCGTCCACGCGACCTCGCGGTGGATCTGGGACCGGGAGGCCGCGCCCCTGCGCGACTGGGCCGTCCGTACCGAGGACGTCGACGAGTACATGCGCCTGTCCCGCCTGCGCTCCGGGCGCGTCCGCCTGCGCGGCTTCGTCACCGTCGTCGCCGCCGTGTTCGGCCTCGGCTTCGCCCTCTGGCTGTACGTCATGGCTCCCGAGTTCCTCTACGTGTTCGCGGCCGGCGGTGTCCTGTCCCTCGGCTACGCCGGACAGCAGCCCGACGCCCCCGTCATCGGCCCCGCGGTCATGCGCACCGAGCTGCAGAAGATGACGGGCACGATCGTGCTGCGCGCCCTCGACGCGATCGGCAACGCGAAGATCTCCGCCGCCGTCAAGAAGGGCGGCGACATGAACGGCATGCGCTTCACCTCGGAGATCACCCGCGACGGACCCGGCTACCGCGCCGACCTCGATCTGCCCTACGGCGTCGTCCCCGAGGACGTCATGGAGCAGCGCCAGGCCCTCGCCTCCGGGCTGCGCCGCAAGCTCGGCTGCGTGTGGCCCTCCGGCGACCCCGACGAACACGAGGGCCGCCTGATCCTGTGGGTGGGCGACAAGCCGATGAACGAGACGACCAAGCCCGCGTGGCCGCTCCTGAAGGCCGGACAGGTCGACCTCTTCAAGCCGGTCGTGTTCGGCAACGACCAGCGCATGCGCGACATGGCCGTCACCCTGATGTTCGCCTCGATCGTCATCGGCTCCATCCCCCGCATGGGCAAGACCTTCCTCCTGCGCCTGCTGCTGCTCATCGCCGCCCTCGATCCGCGCGCCGAGCTGTACGGCTTCGACTTCAAGGGCACCGGCGACCTGGGCCCGCTGGAGCCCGTCATGCACCGCTACCGGACCGGCGAGGACGACGACGACCTCCTGTACGTCCTGCACGCCATGCGCGAGCTCAAGGAGGAGCTCCGCCGGCGGGCGAAGGTGATCCGCAACCTGCCCAAAGCGCGCTGCCCCGAGTCGAAGGTCACCCCGGCCCTGGCCGACGACAAGAGCCTCGGGCTGCACCCGATCGTCGTCGGCTTCGACGAGTGCCAGATCCCCTTCGAGCACGAGAAGTACGGCGCCGAGCTGGAATCCATCTGCACCGATGTCGCCAAGCGCGGCCCCGCCCTCGGCATCGTCGGCATGTTCGCCACCCAGCGCCCCGACGCCAAGAGCCTCCCGCCCGGCATCTCCGCCAACGCCGTGCTCCGCTTCTGCCTCAAGGTCATGGGCCACACCGCCAACGACATGGTCCTGGGCACCGGCGCCTACAAGTCCGGCATCCGCGCCACCATGTTCTCCCGCTCCGACCGCGGCATCTGCTGGATGTCCGGCGAGGGCGACGACCCGGCCATCGTCGCGTCCGTGTTCGTCGACGGCCCCGCCGCCGAGGCCGTCGTCGCCCGCGCCCGCCAGCTGCGCGACGACTACGGCAACGTCACCGGACACGCCCTCGGACAGGGCCCGTCCGCCTCGCGCGGCATGGACGTCCTCGGCGACGTCCTCAAGGCGTTCGGCGCGGACGAGGACCAGCTGTGGTGCGAGCGGATCGCCGCCCGGCTCAAGGCCACGCTGCCGGACGTCTACGGCGAGTGGACGACCGCGTCCGTCGCCCCCGCGCTGAAGCCGTGGGGCGTCGCCACGGCGGACGTGTGGGCCACCGGAGAGGACGGCAAGGGCACCACGAAGCGCGGCATCAAGCGCGCCGACGTGGCCGCCGCAGCAGCCCGCCGGGCCGCCGACCGAGTGGCCACGTAGCCCTCACAACGGCCGCTAGACCTAGCACCCGCCCCCGCTAGGTCTAGCACCTCCACTAGCACCCGAAACAGCCCCTGAGCAGGCACCTAGCGCCTAGCAGGGGCCCCGCCCAGCCCCCCGAAACCGCCCAGAACAGGGAGAGGACACCCGCCCCATGCTGCTCGCTATGACCGCCCTGCTCGCCGCGCTCCTCGGCTACGCCGCACTCTGCCTGGCCCGACCGTTCGGCCCCTGCCGCAGGTGCAAGGGCACCGGCGAGACCACCCGCTTCAGCAAGCCCCGGACGTGCCCGCGCTGCCACGGCCGGAAGGTCCGGCTACGCGTCGGCCGGCGAGCCCACAACGCCTGGCGACGCACCCACGAGGCCGGGATCCGCTGACGCATCATGGGGTCATGGAGTCACAGATCATCCGCCCCGGCTTCCTGACCGCACACCAGACCGCGGGCACCCTCGGCATCACCCTCGGGGGCGTCCGCAAGCTCGTCCAACGCGGCCAGCTGACCCGCTCCGGCGGCACCCCGCGACAGCCCTGGTACACCGTCCAGGACGTCGGCGCCCTCGCCGCGAAACGCTCTACACGCACAGCCGCTTGACCGCAGGTCAGAGCAGTGTCACGATCTCGGAGAACAACTGTGTCCCGAAACGGGGCACCACAGACGCACACGAAGCCCCGGCGGCCCCGAGCCCCGGGGCTTCGTCGTGCCACGGAGGTGACCGTGGCCGGCATCCGCAACGGCAGGCCCTACCGCCGCCTCGTCGCCGCAGTGAAAGCCCTCGGCGCCCCCTGCTGGATCTGCGGCCACAACATCCCCGCCAACGTCGACGGCCGCACCCACCCCCTCGCCTTCACCCTCGACCACGCCGAGCCCGTGTCGAAGCGCCCCGACCTCCTGCTCGACCCCGCCAACGCCCGCTCAGCGCACCGACGGTGCAACAGCAGCCGCGGCAACCGCACCACCGCGCGGCCCAAGGCCGCGCCGCAGCGAGCCTCACGAAGGTGGTGATGCGCGTGCTGATCGTGGTCACCGGTCCGCCGGCCTCCGGCAAGTCCACCTGGATCGACGCGCACGCCAAGCCCACCGACGTGGTCATCGACCTCGACCGCATCACCCAAGCGCTCACCGGACCCGGCGCCCCCGCCTGGAACCAGAACCCCATCCAGCTCCGCGTCGCACACCGCGCCCGCTACGCAGCCATGGACGAGGCGTTCACCCTGCGCGACAAGACCGACGTGTACCTCATCCACACCATGCCCAGCGCCAAGGCACGCGCCAAGTACAGGCGGCTCGAAGCCCGCATCGTCACCGTCGACCCCGGGCGCGACGTGGTGATGCAGCGCATCGAGGCCATGCGGGACCCGGAGATGAAACGGGTCGCCGCCCGCTGGTACAACGCCCGGCGCGGACAGTCACGGGCTGCGATGCCGCAGGCGTCCCGCGCCTGGTGACCTTGATCGATCCGGGGTGCCGGCCCACTTTTTGAGGGCAGGACCGGGCGACCCAAACGCCCTTCTCGCCCGATTTTTTGCGCGGTCAAAATCGCCTCGCTATTCGCGCGAACTCGGTTCGAGTGTTTTAGCGGCGTCACTTTCTGTGACGTCACGTTGTGTCACCTCGCTAATTCCGCGAACCGGGTTCGAGTGAATTAGTGGAGGTGGCCGTGGACGTCACCGACAAGATCGCCCAGGAGCTTGGCGATCTTCACGCCGATGAGACGTCGCCCGGCATGGCTGCCGTCGCCCTTGACCTGGCCCGGGGCATCGACGGCACGGACGTGCCCGGGGTGAAGGCGAAGGCCGCCCACGAACTGCGCTCGATCATGGCCGATCTGCGGCGTCTGGCCCCCGTCGAATCGAAGGGGGACACGGTCGATGACATTGCTGAGCAGCGAAAGAAGCGCCGGGCAGCTGCCCGCGAGCAGGCCGCCGGAGGCTGACGAGGGCCGCGTGTACGGCTGGCAGACTCCGCCGATCCAGATCGCGCCGCCGTTCGCGTCCACTGCGGGGCAGGAGGCGATCGACCTGGCGGCGCGGGCGGGCCTCAAGCTCGATCCGTGGCAGCAGCACATCCTTCGTGTCGGCATGGGCGAGAAGCCGGACGGGTCGTGGGCGTCGTTCGAGGTCGCGGTGAACGTGCCGAGGCAGAACGGCAAGGGCGGTGTGATCGAGGCCCGCGAGCTGTGGGGCCTGTTCATCGGCGGCGAGGAGCTGATCCTCCACTCGGCGCACGAGTTCAAGACGGCGAAGGCCGCGTTCAAACGGATCGAGCGTCTGATCCGTAGCACTCCTGACCTGCACAAACGAGTGAAGACGTACCGGCAGACGGTCGGTGAGGAAGGCATCGAGCTGTACTCCGGGCAGCTGCTGCGGTTCATCGCCAGGAGCAAGGGCTCCGGGCGAGGGTTCACCGGGCACTGCAACGTCATGGACGAGGACATGATCCTTGGCGATCCGGAGATGGACGCGCTGCTGCCGACGATGGCCGCGGTCGAGGATCCGCAGATCTGGTACCTGGGCAGCGCCGGTATCGGTGGCCCGTCCGTGCAGCTGGGCCGTCTGCGCCGGCGGGCTCTGGCCGCGCTGGAGGCCGGGGTGCCGGACCTGTCGCTGTCGTACATGGAGTGGTCGGTGGATCCGCACGTGGACGAGTGCCCGGCGGACTGCACGGCGCACGACGATGTCGGCTCGGACGAGGCGGTGCTGAAGTCGAACCCGGGGGTCGGGTACCGGCTCACGCTGGAGAAGGTCGCCAACGAGCGGGCCACGCTCAGTGCGGCCGGGTATGCGCGTGAGCGGCTCGGGGTGGGCGAGTATCCGGCGGACGGTACGGACACGTGGCAGGTCATCGGTGAGGACGTGTGGCGGGCGCTGGCGGACGCGTCGTCGGCGCCTGAGGGTTCGGTGGTCTTCGCGATCGACATGACGCCGGAGCGCTCGCACGCCGCGATCGGTGTGGCGGGGCGGTGGCGGGGCGGCACGCATGTCGAGGTGGTTGAGCACCGGCCGGGTACCGGCTGGATCCTGGACCGCGCGGCGGAGCTCCACACGAAGTGGGCGCCGCGCTGCTGGGTGGTGGATGCGGGAGGGCCGGCCGGGTCGCTGATCGCGGACCTGGTTGAGCGGCTCGGTGTGGAGGTCGTCTCTCCGAAGGCGCGGGAGGTGGCCGCGGCGTGCGGCCAGTTCTACGACGCGGTGACCGAGCAGGCGCTGTCCCACCTTGATGAGCCGCCGTTGGCGTCGGCTCTGGCGGGCGCGCAGCAGCGTCCGCTGGGGGATGCGTGGGCGTGGGCCCGCCGTGGCGTGGGCGTGGACATCAGTCCGCTGGTCGCGGTGACCCTCGCGAAGTGGGGGCTCGGCGCCGAGGTGGAAGAGCCCAAGGACATTCTGGCGAGCGTGTGGTGAGAAGGGTGATGACATGAGGTGGTGGCCCTTCCGCCGCACGGCGTTGAAGCGTGCGATCACGTATCAGGACGTGTGGGGTTCGGGCTCGGACCCGGCGGTCCTGCGGGGCGGGAGCCAGGAGCGGGCCCTGCGCCTGGGGCCCGTGTACGCGGCCACGCGGCTGCTCGCGGACTCGGTGGCGTCCCTGCCGCTGAAGAGCTTTCGGACGGATGGGGAGGACCGGCTGCGGGCTCCGGTGCCGCCGCTGTTCCGCCGGCCTGCCGCGGTCGGTACCCGGTACGACTGGCTGCACCGGTGCATGACGTCGCTGACCCTGCGTGGCAACGCCTACGGGCTGATCGTGGCGTGGGGGCCGGACGGCTGGCCGTCCCAGATCGAGTGGCTGCACCCGGACGACGTGCACGTCCAGGACAACCTTGCGCCCGTGCCGGTCTGGTACTACAAGGGCCGCCGCCTGGAGGACGGGCAGCTGTTCCATATCCCGGCGTACACGGTGCCGGGGCAGATCCTGGGGCTGTCGCCGATCGCGTACTTCGCGACGACGACGGAGGCCGGCCTGCTGGCCAACCAGTTCGGGCGGGACTGGTTCGCCAACGGCTCCACTCCGTCGGCTGTCCTGGAGACGGACATGGTCGTCGACCGGGACGCGGCGACGATCCTGAAGGCGCGGTTCAAGGAGGCCGCGTCGGGGCGGGATGTGGTGGCGCTGGGCAACGGCGTGAAGTACCGGGCCATCTCCGTACCGGCGAACGAGTCGCAGTTCCTGGAGACCATCAAGGCGACCGCGAACCAGATCGCCGCGATCTACGGGGTGCCGCCGGAGAAGGTGGGCGGCGAGACCGGCGGCTCGCTGACCTACGCCACGGTCGAGCAGAACAGCATCGACCTGCTCACGTGGACGCTGCGGCCGTGGCTGGCACGCCTGGAGGACGCGTTCTCCTGGCTGCGCCCGCCGACCGAGGAGGCGAAGTTCAACGTGGACGCGATGCTGCGTACCGACACGCTGACCCGCTACCGCACGCACCGCATCGCCCGCGCGATCGGCCTGAACAACATCGACGAGCTGCGCAGGCTGGAAGACGAACCACCGCTGCCCGGCGGCCAGGGCAAGGACTACGCGCCGCTGGCGCTGTCGTCGGACGACAAGGAGGGATGACGTGAACAGCGACACTGAGCGTCGGTTCACGCGCGGCCTCGTGGAGGTCCGGGCGGCCGGAGACAGCAGGACGATCGGCGGGTACGCGGCGAAGTTCAACACGCTGTCCCGCAACCTCGGCGGGTTCGTCGAGCGCATCGACCCCGGGTTCTTCGCGAAGAGCGAGGGCGACGGCTGGCCGCGCGTGATGGCCCGCTACAACCACGACAACAACATGCTGCTGGGCACGACCCGCGGGAAGACGCTGCGGCTGCAGACGGACGGCACGGGCCTGGACTACAGCGTCGATGTGCCGGCCGCGCGCGGGGACGTGTACGAGCTGGTTCAGCGCGGCGACGTCTCCGAGTCGAGCTTCGCGTTCTTCACGTTCGAGGACGACTGGGCGATGACCGACGACGGGTTCCCGGTGCGGACGCTGCTGTCCGGGCAGCTGGTCGACGTGGCCCCGGTCAACGACCCGGCTTACCTGGACACGTCCACGGGCCTGCGCTCGCTGGCGGCCAAGGTCGGCGCGGACCTGGCCGAGGTGCGGGCGGCGGCCGAGGCCGACGAGCTGAAGCGGTTCCTCGGGGCTCCGGACCCCACGATCATTCCGCCGGCCGGGCAGGGCGACACCCACCCGGTCATGGCGGTACGGCAGCGGCGCGCCGAGCTCAACCGGCGCCGCACCTTCTGAGGCAGGGCGAACCCCACCTCGACACCCCATCCACCTGACGTCCCGGCCAACGCCGTGGGCGTCGTCGTCATGCCCAGGAGGGCGAGATGAGTGCGTTCATCAAGGCGCTGCAGGCCAAGCGCGCCAACGTGTGGGAGCAGACCAAGGAGCTGCTCGACACGGCGGAGAAGGAGAAGCGGGACCTCACGGCGGAGGAGGAGTCGAAGTACCAGGCGTTCAACGCGGACCTCGACAAGATCGACGTCCGGGTGAAGGACCTGACCGAGGCGGCTCAGCGGACCAAGGATGCCGAGGCGGCGTTCTCCGACCTGCTCGTCAAGCCGCAGGAGCCGGGCGCCCGCAAGACGGACGACAAGGACTCGGAGCTGCGCCGTTGGGCGCGCGGTGAGCAGCGCAGCTTCGACGTGGCGAAGCCGGAGGGGGTCGCGTTCCGTGACCTCGTCAAGGGCACCGCGACGGCGGGCGGCAACACCGTGCCCACCACGTTCTACGGCCAGCTCATGGCGCACCTCATCGAGGTGTCCGGGATCATGATGGCCGGGCCGACCGTGCTGTCCACGTCGTCCGGCGAGTCCATCGAGATCCCGGTGACGACGGCGCACTCCAGCGCCGCGCTCACCGCCGAGGCCGCAGGGATCACGGAGTCGGACCCGGCGTTCGCCAAGCGCGCCCTGGGTGCGTACAAGTACGCCGTGCTGCTGCAGGCGTCCACCGAGCTCCTCAACGACACCGGCGTGGACCTTGAGGGCTACCTGGCCATGCAGGCCGGCCGGGCGCTGGGCAACGCGTTCGGCGTCCACGCCATCACCGGTGACGGCTC
The DNA here is from genome assembly GCF_047444975.1 of Streptomyces sp. CWNU-52B. NCBI lineage: Bacteria > Bacillati > Actinomycetota > Actinomycetes > Kitasatosporales > Streptomycetaceae > Streptomyces > Streptomyces sp. CWNU-52B. The sequence continues at coordinate 26,606 of NZ_JBLFJV010000017.1, read as the reverse complement.
GTCCAAGCCGTCGGGTGTCATCACCCTGGCGTCGGCGGGCGTGACCGGCGGCACGGGCGTGGTGGGTGCGTTCACCGCGGACAACCTGATCGACCTGTACTACTCGGTCATCGCCCCGTACAGGAACAGCACGTCGGCGGGCTGGCTGATGCGGGACTCCACGCTGGGGGCCGCGCGCAAGCTGAAGGACGGCCAGGGCCAGTACCTGTGGCAGCCGTCCCTGCAGCTCGGCGCCCCGGACACCCTGCTCAGCAAGCCGGTGCACACCGACCCGAACGTGGCGGCCCCCGCGCTGTCGGCGAAGTCTGTGGCGTTCGGGGACTTCTCGCAGTACTTCGTCCGCATGGCGGGCGGGGTGCGGTTCGAGCGCTCGGACGACTACGCGTTCAACTCCGACCTGGTGACCTTCCGCGGGATCATCCGCGCGGACGGCCTCCTCGTCGACCAGACCGGCGCGGTGAAGGTGTTCGCCGGCGGGGCGTCCTGATCCATCCGCACCCCAGGGCGGCCGCCGTCCGGTGGCCGCCCGTCGCACCCCTGAGAGGAACGACATGCGTGTCCGTATGAAGGTGACCATCTCCGGCACCCGCAACGGCGAGCCGTGGCCCGAGCGCGGCGAGATCAAGGACCTGCCCGACGGTGAGGCCAAGTACATGATCGGCGTCGGTCTGGCGGAAGAGCTTGCCGACGAGGACGGCGGCGAGGCGGCTGAGGAGAACGCGGCAGACCCGGGCGAGCCGGAGAAGGCCGCCGGCCGCCGCAAGCCGATGACGAAGTCCTCGCTCGACGGAAAGTAGCCGGAGGTCCTGGTGGCGCTGCTCACCCTCGAAGAGGCGAAGGCCCAGCTCGACATCGACGGCACCGGCGACGACACCGAGCTGGCGGTGTACGTCGAAGCTCTCACTGCCGCGATCGAGCGGCACGTGGGCCCGGTCGAGACGCGGGAGTTCACCGAGACGATCGAGGGCCGCGGCGCCTCCCTGTGTCTCTCCCACGTTCCGGCGGTGGCCCTGGTGTCGGTGACTCCGGCCGTGGAGGTGGGCGACGCCCTGGACCTGGCCGCGCTCGTCCTGGACGGCGGGCCCGGCATCGTCCGCTACCGGGGCGGCTCGTTCGCCGGAACCTTGTGGCGCGTCGTCTACACGGCCGGCCGCGGCAGCGTGCCGCCCACCATCAACCTGGCCGCGCGGATCCTGCTGCAGCATCTGTGGCGTACCCAGTACGGGGCGTCGCGCGGCCTGTCCAGTGTCGGGGGCGGTGACGACTTCTCCGTGACGGAGGCCGTGCCCGGCTGGGGCTACGCGATCCCGAACCGGGTCCTGCAGCTGCTGGAGCCGTACAAGGTTCCGCCGGGGGTGGCGTGATGCAGACCTCCCGGGTGCCGGCCGCCGTCGACGCGCTGCTGGTCATCCTGCGGGCGCGGCCTGCGCTCGCCGAGGTGGCGGTCGTGGACGGGCCGACCGCGGTGAACCTCACCCAGCGGCGCCGGATCCACATCGGCTGGTCGCCGTCCGCAGATTCCGCGGTCGGCCTCGAGCAGGCGTTCAACGCGGCCGGGGCCCGTACCCGCGACGAGTCGTTCACGATCGCCTGCTACGCCGAATCGCGGGGCGGCGACAAGGACATGGCGCTGCGGCGCGGTGACGTCTTCACGCTGGTCGGTGAGGTCGAGCAGGCGCTGCGCGGCTCGGATGCCGCACCGGAGGCGCCGACCCTGAACGGGACCGTCCTGTGGTCGGAGCTCACCGCCGGGGACCTGACGCAGTCGCACAACGAGGGCGCCATCTGCGGTCTCGCGTTCACGGTCGCCTGCCGCGCCCGTATCTGATCCACCCCTCATCCAAGGAGTACAGCCATGGCGCGAGTGCGCTACCTGGGACACGAGCAGGTGACCGTGCCCGAGCTCGGCAGGACGGTCGAGCCGGACGAAGTTGTCGAGGTCCCCGCCGACCGGTTCGAGGGCTACGTGTGCCAGCCCGGTACGTGGGAGTCCGTGGAGGAACCGAAGGACGCGGCGCCCCCGGCGCCGCTGAAGAAGATGACCGCGGCCAAGCCGCAGAAGACGGAGGGCTGATCCATGGCGATCGGATCCGGTCTCGGCGCCCAGCTGGGCATCGCACCCGAGGTGACCTACGGCACCTACGTGGCGCCGACGAAGTTCATCGAGTTCACCAAGGAATCGCTGGCGCTGAAGAAGACCACCGCGCAGTCGGCGGGCATCGCGGCGGGGCGTCTGCTGCCGCTGTCCTCGCGGCGGGTCCTCACCCGCAAGGAGGGCCAGGGCTCCATCGAGCTGGAGGTCACCAACAAGGGCATGGGGCTGCTCCTCCAGTCCCTGATGGGGACGTCGGTCACGCCTGTTCAGCAGGCGGCGACGGCGGCCTACCTGCAGACCCACACTCTGGCGTCCGTGGCGGGGAAGTCGCTCACGGTGCAGAAGGGCGTGCCGCTGACGACCGGCACGGTGACGAAGAAGAACTTCCTGGGCTGCAAGGTCATCTCGGCCGAGTTCTCGTGCGAGGTCGGCGGCATGCTGGACGCCGCGTTCGAGATCGACGCCCGGGATGTCGAAGAGTCGTCGTCGCTGGCCGCCGCGTCGTACAGCGCCATGAGCCCGTACCACTTCGGGCAGATGGCGGTGAAGACCGGCACGTACAGCTCGGAGACCGCGCTCGACGGAATCCGCAAGATGAGCTGCAAGATCGAGCGGCCGCAGGATGTCGAGCGGTTCTACGCCGGGCAGGCCGGGCTGAAGAAGGAACCGGTCGAGAACGACCAGATCAAGATCTCCGGGACGTTCGAGACGGACTACACCCACACGACCCTGGACGACCTGCACACCTCGGACGGCGCGACGAGCCTGGTGTGGGAGTTCGTCGGTCCCGTGATCGAGGACACGCACTTCGAGACGTTCCGGGTGATCCTGCCCGCGATCCGGCTGGACGAGGGCCCGCCGGTCGTCGACGGGTTCGGTGTCGTCAAGCCCAGCTTCAACTACGTGGGCCTGTTCGACGGAACCAACCAGCCGAAGATCGAGTACATGTCGACCGACATCACCCTGTGAGATCGGGGTGGTCGGGCAGATCCGTGTAACCGGTACCGGCCAGCTCCTCGAGCTGGCGGCGAAGCTGCGCCGGGCCGGTCACGAGAACATCCGCCAGTCGTACATCCGCCGTATCCGCCGTGCAGCGGAGCCGCTGCGCAGTGATCTGCAGGACGCTGTCCGGCGCCAGTCGCTGCAGTCCGCGGGCCGGGGCGCGGGGAAGCGGGGCGGGCCCTCGCCCACCACGCGCCCGTTCCGAGAGAGCATCGCGCAGGCCATCCGGATCAGCGTGCGGACCACGGGGAATCCCGGCGCGAAGGTCTGGCTCGACAAGAGCCTCCTGCCCTCGGACATCCCGGTCGGCGCGGTGAACCAGATGAACGACCTGGGCCGCCTCAGGCATCCGGTGTTCGGCAACAAGAAGCGCTGGTCCCAGCAGAGCGCCACACAGGGCTTCTGGGACAAGACCATCCGCGCGCATCAGCCGCGCATCACCCGTGAAGTCGAGCGCGTCGCCGACGACGTGCGCCGTCGCCTCGAATAGGAGCAACCCGTGATCGTCGTCTACACGCCCGGTGGTGGCGAACCCCAGCACTACGACGCCAGCAGCCTGAAGGTCTCCGAGGCGGCCATCGTGCAGCGCACCGTCGACATGAAATGGCAGGAGATCCTCGGCGGTCTCCAGGAGGACGACCTCGAGGCGATGCGCGGCATCGTCTGGGTGATCCGCAAGCGCAGCGAACCCTCCCTGCGGTGGGGCGACTTCGACCCCGGTGTCCTGGAGCTGACGTCCCGCATGGACAACGGGGAGATCGAGCGGTGGATCGCCACGGCCCTGGCGGCCGCCGATGAGGAAGTGCCCTGGGACACCGTCGAAGAGATCATCGGCAGTCGGCTGGACGAGGTGGCCGTCGATCCGGAACGGGCGCGTGCCTTCCTGGCCGCGCAGGCGCCGGGCCCAAAAGAGCCGACCCCCGAGGCGGACGGCCGGCCGGTACCGGAGGAGACGCCGGGCGAGGAGACGAGCCCGAGCCCGACATCGAACGCGCCCGAGCCGCCTACCTCGCACTCTTCGGACACCTCCTCTCCACGCCGCCGAAAGACGTCGACAACCTCACGGTCGTCGACTTCTACAACCTGATCGCCTGGCTCGACCGGCACCAGGCCGCCCAGCAGACACAAGCGGGGGAGGGCAGTACCTGATGCCGTCGATGAACTTCATCCTGACCGGCCGTGACCACCTGTCGCGGGTCCTGGACGGGGCAGGCAACGCGAGCGACCGGCTCGGCCGGCGCCTGCTCACGATGTCCATCAACGGCGACGCGGCCGTGCGGCGCTTCACCACCAACACGACCCGCAACATGGCCGGGCTGCAGCGTGACACCGACGCCGGCGGCAAAGCCCTGGGGGAGCTGAAGAAGGCGGCGATGCTGCTGGCGCCGGCGGCGATCCCGGCCGCGGCAGCGCTGGCGCCGATCGCGGCCGGAGCGGGCACGGTCGCGGTCGCCACGCTGGCGATGACCGCGGCCCTCGTGCCGCAGATCGGCGCTCTCTCCGAGGCGGCCGATGCGGAGAAGAAGTACGAGGACGCGGTCGACAAGAGCGGCGCCCGTTCGAAGGAAGCCGTCGCCGCCCACAGCGCGTATGTCGAGTCGGTGTCCAAGCTCCCGCCCGAGACGAGGGAAGCGGCGGCGGCCCTCGGCATCCTGAAGGACACCTACAAGGAGTGGTCCGACTCGCTGGCCGGGGACACCATGGCCCCGGTCACCAAGGGCATCGCCATCCTCGACGGCCTGCTGCCCAAGACCACCGGCCTGGTCAAGGCGACGTCGGCTGAGACCGACCGGTTCATGACGATCGTCGGCGGGGGCATGGAGTCCCCGGGCCTCGACCGCCTCAACTCGAAGTTCACGACGTTCGCGCAGAAGACCCTGCGGACGGTGAACGACCAGCTCGTGCACCTGCTGCGCGTGGGCGACAGTGGCGAGGTCGGCGGCAAGGCGGCCCAGTTCATGGCGTGGGCGCGGGCCCAGGGGCCGACGGTGGCCAGCGTCCTCAACTCGGTCGCCGAATCGCTCATCCACGTCCTGGACGGGGCGAGCGGGGTCGGGGTGAGCCTGCTGCAGATCATCGACGTGGCGGCGGGCCTGGTGTCCGCTGTGCCCGCCGGGGCGATCGCGATGTTCCTGCAGCTGGCTCTCGCACTGAAGGTCACCAAGGCCGCCGCGCTCGGGTTCGCTGCCGCCCGTACCGGGCTGGCGATGTTCGCCGCGCAGCTGCTCGCGATGAACTCGGCGGCGGCGGCGACGCCCGGCCGGATGGCCGCGGCCCGTGCCTCGATCGCCGCGCTGTCCCGCACGACGAAGCTGGCCGTGGCGGGTACGGGTATCGGTCTCCTGGTCATCGCGCTGGGTGAGCTGTCGCAGCGGGGCAAGGCGGCGCCGCCGGACGTGGACCGCCTCACGTCGTCCCTGCGTGAACTGGGGTCGACCGGCCGGGTGACCGGTGAGGCGTCGAAGCACTTCGGTGCCGATCTCGACGGACTGCACGGCAAGGTCAAGGCCCTCACCGACCCGTCCACCACGGACAAGGTCCAGCAGTTCCTGGTGGGCTGGACCGGCTGGGACTCGACACCGGTCAAGGAAGCCAAGGACAACATCGGCGCGGTCGACGACGCTCTCGCCTCTCTCGTCAAGGGCGGCCAGTCGGATCTCGCAGCGTCGGCCCTGAAGCGGCTGACCGCCGAGTACGGCAAGGGCGGCCGGGACACCAAGGAGTTCACGAGCCAGCTCGGCGACTACAAGAGCGCCCTGGCGGATGCCAAGTTCGAGCAGGAGCTCGCCGCGCAGTCGATGGGTCTGTTCGGCGCGCAGGCCGTGGCCACCGAGCAGAAGCTCGCCGCGCAGAAGAAGTCCGCGGACGGGCTGAGGCAGTCGCTGCAGGCGCTCAACGATGTGCAGCGTGCGGGCCTCGGCGGGATGATCGGGTTCGAGTCCGCGATCGACGCGGCGGCGAAGGCCGCCAGGGACAACGCCGGCGCGCTGGACATGTCCGGCGGGAAGCTCAACCTCAACAGCGAGAAGGCCCGCACCGCGGCGACCGCGCTGAACGACCTGGCCGCCAGGACCGACGAAGCCACGGCTGCGGCCCGGGAGTCGGGGGCGAGCTGGGAGACCGTCAACGGGATCTACAGCCGTGGCCGTGACGCGTTCCTCAGGAGCGCTCAGGCCATGGGCCTCAGCCGTGCCGAGGCGGCCCAGCTCGCCGACCAGATCATCAGGATCCCGAACAAGTCGGCGAAGGTGTCGATGGACATCGAGGACGCCAGGCGTGACCTCGGCGCCTTCATCGCGAAGGTCAAGGCGTCACCGGGCTCCAAGAGCGTCACGATGAAGGCGCTGACCAAGACCGCCGAGCAGACCCTGGAAGGTCTCGGCTACAAGGTCAAGCACATGCCGGACGGCTCGGTCCGGATCACGGCGGCGGCCGGGTCTGCGCTGTCGGGTATCCGTGCGGTGCAGCGGGCCCGCGACAACCTGCACGACAAGAGCATCACGCTCACCTCGTACAGCCGTTTCGTGTCCGTCGGCCCGAACCCGGGCAAGCAGTTCGGGCAGCTCGCCCGCGGCGGTCTGGTGCCCGGCTACGCGGGCGGCGGCAACGTGCAGTCGTTCCCCGGCGGCGGCTACGTCGACGGGCCCGGCACCGCGACCAGCGACAGCATCCTGGCCCTGTTCGGATCGGGTGCGATCGGGCGCGTCGCCAACACCGAGTTCGTCATGCGCGGGGCCGCCGTCAAGAAGTACGGCGTCGCGTTCATGAACGCTCTCAACGAGGGCCGCCTGAATCTCCAGGCTCTCGCGTCCGGCGGCATGACCGGCGCCGGCGCGGACACCGCCCGCGGCCTGGCCGTCGGCATGGGCGCGAGCACGGGCCTGGTCGACACGGCCGCACGCCAGATGGCGGCCGCGGTCGTGACGGGGATCAAGACAGAGCTGCAGATCTCCTCCCCGTCGAAGAAGACGAAGGCGCTCGCCGCGGATGTCGGCAAGGGCCTGATCTCCGGCATGACCGGATCCAAGGACAAGATCAAGGCCACGTCGAAGGATCTGGCCAAGGACATCTGGAGCGCTTTCTCTGGCAGCAAGGACAACCGGCTGGTCGCCTACGTCAACCGGCAGACCAAGACGCTGCTCACCCTGGCCGGGAAGCGCGACAGCATCGCGGCGACGATCAAGCGGGCGAAGGACTTCGCGGAATCCACCCGAGTCGGAGCCAAGCAGTCCGCCTCACTGGGCGGGATGTTCGAGGGCGAGGAGCAGGTCACCGCCTCGGGGATCGGCGTGAAGCTGCAGCAGCGCCTCGCGAAGATGAAGACCTTCACCAGCTACATCTACAGCCTGAAGAAGCGCGGCCTCAACAAGACGATGCTGCGCGAGATCCTGGAGATGGGGCCGGAGCAGGGCTACGCCTACGCGTCCGCGCTGGCCGGGGCGAACGCGAAACTCTTCGCGTCGATCAACTCCACCCAGTACAAGATCAACGACCAGGCTGACACCCTGGGACGCGCCGGGGCGGACGCCCTGTACGACTCGGGCAAGCAGGCGGGCAAGGGCTACCTCAAGGGCCTCGACTCGCAGCAGGACGCCATCGAGAAGCAGATGGTGAAGATCGCCAAGGGGATGGACAAGGCCATCCGCAAAGCCCTCGGCATCAAGAGCCCGTCGACGGTGATGGCGCAGCTGGGCGCGTACTCCACGCAGGGGCTCGCGCGCGGCCTGGTCGACGGCATGCCCGCCCTGGACCAGGCGCTCGGCGACGTGTCCGGCCGGGTCGCCGCCACCACCCCGGTCCTCGGCCGGGCGGCCGTCTCGGGCGGCCGCGGCGGGACCGTCATCAACGTGCAGGTCGACGTCCACGAAGCGATGGACCCGGTGGCGGTCGGCCGCGAACTACAGAAGGTCCTCGTCCAGTTCGGCCGCGTCCAGGGCGCGACCGTCGTCCTGTCCCCGGGGAGGTGACCCCATGGCCTACCTGATCGAGATGGGCTGGGGCGGGCTGATCCAGTATCCGTTCAGCATCACGTGGACGGACATCAGCCGCTACGTCGACATGGTGCAGGGCATCACCATCACCAGGGGCGGCTCGGACGAGCTCTCCGAGACGCAGCCCGGTACCGCCTCGCTGCGCCTGGACAACCAGGACGGCCGCTTCACCCCCGGCTACAGCGGTTCGCCGTACTTCCCGTTCGTGCGGCGCAACGCACCGATCCGAATCTCGGTCGCCCTCATCCCCCAGCGGACCGGGGCGGCCCCGTACCCGGTGGCGATGCTCGGCGACGACTTCGACGACGACCAGGTCGGCCCGCTGTGGCCGGCCAGCTACGGCGGCGTCACGGAGACCGGCGGCCGGGCGCGGGTGCCGACCACCCCGGGCGTCTTCTCGGGCCTGCAGACGGCCCGGCAGTGGACGCTGCCGGGGTCGCAGCTGACGGCCAAGCTCGCGGCCGTCCCCGCCCTCAACGGCAGCAGCGCCGCGGACGGCGGGATGTGGCTGAACGGGGTCACGGCCGGCACCCGGCTGGGCTGGATGTACGACGCTGTCACCGGTCAGATCTCCTGCCAGTCCCAGACCGGCTACTACGACGCGGGCGCCGTGGCCGCCCCGTACAACGCATTGGACTACGCGTGGCTGAGGGTGCGTGAGACGGCCGGCACCACGTACTGGGAGCTGTCCGGGGACGGCGTCTACTGGACCGTCGTCCGCTCGCTGGCGACGCCGGGATGGGTGTCGAGCCAGACACTCGTCGTCGATTTCACCGGGACCCGTACCGGCGGCACCGCCGGCTTCTTCGAGTGGGACCTCGTCGGCGCGACGGTCCGCCCCCGCTTCTGGGGCACGGTCAACGAGTTCCCCGTCGACTTCACGGGCCTGGCCTCGCACGTCAGCATCTCGGCGACCGACCTGTTCAAACGGCTCAACAAGCATCCGTCGCTGCGGTCGATGCTCTCCGAGGAGATCCTCTCGGTCACTGCCCCGTTCACGAACGAACTGATCACGACCGGGCCGATGGTGTACTACCCGCTCACCGAGGAGTCGGGCACCATCAGCGCCGGTGACATCGGCGGCCTCGGCGCCCCGGCCCTGGCCATTGCGCAGGCCGGGAGCGGCGGCACGATCGACATGTCGGCTGTGGCCGGGCCTCCCGAGACGGGCGACCAGGCGCCCACGTTCACGCCCGTGTCGGCGACCGTCGGCAAGTGGCTGTCCGCGGACCTGGGCCCGCAGTTCGAGGACCCGCTCATGACGCAGTACCTCACTGTTGAGGCGTGGTTCCGGACCACCACCACAGGGCGCGCGATCTTCGCCATGCAGACCCCCGACCGCACGGCTCAGCACGTCCTGAGTATCGCTGCCGGCGGCGGGCTGCAGATCGAGTTCACCGTGGAGGGTGCCGCTCTCGTCGCCGTTCCCATCCCCGGCACGTCCGCTCTCGCGGACGGTGCCTGGCACCACCTCGTCTACGACCAGCGCGAGGTCTCGGTCTGGATCGACGGCGTCCTCAAGTCCACCGGCTTTCCCGTCTACCGCTGGTTCAACGAACGGATCATCCACATCGGCGGCTACCGCTCCACCCGCCTGTGGTCGGGCAGCATCGCCCACGTCGCGATCTACTCCTCCGTGTACTGGTCCGTCGGCCCGGTCATCGCCGCGTCGCACTACCAGGCCGGCGCCACCGGCTACGCGGGCGAAGCGGCCGACGTGCGGGTGGAGCGTCTGGCCCGGTACGCGGGCGTGCGGTCGGTGACGGTCTGGGGATCCACCCACGATCCGATCGCCTCGCAGGGGCCGGGCGGCAGCCAGGTCATGGCCCGGCTGCGCGAGGTGGAGAGCACGGAGTCCGCCCGGCTGTTCGCCGAGCGCGACTGGTACGGGCTCGCCTACCAGTCTCGCGATGTCCGCTACAACCCCGACCCGGCCAGCGAGACGTTCACGATCGCCTACGCGGACACGGAGACCGGCGACTTCTCACTGGCCGACGACGATCAGAAACTCGTCAACGTCATCGAGGCGAGCAGGCCGGGCGGGGCGACGCAGCGGGTCACCGCCCCGCAGTCCATCTACGCCTTCGGGGTCTACGACCCGGGCGCACTGCAGATCCTCAAGACCAACGACAACTCGGTGTTGGACGCCGCGTACTGGCGGGTCTCCCGCTACGCCAACCCGGACCCGGAGCTGCGCGAGGTGGGCATCGAGGCGGCCACCCTGCCCGGTTACCTCGACATCCTCGACGCCGACATCAGCTCGTACTTCTCCGTCACCGGCCTGCCCGCACAGGCCCCCTCTGCTACGGCCCGGGTCACGGTCGAGGGCTACACCGAGACGCTGAAAGAGCAGTCGCACCTGATCCGCTTCCACACCTCGGCGTCCATCACCGACTCCGTCTGGGTCCTGGACGACCCCGTGTATTCGGTGCTGGACGTCAGCACCCGCCTCGCCTACTGAAGGAGCCCGTATGCCGATCGCTGTGGTGCGTGCCGAGACGTACTACATTCCGCCGCCCCGCCTGCCCCGCGACATCTGGGCGACCGTGCCCGGGGCGGAGCTGGTCTACCGGTGGATCGAGGAACGCATGGGCCGCCGCGTCCCCCTCCCGGACGGGACGCTGGACGGGGAGCCGCCCGTGTACGCGCGGGTGAACCAGAACCGGTGGCTGGCGGACTGCGTGTGCGGGTCCGCGGCGATCGTCTCGCCGGTCGACCCCCGCTGGGGCTGCACCGAGTGCGGCTACGGCTGGGTCGCCATGGTCGTGCCCACCGTTGAGGAACTCGCCGCCATCGAGGCGGAGCTCCTCACCATCGCGAAGCCGCACCTGCGGAACTGGTGGCACCCCCTGGATCCGGCGAACCCCGCACCGCCGGCCGAACCCGAGCCGGAGGTGACGCCGTGACGTTCACGCCCCGCACCTGGGCGGTCGGAGAGGTCGTCCCCGCGGCGACCATGAACACCGAGATCCGCGACCAGTTCAACAGCTTCTTCGGCGCGTGGACCGCCTACACCCCCACCTGGACCACCGTCACCACCCCGCCGTCCCTGGGCAACGGCACCCTGGTCGGCCAGTACATGAAGATCGGCCGGACCTGCCACGTCGTCATCATGCTCACCATCGGATCCACCACCACGGCCGGCACCGGAGGCTGGCGGTTCGCCCTGCCCGCCACGGCGGCGACCATCGCGTCCGGGTCCCCGGGCGTCCTGAACTGGTCGTACTCCACCAGCGCGTCCAGCAACTTCATGATCGGCGCATCGCCGCTCCCGAACGGCGCGAACACCAGCGACAACATCTGGATGCCCAACCAGGTGACAGCAGGCGACTGGAACGTCATGAACGAGTCCTCGCCGATGGTCCCGGCCGCGACCTACGTCCTGCGCGGATGGGGCACCTACCAGACCGCCGCCTGACCCCACCCCCACCCGCAGCCCCGCCCGCCAGGCCGGGGCTTTCCTTATGTCTGGAGTCCGTATGGCCACACCTCTGTCCGCCGAGAAGTTCCTTGCCGCGCTGAAAGCCGAGGGCGTCAAGGTCGTCGAAGTCGGCAACTGGCGCACCCACAACAGGGCCGGTCACGGCGCCTGGGGGCCCGTGAACGGCGTGATGATCCACCACACCGTCACCAAGGGCACCTCCGCCACGGTCGCGATATGCCGGGACGGGTACGCCGGGCTGCCGGGCCCGCTGTGCCACGGCGTCATAGCGAAGGACGGGCGGGTGCACCTGGTTGGCTACGGCCGCGCCAACCACGCCGGCCTGGGTGACGACGACGTCCTGCACGCGGTCGTCGCAGAGACGTCGCTCCCCGCGGCGAACGAGGCGAACACCGACGGCAACGCCCGGTTCTACGGCTTCGAGTGCGAGAACCTCGGCGACGGCAAGGACCCCTGGCCCGCCGAGCAGCTGCTCGCGATCGAGCGCGTGGCGGCCGCGATCTGCCGCGCGCACGGCTGGAACGAGCGCTCGGTGATCGGCCACCTTGAGTGGCAGCCGGGGAAGGTCGACCCGCGCGGCTTCACCATGGGCGGCATGCGGGCCCGGGTGAAGGCCCGTCTCGCGCCGGTCGTCACGTACACCGTCCGCTCCGGCGACACCCTCTGGTCGATCGCCGTGGCCAAGCTCGGAGCGGGCTCCCGCTACACCGAGATCAAGTCCCTCAACGGGCTCAAGAGCGATGCGCTCACGCCCGGCCAGACCCTGAAGCTCCCCAAGAAGTGAGGACCTGCCATGCCTGAGTTCACCCTGCCCGGCGACGCCGAGACCGTCGTCAAGACCGCCGCCTCCTACGGTCGCGACCTCGCCGAACGGACCCTCGCCACGTTTGTCGTCGCCGCGTCCGGCGTCGGTATCGCGGCGGGCCCCGCCGACATGTTCCACGCCAGCTTCTGGCAGACCGTCGGTGCCGCGGGCATCGCCGCCTCCGGCTCCCTCCTGAAGGGGATGCTGGCCAGAGCGTTCGGCGCGAAGAACAGCGCGTCCCTCGCCAAGGGGGTGTGATGGCCACGCCCGATCCGGGCGTGTACATCAGCCCGGCGCAGACCTACCAAGAGGTGAGGGATCTGGCCCGGACGGTCGACCGCATCGAGTCCAAGCTCGACGGCATCCTCGACGACACGAAGGAGATCCGGGCAGATCTCCAGGATCACGAGACGCGGCTCCGCACTCTCGAGCGCGCCCGCTGGCCGATGCCCACGATCGGCGTCCTGGCCGGCGTCGCGGGGGCGGCCACGGGGGCCATCGCCCTGTTCGCCAGATGACCGCGGCCCCGTCCTCCGGGAGGGCGGGAAGCCGTCTCGGCACGTCAGCCGAATTCCGACATACTGACGGGACGCAAGACCGTGGGCCGGCCGGAGTGGCCGTGCACCTAGTCCTCCCGAAGGGGAAGGCGGTCTCAAGTCCCCGGAACCCTGGACTGCGTTCCCACCCGCATGACCCTTCTCTGCTAGCGAGACGGTCACGGCAGGGTGGGCGGCGCTTGGCCGGGGACGCCTGACCGAGCGCCTCCACCACCGACGACGGCCCCGCTCTCCTCCGGGAGGGCGGGGCCGCTTCGTCATGTCCGGGGTCAGGCGGACCCGTCGTCGCTTTCCTCCGGCGGCCCTGCGACGTAGGAGCCCTTGCCCCGCGCGGTCACGACCAGGCCCCGTTCGACGAGCAGCTGGATCGCTGACCGTGCTGTCGGCCGTGACACTCCGAACTCGTCGACGATCCCGGCCTCGGAGGGGATGCGGCGTCGCGGCGGGTACGTGCCGTCGGCGATGCGGGCGGCGAGGACGTCGGCGATCTGCTGGTACAGGGGTTCTGGTCCGTCCAGGTCAACGGTCATATATCGACCGTAGGACGCATACGACGATGCTTCTCGTCAGGTGACGTCAGGTGACAGCACCTGACAAGTGGGCGTAGCGTCGGCGCATAGAGAATCCCCGCGGCCTGGCAGGGCCCGGGGCTTGGCCGACTGGCTGGAGTCGACGTGACAGAGCCTACGCATAGCCCGCTCGCGAGCACAGACGAGGTCGTGAAGACCGTCCGCTGGTGCCACTGGCACGACGACGCAGTCACCGACGCCGTACTGATCGACGCAGTGGAGAAGGCGAGCGGTCCGCCGTACCCGCTGTACGCCTGCGGCCGCTGCCGCGAGAGGAACAACCTGGTCCCTCTGGCGAACCAGCCGCGATGAGGCGCCTGCCCGCCCCGCCTCCGGCTGCGGAGCTGGGTGGTGAGCAGTACGCGGGGCGCGCCTGCTGCTACTGCCGGACGAAGCTGACGAGTGGCGCGATGTCCGCGGGGATATCCCGGGGTCGGCTCGGTGTCCACGTCCTCGACATCGAGGTGTACGCCTGCCCCGACTGTGTACGCCGGTCCCTGCGGGTCAAGACCTGACAAGCTCCCGCCCGCCCTCATCCCCGTGCATTCCGGAGGGCGGCCGGGATCAGGCCCCGGCCAGCTGTCGACTTCGCTGGCCGGGGCTTGTCACCTCACGAGGTCGGCGAGCGGGACCCCGACGGCGTCGGCCAGCAGCAGAAGGTCGACGAGGTCCGGCGAGGTGGCCGCGCTCTCCCACCGGTGGATCGTCTTGTGGTCCCGGCCGACGGCTTCTCCGAGCGTGACCTGGGACAGCCCGGCGGCGCGGCGGGCGATACGGATTTGGTCTCCGATCTCCCGGCGCCGGGCGGGCACCCAGTCGGGCATCGGATCGAGGGGCACCCGCTCACGCTCGGATGATCAAGCTGGTAAGTCTTTACCACCGGTGGTAAATTTTGGGATCTTGTGGGTAGGACCCCTGCGTCTGGGGGATGTCCCCAGGACACTCCCGGAGAGTGGTGATCCCGCAGCCTTCAGCCGTGCAGCCCTGGCACTCGCCGCACGGCCCCAGGTAGTGTCAGGGAATCGAACGTGCGTTCACACTTATGGGTGATCATACGTCCTGACCAGCAGCGATGAGCGCGCCGTGGGGTAACTTCGAAGGACCCCCACACCTTGATCGTGCCGGGCATCACAGGGGACGGTGGCCCCCTCTCCGTGATGGCCCGGCACACGTGACCCCCGCCTCCCTTCATGGGAGTGCGGGGGTTGCTTGCGTCCGGCCCCACCTGCGGAAACGCCTTGATCATTTAGGGGAGATTTAGGGGACGAGCCCCGGTACTAGGGCTGTACTCAGGGTGTAGGCAGAGTGTGCTCAGAATGGATGTCGGGCGCATGAGAAAGGCCCCGGACCGTCCCTGACCTGGGAACTCCGGGGCCTATCTGCTGGTCATCCTGGTGGGCGCGGACGGTTTCGAACCGCCGACATCCGCCTTGTAAGGGCGGCGCTCTACCACTGAGCTACGCGCCCGGGATGAGTGAACAGCCTACATTGCCTGGGGCCGTGCCCTGCAAACCAGTTCGTGTCGGGTCGGCATGCGGGGGTTTTCCCCACCCCGGATGCGGGAGCCGGCCGGATCCTCCTGTGCGGCGCCGGTCCGTACGGTCGGAGTGTGTTCCGGCAGGGCTCGGGGCCGTGGGTGTTCGAGTGTGGGGGAGTTCCGTGATGAGTGGTCGTCGTGGGCGGCGGGGGTTGTTCCTCGTCGCCGTCTCTGTGGGTGTCGTTGCCTTGGGGGGACTTGCCAGTGGGTGTGGGGGCAGTGCCGATGACGACGCCGAACCGGAGAAGCGGGCCTTCGCGCTCGACGGGCGGACGCTGACCGTCGACTCCGACGACTCGGCGCTGGAGCTGGTCGTGGGGGACGTCGACGAGGTTCAGGTCACCCGGTGGTTCAAGGCCAGTGTCGTGTTCGGGGAGGGGCCCGAGGCGACCTGGCGGATGACGGACGACACCCTCAAGCTCCGGGTGCACTGTGCGGGCGTGGTCGCCAGCTGTTCCGCCAAGCACCGGATCGTCGTGCCGCGTGGCGTAGCCCTCACCGTGAAGGACCAGGACGGCAGCGTACGGGCCAGTGGTTTCAAGGAGGGGCTCGACATCAAGGCCAGTGACGGATCCGTGCGCGTCGAGGGCGTCTCCGGGCCCCTGACCCTGCGTACCGCGGACGGTTCCGTCCACGCGACCGGTATCGACTCCCGGCGGGTCGAGGTGAACACCCAGGACGGTTCCGCCCGGCTCGAATTCGCCTCCGTTCCGGACCGGGTCTCGGCGCGCGGGCAGGACGGTTCGCTGACCATCGGGCTGCCGGACGCCGCGTACCGGGTCACGACCGGGGCTGAGGACGGCCACGTGAAGGTGTCGGTGCCCCGTGACGAGGACAGCTCACATGTGGTGTCCGCGCACACCCAGGACGGGGAAGTCACCGTGCGCACCGCGAACTAACCGGGCCGTGTGTTCGTCCTTACCTGGTGGGAGAATGAAACGGGGCCACCGGGGCAGGACGGATCACAGCACGGGAGAGGGAAGTGACGGCGACACCTTCGCAGCCGTACACGCCGTCTGTGCCATGCGCACAGCAAGTACCTCGTCACCGTGCCGGGTTCAGGGGCGCAGAGGGTACCGAGGGTGCTGAGGATGCAGTGGGCACGGCGACGGGTCGGGTGAGCGGGGCGGGGCCTCGTCGCACCGGCGGTCGTGATCTGCTTCTCCTCCTTCTGCTGCCTCTTCCCCTGCTCGCGCTCACGCTGCCCGCCGCCTTCGCGGGCGGCGGCACCCGGCGCTGGTTCGGCGGGCGCTCCGAGAGCCAGCGGGCCGAGGCGCAGGCCGCGAAGGACGCCGCCGCGGCCGCCTTCTACGAACTCGACACCGCGCAGCGCGATCTGCGGATCTCCATCGAGACCATCACCGCCGTGGACGACACCCCGGCCGCCCGGCGCGTGGTCGCCGACTTCGAGGCCCTCGGCCGGCGTATCGACGAGGTCAGCCACACCTACATCGACGCCGTGGACGCCCACGACCTCGACCGCGACGACCTGGAGGCCTCCGTCGCCGCCCACGCGCGTACGGAGCTGACCCGGGCGAAGGACGAGCTGGCCGGGGTCAAGCGGGAGCTGGACCGGTTCGAACAGGGCCTGGGCCCGCTCCTCGGCAAGGCCGAGACCCAGCTCGCCCGGCTCGCCCCCGCCGTCGAGCGCGCCCGCCAGTCCCTGCTCGCCGCGTCGAACGCGCTGGACGCCGTACGGGGGACAGGGCTCAAGGCCGACGACCTCGCCGCCCGGCTCGCCGCGCTCGCCCCCGAGCTGACCAAGCTCAACCAGGGCGCCGGGCAGCACGGCGTGCCCGAGACCCTGGAGCGGGCCGACCGGGTCGCCCGGGACGCCGGAGCCGTCCGGGCGGAGGCCGAGCGGCTGCCGGAGCGCGCCACCGAGATCGACCGCCGTCTCGTCTCCCTGCGTACGCGCGCACAGGCGCTCACCACTCGGACCGGCCAGGTGGATCCGGTGCTCAGCGAGTTGCGGCGACGGTTCGTGGCCGCCTGCTGGCAGGACCTCCAGCATGTGCCCGACCAGTCCGCGGACGCCGTCCGGCAGGCGGAGCTGAAGCTGGCGGAGGCGCGGACCGCCCGCGAGGAGCAGCGCTGGGCGGACGCGACCTCCCTGCTGTCCACGGTGCGCGCGCTGCTCAACACGACCGACGAGGCGGTGTCCGCGGCCGGCGACCGGCTGCGGCGGCTGAACGAGGTCTCGAAGGACCCGCAGCAGGAGATCGAGCGGACCCGGTTCGCGATCCGGGACGCGCAGCGCCTCGCCATGGCCGGCCGCAACACCCCCGATCCCCGGCACGCGCGCCCGCTCGACGAGTCGGTGGCGCGTGTGGACCGTGCGATCGGGACGTTGGAGGGGCGGCACCCGGACTACTGGCACTTCCTGACCGAGCTGGAGGCCGTGCGCGGGACGGTGTCCGGCGTGGTCTCACAGATCCGGGAAGAGCGTGGGGCCGGCGCCTGACCGAGTGGCGCTGGCGAGGATCTGGCCCTGCCCCTGCCCCTGCCCCTGCCCCTGGCCCTTGCCCTGAGGCTGCGCGTCGCCGCTCTCGCTGCCGGTTCCGGATCGGTTCCGGATTCGGATTCGGTGGCCTTAGAGGAGTGGCTGACCGGCCTCTCGCTCCCGCTCCTGCGTCTCCTCCGATTCCCTTACGTGCTTGAGGGTCGCCCGAGCGTTCACCTTCTCGGCGGCCGTGACCTCCGACCAGAAGCGATGGCAGGTCACGAAGACCGCCAGTTCGCGCTCACGCTCCCGGAGCTTCTCCACCTCGGCCTGTTCGTCGGGCGTCCAGCCGGGGGACGCGGGGCGCTCCACCTTGCGCCAGCCGTGGTCGTCGCTGAAGCCGTCCAGGGGTTCGACCGACCAGGGGAGCCGCTTCAGCAGGGCCAGCAGCTCGGCCCGGACCTGATGCAGCTCCTCCTGACCGGCCAGGAGATCGCTTGGGAAGTCATAGGTCGCAGCCACTCGACAATGATACGTCTGTTCGATTTTGAGATGCGAGTTCCTTGAGGGACTTCACCGAGGGACTTCACTCGAAGTCGGGTGCCCGGCGGTCGGAGGTCGCGTTGTCAGTGCCGCGCGCGAGACTGGACGTATGTGCCGCAGCATCAAGACTCTCCGACCGCCCGTCCTTCCCGAAGAGGCCACGGAGGAGGACATCCACGCCGCCGCTCTCCAGTACGTCCGCAAGGTCTCGGGTTTCCGCGCCCCGGCCGCCCACAACCGCGAGGTCTTCGACCGCGCGGTCGACGCGGTCACCCGGGCCACGGCCGAGTTGCTGGCCGACCTGGAGGTGCGCGGGCAGACCGGCCCGGCCCGCCGGGCGGGCTGACCGGCCGGCCAGCCGTTCCTACTGGGCTGACGGGCCGTCCCTGGCGCCCACGCACGCGGGGACCGGGGGCCGCCTGGGGCCCAGGGCGGCCCGCGCGTGGCTCATGCAGCCCGTGAGTGGCGTCCCGGCCGCGGACAGCTCCGCCCGGCCGTCTCACTCAGACGCTCGGGCCCGCCTCCGGGACCGCTACCGGCAGCGGCGTCGGTGACGGTCGGCGCATCAGGAAGGCCGCCCCCGCCCCGGCCCCGAACAGCGCCACCAGCGAGATGCCCGAGGCGAGCCAGCTCGCCCCCAGCCACTGGCCGCCGAAGTAACCCAGGGCGACGCTGTACGCCGCCCACGCGAGGCCCGCGAGGATCGACCAGGGCAGGAACTCGCGGACTCGCCGGTGCGCGGCGCCCGCGCCGAGGGAGACGATCGAGCGGCCGGCCGGTGCGAAGCGGGCGAGGACGACCAGGGCGCCGCCGCCGCGCGCCAGAGCCGCGCCGAGACGTTCCTGCGCGCCGCTCAATCGGCGGGAGCGGGCGATGGCGCGGTCCAGGCGTGCGCCGCCGCGCCAGGCCAGGCGGTACGCCACGAGGTCGCCGAGGACCGACGCGGTCGCGGCCGAGAGGATCAGGGGGAGGATGTCCGGCACGTGCTCGGTCGCGGCTCCGGTGCCGGCCGCGGCCGCCGTCGCCGCCGTGATGACCAGGACACCGCTCGGCAGCACCGGCAGGAAGACGTCGAACAGGACCGACAGCGCCACGAAGGCATAGATCCATTGGCTGTAGATCCAAGGGGTGCCGGACAGCGACCCCACACTCTCAAGCACCGAAACTCCCCTGTGTCTCCCCCGTAGGCCACCGACCGTGCCGTGTGCCGCGTTGTCGCGGGGGAGCGGCAGGAGCGGCCTGTGACAGCCATACAGCGTACGCCTCGCATGGGGCAGGAGATCCACAGGGGGCCCGTGGGTTCGCCACATCATGTTCACTCCGCTGCCACTTCCCTGCGGCGGGCGGCCCGTACGTCCCGTACCAACGAAGTTGGGGCGATCCCCGGAGTAGGCCACGGAGCACGACGGAGTACCGACGCAGTGAGGAGCGGGACCCACCGATGACAGCAGAAGCAGCAGAAGCAGCAGAAGCAGGAACAGCGGGAACAGCAGAAACAGCAAGGGCAGGGCGAGCCGTGCGAGTCGCGGTCTGCGGGGCTCTCGCCTCCGTCGCCCTCGTGGCGGGCGCGGCGGGCGCGGCGGACACCGCGGCCGCGGCGGTCGCCGGTGACGACGGCGCCGCGTCCGGCTACCGGATGCGGGCCGACGCCCGCTTCGTACCGCCCGACGCGTTCGTCCCGTCCGGCGCGGTCACGTACGACACCGGGCTCGTGCCCGCCGCCTCGTCGATCGAGGTGGCGCAGCGCAGCGAGGAGGGCGGGCGTACGACGGTGACGCTGCGCGTGGCGGGGCTGAAGCCGGGGCGCGCGTACGGGGTGCATGTGCACCGGAACCCCTGCGGCGCCGACCCGGCCGCGGCGGGCGGCCACTACCAGCACCGGCCGTCCGCGGACCCCGCCGACGTGAACCCCGAGAACGAGGTGTGGCTCGACTTCACCGCCGACGAGCACGGCGGGGGCGCGGCGAGCGCGCGCCACGACTGGAACTTCCGGCGCGGCGAGGCGTCCTCCGTCGTGCTGCACGGCGAGCAGGGCGGCGCGGGCGCGCGGCTGGCCTGCTTCACCGTGCCCTTCGGGTGGACCGCCTGACGGCAGCCGGCCCGACCGCCCTGTGACGCGCGACGGCGCCCGCCCCCTCGGAAAGGGGCGGGCGCCGATGACGTACGGGGAGCCGGTCAGGCCGTGACCACCGGTTCCGACGGGCGGTTCTGCTCCGCGGGTGCGGCCGGCCGGCCGGAAGGAAGGAACCGGTCGAGACCGAACGCGCCCGAGCCGGTGAAGACGAGCAGCAGCATCGACCAGCAGTACATGGCCGCGCCCTCACCGCTGTTCTCGATCGGCCACAGTGCCTCGGGCTGGTGGACCTTGAAGTACGCGTAGGCCATCGAGCCCGAGGCGATGAACGCCGCTATGCGGGTGCCGAGGCCGAGCAGTACCAGGGTGCCGCCGACGAGTTCGATGGTGGCCGCGTACCAGTTGGGCCAGGCGCCGGTCTCGACGGTGGCGCCCTTGCCGTCCAGGCCGCCGAGGACGCCGAGGAGCGATACGGCGCCGTGGCAGGCGAAGAGCAGGCCGATGACGATGCGGAACAGGCCTATGGCGTATGGCTGGGCGCTGTTGAGGCGTCCGGTCATGTGGGGAACTCCTTCGGTCGAGTACGGTCCCGGGGGACCGGTGGGGGACGTAACCGAGTGAGTGCTCTACGTTAGGTCTGACTATTCAATGCTTGCAAGTTCAACTTTTGGCCACGGGTTTTGCGTCGTGGCGGGTTCCGGTTCCGGCTCCGCGCCTTGTCCCACCTGGGCGGCGACCGTCCGCAGCACGGCCCGTGCCACCGCGTCGGAGTCCGACAGCGTGACCGAGTCCACACCCGGCCGGACCCCGGCGGCTGTCACCCAGTGCACCCCCTCCGTGGGCACACCGATCGCGAACCGCCGTGCGTGCGCGTGACCTTGACGGTCGATCAGATGGTAGGGGCGCTGTGTTACGTCCAGCCCTCCGGTTTCGTAACCGTCCACGGTGTGCGGGCGGCACTGGCCCGTCTTCAGCAGCCGGGCGAGCAGCGGGTCGGCGGTCCGCCGCAGGTCCGGCTCCGGGAGGCGGGCCTCCACGAGAGTGGTCGCCGTCACGGTCGAGCCCGGCACGTCGGGGGAGTGCGCCACCCACGCCCCGTCCTCGGCCCGCACCTCCAGGCGGGGGCCGAGCACCTCCAGTACGCCCGCCTCGATGAGCGCCACCATCTCCTCGACGCGGCGCCGCGGCGGACCGATGGACAGGAACGCGTTCAGCGGGGTGTACCAGCGGTCCAGGTGCTCCCGGCGCGAGGGGCCGGTCAGCCCGCCGTGGTCGACGATCTGCCGCAACTCGTTGCGCAGGTCGCGCAGTACGTCGAGAGCCGCCTTGAGGGGGCCGTCGACGTTGCCGAGCGCGGCCTGCTCGGCGTCCTCGCGGAGGTGGCCGAGCAGCCAGCCCCGGAAGTCCTCGGGACCGGTGAAGACGCGTCCCGCGTGCGGACGTGAAACCCGGTCCCAGGACCAGCGGTCGGCCTCCGGTATCCCGAACTCGTCGAGCACCGCCGCCTCTTGAGGGTCCCGGTGGGGCACGTCGAGGAAACACGCACGAAATCCGCGTACGGCCGGCGTGCCGTGCCCATCTGTGGTGCCGCGTCCGTCCGTGGTGGCGCGGCGGCGGGTCAACAGCGTCTCGTAGTAGACGGTTTCGACCTCCTTCGCCACCAGCGGCCATATCTCGGCAAGGAAGTCGGGCGCGTCCCCCGAGTCCGCCCGCTTGCGGAAGGCGGCGATCGTCTCCGGGGTCAGCAGGAGCGGGACGTGACGGCCGTACGGGCCCTTCGCGTTGTCGCCGCGTGCCTGGTACGGGATACCGCGGCGGGAGCCGGCCACCAGGCGTGGCTCGCGGCCCGACGGGAGGTAGCGCGGACCGGCCGGGGTACGCAGGAAGCGGCCGCCGCGAGCCGTCGTCAACAGGGCCATGTGGTCGAAGAAGTTGAGGCCGAGGCCGCGCAGCAGGACCGTCTCGCCGGGGGCCACGCAGGAGAGGTCGAGGTCCGCCGGGTTGGCGGGCGGGACATGGCGCAGGCCGTGCCGCTCGGCGTCCGCGGACAACCGCTCCTGTGTCTGGTCCGCCAGGGCAGGCAGATGGCCCTGGGCGAGGACCACCGCCGTCAGGTCCGTCAGAACGTGGCCGTCGTCGAGTACGAGGGTCTGGTGGCCGTCGGCCGTGCCGTCGAGGCGGGTCGCGCGCGCCCGGTGCGTCTCGATCCGCAGCGCGGGCGGCGCCCCGTGGACCACTTCGCCGAAGACCCACTCCAGGTACTGGCCGTACTGGGAACGGGTCGGGTACTCGTCCGGGTGCAGCCGTCCGCCGGCCCAGGTGTGCAGGCTGGGGCCGGGGCGTATCGGGCCCGAGCAGTCCACGCTGTCGTCGGTGAAGAGGGTGACCTGGGAGGCCACGGTGTTCATCAGCAGCTCGGCCGGCTGGGCGGTGCGCCAGACGCGGCCGGGGCCCGGCGGTGACGGGTCGACGACGTGGACCGTCAGGCGTGTTCCGGGGGTGAGGAGCTCGGGTGCGGACGCGCAGAGGCGTTCCAGCACGCTGGTGCCGCGCGGGCCGGCGCCGACGAGGGCCACGGAGAGGTGTTCTCCCGGTTCGGTGACCCCGGTGACCCCGGTGACCCCGGTGACCCCGGTGACCCCGGCGGCCCTGGTGGACTTCGTGGGCTCCTTCGGCTCCTTCGCCTCCGTCGGTTCCTTCGGTTCCGTGGGGTCCGTCGGTTCCATCGGCTCCGCGGTCGCTGCAGACAAGGGTGTGACTCCCGGACAGGTGGGGCATGCGCGGCACACCGCCCACTGGAAGCGGACGGTCCGCATCATCATGCCGTCGCGCACCACGGGAACCGACCCCTGGGGCGGATCAACGGTACCGGTTGTGGGATGCCTCACGTGACTCACGGGCACCAAGCACCAGCATCACGGGCAACCCGGCTCTACATGGGCGACGTACGCAATAAACGTATGCAACCGGGGGATTGGGATCCGGGCCTCGTCGACGCCCGGCTTGGGCCTGGGGCTGGGGCTGGGTCTCGGTTTGGGCCTGGGGCTAACTGAGTTCGGATTCGGCGATCGTCCGCAGCCGGGATCCACCGCCGCGCTCCTCGCGCGCGTGGTCCAGCCGGAGCCGGGCCGAACGGCCGCTCAGGGTCAGCG
Source organism: Streptomyces sp. CWNU-52B (assembly GCF_047444975.1). Lineage (NCBI taxonomy): Bacteria > Bacillati > Actinomycetota > Actinomycetes > Kitasatosporales > Streptomycetaceae > Streptomyces > Streptomyces sp. CWNU-52B. Next base: position 3,396 of record NZ_JBLFJV010000017.1, on the reverse strand, counting down.
TCATCAACTGGTTGCCGAACCAGGGGCCGCCGGTCTTCCGCCAGTCGACCGGCGGCGGCGTGACCCTGCCGTGCCGGGTGAAACGCCGGCCGATGGCGCGGCCCACGCCGCTCCAGCCGAAACGGAAACCGACCTTTATGTACGCCGGGATGGAGTTGTGGACGGGGGAGCAGGTCAGCTGGAGCACGCGGGCGTCGGGTCCCGGCAGGCCGTCGCGCCAGACCGGCTCGGCGATGTACGCGTGGTGCACGTCCCCGGACAGCACGCACACCGTCGCCGGTGCCTGGGGGCCCGAACCGGCCTCGGCGATCAGCTCCGCCAGCGCGTCGAACGACGACGGGAACGCCGCCCAGTGCTCCAGGTCGGCCGCCCGCCGCAGATTCTCGCCGCGCCGCGCCCAGCCCTCGCCGCGCTCGCCCCGGCACATGGCGGCGTTCCACGCCTCCGCGTCGTGCACCAGGTGGGGGAGCAGCCAGGGCAGTGAGGTGCCGATGAGGAGGTGGTCGTACGCACCGGGCGCACCGGGTGCATCGGGCGCACCGGGCTCGTCCTCCGCCCGCCCGTCCTGTGGCTGCCCCTCCGCTATCTGTTCGCGCAGCCACTCCCATTCCGCCTGGCCGAGCATCGAGCGGTTCTTCTCGTCGAGGACGCGGGCGGCGCGGCTGTCGACCATCAGGAGGCGGGTGCGGCCGAAGTCGCGGCGGTAGCTCCAGCGGACCGAGGCCGGCTCCGCGTCGGCGCGGGCGGCGAACGTGCGCAGGGCGTCCGTGCCGTCGGGGGTGGCCCGGACCGCCTCGTACAGGGGGTCCTCGGCCAGGCGGTCGGGGGAGAGGTTGCCGAGGTGCTGGTGGACCCAGTACGACATCAGGCCGCTGAGCACGCGCTCACGCCACCAGGGGGTGTCCCGCATGTCGGCGACCCACGCCTCGCTGGTGTTCCAGTCGTCGATGACGTCGTGGTCGTCGAAGATCATGCAGCTGGGCACGGTGGAGAGCAGCCAGCGGACCTCGGGGTCGAGCCACGATTCGTAGTAGAGGTGCGTGTACTCCTCGTAGTCCGCGACCTCGGCGCCGGGCGGCTCCGCCAGGCTGCGGCGGGCCGCCAGCCACTGGCGGGTCGGCTTGGACACCTCGTCCGCGTACACCTGGTCGCCGAGCAGCAGCAGGACGTCCGGGCGCTCGCCCCGCGGGTCACCGGCGATCCGGGCCGCGAGGGTGTCCAGGGCGTCCGGGCCGACCGGGTCCTTCTCACCGGCGGGCGGTGAGGCCCAGCGGCAGGAGCCGAAGGTGACACGGACGGTCTCGTGGTCGTCCAAGGGGGCGTGGATGACGGAGGGCGGGAACGGGGAGTCGGGGAGCGGCCAGACCCGCGCCCCGTCGAACAGCACCTCGTACGCGGTGTCCGTGCCCGGTGTCAGTCCGGTCACCGGGACCAGGGCGTAGTGATGGCCCGCGATCTGGAACGTACGGGCCTCGCCCCCCGAGCCGTCCGCGCAGCGCACCTCGGCGGTGGCCGGACGGCTCGCCTCGACCCAGACGGTCGCTGACGAGCCGTCGACGTACCTCAACAATGGACCCAGGCGCAGGCTCGCCACGTGATCACCCTCCTCCGTCGCCCCGTACGGTACGGAACGACGGAGGAGGGTGGGGAGGTTCCGGCGAGAGATCGCCTGCCGGGGTCGTGTGGTACGTGGCGTCGTAGGTCGTGTGCGTCCGGGTCAGCAGCCGCTGAGGACCGAGGTGAGCTTGGTCTTCTCCGCGGAGTCGACGGAGAGGTCGTAGTAGTACTTCACCTGGACCCAGGCACGGACGTACGTGCAGGCGTAGGCGGTGCGGGACGGCATCCACTCGGCCGGGTCCTGGTCGCTCTTCGACTGGTTCACGTTGTCCGTGACGGCGATGAGCTGCGGGCGGGTCAGGTCGTTGGCGAACGCCTGGCGCTGTGACGTGGTCCAGCTGTCGGCGCCGGAGTCCCAGGCCTCGGCCAGCGGTACGAGGTGGTCGATGTCCAGGTCGGAGGCCGCGGTCCAGGTGGCGCCGTCGTAGACGGAGTACCAGGAGCCGCTGGTGGACGCGCAGGCGGAGTCGGTGACGACGTTCGAGCCGTCACGCTTCAGAACGGTCTCGCGGGTGTTGCACGTGCCGCTGATGGTGATCCAGTGCGGGAAGAGGTCACGGTTGTACCCGGTGCGGTCCTCGGTCGCCACGGTGAGCGAGGCGAGGTAGGTGCGGGCGGTGGCGGCGCTGACCGGGGTGGGCAGCGCGGCGGCCGCGGACGGGCCGTTGAACAGCCCGACCAGGGCTGTCAGTCCGACGAAGGCGGCCACTAGACTCAGCCGTCGACGCGCGTAGATCTTGGGCATGCGAACTCCCTTGTAGTGGGGGGAAGTTGACCGGCGGGCAATGAATGGTCCCGGCGGCCGGTTTCTGGGAGATGTGCGTCAGGTGAGAAGTTAATGACGTGGGCATGACACGACAAGGCGTCGGGCGTGATTTCCGAGCCGGGGTGTCTGCTTTGTCAGCTACTCGGGTGGAATGAGTTCCTGTGGCGGCGACGGTCGCGGTGACGGTCGCGGCGGGGGTGGGTAGCGGGAATGCCTCTTCGTTTTGTACCGTGGAGGAACAAAGTGGTCCCCGCTCGCTCTCCCTGACCGGTGGGCGGGGCCACCTTGTCTCTCCGAGGGTTTTCAGGGGGCTGTGTCGGGTGCTGCCTGGTCCTGGCGGGCCTGGCCGGTCCTTGTCCGGTGCTGCCTGGTCCCGTCGGGTCCTGTCAGATCGTCCTGTCAGTCCCGACGGGTGCTGTCAGGTCGTCCTGCTTCTTGGAGGGCCTTCCGCTTTCACGTTTTTTGGAGTCTGCCGATGACGGCCACGACCGTGCTGACCGCCCGCGCCCTGCTGCTGGACATGGACGGCACCCTCGTCAACTCGGATGCCGTCGTCGAGCGGGTCTGGCGCCGCTGGGCCGACCGGCACGGGCTCGACGGGGACGAGGTCATGAAGGTGGTCCACGGACGGCAGGGGTACGCGTCGATGGCTGTGCTGCTGCCGAGTCGGCCCATGGAGCAGAACTACGCGGACAATGCGCGCATGCTCGCCGAGGAGACGGCCGACATGGACGGGGTCGTCGCGGTGGAGGGGGCGGAGGAGTTTCTCGCCTCCCTGCGTGAGGTGCCGCACGCGTTGGTGACGTCCGCGGATGTGGCGTTGTCCACGGCGCGGATGGGGGCCGCGGGGCTTTCGCTGCCCGAGTTGCGGATCACTGCGGAGTCCGTGGGGGCGAGCAAGCCCGACCCGGAAGGGTTTTTGAAGGGGGCGGCCGAGTTGGGGGTCGCGCCTGAGGAGTGTGTGGTGTTTGAGGACTCGGGGGCGGGGATCTCGGCGGGGCGCTCCGCTGGGA
>NZ_JBLFJV010000007.1:0-282685 GCF_047444975.1 Streptomyces sp. CWNU-52B | reverse complement strand
CCCCTGGGTTGGTGGGGCGTGGGGTTGTGTTGTTTCTGCGGGCCGGTGGGGGTTGAGCGCGCAGTTCCTCGCGCCCCTGGGTGGGTGGGGCCTGGGGTTGTGTTGTTTCTGCGGGTGGGGCTGGTTGCGTCGTTCTCCGTGGCCCCACGAGAGTGCCCCGAAGGGGCGCGGGGAACTGCGCGCTCAACCCCCGCGGGCCGCGGACGATGACGTACGGGAAGGGGCACCCCCCTTTTTTTCAGGGGCGCGGGGAACTGCGCGCTCAACCCCCGCGGGCCGCGGGCGACGATGTACGGGAAGGGGCACCCCCCCTCCGCCCAGCCGGCCGCAGGCCGCCTGCCGGCGCCCACCACCCCCCGCACACCCCGTAGGGTCTCCCGCGTGAGTAACGACGACATCACCCTGACCGCCGGCGACGCGGAAGCGACCGTGCAGCCGGGCAACGGCGGCCGCATCGGCAGCCTGAGAATCGCCGGCGTCGAACTGCTGCGCCAGGGCGACAAGTTCGGCTGCTTCCCCATGGTCCCCTGGTGCGGTCGCACCCGGGACGGCCACTTCATGAACGGCGCCACCCCCCACCAGCTCCCCCTCAACTCCCCACCGCACGCCATCCACGGCACCGCCCGCGACGCCGCCTGGCGCACGGCCCGTACGAGCGGCGACGAGGCCGTCATCACGTACGACCTCGTCGACCCCTGGCCGTACGCCGGCCGCGTCACCCAGATCGTCACGCTGACCGAGGACTCCCTGACGCTCGCCATGTCCGTGGAGGCGTCCGACGACTCCTTCCCGGCGCAGATCGGCTGGCACCCCTGGTTCAACCGCGACCTCGGCGGCCAGGACGTGCGTGTCGACTTCAGCGCCGCCTGGCAGGAGGAGCGCGGCGACGACCACCTGCCGACCGGCCGCCGTATCGACCCCCTCCCCAGCCCCTGGGACGACTGCTTCGGGATGCCCGACGGCGTCGACGTCACCCTCACCTGGCCCGGCCGGCTGGAGCTGAAGGTGACCAGCCGCGAGGAGTGGGTCGTCGTGTACGACGAGCAGGAGGCCGCGGTGTGCGTGGAACCGCAGACCGGCCCGCCCGACGGGCTCAACACCCTGCCCCGCCTGGTCACCCCCATCGACCCGCTCGAAGCCGCGACCACCTGGACCTGGCGGCGCCTCTAAGCTGGCCCGTATGAGTGACGACGCACGCGGCGAGCTGCTGCAGCAGATCAAGGACAAGGCCGTGGTGCACGGCAAGGTGACCCTCTCCTCCGGCATCGAGGCCGACTACTACGTCGACCTGCGGCGGGTCACGCTGGACGGCGCCGCCGCCCCGCTGGTCGGCCAGGTGCTGCTCGACCTGACAGCGGACCTGGACTTCGACGCGGTCGGCGGCCTCACCATGGGCGCCGACCCGGTGGCCACGGCCCTGCTGCACGCCGCCGCGGCGCGCGGCCGGCACCTCGACGCCTTCGTCGTCCGCAAGGAGGCGAAGGCCCACGGCCTGCAGCGCAGGGTCGAGGGCCCGGAGATCGCGGGCCGCCGCGTACTCGTGGTCGAGGACACCTCGACCACGGGCGGCTCCCCGCTCGCCGCCGTCGAGGCCGTGCGCGAGGCCGGCGCGGAGGTCGTCGGCGTGGCGACCATCGTCGACCGCGCCACCGGAGCCGCGGAGAAGATCCAGCAGGGCGCCGGCGTCCCGTACCTCTTCGCCTACGCCAAGGACGAACTGGGCCTGGCCTGATCGGGTTCTCGTCCGGGCAGCCGGAGCATCCGGCCGAGTCTGGAAAGATGGGGCCGACGACGACGTCACCCCCTAGGTCAGGGCCAGGTCAGGGCCGTAAGCAGAACGCCACCCGCACATCCAAGGAGCGGACAGATGCCCATCGCAACCCCCGAGGTCTACAACGAGATGCTCGACCGGGCGAAGGCAGGCAAGTTCGCCTACCCGGCCATCAATGTGACCTCGACGCAGACCCTGCACGCTGCGCTCCGCGGCTTCGCGGAGGCCGAGAGCGACGGCATCATCCAGATCTCCACGGGCGGTGCGGAGTTCCTGGGCGGCCAGCACAAGAAGGAAATGGTCACCGGTGCCGTGGCCCTGGCCGAGTTCGCGCACATCGTGGCCTCGAAGTACGACGTCACGGTCGCCCTGCACACGGACCACTGCCCGAAGGACAAGCTCGACGGGTACGTACGTCCGCTGCTCGCGGTCTCCGAGGAGCGCGTCAAGGCCGGCCAGAACCCGCTGTTCCAGTCCCACATGTGGGACGGCTCCGCGGAGACCCTCGCCGACAACCTGGCCATCGCCCAGGAGCTGCTGGCCCGCGCCGCCGCCGCGAAGATCATCCTTGAGGTCGAGATCACCCCGACCGGTGGCGAGGAGGACGGTGTCTCGCACGAGATCAACGACTCCCTCTACACCACGGTCGACGACGCGTTCCGTACGGTCGAGGCGCTGGGCCTGGGCGAGAAGGGCCGCTACCTGCTGGCCGCCTCCTTCGGCAACGTGCACGGCGTCTACAAGCCGGGCAACGTCGTCCTGCGCCCCGAACTCCTGAAGGAGCTGAACGAGGGCGTAGCGGCGAAGTACAACAAGCCGTCCCCGTTCGACTTCGTCTTCCACGGCGGCTCCGGCTCCTCCGAGGAGGAGATCCGCACGGCCCTGGAGAACGGCGTCGTGAAGATGAACATCGACACGGACACGCAGTACGCGTTCACGCGCCCGGTCGCCGACCACATGTTCCGCAACTACGACGGCGTCCTGAAGGTCGACGGCGAGGTCGGCAACAAGAAGACGTACGACCCCCGCACCTGGGGCAAGCTCGCCGAGGGCTCGATGGCCGCGCGCGTCACCCAGGCCTGCGGCCACCTGCGTTCCACCGGCACGAAGATCAAGTAGATCAAGTAGATCAAGTAGATCAAGTAGATCAAGTAGATCAAGTAAGCGCCGCTCGGGCCCGGTTTTCCACAGGGAAAGCCGGGCTCCGCCGTATGTCCGTATGCTCCGGAGCATGACCGCCCCACCGCAGGATTCACCGGATTCACCGGATTCACCGGATTCACCGGATTCACGGGATCCGGATTCGCCGGACTCCTCGAATTCCTCGGACTCGCAGGGTTCCCCGGCCGTCCGGATGTCCTCCCCCACGGGGAAGTGGATCCTGCTGACCACGGTGCTCGGTTCGAGCATGGCGATGCTGGACTCGACCGTGGTGAACGTCGCGCTGCCGACGATCGGCCGCGACCTCGACGCGGACCTGGCCGGCCTCCAGTGGACCGTCAACGCCTACATGCTGACCCTCGCGGGCCTCATCCTCCTGGGCGGCGCCCTCGGCGACCGCTTCGGGCGGCGGAAGGTGTTCGTCGTCGGGGTGGTCTGGTTCGCGGCGGCCTCGCTGCTGTGCGGGCTCGCACCGAACGCGGGCGTACTGGTCGCCGCCCGCGCGCTCCAGGGCGTCGGCGGCGCCCTGCTCACGCCCGGCTCGCTCGCGCTGATCCAGGCGTCGTTCCACCCGGACGACCGGGCGCGGGCCGTCGGCCTGTGGTCCGGCTTCGGCGGTATCGGCGCCGCGGTCGGCCCCTTCCTCGGCGGCTGGCTGGTGGACGGCCCCGGCTGGCGCTGGGTCTTCCTCCTCAACGTCCCGCTCGCGCTGCTGTGCGCCCCGATCGCCCTGCGTCACGTACCGGAGTCGAAGGACGGGCGGGTCCACGGCCGCGGCTTCGACGTGCTCGGCGCCGGCCTCGGCGCACTGGCGCTGGCCCTGGTGACGTACGCCCTGATCGAGGCCCCCGGCGGCTCGGTGCCCGTCGTGGCGGTGACGGCCGCCGCCGGTGTCGCGGCGGGGGTCGCCTTCGTGGCCGTGGAGCGCCGGCGGGCCGACCCGATGATGCCGCTGGACATCTTCGCGGCGCGCCAGTTCACCGCGGTCAACGTCGTCACCCTGTGTGTGTACGCGGCCTTCGGCGGGTTCTTCTTCCTCTCCGCGGTCCAGCTCCAGGTCGTGGCCGGCTACTCGGCCCTCGGCGCCGGTACGGCCCTGCTGCCGACGACCGTCCTGATGCTGCTGCTCTCGGCCCGCTCGGGGGAGCTGGCCCAGCGCATCGGACCGCGCCTCCCGCTCACCGCGGGCCCGCTGCTGTGCGCGACCGGGATGCTGCTGATGCTGAGAGTGGGCGAGGACGCCTCGTACGTGGCGGACGTACTGCCCGCCGTCCTGGTGCTCGGCACCGGCATGGTGACGCTGGTGGCGCCCCTCACCGCGACCGTGCTGGCCTCCGTGGACACCGGGCGGGCGGGACTGGCCAGCGGCATCAACAACGCGGCGGCCCGCGCGGCCGGGCTCGTCGCGGTGGCCGCGCTGCCGCTGCTGGCGGGGATGGGCGAGGACGCGTACCGGTCGGCGGACGCCTTCGACGACGCGTTCCGGCGGGCGATGCCGCTGTGCGCGGGCATCCTGGCCGTGGGCGCGCTGGTCGCCTTCACGACCGTGCGCAAGCCGCCGCCCGGCTGTCTGCGCCCGGAATGCCTCACCCACGGCAGCGTGACGGCTCCGCCGCTCGAACCGAACAGATCGAGGGGCCGGCTCACGTAGAAGTGCGCCCTGCTCCGGGGGCCGATCCGGAGACCGGGGCTCGAACGGCACGGCAGGCCCCACCCGCCGAACCCGTGACGGCGGTGGATAGCGCAAACTGGAACCCATGTCGATTCACGAGAACCTTCTCGGGGGACCGCCCCCGACCCACCTGCCCGACGACCCGGAGCCGCGCGAGCTCCTCGCGAACGGCACGCCGCCCGCCGACGTCGCCGCGAACTACCCGACCTCCTCGCTCGCCTGGGCGCAGCTGGCCGACGAGGCGTACGAGCGCGGCAGTGTCGTCGAGTCGTACGCGTACGCCCGTACCGGCTACCACCGGGGCCTGGACTCCCTGCGGCGCGGCGGCTGGAAGGGCCACGGCCCGGTGCCGTGGGAGCACGAGCCGAACCGCGGCTTCCTGCGCGCCCTGCACGGTCTCGCCCGCGCCGCGCAGGCGATCGGCGAGCAGGGGGAGTACGAGCGCTGCGCGCAGTTCCTGAAGGACTCGTCCCCGACGGCGGCCCAGACCCTGGGCTAGGACCAGCCCCTGGGCTAGGCCCAGATCCTGGGCTAGGCCCAGATCCTGGGCTTAGGCCCAGACCCTGGGCTGGTCGACCCCGGGCCGGCCCCTGACGCCGGGCCGCGTGTATGCGCAGGTCCGCCTGGTGTGACCAGGCGGACCTTGCAGTTCTGGGGCACGATTGTGGAGGATGCCCGTGGGGACCGGGGCCCCCGTGTCGGAATTCGGCAGGGGCGGACCGCTACCCGGAGTACACATCAGGAGACAGCGATGTCCCACCAGGCTCAGCCCCCAGAGGCTTCGGAGCCCGAGACTCCGCATCTCGACTTCCAGGGCACGACTCCGTACGAGGACTATGTGCAGGCGGACGTCCTGACCCACCTCCAGCACACCCTCTCCGAGGACCCCGGAGAGATGGTGTTCCTGGTGACGACCCAGGTCATGGAGCTGTGGTTCACCGTCATCGTGCACGAGTGGGAGACCGCGGCGAAGGCGCTGCGCGAGGACCGGGTGCCGGTCGCGGTGGCCGCCCTGAAGAGATCGATACGGGAACTGGAGGCGCTGAACGCCTCCTGGAAGCCCCTCGGCCAGCTCACTCCGGCCCAGTTCAACTCGTACCGCAGCGCTCTCGGTGAGGGCTCCGGATTCCAGTCGGCGATGTACCGGCGGATGGAGTTCCTGCTCGGCGACAAGTCCGCGTCCATGCTCGTGCCGCACCGGGGCGCGCCCCGTGTGCACGCCGAGTTGGAGAAGGCCCTGCACGAACCGAGCCTGTACGACGAGGTGTTGCGGCTGCTCGCGCGGCGCGGGCACGCCGTTCCGCCGTCGGTCGTCCAGCGGGACGTGTCCGGACGCTACGAGCCGTCGCCCGAGGTCGAGGCCGTGTGGACGGAGCTGTACGCGGGCGACGAGAGCTCCGAACTTGCCCGGCTCGGCGAGACGTTGACCGACGTCGCCGAACTGGTCTGGCGCTGGCGCAACGACCACCTGGTCGCCACCCGGCGGGCGATGGGCTCCAAGACGGGCACCGGCGGCTCGGCGGGCGTGGCCTGGCTGGAGAAACGGGCCCGCAAGAACGTGTTCCCGGAGCTGTGGACGGCACGGTCCCATGTCTGAGCGGGCGGAGCGAAAAGAAGGCAGTCCGAACGGCTCGCACGGGTCGTATGCGGAGAAGGCGGCAGGGCTGGACGCCGTGGACGAACTGGGCCCGCTGCGCGCGCGGTTCGTCCTGGACGAAACGGTGTACCTGGACGGGAACTCGCTCGGCGCGCTGCCGAGCGCGGTGCCCGGACGGGTCGAGGACGTCGTGCGCCGGCAGTGGGGTTCGCTGCGGATCAGATCCTGGGACGAGAGCGGCTGGTGGACGGCGCCGGAACGGATCGGCGACCGGATCGCGCCGCTGGTGGGCGCGGCCCCGGGCCAGATCGTCGTCGGCGACTCGACCAGCGTGAATGTGTTCAAGGCGATGGTGGGAGCGGTACGACTCGCGACCGGCGGCGCCAGGTCCGACGACAGGTCGAGGGACGAGATCCTGGTCGACGCGACGACGTTCCCCACGGACGGCTACATCGCCGCGTCGGCGGCCCGGCTGACGGGCTGCACCCTGCGCGCGGTGGCGCCGGACGAGGTGCCGGACGCCCTGAGCGGGCGTACGGCGGCGGTCCTGCTGAACCACGTCGACTACCGCACGGGCCGCCTGCACGACCTGCCGTCCCTGACGGCGGCGATCCGGGCGGCGGGCGCCGTGTCGGTCTGGGACCTGTGCCACAGCGCGGGCGCCCTGCCGGTGGGCCTCGACGAACACGGCGTGGACCTGGCGGTCGGCTGCACGTACAAGTACCTGAACGGTGGCCCCGGTTCACCGGCGTACCTCTACGTCCGCCGGGACCACCAGTCCCGCTTCGACTCCCCGCTGCCGGGCTGGAACTCCCACGCGGACCCCTTCGGCATGACCCCGGACCACACTCCGGCCGAGGGCGCCGTCCGTGGCCGGGTCGGTACCCCCGACATCCTCTCCATGCTGGCGCTGGAGGCGGCTCTGGAGGTCTGGGACGACGTCCCGATCGAGAAGGTCCGCGCCAAGTCCCTCGCCCTGACGGACTTCTTCCTCCAGTGCGTCGAGGCGTACGTCCCCGAGGGTGCCGTGGATTCGGTGACACCGCCGGCCCACGCCGAGCGAGGCAGCCAGGTGGCACTGCGGTGCGCGGACGCGGGCCGGGTGATGCGCCGCCTGATCGACCGAGGCGTGATCGGCGACTTCCGAGAGCCGGACATCCTCCGCTTCGGCTTCACCCCGCTGTACGTGGGCTTCGGGGACGCGGAGAGGGCGGCGAGGGTATTGGGGGAGATGTTCTGAGGGGCGGGGTTTCTTTGGCTTTGAGGGGCGCGGGGAACGGCGCAGTCTTGAGTTTTCAGGGGCGCGGGGAACGGCGCAGTCTTGAGTTTTCAGGGGCGCGGGGAACGGCGCAGTCTTGAGTCTTTAGGGGCGCGGGGAACGGCGCAATCTTTTGGCGGGGGTCTGGGGGCGCAGCCCCCAGGGACGGGACGGGAAGGGGCGGCGGGGGCGAAAAAAGCCCCTGGACCCCCCGGCAGACACAGACCCGCAGACTCACACCCCACCCACGAACACCCCACCCCGCGCAGCGACAACCGCCGCCGCAGCAGCACGCTCCGCAGCAACCCCATCCGGCGCCACCCCCGACGTGAGCAACACGTAATACAGCGGAGCGGAAACCGCCCGCACCACCGCCCCCGCATCAGTCCCCACAGGCAACTCCCCCCGAGCGACCCCCTGCTCGACACAGGGCACCCACTCGGCGACCCGCACCTCGTAGAACCGCCGCAACGCCTCGGCCGTACGCTCGTCACACGCCGCGGCCGCGATCACCGCCCGGAAGAGCGCCCCCTGCCGAGGATCGGCGAGCGTACGGCGTACCAGCGAGGCATTGGCCCGCAGATCGTCGAGCACGGAGCCCGTCTCGGTACGGGGAAGCGACTGCTCGGCCATGTCACCGAGGAGGTCGGCGACCAGTCCGGTGACCGAGCCCCAACGCCGGTACACGGTCGTCTTGCCCACCCCCGCGCGCCGGGCGACATCGGCCAGGTCGAGATGGGCGAACCCCTGCTCGGCCAGCACGTCCCCGGCGGCCTCCAGAACAGCGGCACGGACCCGGGCGGTACGCCCTCCGGGCCGGACGGTACCGGGCTCGGCGGTCATGGCAGGCTCCTTCGCGGACACGGACGGCGGCCAGGCAGTGGCCGATGGCTGGTCGATCGGGGGTCGACCAGTGGCCGACCAGTGGCCGACCGCTGGCCGACCGCTGGCCGACCGGAGTCCGATCAGAGGCCGATCAGAGGCCAGCGTAACGAAACAAAAGGACCATTTACCCCTCACCGAGCGTTACGGCGGTGTGCCGACGCACGTCACCCGCCTGATAGCGTCCCGCCAACGACCCGCGCCCCGGAGCACGTTGGCGAAAGCCTCGGCGACTCCGATGGCTCCAAGGAGCTCACGGGCCGAAGAACGTGAGAACGTACACCGCACCGCTGAGAGGCTCGGAGCATGCCGGACGACGCCCGCGACGCCGCGGAGGAGGAGTCGGCCTTCTCCCATCCGCCCGTCGCTCCCGATGCCACCGCCGCCTACGGCGACCACCCCGACCAGGTCGTCGACTTCTACGCGCCACGCGGCGGCGAGGAGTCGGCCCCGCTCGTCGTCGTCCTGCACGGCGGCGCCTGGCGCGCCCCGTACGACCGGCGGCACGTCACCCCGTTCGCGGACTTCCTGGCCCGGCGGGGCTTCGCCGTGGCCAACGTCGAGTACCGGCGCGGCGGCGTGCTTCCGGCGCAGGGCGGGGTGGGCCCCGTGGCGGGGCGCTGGCCCGACACGTTCGACGACGTGGCGGCCGCGCTGGACGCGCTGCCGCGGCTCGCGCGGGAGGCGCTGCCGAGTGCGGACGCGCGCCGCACGGTGGTCACGGGCCACTCGGCGGGCGGCCAGCTCGCCCTGTGGGCCGCGGCCCGTCATCTGCTGCCGGCCGACGCGCCCTGGTACCTGGAGCGGCCCGCCCCGCTGCGCGGCGTCGTGGCGCTCGCCCCGATCGCCGACTTCGCGGTCGCGGAGAAGCTGGACGTGTGCTCCGGAGCCACCCTTCAACTGCTGGGCGGAGAAGCCAAGTTCGAGGAACGGCAGCCGTACGCCGACCCGGCTCTCCTCCTCCCGACGGGGATCGCCACGACGCTGGTGCAGGGCAGGACGGACGCCGTCGTGCCGCAGGCGGTGGCCGAGGCGTACGCGGAGGCGGCGGCGAAGGCCGGCGAGGTGGTGGGGCTGACGCTCCTGGAGGACGTGGGCCACTTCCCGCTGATCGACCCGGCGGCGGACGCGTGCGCGGTGGTCGTGGAGGAGATCGCCCAACTGGCCTGGTGATACCCGTAATACCTGAGAGCTACGTACCAGGTCAGCTCTCAGGCGGGACGCCGACGACCACCCCGAATTCGTAACTTCCTTCCCAGCGAAGCCCGACAGGCGACGCACCGGACAGGGACAGTCACGGGTACGGGGATGGGGACGGGGCGGGCCATGGCGTGGTGGTGGGGGAGAGCGGTTCCGGCGGTTCCGGCGGTTCCGGCGGCGAGGCTTCAGAAGCCCCCGAGCCCAGAACCGCAGAATCCGACGCCGGGCCGGGCGACGCCGACGCCGGACCGGGCGAGGCAACCGGTTCGTACGGTGCGGCCAGGTCGGGCGGGGTGGGCCGGTCCGGGGGTGCGGTCCAGCTGGGCGGGCCACTACCCGGCGGCGTGGGGCAGGCTGCGGCGCGGACTGCTCGCCGCACTGGTCACGGCCGCCGTGGTCGTCCCGGTCTCCGCCGCGGCGACGCGTCCGGGGATACCGGCTCCGGCCCCGGCCCACATCGGCACGCTCACCGCGACCACCCTGGACAGGGCGTACGCGGCGAACCGTACGAACGCGGCGGAGGCCGCCCGCCTGGCAGCGGACCACGGCGACCACGGCCGCGCGTCCGCCGTCCGTGGCATGGCGGACCCGGCCCGTCACTTCCTCTCCTTCGACGCCCGAGGCTCCGGCCGGGCTGTCGAGGTCCTCGGTGACCTGACGCGGGCCGACCGGCTCGCGGTCCTCGTGCCGGGCTCGGACACCACCCTGGACACCTACGAGCGCTTCCGGGAGGGCGCCGCAGCCCTGCACCACCGGCTCGGAGCCCGCGCCGCGGTCATCGCCTGGCTCGGATACAGGACGCCCGGCACGATCAGCCCCGAGGTCCTCACCATGGGCCGGGCCGAGGAGGCGGCACCGCACCTTCACGCATTCATAGGCGAGTTGAGGACGCTCAACGACCACGCCCGGATCTCCCTGCTCTGCCACTCGTACGGGACAGCCGTGGGAGCCGGGGCGGTGAGCGGTCTCGACGTCTCCGACCTCGTGTTCATCGGCAGCCCCGGCACCGGAGCGGAGTCCGCCGCGGACCTCCGTACGACGGCCCGGGTCTGGGCCGGCCGAGGCGCGGACGACTGGATCGGCGGCGTCCCGCACGCCCAGGCCGATCTCTTCGGTACGACGGTCGGTTTCGGCACGGACCCGGTGTCCGCGGCCTTCGGCGCCCGAGTCTTCGCGGCGGGCGACGGCGGCCACAGCGACTACTACAGGCCGGGCTCGGAGTCCCTGGAGAACCTCGCCCGGATCGTGCTCGGCCGGACGGCGGAGGTGACCCATGCGTGAAGAGATACGCGGACCCGGCGGCGTACGCGGTGTGGGAGTGGGAGCGGGAGCGGGAGCCGGTGCCGGATTCGGTCCGGGTTCGGGTCTCGGTGCCGGATTCGGATTCGGAGCCGGCCTTGTCGCCGCCGCCGAGCGGATCGACGCGGCCACGCCCGAGGGCAGGGACCGCAGCGTCGACGCCCTGCGCGCCTTCGCGATACTCGGCGTGGTGCTGGGCCACTGGCTCGTCACCGCCCTGGTCGCCGACGGCGGCACCCTGCACACGTCGAGCCCGCTGGCGCACATGCCGTGGCTGGCGCCCATCTCGTGGGTCTTCCAGACGCTGGCCGTGTTCTTCCTGGTGGGCGGGCACGTCGCGACCAAGAGCTACGCATCGGCGAGGGCCCGCGGCACGACGTACGGACGATGGCTGGCCACACGGCTCGCGCGCCTCTTCAAGCCGGTGGCGGCGGTGCTCGGGCTGTGGACGGTGGCCGCGGTCGGGCTGCTCGTGACGGGCACGGACCTGGACACCGTCCATGCCCTGCTGAAGCTGGTGCTGTCACCGCTGTGGTTCCTGCTGGTCTTCGCCGGGCTGACGGCGCTGACTCCGCTGGTGACCCGGGTGCACCCGCTGTGGCCACTGGCCGTCGTCCTGCACGTGGATCTCGTCCGGCTGGGGCTCGACGGCCCGTCCTGGCTGGGCTGGCTGGGCTGGGTGAACGTGGCGGCCGGCTGGCTGGTGCCGTTCACCCTGGGGGCGGCCTGGACCCGGGGCGAGCTGACCCGGCGTTCCGGCTGGGTGCTGCTCGTCTCGGGCGCGGCGACGACCGCGGCGCTGGTCGCGTGGGGTGGCTACCCCGCGTCGATGGTCGGGGTTCCCGGCGCCCCGATCTCCAACCTCGACCCGCCGACCCTGGCCGCCGTCGTCTTCGGCACGGCCCAGTGCGGTCTCGCGCTGCTCTTGAGGGAACCACTGCGGCGGGCGATGCGACGGCCCCTGCTCTGGGCGGGCGTGGCCGTCGTCAACCTCTCCGCGATGACCGTCTTTTTGTGGCATCAGACGGCACTGATGTCGGTCACCGCGACCGGTCTTCTCGCCGGCCGGCTCCCCGGCCTGCACACCGTGCCCGACGGCGTCACCTGGGTGGTGTTCCGCCTCGCCTGGCTCCCGGTCCTCGTCGTGGCGCTCCTGGTCTGCTGGGCCGCGTTCCACGGCTATGAGAAGGGCGTTCGTGAGAAGGGGGTCTGTGAGAAGGGAGTCCGTGAGAGGGACGGCCGCGGGGAGAACGGCCGTAGGGAGGAGCTGGGCCGTGCGGAGAAGGGCCGCGAGCAGGGCCCCCGGGTGGTGCGGGCCGGGCGGCGACGACCGGAAAGCGAGAGGGACGGGGCGGTGCGCCATGTCTAGGGTGGTGCGGATGAGCGCGGTGGAGAAATGGCTGAGCCGTGAACTGCGGGTGCTGCGCGACGACCTGTGGACCGGCAGGGTCGATCCGCTTCCCCCCTCGGTGTGGCTGCGCTGGCTGCCGCACGGGGTGGTGGTCCTGGCCGCCGTCGGTGTCGCGATCGTCGAGGTCGGCCTGTTGAACGACAACTACCGCCTGAGCGTGGGCTACAGCCTGGTGCTCTCACTGGCGCAGGCCGCGGCGCCCGTGCTGGCGCTGTGGCGGCCGGTTCCGGCGCTGTGGCTCTCGCTGACGGTCACCGTCGTGGTCGCCGTGGCGACACGGTCCCAGCTGATGGCCGGACAGGCCGACCCGGGCGTCACCTGGCCGTGGGGGCCGGCCGCGATCATCGCGCACGCGCTGGTGCTGTTCCTGCTGGCTCTGCGGGTTCCCGTGCGCGTCGCCGCCCAGGCCCTCGCCCTGACGGCGCTGGCCACGTACCTCACACAGGGGTTCATGGGCGCTTCGGACTACTCCTCGACGGGTGTCTTCGCGGTCACGCTCTTCGCCGGTGTCGCCCTCCTCGGTACCGCCCTGCGCGGCCGCAGGGTGGCGCGCACCCAGCTCGTCGAGCAGGAGTCCCTGACGGCCGAGGAGCGTTCCCGCCGCACCCTCCTGGAGGAGCGCAACCGCATCGCGCGCGAGCTGCACGACGTGGTCGCCCACCACATGTCGGTCATCTCCATCCAGGCCCAGGTCGCCCCGCACCTCGTGGAGAACCCCTCCGACGAGCTGAAGGAGAACCTCGACGGCATCCGGCAGAACGCCCTGGAAGCGCTCACCGAGCTGCGCAGGGTCCTCGGAGTGCTGCGTTCGGAGAACCCCGACGACCCGTACGGGCTCGGCGCGCCCGGCACCGGTGCCGCCCCCCACGCCCCCCAGCCCACCCTCGACCGGCTCGGTGTCCTGGTCGACAACACCCGTGCCGCCGGGCTGACGGTGACCACGGAGATCACCGGCGAGCGGCTCGCGCTGCCGCCCGGTGTGGAGCTGTCCGCGTACCGGATCGTGCAGGAGGCGCTGAGCAACGCGCTGCGGCACGCGCCCGGCTCCGAGGTGCGGGTGGAGCTCACGCACTTCCCGCGCGGCCTGCAGATCCGCGTCGTCAACTCCGCGCCGAGGAGCTCCGCCCCGCCCTCGCCGGGCGCGGGCCACGGTCTGCTCGGGATGCGGGAGCGGGCGATGATGCTCGGTGGCACGCTCATGGCCATGGAGACCTCCTGCGGCGGCTTCACGGTGGCGGCGTTCCTCCCCCGCGCAGGCACCACCATCGACGCCACCGACGCCACCGACGCGACCGACGCCACCGAGGGTGCCGAGGGTGTCTCGTCCGACAACTTCCCAGATCCCACGAACCCCACCGGAGACACCACATGACGAGCGGCGGCAGCATCCGCGTACTCATCGCCGACGACCAGCAGATGGTCCGGCAGGGTTTCACGGTGCTGCTCAACACCCAGCCCGACATCGAGGTGGTCGGCCAGGCGGTGGACGGGCTGGACGCGATCGAGAAGGTCGCCGGACTGGCACCGGACGTCGTCCTGATGGACATCCGCATGCCCGGACTGGGCGGCATCGAGGCCACCCGCCGCATCACCGACGAGACCCCGAAGATCAGAGTGCTGATGCTGACCACCTTCGACCTCGACGAGTACGTGTACGAGGCGCTGCGGGCCGGTGCCTCCGGGTTCCTGCTCAAGGACGCGTCGGCGGACCAACTGGCGGAGGCGGTCAGGATCGTGGCCGCGGGCGACGCGCTGCTCGCGCCCGGGATCACTCGTCGTCTCATCGCCGAGTTCTCCCGGCTGGGCTCCACGCCCCGCGCCCCGCTCAAACAGCGGGTCGGTGAACTGACCGAGCGCGAGACGGAGGTCCTCGCCCTCATCGCGCAGGGCCTGTCGAACGCGGAGATCGCCGAGCGGCTCTTCGTCGCCGAGCAGACGGTGAAGACCCATGTGAGCCGCATCCTGGTCAAGCTCGGGCTGCGGGACCGAACCCAGGCGGCGGTGTTCGCGTACGAGTGCGGACTGGTGCGCCCCACCGGCTACTGACGGCGGGGCAACGGGCAGCAGGGCTCTGACCTGTGAGGCCCTGGCCCGCGGAGCGCTCTTCCGTGGTCCCGGGAAACCCGTAGTACCTGAGAGGGAGACGGAAGGACCCTTCTCACTGGTGACGACCGCTACCCCCGCCTCGTCCTACGGTTCGTATGTGACCGAGACGACCCAGACCCAGACGCAGTCGGCCAGGCCAGGCGGTGGCCGGCCGCGCAGCCCCGAGTTCCAGATGGCCATGGACGCGACGCGAGGGCTGCGGCAGGACCTGTTCCAGGACGCTTTCGCCTTCCGTCCGCTCGGCCGCAGGCACGTGGACGGGCCCGTCACCCGCCGGCTGCCCCCGCGCCTGCGTGAGCGGGCCTCCCGGCTCCCGCACGCGCTGGTGACGGTGGCGGGTGTGCTCGCCCTGCTCATCTCCCTCGCGGGCAACGGCGGCGACGATCTCGTCCAGCTCCTCACCGGCCTCCTCGCGCTGGGCACGATCGAGCTGACGCTGCTCAGGCCCGTCGGCGCCTTCTGGGTCTCCCTCGCGGTGACACCGGTCATGGCCCTGTTCAGCGACCCCTGGGACAGCTGGCCCTGGGTGCCCGGCGCCTTCGCGACCCACCTGGTCGTGCTCACGGTCGTGGCGCTGCGGACCAAGCCCCGCACGGCGGCGTGGATGTGGGCACTGACCGCGGTCTACGGCCTCTTGGCGGAGGTCTTCTTCAGCGGCGGGTACTACTACACGAACACCATGCCCTTCCTGTTCGTGAGCGCTCTGACCCTCCTGGTCGTCACGGTGTGGCACGTGCGTCACGACGCCGCCCGGAAGGTGACCGCCCAGCAGACGGTGACCGAGCACGAGCGTTCCAAGCGCACCCTCCTCGAAGAGCGCACGACGATCGCCCGTGAGCTGCACGACGTGGTCGCCCACCACATGTCGGTGGTCGCCATCCAGGCGGAGGCCGCCCCCTACCGCGTGGAGAACCCCCCGCCCGAGCTGGAGTACGCGTTCAAGGTCATCAGGGAGAACGCGGTGATCGCCCTCTCCGAGCTGCGCCGCGTCCTGGGTGTCGTACGGGCCGAGGACTACGAGGCCCCTGACGCCCCGCAACCCAAGCTCGCGGACCTGGACCGCCTGCTGGAGAACGTGCGCGACGCGGGTCTCCAGGTGGACAGCACGGTCACCGGCGCGGTGCGGGAACTGCCGCAGGGCGTCGAGCTGTCCGCCTACCGAATAGTCCAGGAGGCGCTGAGCAACAGCCTGCGCCACGCGCCGGGCGCCACGGCCAAGGTGGAGGTCAGCTACGTGCTCGGCGGGCTCGGGCTGCGGATGGTCAACGGTCCGGCGACCGGGCTGGTCAAGCCGTCACCGGGCGCCGGGCACGGCATCACGGGCATGCGGGAGCGGGTGTCGATGCTCGACGGGGAGATGACGGCGGAGGCGACGGACGACGGGGGCTACGAGGTCGCGGTCTTCCTGCCGATCACGACCGCCACATCGACGGAGGACCCGGCATGACCATTCGCGTACTGATCGCCGACGACCAGATGATGGTCCGCGAGGGGTTCTCGGTGCTGCTCGGCGCGATGCCGGACATCGAGGTCGTCGGGGAGGCGGTCAACGGACGCGAGGCGGTCCACCGGGTCAGAGAGCTCACACCGGACGTCGTCCTGATGGACATCCGGATGCCCGAGATGAACGGCATCGAGGCGACCCGCGAGATCGTGGCGGCGGACGGCACGGCGAAGGTGCTCGTGCTCACGACGTTCGACCTCGACGAGTACGTGTACCAGGCGCTGCGCGCCGGGGCGTCGGGCTTCCTCCTGAAGGACGCCTCCGCCCGGCAACTGGCGGACGGCGTCCGGGTGGTGGCGGCCGGCGAGGCCCTGCTGGCACCCTCCGTGACGAAGCGGCTGATCACGGAGTTCTCGAAGATCGCCGAAGCGCCCCGCCTCTCCACAACCGCACAGGGTTCGTACGGCGACCTGACCGACCGGGAGACGGAGGTACTGGTCCTGATAGCCCAGGGCCTGTCCAACGCGGAGATAGCCGCCCGCCTGGTGGTGGCCGAGTCCACCATCAAGACCCACGTGAGCCGCATCCTGGTGAAACTGGGCCTGAGAGACCGCACCCAAGCAGCAGTCTTCGCCTACGAGGCCCGCCTGGTAACCCCCACCTGACCCCAGGCGGGCCCGCAGCCGAGACGGGGGCACGCCCGTCGCTTTTAGGGGCGCGGGGAACGGCGCGACCAGCCACAACGAACCCGCAGATGAGACCGGCGCCCCCGCGAAGCCCTCCGCGAGAGACCTGTGCAGACGGGGACACCGCCGGTTAGCGTCCGGTCATGGCAGCCATCGACCCCCCGAAGTCCTTCGACCCCTGGGACCAGACCTTCGTGGCGAACCCGTACCCCGCGTACGCGGAACTCCGCGCGCACGGAAGGGTCCACTACTACGAGCCCACCGACCAGTGGCTGGTCCCGCACCACGCGGACGTGTCGGCACTCCTGAGGGACCGCCGCCTCGGCCGGACCTACCAGCCCCGTTTCACGCACGAGGACTTCGGGCGGACCGCACCCCCGCCCGAGCACGAGCCGTTCCACGTGCTGAACGACCACGGAATGCTTGACCTGGAACCCCCGGACCACACGAGGATCAGGCGGCTGGTGTCGAAGGCGTTCACACCCCGCACGGTCGAGCGGCTGCGACCGTACGTGGACCGCCTCGCGTCCGAGCTGGTCGGCGGCCTGGTCGCGGAGGGCGGCGGCGACCTGCTGAGCGTCGTCGCCGAGCCCCTCCCGGTGGCGGTGATCGCGGAGATGCTGGGCATCCCGGAGTCCGAGCGAGCGCAACTGCGCCCCTGGTCGGCGGACATCTGCGGGATGTACGAGCTGAACCCGTCCCAGGAGACGGCACAGAAGGCGGTACGGGCGTCGGTCGAGTTCACCGAGTTCCTGCGGGAACTGATCGCGGTGCGGCGCAAGGAGCCCGGGGACGACCTGGTCTCGGGACTGATCGCGGCGTACGACGAGGGGGAGCGGCTCAGCGAGCAGGAGATGATCTCGACCTGCGTCCTCCTGCTGAACGCAGGCCACGAGGCGACGGTGAACGCCACGGTGAACGGGTGGTGGGCACTGTTCCGGCACCCGGAGCAACTGGCGGCACTGCGCGCGGACCGGAGCCTGGTGGGTACGGCGGTGGAGGAGCTGATGCGGTACGACACCCCGCTGCAGCTGTTCGAGCGCTGGGTGCTGGACGAGATCGAGGTCGACGGGACGGTGATCCCACGGGGGAGCGAGGTGGCGCTGCTCTTCGGCTCCGCCAACCACGACCCGGCGGTGTTCGCGGAGCCGGAGGCCCTTGATCTGTCGCGCGGGGAGAATCCGCACATCTCCTTCAGCGCGGGGATCCACTACTGCATCGGGGCACCGCTGGCCCGGATCGAACTCGCCGCGTCCATGGGGGCGCTGCTGGATCAGGCCCCCTCGCTCAGGCTGGCGGCCGAGCCACGGCAGAAGCCGAACTTCGTGATCCGGGGACTGGAGGAACTGCGTGTAGAGGTCTGAGACCAGTGCCCCGACTCTCCGCCGTGTCCCGCCCGCCCGGCGCGGACCGGAAACGGGCCCGGACGGCGCGGGGCCGGACGGCGCGGGGCCGGACGGCGCGGGGCCGGACCGGGGCGAGCCCTCAGCCCGTCGTGAGGTCCCGCCGCCTCAGGGCCGCCAAGCCCGCGCCGACCAGCGCGGCCGCGAGGCCCGTCAGCACCAGCACCGGTGTCCACGTCATCTCGCCGCCCGGCAGTTTCGGCAGGTGGCCGAAGGGAGAGAGGTCCATCGCCGTCTCGGGGAGGTCCAGGGCCGGTCCGATCCAGCCGAGGAGCAGCGCGGCCCCGGCCACCGCCCACGCCCCCGGAGCGACCTGCGGAGACACCCCGTACAGGAGGACGGCCAGGGCGCCGATGGTCCAGATCGCGGGGAGCTGGACCAGGCAGGCGCCCAGGACGGCGCCGAAGGACTGCCCGTAGCCGGCCGCCAGGCCCAGGCCGCCGAGGAACATGAGCAGGACCGCACCGCCGAAGGCGATCAGCAGATGGCCGCAGGCCCAGCGCAGGCGGCCCACCGCACCCGCGAGGACCGGTTCCGCGCGCTGGGAGGTCTCCTCGCCGTGCAGCCGCAGCACGGACTGCACGACGTACAGCGCGGCGACCATCCCGAGCATGCCGACCATGGTGGCGAGGAACGCGTCGGTGATGCCGGACTGCCCGCCCATGCGCTCGATGATCTCGCGGGTCCGTTCGTTGTCGCCGACCAGATCCGTCGCGCCCTTGGTGACCCCGCCGAAGGCCGCCCCGGCGGCGAGGAAGCCGAGACTCCAGCCCAGTACGCCGCCGCGCTGCAGCCGCCAGGCCAGCGCGCCCGCACCGCCGAGCCTGCCGGTGGCGGGGCCCGGCCTGGTCGGCAGGAAGCTCATCCCGACATCGCGGCGCCCGGCCAGCTCGTACGCGACCGCGCCCTGGAGGACGACGGCGGCGGCGAACAGCAGCAGGACCCACCACCGTTCGCCGGCGAAGGACCGCAGGTTCTCCAGCCAGCCGACGGGCGACAGCCAGGTCAGCACGGAGGAG
Source organism: Streptomyces sp. CWNU-52B (assembly GCF_047444975.1). Lineage (NCBI taxonomy): Bacteria > Bacillati > Actinomycetota > Actinomycetes > Kitasatosporales > Streptomycetaceae > Streptomyces > Streptomyces sp. CWNU-52B. The sequence goes on along the minus strand of NZ_JBLFJV010000007.1, from coordinate 263,776 downwards.
CCGTCGTTCACCGAGGAGTCGCCGGCCGCCCGCAGCACGAACGCCGCGCCCAGCAGGCCCCCGGTCAGCCCTTTCGCGAGCCGGGCGCTCTCCGTGAGCTGGGCGACGATCGCCGCCATGGTGGCGAAGACCATGCCGACCCCGGCCGTGGCGAGCCCCAGCGCGAGGGCGCCCGACGAGCCCTGTCCGGCGAGGCCCGCCGTGATGAGCAGGGCCAGAGCCGTGTTCGCGACGAGGGCGGCCAGGAGTGCGGCGGTCAGCGGGGCGCGGCGGCCCACCATGCCCGCCGAGAGCATCTCCTGACGGCCGCTCTCCTCCTCGTCCCGGGTGTGCCGCAGGACGACGAGCAGGCTCATGATCCCGGCGAACACCCCGGCGTACGCGCCGATGCGCCAGGCGACGAGGCCGCCGAGCGAGTCGCCGAACACCGGCCCGTACATGGCGCGCAGGGAGCCGTTGGTCGTCATCTGGCGGGCCACGTCGGCGCGTTCGGCGGCCGTGGAGTACACGCTCTCCAGCGAGCCCGGCAGGGAGACGACGATCAGGGCGATGACCCCGACCCAGAGCGGGATCACCACCCGGTCGCGGCGCAGCGCGAGCCGCACCAGGGGCCAGGTCCCGGCGAGAGGGCGCGCGCCCCGGCCGCGTACGGCGGGCGGGGCGGCGGAGGCGACGGCGGTCATCGTGACACCGCCTCCGTCCGTACGTCCTTCGCGGGTACGCCCTCTGCCCGTACGTCCTCCTGGTAGTGCCGCAGGAACAGCTCCTCCAGGGTCGGCGGCGTCGAGGTCAGGGACCGTACGCCGGAGTCGGTGAGGGAGCGCAGTACGGCGTTCAGCTTGTCGCTCTCCACCTGGAGCCCGACCCGGTTGCCCTGGACGTCCAGGTCGTGGACGCCGGGCAGTGCCGCCAGCCCGTCGGGCGGCCCGGCGAGTTCGGCGGTGACGCTGGTGCGGGTGAGGTGGCGCAGGTCGGAGAGGGAACCGGTCTCGACCGTGACGCCCTTGCGGATGATGCTGACGCGGTCGCACAGCTCCTCGACCTCGCTGAGGATGTGGGAGGACAGCAGGATGGTGCGGCCCCGGTCGCGTTCCTCCTCGACGCAGGCCTGGAAGACCTCCTCCATCAGGGGGTCCAGGCCCGAGGTGGGTTCGTCCAGGATCAGCAGGTCCACGTCGGAGGCGAAGGCGGCGACGAGGGCGACCTTCTGCCGGTTGCCCTTGGAGTACGTGCGCCCCTTCTTCGCCGGGTCGAGCTCGAACCGCTCGATCAGGTCGGCCCGGCGCGCCGTGTCCAGGCCGCCGCGCAGACGTCCGTACAGGTCGATGACCTCGCCGCCGGACAGGTTGCGCCACAGCGTCACGTCGCCGGGGACGTAGGCGACGCGGCGGTGCAGTTCCACCGCGTCGGTCCACGGGTCGAGGCCGAGCATCCGCGCGGCGCCGGAGTCGGGGCGCAGCAGGCCCAGCAGGACGCGGATGGTGGTGGACTTGCCGGCGCCGTTGGGGCCGAGGAAGCCGTGGACCTCGCCGGTTGCGACGTCGAGGTCGAGCCCGTCCAGGGCGTGTGTCCTGCCGAACGACTTGTGCAGTCCGGAGACGGTGATTGCCTTCACCTTCGTCATGATTCAGAACGTACGTGACTTTCACAAACTTGTGAAGTTAAGGAAACGTATAAACGCCGGATAGACTCGACGGGGTGGTACGAGGGAGAGGATCGCGGGATGGCAGAACCGACTGGGACGGGTTCGGGCGAGGGCGCAGGTGCGGAGCGCGACGTCGAGGCGGTCTCGAAGTTCGTCGAGAGCTTCGCCGCGCAGCTCGTCGAGGCCGGGATGCAGCGGATGCCGGCCCGGGTCTTCGCGGCCCTGCTGTCCTCCGACTCCGGGACGATGACCTCGGTCGAGCTGGGAGAACAGCTACGGATCAGTCCGGCCGCCGTGTCCGGAGCGGTGCGTTATCTCGCACAGCAGCACATGGTCTCCCGCGAGCGGGAACCAGGCTCCCGGCGCGAGCGCTACCGCGTGCACAGCAACCAGTGGTACGAGGCGCTCACCAACCGCGAGGCGGTCCTCAAGCGCTGGGAGTACGCCCTGCGCGAGGGAGTCGACAGCCTCGGCGGCGACACCCCGGCGGGCCGCCGCCTCGCCGAGACCCTCGCGTTCTTCGAGTTCATCGACGAGGAGGTCGCCAGAATGATGGACCGCTGGCGCATCCACCGGGAACAACACTTCGGCGAGGGAAACTGATCAGGCCGCCGACCGCCACGATCTTCAGCCCCGGCTGGCGTGCTGTTCAGCCCCTCCGGCGTTTGAGGAGCGGGGGTTCGGGGGCGGAGCCCCTGAGCAGTGACGGGACTGGGTAGGGGCGGCGGGGGCGAAAACCCGCCCGAGCCCCCACGACCCCGCACCCAGTAGCAGTAGCACGCTCTTCGGGGGGCTCACCCAGGAAGCGTGAGCCCCCAAGCCCCCTCCCGCACCGTCCACGTCCGAGTCCGCACAGGCCCACCCACCACCGCGTCCGCGCGATACCGGAAGTCCGCCCCGGACACGGTGACCGTCCACGCCACGGCAGACAGCAGCGCGGCCTCCGCCCCGACGGAAGCAGGCCGCACCTCGACCCGCGCCCCGCCCCCGGCACCACCCGGGGTGATCGACACGGCCTCCAGCGGCTGGTCCAGGTCGACCAGGGTCCTGCCGTCGACCTCGATCCGCAGCCGCGTGGGTCCGGGCGAGGCGGGCGCCGGGACCCGGGTGGGCCGCGTGGCGAGCGTACGGACGAGGGACTGACAGGTCCGCAGCCAGTGAGCGGGATAGTGGGCGGGATGGTGCGCGGAGTCCTCCGCGGAGGAAGCCGAGGAACCGGCACCCCCGCCGGGACCCTCGCCGGCGCCCCCGTCGGCCCGCCCACCCCACGGCGCGTTCCGCAACGGCGGAATCCGCAGACTTCCCAGCACCACCCCGTCACTGTCGTCCACCAGCAGATCGAGCCGCCGCTCGGACCCGTCGAGCACGGCCCGTGCCGCCGCCACGGCGCCCAGGGGCACCCCGAGGGCCCGCGAGAGCGACAGCGTGCCGCCGCCCACGCCCACGGGCACCAGGGACAGCGCACATCCGGCCAGTTCGCGGCGCCGGTGCAAAAGGGACACAGCGCGCAGCAGTGCCCGGTCGTCCCCGATCACGACGGGCCGTCTGGACCCTCTCCGGGCCAGTGCCCGATCGAATTCCTCGGGCCCGTCGGGGAGGCACATTTTTGCCACCGCACCCGCGCTGAGCACGTCTTTTGCGATCCGTACCGACTCACCGTCACCGTGACGGGCGACCGGGTCGATGACCACCAGGAGCTGGTCGGAAGTCGCCACCTCGGTCATGCCTCGCTTCCTCGGGTAGCATCTTTGTGCAAGAGCCCCTTGCGCTATTGCGCCAGGGGCTTCGTCTATTCCGGGGCATCCGGTCGGACGGTCGCGGCCAAACGTGGCCGTCGGCGTACGCAGCCGTACCAAGAACCACGGCGTACGCCCCCGACCTTGGACATGCCCCGCCCGGAAGGGGTGTACGCGCGTGCCCGCACTTGTGCTGCTCGGTGCTCAGTGGGGTGACGAAGGCAAGGGAAAGGCCACCGACCTGCTCGGTGGTTCCGTGGACTATGTGGTGCGCTACCAAGGCGGCAACAACGCCGGCCATACGGTAGTCGTGGGCGATCAGAAGTACGCCCTCCACCTCCTCCCTTCCGGAATCCTCTCGCCGGGGTGCACCCCGGTCATCGGTAACGGAGTCGTCGTCGACCCATCGGTCCTGTTCTCCGAGCTGAACGGACTGAACGAACGAGGCATCGACACCTCCAGGCTCCTCATCAGCGGAAACGCGCACATCATCACGCCGTACAACGTGACGGTGGACAAGGTGACCGAACGCTTCCTCGGCAAGCGGAAGATCGGCACGACCGGCCGTGGCATCGGCCCGACCTACGCCGACAAGATCAACCGGGTCGGTATCCGGGTCCAGGACCTGTACGACGAGTCGATCCTCACCCAGAAGGTGGAGGCGGCCCTCGACGGCAAGAACCAGCTGCTCACCAAGGTCTTCAACCGCCGCGCCATCGAGACCGACCAGGTCGTCGAGGAGCTGCTGATGTACGCGGAGAAGCTGCGCCCGTACGTGGCCGACACCGTCCTCGTGCTCAACAAGGCGCTCGACGACGACAAGGTGGTCCTCTTCGAGGGCGGTCAGGGCACGCTGTTGGACATCGATCACGGCACGTACCCGTTCGTGACGTCGTCGAACCCCACCGCGGGCGGCGCCTGCACGGGCGCGGGCGTGGGCCCGACGAAGATCAGCAGAGTCATCGGCATCCTGAAGGCGTACACGACCCGGGTCGGCGCGGGCCCGTTCCCCACGGAGCTGTTCGACGAGGACGGCGAGGCGCTGCGCCGGATCGGCCACGAGCGCGGTGTCACCACCGGCCGTGACCGCCGCTGCGGCTGGTTCGACGCGGTCATCGCCCGTTACGCGACGCGCGTCAACGGCCTGACCGACTTCTTCCTCACCAAGCTCGACGTGCTCACGGGCTGGGAGGAGATCCCGGTCTGTGTCGCGTACGAGATCGACGGCAAGCGCGTCGAGGAACTCCCGTACTCGCAGACCGACTTCCACCACGCGAAGCCGATCTACGAGACCCTGCCCGGCTGGTCGGAGGACATCACGAAGGCCAAGACCTTCGAGGACCTCCCGAAGAACGCGCAGGACTACGTGAAGGCGCTGGAGGAGATGTCCGGCGCGCCGATCTCCGCCATCGGCGTCGGTCCGGGCCGCAACGAGACGATCGAGATCAACTCGTTCCTCCGGTAGGTTCCTGCCCCGAGCGGGAACGACATGCGGGTGACCGCCTCTTCGTGCCGCGGACGAATGCGTGCCGCGGACGAAGGGGCGGTCTTTTTTCGTGTCCGGCCACTTCGCGTACTGCTTCGGGTGCTGCTTCGCGTACTACTTCTCGTACTCGAAGCGTGCCGCCAGCGCGGTTCCGCTGGGGGTGCCGTCCAGGATGCGGCGCAGGCCGCGGGTCATGACCGCTTGTTCCTCCGTGCTGAGACAGTCGACGACCATGGCGTCGGTCCGGGTGTCGACGGTGCGCAGTACGGGGATGAGTTCCTGCCCGCGTGCGGTCAGCCGCAGGTGGACGACCCGGCGGTCCACCTGGCCCGGTTCGCGGTCGACCAGGCCCCGCTTGGTGAGGGTGTCGACGATGCGGCTGGGGCTGCCGCTCTCGCACACGATCAGACGGCCCACCTCGGCGAGCGTCAGCGGGGCGCGCTCGGCCAGCACCAGGAGGATCTCCGCCTGGGCCGGCGTGAGGTTGAAGGGCCGGAGCTGAGCGGTCATCTGCCGGGCACCCTCACGCTGCGCCGCCAGCAGGAGGTACCGCAGTTCCGAGTCGTAGGGCGGAGGCTCCGCCGTCGCGGGGGCCTGGTGGGACATGGCGGCTCCAGGAGGTGCGAGTGCTGAGTCGGCCTAGCTGAAGACGATCATCGAGCCCTGGGCCAGGCTCCGGGTCGCCGCCGCGTGCAGGCCCAGCCAGACATGCCGCTCGCGGGCGAACGGGCTCGCGTCGAACGGAGCCGGGGCGGCCGGCTCCTCCAGCTCCGTCGGGGCCATGGGGGGCTGGGGTGTCACCGGCGGGTTCGCCGGGTCGATGCCGAGCGAAGGGGCGACGAACTCCAGCTCCCGCAGCAGCCGCTGGGAGGAGCCCAACGGCCCGCCGCCCGCGAGGAGTTCGTCGCTCGACAGCGGGTGCGGGAAGTCCACGGGGACGTACGCGCCCGCGTGGTCGTAGTGCCAGACGAGGTGGGACTGCTGGGCCGTCGTGTCGAACATCTCCAGCAACTGCTCGTAGTCGCCGCCCAGTTCACCGACCGGCGTCACCGGCAGCTGGCACACCTGGAGGAGGTAGGCGCGGCGCAGGAAGTGCAGCGCGTCGTAGTCGAAGCCCGCGACCGGCGCCACGTCGCCGGAGAGCCCCGGCATGTACGCGTACACCGGTACCGGCGGAAGACCGGCTTCGCCCAGGACCTTGTCGTAGAGAGCGAGTTCCTCGGCGAAGGGGTTGTCGGGGGTGTGGCACAACACGTCGACGAGCGGAACCAGCCACAGGTCACAGGCCAACTGAGAGCTCCTCGTTCAGCACGGTGGTCAAGGCAGCGTAATGGGTGAGAGCGCGGTCGGTCCCCTCCGTGCGGGTCGGATGGCCCACACTCGCCGCCCCACGGCCGGTCTTCCGCCGCCCCACGGCCGGTCTTTTGCCGGCCCCGGCGGTGCTCAGCCCTGCGCCAGCCGTTCGACGAGCGCCAGTGAGTGGACGTTGTACGCGGTGACGATGTCCTGCGCCGCCGCGGTGTCCCGGCGTTTGAGCGCGTCCACGAGTTCCGTGTGCCCGGACCACAGACGGCCGCGCAGATCCTCGATCCGGCGCAGGTGCTGGACCGCGCACACCCAGGACTGGACACGCAGCCGGTGCAGGAAGTCGGCGAGGTAGGGGTTGCCGAACAGGCCGCTGAGTTCCCGCCAGAACCGCAGGTCGTAGCCGATGAGGACGTTCAGGTCACCGGCGGCCGCGGCCCGCTGGGCCTCCTCGCCGCGGCGCCGTACCCCGGCGAGCGCGGCAGCGGTGCGCGGGTCGTCGGCGCGGACGGTGAGCGTGGTACGGACGCCCCGGGTGGTGGCGGCCGTCGTGTCCAGTAACCCGTGGAAGATGCTCTCCGTGACCAGGCTGCGGGCCTCGATCATGCCCCGGTAGTCGCTCAGCGAGTACTCGTGGACGCGGAACCCGCGATGCTGGTCCGCGTCCAGGAGGCCCTGCGCCGACAGATCGACCAGGGCCTCACGGACGGGGGTCGCGGAGACGCCGTACTGCTCGGCGATCTCCTTGACCGTGAACTCCTTGCCCGGCTGGAGGCGGCCGGCCAACACCTCGTCGCGGAGCGCGTCCGCGATCTGCTGCCGCAGGGTGCTGCGGGTCACGGCGCCGCTGCCGCTGCCGATGCCGGGCATGGTCAGGGTCCCTTCCCCGATCGGACAAGTACTCGCTCATGTCTACGAGCCAGTCACCTTACGCGTTCGACGCGGGGCCACCCCGATCGTGGAGATCTCCTGCCGTACCCCTGACCACGGCTGACTACGGCGTCGGCCGTGCCGTGTGTTCGTCGGCCACGGAGAGCGCTTCGTCGAGCGCGGCCAGGCCCTCCTTGGCCTCCGCCTCCGTGACGGTGCAGGGCGGTACGACATGGGTGCGGTTCATGTTGATGAAGGGCCACAGGCCGCGTGCCTTCGCCGCGGCGCCGAAGGCCGCCATGGGGGCGTTCGCCTCACCCACCGGGTTGTACGGCACGAGGGGCTCGCGGGTCTCCTGGTCCCGTACGAGTTCCAGGGCCCAGAAGACACCGGTGCCCCGCAACTCGCCGACGCTCGGGTGGCGCAGCGCGAGCTCGCGCAGCCCGGGGCCCAGGACGTCCTCGCCGATCCGGGCGGCGTGTTCGACGACGCCCTCCTCCTCCATCACGTTCAGGGTCGCGACGGCGGCGGCGCAGGCCAGCGGGTGCCCGGAGTAGGTGAGCCCGCCGGGGTAGGGGCGCCGGGCGAACGTCTCGGCGACGGCGCCGGAGATGGCGACACCGCCGAGCGGCACGTACCCCGAGTTCACGCCCTTCGCGAAGGTCAGCAGGTCCGGTACGGCGTCGAAGTGGTCGGCGGCGAACCACCGGCCCGTCCGCCCGAAGCCGGCCATGACCTCGTCCAGGACGAGGAGGATGCCGTACTCGTCGCAGAGCGCGCGGACACCCTCCAGGTAACCCGGGGGCGGGATCATGATCCCGGCCGTGCCCGGGATCGTCTCCAGGATGATCGCGGCGATGGTGGCCGGGCCCTCGAACACGATGGTGTCGGCCAGGTGCTGGAGCGCGCGCTCGCACTCCTGCTGCTCGGTCTCGGCGTGGAACGGGGAGCGGTAGAGGAAGGGCGCCCAGAAGCGCACGACCCCGGCCGTCCCGCTGTCGCTCGCCCAGCGGCGCGGGTCACCGGTGAGGTTGATCGCGGCCGCGGTGGCCCCGTGGTACGAGCGGTACGCGCTCAGCACCTTCGGCCGGCCGGTGTGCAGCTTGGCCATCCGGGTGGCGTGCTCGACGGCCTCGGTCCCGCCGTTGGTGAAGAAGATCTTGTCCAGGTCGCCCGGGGTCCGCCGGGCGATCAGCCGTGCCGCCTCCGACCGCGCCTCGATGGCGAACGCGGGTGCGAAGGTGGTCAGCTTCCCGGCCTGCTCCTGGATCGCGGCGACGACCTTCGGGTGCTGGTAGCCGATGTTCGTGAAGACGAGTCCGCTGGAGAAGTCCAGATACCGTTTGCCGTCGTAGTCCCAGAAGTACGCCCCCTCCGCACCGGCGACGGCGAGCGGGTCGATGAGCTCCTGCGCGGACCAGGAGTGGAACACGTGCGCGCGGTCGGCCGCCTTCACGGCGGCGCCGGCCTGGGGATCGGGCTGAGGGATCATGCGCCCGAGCCTAGGGTGTGCGCGACATCGGCGTCCTGCCCGCGGCGTGGCTCCGGCGCGGGCACGGGGACGGACGGGGACGGGGATGGACAGCGACGGGAGCGGCACTCGCTGTTACGGAACCGTAGACACCGCGCCTGCCTCCTCCCCGGCGCGCCGCACTATCCTCGGGCTGGCTGTCGCACACGCACACACAGGGGCACACGGGCACGGGGGGAGGGCGTCGTTTCGATGGAGAAGCTCGGACTTGCGGATCCGCACCGGATCGGCGCGTACCGGCTGCTTGCGCGGCTGGGCGCGGGCGGTATGGGCCAGGTGTACCTGGCGCGTTCCGACCGCGGACGGACCGTCGCGGTCAAACTGGTCCGCCAGGAACTCGCCGAACAGGAGGAGTTCCGGGCCCGCTTCCGTCAGGAGGTGCGGGCGGCCGGCCGCGTGGGCGGGTACTGGACGGCGCCGGTGCTCGACGCGGACACGGAGGCGGCGATCCCGTGGGTCGCCACGGGCTATGTGGCGGGGCCCTCGCTCCAGACGGTCGTCGGCCACGACCACGGCGCCCTCCCGGAGCGTTCCGTACGGATCCTCGGGGCCGGCCTCGCGCACGCGCTCAAGGACATCCACGAGGCCGGACTGATCCACCGCGACCTCAAGCCGTCGAACGTCCTCGTCACGATCGACGGCCCGCGCGTCATCGACTTCGGTATCGCCCGCGCCCTGGAGACGGTCACCGACGGCGGCCTCACCCGTACCGGCGCCCTCGTCGGCTCGCCCGGTTTCATGGCTCCCGAGCAGGTCCGCGGCGACCGGATCACCCCCGCGTGCGACATCTTCTGCCTCGGCTCGGTCCTGTCGTTCGCGGCCACGGGCAGCCTTCCGTTCGGTACGGCCAACAGCGGGGTGCACGCCCTGATGTTCCGTATCGCGCAGGAGGAGCCGGACCTGGAGGGTGTGCCGGAGGGCATAGCCGATCTGGTCAGGCAGTGCCTGCGCAAGGACCCCGCCTCCCGTCCGACGCTCGACGACATCCTGGAGCGCACGGGGGCGGAGGACACGGTCATGGGCGGACGCAGCCGTGACCCCTGGCTGCCGGGCATGCTGGTGGCCCAACTGGGCCGCCACGCGGTGCGGTTGCTGGAGACGGAGGACCCGGAGGACCCGGAGGACCCTGGGGTCCCACAGACCCCACAGACCCCACAGGTCCCAGAGGCCCGGGGCTCCTCGGACGCGCAGGGGGCCGAGTCCTCGACGCGGCCGGTGTTCGAGGACGGGAAGACTCCGGACGCCCCGCCGCCCTCACCTCCGGTGCCCACGCCCACGCTCACGCCCGCCTCCACGCCCGCCTCCACCCCGATACCCGTCCCCGAGGCCGCCCCCGAGCACGCCCCCACCCCCGACGCCTCCGCCCCGCCCCCGTCGGCCGCCTCCCCGGAAGCGGCGGCCGCCTTCGGCCAGTTCCCCACGATGAGCACCGGCGGGCAGCAGGCTCCCCCCTCACCCCCGGCCCCCCTCCACCCGGCCTACGGCTACCCCCAGCAGCACCCCCAGCCCCCCGGCTACGGCTACCCGCAGCCGCAGCAGTACCAGCCCGGTCCGGCCACCTGGTCGGAGCCCCCGCCGGAACCGCCGCGCAGGGGCGGCCGGTCCACCGTCGTGCTGGTCGTCGTGGCGCTGGTCGTCGCGCTCGGCGCGGGCGCCTCCGTGTACGCGCTCATGCGGGGTGACGCGGACGGCCGGGCCGGCGGCGACCCCACGAAGAACCCGACGACGGGCGCCTCCACCACTCCGGACCCGTCCGGCCAGGGCCCCTCGACGCAGCCGTCCACCCCGGCGGACACGCCCCCGGCGGACGGCGCGGTCCCCACCAAGTACCTCGGCACCTGGACCGCGGTCATAGAGAACGCCTCGGGCCGCAACACCCGCCGACTCGCCATCCAGCAGGGCGAGGTGGGGGACACGGTGCTGGCGCTCACGGCGGACGGACCCGCGGACGGCGGCACCACGTACCACTGTGTGTTCCGGGCGCCGCTCGCCGCGGCACCGAGCGCCGGCGGCCCGCTGCGGATCGGCCCGTCCGAGGTCGGCGTCGGCGAACCGGCCTCGTCCTGTTCACCGGGCGGGGCGACGGAGCTGACCGTCCTGCCGGACGGCAGTCTGCGCCGCGTGAACACGGGCAACGGCGAAGCGTTGACGTACACGAAGCAGTAGCCCCTGAACAGCAGTTGAACTTCAGCCGTCGGCACCGCGATCTCCGCGGCCCCGCACCTACAGTGACCGGATCGTCCGGCTCCGGGAGTGGTGGGGGGCACCCAGTGGAGTGGTTCAGCGCAGAGAACGTGGTGGCCGTGGGCACGGCGGCCGTCGGCATCGTGGCCTCGGGAATCATGGTCTGGTACGAGCGCCGGGTGCCGCGCCGCAAACGCATCGGCTACCGCGTACAGATGGACAACCCGATCGGGGACGACGTCCGGCTCGGCAGGGCCAGCGTCCGGCTCGGGCTCTTCGACGAGGCGCCCGGCATGTCCGACGCGACGCTCGTCCTCCTGCGGATCGAGAACGACGGTTCGCAGAGCATCGCCGACCTGGACTACACGGGGCGCGAACTCCACGGCCTGACCGCCGTGTTCACCGACCGCACGATCCGCGGGGTGTCGGTCACCCAGCCGTCCGACACCGACCACCTGATGGACCACTTCACCCCGTCGAACGGGCTCGCCTACGACGACAACACCCTGCGCATCCCGCGCGTCCCGCTCAACCGCGGCGAGCACTTCAAGCTGCTCGTACTGCTGTCGGGCGGTGACGTGGGCAGCCGGATACGCCTCATAGGCGGCATCCGCGACGGCGAGGTCCACCCCAACCGCAGTGCGACGCCGGACGAGAAGCCGCCGCTGTTCAGCCGGGCCTCGCGGCTGATCACCGGGCTGCTCACGCTGTGCGTCCTCGCGCTCGCCGTCATCGTGGTCGCCCGTGACGACACCCCGCCGCCGATCGGCTGCGAGCAGGGCGAGTTGACGGTCACCGGCTCGACGGCGTTCGAGCCGGTGATGCGGGAGCTGGCCGCGAAGTACGAGGACGACTGCGAGGGCGCGTCGATCGCGGTGGACCCGCACGGCTCCACCGCGGGTGTCCAGGAACTCGACACGCTGGGCTCGGCGTCGAAGAAGGGCTCCCCGCCGGTGATCGCCCTCTCCGACGGCCCCAAGCCGAGCGGCCTGCGGGAACTGCGCGAGACCAGGGTCGCCGTCTCGGTCTTCGTGCTCGTCGCCCACGACGGCCTCCCGGTGAAGGACCTCTCCACACAGGACGTACGCCGCCTGTACAGCGACCGGATCAGCAACTGGAAGCAGCTCGGCGGTCCCGACCTGCCCGTCCACCTGATCAGCCGGGACGCCAACTCCGGTACGCGCAAGGTGTTCCAGCGCCGTGTCCTGGGCCGCAACGAGGGCGCCAACTACTCCTCCGACTGCGCCCGCAAGGACTATCCGACCGCCCCGGTCGTCCGCTGCGAGCTCTTCTCCACGGACCAGGTGCTGAGTACGGTCGCGCGGATCCCCGGCGCCATCGGCTACAGCGAGCTCAACCTCGCCACCGGCTACGAGGGCGTGCACCGCGTCACCCTCGACGGCCACGACCCCTCCGTCGAGGAGATCGAGCACGGCAACAGCGCGTACCCGTACCGGGAGATCGAGTACGCGTACACCTACGGCTCGCCGCCCGCCGACTCGCTCGTCTCCAGCTTCCTCACGTACATCAGCCGGGGAAGCGGCCAGGACGTGATCCGCACCCACGGCCACCTGCCGTGCGCGACCCCGGTGGGCCAACGCGTCTGCGCCGAGGGCTGACCCCTCCAGCCCCCCCACCAGCCCGTCCGGGGTTCGAGGACGAGCGCGTTCAGCGCGATGCGGGGGTCTGATGCGGGGGTCTGGGGGCGGCAGCCCAGGGACGGGACGGGACGGGAAGGGAAGGGAAGGGAAGGGAAGGGAAGGGAAGGGAAGGCAGGGGCGGCGGGGGCGAGAAACCCCTACCGAGGCTCGGGCGGCCGCTGCCGAGGCATGTTCGGCCGAGCCCCCGGCGGCAGCGGAGGCCGCCCGGACGGCGCGACATCGACCCGCACACCCCCACCCACCCCCGCCCGGAGGGCGAACGGCACGACCCCCGCCCGGAACTCCACCATCCAGTCCGCGGTCTCCACCCGCACCAGCTCCGTCACGTCCTCGGTGAACCTGCGCAGCACACCGAGACACCGCTCGGCGGCCTCCCCCGCGGTCCCCTCGGTCGGCCCGAGAACCTCCCGCACACACTCGGACGCCCAGTCGAACTGAAGTACCTGCAACCTCCGCTGCACGGCCTGAGCCGTCGCCATGTCCCTTATCCACCCGGAGGTCAGCCCGAAGAAGCGGTCCCCCGCCACACAGGCGACCGCCACCAGCAGCCCCAGATACCCCCAGGAGGCGCCCCCGCCCAGCACCCCGGCGAGGTCCAGCAGAGGCAGCGCGGCCCCGGCGAGGGCCCCCGCGGCGGCCCCGGCCCGCAGCGCCCGCGCCCCTCGCCGCTTCCGGACCCGGTCGGTGAGGTACCAGGACGCCGTGGCCAGCGCCCCCTCCTCCACCCACCGGTACAGCTCGTGGAGCCGCTCGGCGGGCTCGCCCCAGTCGCCGAGCGGAAGGGCCCGCCCCGTCAGGTCGACACCGGGTCCCGGCCCGCCGGGCCCCGAGCCGTCGTCCCGGCCGTCCTGGGCCGGCCCCTCCGGCTGCATGTCCGGCTGGCTCACCCGACGCTCCCTCATCGTGACAAATCGTTACTTTGCGTGACCGTAACGTGGCGCGAGGTACTGACGCGCCGCACCCTTAATACCGCCCAACGGGTGGCGGCAGCCCTGTTTTCAGGGCTTTTCCGCTCAGACGTGGGCCTTGATCAGGTATAGGCCAACCTGTCCTCTCACTCGAAAGAGTGCCGGAGCGACGGCCGGGTCGACCACGTAGGCTCGTGCCAAGGTGGAAACCCCGCCGGAAAGCCGTACCCGAGGCAACACCCACGGCCGTGCTCACAGCCGTAGTCGCAGTCGTGGTTGCAGCCGTACAAACAGCCGTACGACCCAGGAGCTGATCGTGATTCCCGGTGGTGGCCAGCCCAATATGCAGCAGCTGCTCCAGCAGGCCCAGAAGATGCAGCAGGATCTCGCGAACGCGCAGGAGGAGCTGGCGCGGACGCAGGTCGAAGGCCAGGCGGGCGGTGGCCTGGTGAAGGCGACGGTGACGGGCTCCGGCGAACTGCGCGGCCTGGTCATCGACCCGAAGGCCGTCGACCCCGAGGACACCGAGACCCTCGCCGATCTGATCGTCGCGGCGGTCCAGGCGGCCAACGAGAACGCCCAGACGCTCCAGCAGCAGAAGCTCGGCCCGCTGGCCCAGGGACTCGGCGGCGGTGCCGGTGCCGGCGGCATCCCCGGCCTGCCGTTCTAAGTCATCCCGGCGGTCCCTTCTAAGAAGGCCGACCGCCAACTACCGTACGTACCAAGAGAGCAAGCGCGATCACGGTACGTACCGAACGACCTTGAACGACCTTGAACGACTTCGAACGACCTTGCGGGACGAGCAGGAACAGGAAGGCAATCCGTGTACGAAGGCGTGGTCCAGGACCTCATCGACGAGCTGGGGCGACTGCCCGGCGTCGGTCCCAAGAGCGCGCAGCGGATCGCCTTCCACATCCTCCAGGCGGAGCCGACGGACGTGCGCCGTCTCGCGCAGTGCCTCATGGAGGTCAAGGCGAAGGTCCGCTTCTGTGCCACCTGCGGGAACGTGGCGCAGGAGGAGCTGTGCAACATCTGCCGCGACCCGCGCCGCGACCTCTCGGTCATCTGTGTGGTCGAGGAGCCGAAGGACGTGGTCGCGGTCGAGCGGACGCGTGAGTTCCGGGGCAAGTACCACGTGCTCGGCGGGGCGATCAGCCCGATCGAGGGTGTGGGCCCGGACGACCTGCGGATAAGAGAGCTGCTGGCGCGGCTCGCCGACGGCGTGGTCACGGAGCTGATCCTGGCCACGGACCCGAACCTGGAGGGGGAGGCCACGGCCACCTACCTCGCCCGCATGATCAAGCCCATGGGCCTCAGGGTCACCCGCCTCGCCAGCGGGCTGCCGGTGGGCGGTGACCTCGAGTACGCCGACGAGGTCACCCTGGGGCGCGCCTTCGAGGGAAGGCGGCTGCTGGATGTCTGACCGACTGGTTGACGTACCGAACGAAGTTCTTGACGAACTTCTCTACGGAGTTCTTGAGGAAGGCCGGCTTCTAGATGTCTGACGCCACGCTGCACGCGACCGCTCAGGATCCCGACGACTTCGCGGTCCAGATCGCGGATCAGATCGAGAGCTTCCTCGTCGCCGTGACCGAGGTCGCGAGAGGCGACGAGCCGGACTCGGCCGTCCCCTTCCTGCTTCTGGAGGTCTCCCAGCTCCTGCTGGCCGGCGGCCGGCTGGGCGCGCACGAGGACATTCTTCCCGACGAGCGCTACGAGCCGGACCTGGGCCCGGAGCCGGACGCGGACGGGTTGCGTGAACGGCTCGCCGAGATGCTCGACCCGGTCGACGTCTACTCCGAGGTCTTCGACCCGTACGAGCCGCGCAAGCCCCCGGTCCCGGCCCGGATCTCGGACGACCTGGCCGACGTCATCACGGACCTGCGCCACGGCATGGCCCACTACCGGGCGGGCCGCACCACCGAGGCCATGTGGTGGTGGCAGTTCTCGTACTTCTCGAACTGGGGCTCCACGGCCTCGGCCACCCTGCGCGCCCTGCAGTCCTTGGTGGCCCACGTCCGCCTGAACCAGCCCCTGGACGAGCTGGACGGCCTGGACACGGACCAGGACCTCAGCGAGGACGCTCTCGCGGAGGAGGCGGGCAAGGTGATGGCACAGGAGATCGCGGGCCCACTGGGCCTGCGCGAGGTCAAGTAGCCCACCCGAACACCACCACCCGCCGAAGCAGGCTGCTAGGCGGGGCCACCACTTCAGAACGAGAACAACCCGCTCCCGTGCGGGGCCCAGGTCGGCGACCCGGCGCGGTGGTTGGCCGGGTCGCTGACGGGGCGAGGGCGGTCCGGCGGGCGTGGCGGTGGTCTCTGGGCGGTGCCGCTTCGCGGACGATGGCGCGGGGCCTGGGGCAGGCGCGCGGTCCGCACGGCCGCCGGCGGTACGAGGGTGACCCGGCGGCGCGGCGGCCTCTGGGTGGTGCCGACTTGCGGGCGATGGCGCGGGGCCCGGGGGCGCCGACCCCGGGCCCCGCACCCGTTCCCGCGCCCCCACCGGCAGGTGTGACGCGGCGCACTTTGCGAGTGAGGTGAGTCCGGGCCGGGCAGATGCGGTCCTGGAGCGGCCGAAGGGCCGGACGACGGACGCCGACCGATCGGACGACCGGACACCGGCCAGGCCCGAGTGATCAACCTGTGAGCGGGACATCTCACGATGCGATATCACCCGGGTGGGATTCGGCCGCTCGTTAGACTGAGCCGACCGCAGTCGTGCGGTACGACGGACTGAGCGAGGAGCGCACGTGGGCCTTGTCGTGCAGAAGTACGGAGGTTCCTCCGTAGCCGATGCCGAGGGCATCAAGCGTGTCGCCAAGCGAATCGTCGACGCCAAGAAGAACGGCCATCAGGTCGTTGTCGTGGTGTCGGCGATGGGTGACACGACGGACGAGCTGATCGATCTCGCCGAGCAGGTATCACCGATCCCTGCCGGGCGTGAGTTCGACATGCTGCTGACAGCGGGAGAGCGCATCTCCATGGCCCTGCTGGCGATGGCGATCAAGAACCTGGGCCACGAGGCCCAGAGCTTCACCGGCAGCCAGGCGGGTGTGATCACCGACTCCGTCCACAACAAAGCGCGCATCATCGATGTCACGCCGGGCCGCATCAGGACGGCGCTCGACGAGGGCAACATCGCGATCGTCGCCGGGTTCCAGGGCGTCAGCCAGGACAAGAAGGACATCACCACGCTGGGGCGCGGCGGCTCCGACACCACGGCCGTCGCCCTCGCCGCCGCCCTCGACGCCGAGGTCTGCGAGATCTACACGGACGTCGACGGTGTGTTCACCGCCGACCCCCGGGTGGTGAAGAAGGCCCGGAAGATGGACTGGATCTCTTCCGAGGACATGCTGGAGCTCGCCGCCTCGGGCTCCAAGGTGCTGCTGCACCGCTGCGTCGAGTACGCACGCCGTTACAACATCCCGATCCACGTCCGCTCGTCCTTCTCGGGACTGCCGGGCACCTGGGTCAGCAACGAGAATCCGCAAGGGGACGCGCAGGTGGAGCACGCCATCATCTCCGGAGTCGCGCACGACATCTCCGAAGCCAAGATCACCGTCGTCGGCGTCCCGGACAAGCCGGGCGAGGCCGCGGTCATCTTCCGGGCCATCGCGAACGCCGAGATCAACATCGACATGATCGTGCAGAACGTGTCCGCGGCCTCCACGGGCCTCACGGACATCTCCTTCACGCTCCCCAAGTCCGAGGGCCACAAGGCCATCGACGCCCTGAAGAAGGCCAAGGACGCGATCGGCTTCGACTCGCTGCGCTACGACGACCAGATCGGCAAGATCTCCCTGGTCGGCGCGGGGATGAAGACGAACCCTGGCGTCACCGCCTCGTTCTTCCAGGCGCTGTCCGACGCGGGCGTCAACATCGAGCTGATCTCGACCTCCGAGATCCGCATCTCGGTCGTCACCCGCCAGGACGACGTCAACGAGGCCGTGCGCGCCGTGCACAGCGCCTTCGGGCTCGACTCCGACAGCGACGAGGCCGTCGTCTACGGAGGCACCGGACGATGACCGTCCCCCCGTGCGGAGGCGTACGACGATGACCGGGCGGCCGACGCTCGCGGTCGTGGGCGCGACCGGAGCCGTCGGCACGGTCCTGCTCCGGATCCTGTCCGAACACGCGGACATCTGGGGCGATATCCGGCTCATCGCCTCACCGCGCTCGGCCGGCCGCAAGCTGGCCGTGCGCGGCGAGCAGGTCGAGGTGGTGGCCCTGTCGGAGGAGGCCTTCGACGGGGCGGACGTCGCCCTGTTCGACGTACCCGACGAGGTGGCCGAGCGGTGGGCGCCGGTGGCGGCCGCCAAGGGGGCCGTCGTGGTGGACAACTCCGGCGCGTTCCGGATGGACCCCGAGGTGCCGCTCGTGGTGCCCGAGGTCAATCCGCACGCCGCCCGCGTCCGGCCGCGCGGCATCATCGCCAACCCCAACTGCACGACCCTGTCGATGATCGTGGCCCTGGGCGCGCTGCACGCCGAGTTCGGGCTGCGCGAGCTGGTGGTCTCCTCGTACCAGGCGGTGAGCGGGGCCGGACAGCGCGGCGTCGACACCCTGCGGCAGCAACTGAAGCTCGTCGCCGGTACGGAACTGGGGACGACCCCCGGCGACGTACGGCGGGCGGTGGGGGACAACACCGGGCCGTTCCCGGAGCCGGTGGCGCTCAACGTGGTGCCGTGGGCCGGGACCGTGCGCGAGGACGGCTGGTCCTCGGAGGAGATGAAGGTGCGGGACGAGTCCCGCAAGATCCTCGGCCTCCCGAAGCTGCCGGTCGCCGTCACCTGCGTACGTGTGCCGGTCGTCACCACGCACTCGCTGACCGTCCACGCCCGTTTCCAGGGCGAGGTGACGGTGAACAGGGCGCGCGAGATCCTCGCCACGGCGCCCGGGGTCGTCCTCTTCGACAATCCGGCGGCGGGGGAGTTCCCCACCCCGGCCGACGTGGTCGGTACGGACCCCACCTGGGTCGGGCGGGTGCGGCGGGCGCTCGACGACCCGACGGCACTGGAGCTCTTCGTCTGCGGGGACAACCTGCGCAAGGGCGCGGCCCTGAACACGGCCCAGATCGCGGAGCTGGTGGCGGCGGAGCTGTGACCTGCTCGGAATCCAGGAGTCCGGCAGGGGATTCGCGACATATCGCCGCGTGTGGGCGGGTCCGGACGGGAAATCCTCTGGTCGTAAGCTGAATCCTTTGTAGGATCTGTGTGACTTCTGTGGTCCGGCCGTCGCCAGTGCTGTGGTCCGGACCACACTTGAACCCGAGCCTCTGGCGTTCGAAGATTTTCCTCCCCGTTCTCTGCAACCGCACGGGGCTGGGGAGCGTCTTTGCGGTCGCCCTTCAGGGGTTGACCGGACGCCACGTTCATATGGGGCATAGGGGATGAGCTTTTACGTATGAGGGCACATAGCGAACTGTCTGGCATGCAGTCCGACGTAAAAGTGATGCCTGCCGCGTACAACCCCAATGGGGGTACGCGTGTCCAACTGGCGTGGCTGAGGTACTCGAATTCACTGTGGCGACGCGGGGCACTGCCCTTCGTCCGCCCCGCCGACCCCGCACGTCCGGCGCGTCCGGCGGCGGCATGCCGGTGATCGCCCCCATGCCCGCAGCGCGGTCGACCCGCATCCCGAATCAGCGTGAAGGCGCTGACGAGGCCCTGGCGGCCGGCACCACCGTCGACCATCTCACCGAGACCTATCGCGCCCACTACAGGTCGCTCCTCGGCCTCGCGGCGCTCCTCCTCGACGACACCGCGTCCTGTGAGGACGTCGTCCAGGAGGCGTTCATCCGGGTGCACTCGGCGCGCAAGCGCGTGCGTGACCCGGAGAAGACGCTCGCCTATCTGCGCCAGACCGTCGTCAACCTCTCGCGCTCCGCGCTGCGTCGGCGCATCCTCGGCCTGAAGCTCCTCTCCAAGCCGATGCCCGACATGGCGAGCGCGGAGGAGGGCGCGTACGACCAGCTGGAGCGCGACGCCCTGATCAAGGCGATGAAGGGACTCCAGAGACGCCAGCGCGAGGTCCTGGTCCTGCGGTACTTCGCCGACATGACCGAGGCGCAGGTCGCCGAGACCCTCGGCATCTCGCTGGGTTCCGTGAAGGCGTACGGCTCGCGCGGCATCGCGGCGCTGCGCGTCGTCATGGAGGCCTCGGCATGAGCGGGTACGACGAGCGAGAACGGCACGAAGAACACGGTCGCCTCGGCGACGCCGACGAGCACGAGCAGCACGCTGGGAACGGAACTGTGAATCACGGCCCCTCGGAGAACTCGGGCCCGCGGGAGTCGGGTCACTCGGACACGGCTGATACGACGGACGCGGCGGTCACGAAGGCCGCGGCGGACGCGAAGGCCGCGGCCGGCAGCGAGCCGGACGCGCCCAAGGACTCGGAGTCGGACGCGGCCTCGGACGTGGACTCGGACGCGGCCCCTGGTCGTACGCCCGCCGAGCGTCTCGGTGCCGGTGAGGCCGGAACCGACGGGGCCGGAACCGACGGGGCCGGTCCTGATGTGTTCGGCACCGACGAGCTGGGCCTGCGGCGACTGCTGCACCAGGCCGTCGAGGAGATCGAGCCGACCGACGGCACGCTGGACCATCTGCGGCGCGCGGTACCGGCGAGGCGGGCGCGCAAGCGCCAGGCCCTGGTGGGCGCGGCGGCCGCCGCGCTCTTCATCGGCACGGCCGTCCCGGCCCTCCTGCACGTCTCGAACTCAACGGGCTCCGACGCCGACCCGTCCATGGCGGGCAACGCCTCCGCGACCCAGGGCGGCGGGAACGAAGGCAAGGAAGCCTCCGCGGGAAGCAACTCGGGCAACTCCTCCGACTCGTCCAAGGGCTCGGGCAAGGGCGGCAAGAAGGACGAGTCGGACAAGGGCAAGGGCGGCAAGGGCGGCACCGGCGGTGTCGAGCCGTCCGTGTCCATGGCGAGCGCGCCCACCTGCGCGCCGGCCCAGCTCGCCGCGTCCAGCGGGGGCGCGGGCGCGCCCGACGCCACCGGCGCGGTCTACGGCACCTTCACGATCACCAACGTCTCGGGCGCCAGCTGTACGGTCGTCGGCGGTGGCTCCATGTCCCCGGCCGCGCTGGGCGCCGCGGACCAGTCCCGGCTCGGCACGGCTCTCCATGTGGCGGGCGACCCGGCCGGCGGACTGCCCGATCCGTCCACCTACGCCGCCTCGCTGGTGCTGCCGCCGAGCGGGACGTACACCGTGCAGTTCGCCTGGGTGCCCTCGGAGACCTGCCCGACCGCCGGTGGCGACAACGGCGGCGGAGACCCCTCGCCCGACCCGACCCCCACGGACAACCCCAGCGGCGGTACGTCCTCGGACGGCACCACCGGTGTGGGCACGCAGCTCATGAAGGCGGACGGGACCGTCGACGGAAGCGTCAGCGTGACCTATGTGGCCGAGGGCGGCGCACCCGTGACGTCGGCGACCGTGGCCAACGCGTGTGCCGGGACGATCTACCGGACCGGGATCCTGTCCGGAGCCTGACCACGACCGCGGCGGGCCCGGGGCGCGACCTCGGGCCACCGCTCGGCCTTTCGAGCGATCAGGCGGTAGAAGAGGACGACACCTTCGCGGAGCCGGAGCCGGAACTGGCGCCGGTATCGGAACCAGCGCCGGAGTCGGAGTCGGTGGGAGTCTCCTCCGTGAGCCCCAGCTCCGCGTCCTGCGCGAACTCCACCTCACGCCGCATCAGCCGGAACCACATGAAGACCACGAACCCGGCGAAGACGAACCACTCACCGGTGTAGCCCAGGTTCTGGAAGGCCTTCAGATCCAGACCGGTGTCCGAGGGAGCCGAGGCGGGCACGGCCCGCATCCCCGAGTCGGCATCGGCGAGCGTGATCCACGCGTCGTACAGCTCGTACGGCACGAGGTTCACCAGCGACGCCGCGCTGATCGCACCCGTCTGTCCGGCGGGGAGCCCGCCCGCGGCGGGCACGCCGTTCGACCCGGGCGACTCGGACGCCTGGAGCGCGCCGGTCACGGTGACCTCGCCGGCCGGAGCCGCCGGGACCTTCGCGGTGCCGGCGTCCCCGGGGAGCCAGCCGCGGACCACGGGCAGGGCCCGGCCGTCGTCGGTGCGCAGCATCGTCAGGACGTAGAAGCCGTTCTTGTCGTCCAGCTCCCGGTCCGGCACGAGCAACTGCTTCCCGTACCGGCCCGTCGCCGTGGCCTGCATGCCCGACGTCTTCTTGTCCACGGGCAGCAGCCGGGCGAGCGGCTTGGCCGCCGTGGACTCGGCGGCCGTGGCGTGCGCGTCGGCGTCGCGGTGGTCCTGGACCCGGTCCTCGAACCGGGACAACTGCCATGACCCCATGAACACACAGAAGGGGATGGCCAACAGCACGAAGACGTTGATCCCCCACCAGCGGGGCGTCAGCAGGAACCGGTACACAACCTCAAAGGTACGGGGCCCTTGCGCCAGGCGCGGTCGAGGGGTGCCTCAGCCGCCCCGGCCCACAAGGGAACCGACCCGCCACCGGTCCGCCGACCGACCCGCAGGCGAGGTCGGGCGGCGGGATCGGCCGGCGGGGTCGGGTGTCACCGGCCCAGGTGGCGCTCCGCGAAGTCCAGCTCCAGCCGGACCTGCTTGATCCGCTCGTCCACGACCAGCGAACCGTGCCCCGCGTCGTAGCGGTACACCTCGTGGTCCGCCTCGCGCGAGGCGAGCCGGGTCACGTAGTTGTCGACCTGGCGGATCGGGCAACGCGGGTCGTTGACCCCGGCGGAGATGTAGACCGGTGCCTTCACCGCGTCGACGTACGTCAGCGGGGACGACGCCTCGAAGCGCTCCGGGACCTCCTCAGGAGTGCCGCCGAGCAGCGTGCGGTCCATCGCCTTCAGGGCCTCCATCTCGTCGTGGTAGGCCGTCACGTAGTCCGCGACCGGCACCGCGGCGATACCGAGCGCCCACGCCTCGGGCTGCGTACCCAGGCCGAGCAGGGTGAGGTAGCCGCCCCACGAGCCGCCGGTCAGGATCAGCCGGTCGGGGTCGGCGGACCCGGACGAGACCGCCCATTCCCGTACGGCCGCGATGTCCTCCAGCTCGATCAGGCCGACCCGGTGCTTGAGGGCGTCCGTCCACTCACGCCCGTACCCCGTGGAGCCCCGGTAGTTGACCCGGACCACCATGTATCCGTGGTCCACCCAGGCCGCCGGGCCCGCCGCGAACGAGTCGCTGTCGTGCCAGGTCGGACCGCCGTGGATGTCGAAGACCGCCGGGAGCGGACCCGTGGCGCCGGCCGGCCGCTGCACGAGGGCGTGGATACGGCCGCCGGGACCCTCCACCCACACGTCCTCGACGGCCACCGACCGCGGGGCCTTCGGGCCGGGCGGGTCCAGGACGATCTCGCCGGACGTCGAGCGGACCACCGGCGCCTCGGCGGACGACGACCACAGGTACTCCACGCTGCCGTCGGGGCGGGCCGTCGCGCCGGACACCGTGCCCTTCGGCGTCCGCACCCGCTCCAGCTGCCGGGTGGCCAGGTCGAACCGCCACAGCTCGCTGCGCGCCTCGAAGCTGTTGACGACGAGCAGGGCGGAGCCGTCCGGATACCACTCGGCGCTCAGGTCGCCGTCCAGCTGGGAGGTGAGCGCCAGGTCGGTCTCCTCGCCGGACGCCACGTCCCACACCATCGGCTCCCAGCGCCCGCGCCGCTGGTGCCCGACGAGCAGCCGGGTGTCCCCGACGACGGGTGCGAAGCCCAGCACCTCAAGGCCCAGCTCGGCCGTGCCGCCCTCGGTGTCGTCCAGCTCGGCGACCGCCGAACCGTCCATCCGCAGCACCCGCAGCGCGGAGTGCATCGCGTCACCGTGCTCGGTGTGCTCGATCGCGATCAGGGAGCCGTCGTGGGAGAGGTCGCCGACGCCGGCCGACTCCCGGTGCCGGTAGACCTCGACGGGGTCCTCACCGGTCCGGCTGACGTAGATCGTCGAACCGTCCTCGTCGGTGGACCGGCCCACGATCGCCGTGCGCCCGTCCCGGCCGAGCGCGAGCCCGGCGGGATAGGAGGGTTCGAGCCCGGGGGCGGCGGGCCCGTCGGGAACGGCCGCGCCGCCGGAGCCGCCACTGCCGTCACCGCTGTCGGTGTGATCGGTGCCATCGGTGCCGGACCCGGCGAACGGCTGTCGTCTCCAGATGCCGAACTCGTCGCCGTCCTTGTCGTCGAACCACCAGATCCACTCGCCGTCGGGCGACAGCACGCCGTCCGTCGTGCCGTTGGGCCGGTCCGTGACCTGGCGCTGGGCGCCCGTGTCACGGTCCCACGCGTACAACTCGTACGTCCCTGTCGCGTTCGACACGAACAGGGACCGGTGCGGGGCGTCCTCCGCCCAGTCCGGCAAGGACACCCGCGGCGCCCGGAAGCGCTTCTCCCAGTCCGGCATGGTTCCTTCGGGCGGGATGGCCCCGTTGCTCTCAGTCATGGCCCCATAGTGCACGCACAGGGCGACATCGTGCCGACGGGGCCCTCAGCCTGTGGAAAACCTTGACGAGGGGTCGGGGCGGTGCCGGTCGCGCCGGCCCAGCAGTTCGGCGAGACCGCGCCGGGTGGCGGCGATGACGACACGGTCCCCGGAACCGAGCACATAGGTGGGCGGCAGGTCCCAGACCAGCCCCGAGGGCCGGTCGGAGGCCGAGGCGTCGCGATCCCGATCCCGATCCCGATCCCGATCCCGATCCCGGTCACGATCCCGGTCGCGATCCGGCGTGGGGGGAGCCGGGGCGGGGGCCGGGGTCGGAGCCGCGGGCGAGGGCGAGGGCCAGGGGCGGTTCGGCGCGGACGGGGAGGGGTCGGATCCCGGTCCCGGCCTCGGACCCCGTCCCGGCCCCGGGCGGGACGCGCTCCGTTCGTCCTGGGCCGCCGTGTCCAGGGCCAGTACCCGCCACGCCCCCGCGTGGAACGCCTCGGCGACCGTGCGCCCCTCCAGCTCCGGGTGCCCCGCGACGTCCAGGGCCGCGAAGAGCAGCACCCGGCGTTCCACGGGGATCGCCCCCAGGATCTGACGGCCCATCATCGCTCCGGCGAAGGCGGGCGCGGCCAGGTGGGAGACGCTGCGGCTGCGGGTGAGCGCGTTCGGGTGGGTGGCGCGCAGGGTGCGGTAGACGGCCGTGGCGAAGTCGTCGTCGTACAGCCGCAGGACGACGCGCAGATCGGGGCGTACTGACCTCGCGTACAGGGCGGCTTCGAGGTTGGTGGTGTCGGCGCTGGTCAGGGCGAGCAGGGCGTGTGCCCGGTGGATCTTGGCGGCCTCCAGGACGCCTTCCTGGGTGACGTCACCGAGGACGACGGGTACGCGCAGCCGGCGTGCGAGCGCGAGCCCGCGCGCCTCCGGGTCGGCCTCGACGCACACCACGGGGATGTGGAGTTCGCGGAGGCGGGCGAGGACGCGCGTACCGATCTTGCCGACGCCGAGGAGGACGACGTGGCCGGAGAGCCCCCGGGGCGGTTTGCGCAGCGCCGACCCGCTGCGGAACGTACCGAGGCCCTCCAGGACCGCGGCGACGAGCACGGGAAGCAGCAGCAACCCGATGAGACCGGAGAGGAGTTGGAGGATCTGTCGGCCGCGGCCGTCCTCGATCGCGGGTTCGTTGATCGCGAAGAGATCGAGGAGGGTCAGATAGACGGCGTGCAGCGGATGCTCGCCGGTGACCATCATGGACGTGACCGCGAGCGCGACCACGCAGGCCACCAGACCGGCGAAGGACCAGCGCAGCCTTCGGGAGAACAACTGCCCGATGGGTAGGAGGCGGCGGCCCTCGGGAAGCGGGGTGCCGGAGTACGACACGGCCTCCAGGACGACGGTGCCGCGGCCGGTCGCCTCGGCCACGGACTGTTCGTCGGGCAGCATCCGCGGCCCCTGGTCGCCGCTGTCCTCCGAACCGTCCGCGCCCGCCGGGTCGTTGGCCGTGGCCGAGAGCAGCGCCAGGGTGCACAGACCGGGGTCGGCGACCTGTCCGGGCCTCGGCGGCGGCCGTTCGACGGCTCGCAGCATCAACCCGTCGGTCTGTACGACCTTGCTGGTCCCGACCACCGCGGTGGCCGCCAGCGCGGGCGCGGCGGTGTCCGCGTCGGACAGTACGGTCGTGGAGGCGTCGAGGAGACCGGGCTCGGGCGCGTCCGCGGAGTCCCCGGCCCCCGCCATGGCGAGCGCGGAGGCCTGGTCGAGCAGGGCCTCGATGTGCTGGCCCAGACGGCGGTTGTAGAGGCGTATGACCAGCCGCAGACGCGGGTTGAGGCGGCGTGCCATGAGGGCGGCGCGGATGTTCGTCTCGTCGTCGTCATGGACGAGCGCGAGCGCGGCGGCGTGCTCGATCCCGGCCTCGGCGAGCACGGCCTCGGTCAGGACCGCGGCCTCCAACACCTGGTCGGGGCCCGGTCCTTCGGAGACCCCGAAACCACGGCCGGAGGTGCCGAAGACACCGCTGAAGACGCCGTCACCGCCACCGCTGCCGCCAGTGCCGCCGCTGTTGCCGTTCCCGCCGCCGGTGGTGGTGCTGTTGCCGGCGGCCCGGGTCACGGCGGCCGACACGCGGTCCAGCAGCGTCGAGGCACGGGCCCGTCCGACGACCGGTGGTCTCGCGGTCCGCTCGTCGGACGGCACGACCAGTGTCACCCGTTCCCCGTAGACACCGCGCAACTCGGCTGCCAGCCGGTGCGCGAGGGCATCGTCCCCGCACACCACCATGTGCGCGACACGATCGTCCGGTCCGCTCTGATTCGGAAGGGTTGCCACAACATCACAGAGTGCCTCAAGGGGCCGGTCGGTTGCACGAGGGGGCGTACGGGAAGTCGTGCGGGAAGCCGTACGGAGGGCTGCCGCAGGTGAGTTGCCGGAACCCGGATGAGACGCTGTGCCGGTACGGGCGTACTGAAGGTGGAGGGCGATCCACCGACGAAGCCCCTCCCTACCGGAGGTACCTCTCCCGTGACCACAACTCCCGTGACCACGACCGACACAGCACCGAACGGGCCCACCGGGGTCACCGGGGTCACCGGGGCCACCAGGGGCACCGGGATCGAGGACCGGGGGCCGGAGGGACCGAAGGGCTGGCAGTTCAGCTCGCCCCTCGTCCTGACCATGCTGCTGCTCGCCGGGGTGGTGCTCCAGGGGCCCATCCGCGGGGCGTTGTCCGCGCCCGTGATGCAGAGCTGGATGACCGTGTTCGTCGCGGTGATCGTGCAGGCGCTGCCCTTCCTCGTGCTCGGCGTGCTGCTGTCGGCGGTCATCGCGGTGTTCGTACCGCCGTCGTTCTTCGCCCGCGCGCTGCCGCGACGGCCCGCCCTCGCGGTCCCGGTCGCCGGTGTGGCCGGGGCGGTGCTGCCGGGCTGCGAGTGCGCGTCCGTGCCGGTGGCCGGGGCGCTGGTGCGCCGGGGTGTCGCGCCCGCGGCGGCGCTGACGTTCCTGCTGTCGGCCCCGGCGATCAACCCGATCGTGCTGACGGCGACGGCGGTCGCGTTCCCGGGGAAGCCGCAGATGGTCCTGGCCCGCTTCGTGGCGAGCCTGCTGGTGGCCTGCGCGATGGGCTGGCTCTGGCAACGGCTGGGCCGCGCCGACTGGTTGCGCCCACCGGCCCGCCCGTCCTGGGAAGGCATGGGCAGAGGGGCGGCGTTCTGGGGTTCGGTACGGCACGACGTGATGCACGCGGGAGGGTTCCTGGTGGTCGGCGCGATGGCCGCGGCGACCCTCAAGGCGGTGGTACCGGCGGACTGGCTCGGTCTCGCCGCCGACCACCTGGTGGTGTCGGTCCTGGCCCTTGCGGTCCTCGCCGTGCTCCTGTCCATCTGCTCGGAGGCGGACGCCTTCGTGGCCGCGTCGCTCACGCAGTTCTCGCTCACGGCCCGGCTGACCTTCCTCGTCGTCGGCCCGATGATCGACCTGAAACTCTTCGCGATGCAGACCGGGACGTTCGGAAGAGGGTTCGCGCTGCGCTTCGCACCGGCCACCTTCACGCTGGCCGTCCTGGTGTCGTCGCTGGTCGGGGCGGTGCTGCTGTGAACCGCCAGGCACAGGCGGCCGTGCTCCTCCTCACCGGCGGGGCGATCCTGCACGCGGGCCTCACCGACCTCTATCTGCGGTACGTCAAGGCGGGGTTGAGGCCGTTGCTGCTCGCGGCGGGGGTGGTCCTGATCGCGACGGCGGTGGCGACGGTCTGGTACGACCGCAGGGCCACCGCCGAGGTCGAGGGGGAGAAGTCTCACGCGCACGCCCACGCGCACCGGGAACCCCGTATCGCCTGGCTCATGGTGCTCCCGCTCCTGGCCCTGATCCTGGTGGCGCCGCCGGCGCTGGGCTCGTACAGCGCCCTGCGCACCGGTACGGCCCTGCAGAAACAGCCGTGGGGCTTCGACGACCTGCCCAAGGGGGACACCGTCCGGCTGAGCCTCGTCGACTACGCGGGCCGCGCCGCGTACGACCGCGGGCACTCGCTCGACAACCGCCGTATCAGGACGGCCGGCTTCCTGGCGGTGGGCCGCGACGGCACGCCCTACCTGGTCCGGATGGCGCTCAGCTGCTGCGCGGCGGACGCCCAGCCCGTGAAGATAGGCCTGACGGGCCACATGCCTCCGGTCCTGCGGTCGGACGCATGGCTGGAGGTCACCGGCACCTACACCACGAAGCAGACCAAGGACCCGGTGAACGACGGCGTCATCCCGTTCCTGGACGTCACCGAGGCGAAGCCGGTGCCGGCGCCGAGGGACCCGTATGACGAGAGCTGGAACGGCTGACCCGGACTGCCGGACTGCCGGACTGCCGGAACGGACTGCCGGACCGGGGTGCCGGACCGGGGTGTCGACCCAAGCTGTCGATCCTCTGTCGAAACCCGGTAAGGGAGGGGGCGGGGCGCCGCTGTTGGGCAAGGATGGGCGAACAGCTCGGGCGGTGCCCGAACGGGCGTGCACAGAGCCGGAGTTGTAGTTCTTCGACCCTTCGAGGGAGGCCAGGAACGATGACCCGCACGACACACACGACCGGCGACCACCCCCACTCCTCCAGCTTCTCCAGGCGCGCACTCCTGGGCGGCGCGGCGCTCACCGCGTTCACGGCGGCCACAAGCTCCGCGACCTCTGTTGCCTCCGCTGCCTCCGCCGGCTCCGCCACCAAGTGGCCGACGGAGTTCCCGCTGCCCGACGGCTTCCTGCCCGAGGGCATCGCCATCGGCAGAGAGCCGTACGCGTACATGGGCTCGCGGGCCAACGGGGCGATCTTCCGCACGGACCTGCGTACCGGGAAGGGGAAGATCCTCTTCGCGGGCGACACGGGCCTGGTGGCCGTGGGCCTGAAACTGGACCGGGACGGCCTGCTGTACGTGGCGGGCAACACGGGAGTGGCACGCACCCACGACTCCCGTACGGGCGATGTCGTGGCGACCCACCAACTGTCGGAAGCGACAGGCCACTTCATCAACGACGTGACGCTCCTCGGCGACCGGGCCTGGTTCACCGACTCACGGGCCGCGGCGCTGTACGCGGTACCGCGCGGCCGCTCGGGAGCGGTACGCACCCTGCCGCTGACCGGCGACTGGGTCCAGCTCCCCGACGTCAACAACGCCAACGGTGTCGTGGGCACCCCCGACGACCGTGCCCTGATCGTGGTCAAGAGCACGCCGGGCGAGCTGTACAAGGTGAACACCAGGACGGGCCACGCGACGAGGATCACCCTGGTGGGCACGCCCGACGTGGCCAACGGCGACGGCCTCCACCGCATAGGCCGCACCCTGTACGTGGTCCAGAACCGCCTGAACCTGATCAGCGTGTTCCACCTGGACTCCACGTCCACGAAGGCCACCCTGACCGGCACGATCACGGACCCGCGCTTCGACATCCCCACGACGGCGGCCCGCTACGCCAACCGCCTGTACCTGGTCAACGCCCGCTTCACGAGCCCCCAGACCCCGGAGACGACGTTCACGGGGGTGGCGGTACCGATCTGACCGGACT
The DNA here is from genome assembly GCF_047444975.1 of Streptomyces sp. CWNU-52B. NCBI lineage: Bacteria > Bacillati > Actinomycetota > Actinomycetes > Kitasatosporales > Streptomycetaceae > Streptomyces > Streptomyces sp. CWNU-52B. The sequence continues at coordinate 234,491 of NZ_JBLFJV010000007.1, read as the reverse complement.
CAAGGACCGAGTGACTCAAGGGCTGAGCGACTGAGGGGCTGAGCGACGGAGGGGCAGAGGGGCAGAGGGGCTGAGCGACTGAGCGACTGAGAGGCTGAAGGGGCGCGGCCGGCAGCGATCGGTGGCCGTTTCAGCGATGAGTTTCCCGTGTCGGGCAAGTCTCATCACTCGCAAGAACACCACCGTCGACGATGCTGGCACACGGCCCGGCCCGGCACGGCCCGGCTCAGACGCACAAAGCAGGAGGAACGTATGACTCAGTTGCTGCGGGTCCAGAACTTCAACGTCTCGAGTGACGGGATCGGCGCCGGCGAGGACCAGTCCCTCGAAAGGCCGTTCGGCCATGTGGACCCCGGGAAGCTGTTCGCCTGGGCAGGCGACACGGCGAGCTGGTCGATGCGTACAGAGCCAGGTGGGAGCCGGGGCCTGGACGACCTCCTCATCCGGGACTACGACCGCAACATCGGCGCCGAGATCATGGGCCGCAACAAGTTCGGTCCGCAGCGCGGGCCTTGGGAGAACGAGGAGTGGCAGGGCTGGTGGGGCGACGAGCCCCCGTTCCGTACGCCGGTGTTCGTCCTGACCCACCACGCCCGTCCGTCGTTCACGCTGTCCGACACCACGTTCCACTTCGTCGACGGAGACCCTGCCACGGTCCTGGACCAGGCCAGGGAGGCGGCTCAGGGCAAGGACGTCCGACTGGGCGGCGGGGCCTCCACGATCCGGCAGTTCCTCGACGCCGACCTGGTAGACACCCTGCACGTGGCGGTCTCACCGCTGAAGTTCGGATCCGGCGTACGCCTCTGGGAGTCCCCCGACGAGCTGCTCGACCGCTTCCACCTGGAGGTGGTTCCCAGTCCGAGCGGGGTGGCCCACCACTTGTTCTGGCGGAAGTGACCGGAGGTCGTCAGAGGTCGTCGGAGGTCTTCAGAGGTGGTCGTAATCAGTCGGAATCGGTCGGAGACGTTCGCAAGCGACCGATTTCCGCTGGCCATAGGTCCACGGGCCGTTCAGCTGAAGGGGACGGCCTCGGTCGGGGACGTGTGCCAGTTGGTGACGATCGGTTCGGCGACAGTGATGGTGTCGACCGGCAGGGAGACGGGGTCGGAGTCGTTCCTGTTGGCGACGACGATGATCTCCTTGAGCTCCTTGCCGCCGTCCTCCTTGGAGCCGTGCGGGTTGACCCCGGCGTAGGCGGTGGTGCTTCCGCTCAGCTTGACCTGCTCACCGACGCTCTGCTCGGCGGGACCGGCCTCGGTGCCGTCGGATCCGAACGCCACGATGGGAAGCGCGGCGGGCAGGTAGCAGGTGATGCCCGACTTGGCCTTGGCCATGAGCAGGATGTACCCGCCGGCCTGGCTCTCGGACTTGGTGCTCCAGTCGAGGTCGTTGGTGCCGCAGGTCTGCTCGACCGGCACCTTCTTGCCGTCGCCGGTGTCGACGCCGGAGCCCTTGTCCGCGTCCGAGCCGCCGCCCGTGTCCGACGAGTCGGAAGGGGCGTCCGTGCTGCCCGACGGGCTGTCGGTGGCGGTGGAGGAGGAAGAGGAATTCTTCGCGGCGTCGGTGTCGGGGGCCGGGTCCGACTCCTGGCAGGCGGTCATCAGCATGGTGCCGCCCACGAGGGCTACGGAGACGAGAAGAGCCTTGCGGCGGTTGCCGGACATGAAATCCCCTTTTGGAACGTGTAGGTGAAGACCGCAGTGGTCGCGGCCTTGTGGCGCTTGGTTGATCACTAGGAGGGGCTGCGGGCCGACGGGGTTCCGATGCCGTCGTTCCAGGACACCGCTGTCACAGAGCAGTGACATGGCCACGAGGGAGCACGGAGCCCCTACGGGGTCCAAAGGATGTGGGTGACCAGCGGCTTCGCCGGTCGACCGGGGCTGCCCTCGACGCTCTCCTCGAATCGCGATTCACCGATGGCTCGTTCGCTGGAAGATTTTGCAAATGCGGCCAGCAACTCGTGAGACTGTACGGGATCTTCGAAGGCGCCGTCGTCTGAGGTCGCCAGCGGTGGCGGCGTGCGTCAGACGTGTTCCGCCTGTTCATCTTCTGGTCGACATGTCCCGTGCCCGGTCGAATGGTTCACCGCAGCGAACGCTCCCGGCAGGACGCCGGCCCCCGGCCGACATCCTGCCGGCGGGGGAAACTCCCCCGCTCGGTCACACCGGCAACAGGGCGGCCGACAAGCGCGTACGCCATCGGCCGCCGGCCGACGCCCCGGCGGGCGGGCGGATCAGCGCAGCCCGGCGAAGAGATCCTTCTCGGGGACGGCGGCGCCGGTGGCGTCCTTGACCCGTAGGAAGGTCTCCACGCCCATCAACTCGCCGAACCTCTCCACGCCCATCTTGAGGAAGAAGATGTTCTCGCCCTGACTGGCGTGCGCGGCCAGCGCGTCGAACTTCTGACCGCTGTACGCGGAGGTGTCCACCCACGTGGTGATCTCGTCGTCGGGCAGGCCGATCTCGGCCATCGCGGCGGCCTCGGCGGGGTCCGGCTCCGGCATGTCGGGATGGAACTCACGCATGATCTCGCCGAACCGCTGCGTCCCCGAACGGGGCATCGTGGTCCAGTACACCTTCGGCGTCAGCTCGGTCATCTCCAGCGCCGCCATCGTGATGCGGTGGGCCTGGATGTGGTCGGGATGGCCGTAGAAGCCGTTCTCGTCGTAGGTGACGACCACGTCGGGCCGGTAGTGCCGCATGAGTTCCGCGAGTCGGGCGGCGCCTTCCTCGACGGGGGTCTGCCAGAAGGATCCGGGGGCGTCGTTGCTGGGCCAGCCCATCATCCCGGAGTCGGCGTAGTCGAGCATCTCCAGATCGCTGACCTTCAGGACGGCGCAGCTCGCTTCGAGTTCTTGACGGCGCATCAAGGAGACGGCCGCCGGATCGTGCCCTGGATCGCCCGGCTTGACACCCCCTGGCCCATCACCGCAGCCGCCGTCGGTACAGGTCACGAGAACCGTGCGGATGCCTTCGGCTGCGTACCGCGCGAGGATTCCGCCGGTTCCGGTGGCCTCGTCGTCGGGGTGGGCGTGTACTGCCATAAGCGTCAAGGGTCGGTCGGTCATGGAAAATCCTCCTGCGGAAATATGTCCTGGTCCACGTGCAGTGCACGGCGTGCGTACCGCGATTCTGGGGCCCGGAGCCTGATAGGGCGGACGACCTCGTGCTCTCCGTGTCCTGCCCGTACGGCGCCGGCCCCTCGATCTAAGCAACCTTGCCAGCCGGACCTGCTGTTCCCGACACGGCGGCTGGGCCTTCCGGACATCGCCGTTCCAACGCACGTGAACCGATCACCGGTCACCGATCATGTCCGCAGCACGGTCACGCCCGCAGCACGGGCACACGGCGCGGGGGCGCAGGGGCACAGGGACAGTGGAGCGCGCCGTCAACGCAGCAGTCAGCGCGGCGACCACTGCTGCCTGCTCTTTCGTTGTGTCCGTGAACGGTCACAGGAACGTCGTGGATCAAGGACATCCCGTTTTCGGCGTACGACTTGGTGCATGGTGCATGGACAAGCAGTTCACAGACGTCAGCCGTTCCCACTCTTCGAAGGACCCCCCACATGGCTTCCCTGCGTACCCGCTCCGTTCTGCTCGCCGCCGCCTTCGTCGCCGGGACCGCTCTGCTGACGGCCTGCCAGGGCGACACGGACGACAAGGCGTCCTCGGCCGCCACGGCCACCGACTCTTCGACGGAGGCGCCGGCCAAGGCCGAGGACCCGTCGGGCGCGGACAGCGACGCCGACGGGTCGGCCCCGTCCGGCACGGAGGCGCCGGTCGCGGGAAGCGACTCCAGCGGTACTGGTAAGACCGGCTCGGAATCCACCCCCGAGAGCACCGGCGGCCAGGGCAAGACCGTGAGCGGCACGTGGTTCGGGAACGTGTCGTACCTGGCGCCCGGCAAGTACACGGTCAGCGACCAGAAGGGTGTGGAGCAGGCGTTCTTCACGTCCGCCGACACGGAGATCTGGGGCGCGGGTGACATCTGCGGCGACGAGAACGGCCAGTCCGCCACCAAGTGCACCGAGGCGGAGCTGGAAGCCGCCGCACAGAAGGGCGTCTCCGCCGAGGTGAAGATCACCAAGGGCATCGCCACCCGCATCACGGACGACCACTGAGCCTTCAGCTGGAGCCGAGCCCCCGGACCCGCGGGGGCTCTCCTGCCACCGCCGACGCCTGCCCTACGCGCTCGACGCCGCGGCGGACCTGCCCCTGAGCGGACCGTACGGGCCCCCGAACGCGACCAGGACCACTACCGGGACGGTGACGTTCTTTCCCAGGTCAGGTGGTGGCTGTGGAGCGGTCCGGTGCGGTGTCACACCTTCTTGACGACGATCGTGTCCGGTACCGGCTTCTCCAGGTCGTCGACGTCCGAGGCGAAGACGGTGACCTGCCTCTTCTGCTGTCGCGCGATGACGCCGAGCACGACGCCGATCGCGTACTTGTCACCGTGCAGCTTGGCGTCGGCCAGGAGCATGCGTGTCTGGCGGGCCTCGTCCTTCCCGACGTCGACGACCTGGAGCCGGGAGAGTACCCAGTCCCAGCGCAGTTCGGTCGTCCTCCCGTTGTATGCCTCGACGAGTGTCATCGGGGACGTCACCACCTCGGCTTCCCCGCGCGCCGGCGAGGTCGAGCCAGGCGATCGTCCTCCGGTCGCCGCGTACTGCCGGGGAGAGGGCTTCACAGTCCGGTAGGAAGACACGGAGCGGCCGCTGTTGCTGCTCAGCGGCGCGTTTCTTCACGCGGCTTCTTCGGCGTTGTGCTGCCGGTGGCGCGGCGCCGCTGGTGTTCGATGTCGTCGCGAACGCGCAACCGGGAGACGCCGATGCGCCCCACCGCGCAACGGTGGCTGCAGGGGCCTGATCCACTCACAGGATCAGGCCCCTGGCCTGATTCAGGAGGGTGTGGAGGTGGCATCCGGCACACGGCTGTTGCGCACGGGTACCTCCGCGCCCCTCGCGGTCGCACCTCCGAGCCGCTGGTCGAAAACACTCTTCTGTGCCCGAACATTTCGGCATCCACCATGATTGAACCGCAGGGGAGACGTGCTTCACATGATCTACCGTGGGCGACAAGTGGCGCTGTAGGTACGGAAGTTCTGTGACGAACGACTGAGGCGGAGGCTGTGGTGCGGACCGGGTTTGTCGACCGAGTGGAGCGCATGGACGAGCTGCGCTCGCTGATGGAGGGCGTGGCCGCAGGGCGCGGTGGCCGGGCGATCGTGGTCGACAGCGTCTCGGGCATGGGCAAGTCGGCGCTGCTGCGGGCGTTCGAGGCGGAGGTCATCGCCTCTCGCGGGCCGGCTCTCCGTCGAGTTGTATCCGTGCGGTGCCAGCCGTTGATCGGGTCGGGTCTGCACTACGGAGCGATCGTCGATCTGCTCCTGCAACTGGCCCGGGACCAGGAGGTCAAGCAGCCCGGCGTCTTCCGTCGGCTGCTGAACTTCACCGGTCAGGGTGTCGTTCGCTCCGCGCCCGAGGTGCTGTCCGCGATGGTGCCCGGGCTGGGGGCGCTGTTCACCCTGGGCAAGGAGGTCGCGGAGGCATCCCTCGCCTCGGGATCAATGCCGTTCGACAGCCTGCTGCCCTTCCAGCAGGGAGCGGCCACACAGATCGTGGACGCTCTGTTGGATCTCCTTCGACAGGGTCCGCCCACGGTCGTGCTCGTCGACGACATCCAATACGGCGATCCCAGCAGCCTGCTGGTCCTTGACCGGTTGCTGCGACGACTGCCCGGCGAGCCGCTCGGCCTGGTGCTCAGCCACTCCACGGACGGGGCATATGCCGACGGGCCGGGATCCATGGTCGAGGATCTACTGCACGACTGGGCGAAGGACGGACTGCTGCGGCGGCGGGTTCTGGACGGTCTGCCGCCTGAAGCGGTCGCCGAGCTGGTGCGTACCCGGCACCCGGATGCCCCGCCGGCTCTGTCGGAACAGCTGAGCCGGCTGACTGCCGGTCACGCCGTCTTCGTCGCCCTCTGCCTGGAGGAGTGGCGCCCGGACTCCGGGCCCGCCCTCGAACTGCCGCGCAGTTTGTCACGCGTGGTGGAGGACCGGCTCAGGCTGCTCACCGAAATGGATCGTGAACTGCTCATGATCGGAGCGATCCAGGGCGAGACGTTCCTGTCCAGTACGGTTGCCGCGGTCAAGGGAGTACCGCACGACGAGGTGATGGAGCGGCTGCGGCTCGTGGCCGCCCAGCATCGGCTGATCCAGCGTACGCAGCCTCCCGGGTGGGCACGCCTGGAGGCGTCCGACTGCTATCGGTTCGAGCACAGCGCATTGTGGGGCGTGGTGTACAACCAACAGACCCCTCAGCAGATGCGGTCTCGGCACGCCCGTATCGCGGCGGCGCTCACCTCTGAGCCGCTGGACGGTATGCCGCTGGAACGTCGGCTGGAGATTGCCCTCCATCTGCGCAGTGGCGGAACCGAGTGCCTGCTTGCGTCGGCCGAGGTGCACTACGGGCTTGCTCGTGACGCCGCGATGGAAGGCTTGTCTTTTGCCGAGGCGGAACGGCACTGCGAAGAAGTGATCAAGGCGGTCCGGGACCTGCCGGAGCAGGAGGAGAGCCGGGACCGGTGGCTCATCCAGGCCGTGGAGCTGCTGTTGTCGCTGACCGAGGTGCGGTGGCGGGGCCAGCACCAGCCGGCCGGCGGACCGGACATCGACGCCTTGGCCGCCGAGGCCGAAGCCGCGGCCAGGCGCTGCGGAACACCTGAACTGGCGATCCGTACGACGCTCCTGCGCGGCAAGACTCTCCTAGCGACCCAGGGCCTGGTGCCGTCCCTGGACAAACTGCGCGCGGCCGTGGAACTGGCCGAGCAGAACGGGGATCCGATGCCCCTCTTCGTGGCCCGGGTCGAATACGGACGGCAGGTGTCGAAGCGGCGGCTGGCTGACGGTCTGGCCCAGCTGCGGGAGGCGGAGCGCATGTACGCTTCCGATCCGCGCCTCGGCGGTACCGGTGATCCCGTGCTCCAGCACGCGCGCAACCTGGGAGAGATGCAGCTCGGCATCACTCTGTTCGACAGTGGACACCTCAGTGAGGCGGTGACCCGGCTGGGCCGGTGCGTCCAGCGGCTGCGTGACGAGCCGCTGAAGGCCGAGCTGCCCATCGCGCTCAACTACCTCGCGCAGGTGTACACGGGCCTCGGTGCCTACGACGATGCCGAGGAGATCCTGGGCGAAGCTCTCGCCTTCGAGGCCGACCGCGGAGGCGACAGTGGCTGGCACGCGTACAACAAGGCACTCCTCGCCCGTCTCCTCGTCGAACAGCCGACGAGACGTGACCAGGCCCTGGAACTGATCGCCGACGCGTGGGCGGAGACAGAGCGGACCTGGCTGGCCAACCTCGTCCCCATCGTCCGCAACCTGTACGCCGAGACCTTGCTTCTCGCGGCTGACGAGTCCGGGGAATTCCTGGAGCAGGCCGCCCGCCTGGCCGTGGCCACCTGTGCCGAGACCCGGCGCAGCGGCATGATCCGGAGCGAGATCGCCGCGCATTCGCTGCACAGCCGCATCCTGCGCCGGCGGGGCGACACAGCTGGAGCTCAGGAGCAGGCACGCCAGGCCGTTCGTATCCTGAATGAGGTCGGGGACATGCCCGCTCTCCGTACGGAGGAGGTCCTCTACCACTCCGCCGTGGTACTGGCAGCCGTCGGCGCACGGGAGGAAGCGCACGCACTCCTGGAGCGGGCCAGGCGCGAGGTCGTACGCAAGGCGGAGTTGGTTACCGACGACTCGCTGCGCGACCGCTTCCGTACGCGGGTGCCCCTCAACCTCGCCATCGTCCGAGGCGAAGGGGTCGACGAGTGACCAGCCTGGACGGCCGGAGAGGGGTTCTGCCAGCAGGTGGCAGACTGGAGCCGCCATGCTGACGATCACCAAGGAGTTCCACTTCTCGGCCAGCCATGTCCTCAACCGGCTGCCGAGCTGGCACCCCTGCGCCCGCATGCACGGCCACAACTACATCGTTGTGCTGGAACTGTCCGCCCGTCGTGAGGACCTCACCGAGGCAGGCTTCGTCCGCGACTACCGCGAGCTCGACGCCTTCAAGAAATGGATGGATGACACCCTCGACCACCATCACCTCAATGAGGCGATGGGGGGGTATCTCTCCGTCGGCCGAGAATCTGGCCACATGGATCTTCGATCTCTGGATCGAGCGCTTTCCGGAGCTGCGGGCGGTCAAGGTCTCCGAGACGCTCAAGACATGGGCCGAGTACCGACCAGAGCGATGAGCAGCGGCGCTCGACGACGTGCTTCTCCAGGGCGGCGTTCAGGTCGGCCGGCTTCGGTCATGCCCAATTTCCCCGAGTGCCCCCTTTAAGAGGGACAGCTCGATCTGGAACGACACTGCGGCAAGAGCCCGACCGGGGAGACAATCCGGCAAGCGGTCATTGAACGCCTACGGTCACTGACCGCAACGACACCCCTCGGACTCGTTCATCCAGACGCGGGCGGGCCTCTGGTCCCGGACGGGGTTCCGGCAGCAGAGGCCCGCGCCACGATCCCGCCCTACCTCCGGGTGCTGACGCCTCGTCCCAAGGATCCGGCGCCGATGAGGGCGATGCCTGTTCCCTCGTGGCCGGTCATAGAGAGGACCACACCGGCGGTGCAGCAGGCTGCGGACAGCCCGACTGTGGCCCAGGCGAGGGCGTTCTGTGCGCGCGGGTGCTCCGCGGCGGTCTCGTCCGGCGTGCGCGGCTCGGCCGGCGGCGTTCCGTGCGGCTGCGGGTCATCCGGGTGGTTGTTCGTGGTGGGCATGGCAAACCTTCGTTTCTCGTGCGTGCGGCAGCACGCGGTGATTGGGCGAAGGAACCATCGATCGGCGGGGAGTTAGCCGCGCAAGTCCGCTGGCTGTGTCCGGTGGTGCCCCGGACAGAGAGGAGACCGCACCGCGCGGGAGTCGATTCGAGTTCTCACGAGTTTGCCGACAGCCGCTGTGATGATGCCGCCATGAACCCGGATTTTCGCGACGGGTTGAATCAGCCGGCCGCGCTGCTACGGCCTGCACGTACTCGTCTTTCGTGGCCTACATGCCCGGTACACGCCGCGCAACAGGCATGACCAGCCAGTTCGGCTTCCTCGGTCATCGTCGAAGGCCAAGGTCAGCCAGTCGATGAGAGGCGCTCCCGGCCTGGACTCGGCCAAGGGCATCGCCCTGATGGACGGGATCGGCATCGACGCCAACTGCCGCGCCGGCATCTCTGCAGCGCGGCGATGTATCAGGTATGGGCGTCAACCATGCCGAAAAGGGCTGACGGCTCACGCGAGTTCGGCATGATGTCGATGTCGCTCTACGTCTGGTGTGACAGGTCGGCCACCAAGAGGTCGAGAGTGGCCTCCTCGTGGAGCGCGACGCCGAGGGCGGTCATGGCAGGGGCGAGATCCGGGTCCCAGTCCGCGTTGACCGGCTGGCCGTCGAGCGCCAGTTGAGGGATGCCCTCAGCCTGGCTGCGAGCGGCCAGGTGCTCGTAATCCGCAGTGCCCATGCGCCACGGCCGGGCTTCGTAGCGGCGGGTGACCCGGTTGGCCAGAGCGATCCCCGGCCAGTCGAAGTCGCCGTGGTACGCGAAGTGGCAGCCCGTGGCAGCGAGGGCGTCGAGAAGCGTGAAGACCACGGTGGCGGCGCTGCCGGAGGTGCACACGAGGGGCTGGACACAGGCCGCGTCCGCCGCGGCTTCCACCACGCGCGGATTCTCACAGATGTGGATGAGGGTTGCGGCGGGGAGTTGTAGCCGGAGGTCATGCAGGTCGCGTGGGGTGACGTGAACCTCGGCGTGATGATCGGCTCGCTCCCGCAGAGCACGCTCCCGCCAGCCCTCGCCGTCGGGGCGCAGCCCGTACGTCAGCACCGTGCTGGAGACCTCGTCCGGACTGACGGAGACCAGCCGCCACAGAGCGCGTCGACCGGCCGCGTCGTCGGGGAACTCGGTGCCGTGGGCGAGGGCGACACCGCGTTGGACGAGGCGTGCCAGCCAGGTGCCGTCGTCCAGGCCGTGTGCGGAGCCGGTCGCCATGGCGGCGAGTTCACCTCGGCCGCGTGCGCCGCCCCGCTGGGGGCCGAGGAGGGTGGTGAGGACCTGGACCGCCTGCTGGAGTGTCCACACCGCCGCTTCGGGCGTCACTCCTCGCGGCACGCCGGCCCGGCGCAACAGGTCGTACCACTGCCGGGGCCATTCCTGGTCGGCGAGTAGGGAGGCGTCCAGTGACGAAGCGAGAGACGACCACACCTGCTCCCGCCGCGCCGTCGCGTCCGCGCGGGCGGCACGGCGGTTGGTGAGAGGCGGGCCGATTTCCTCCAGGGTCTGCCTCAGTCCGAGTCCGGCGGCCGAGGCGCGAAGTCGTGCGTCGAGCACGTCGAGCCGTACCGTCACGGCGGCACCGGTGAAGGGTTTGCCCAGCAGGAGTGACAGGTCGTTGCGTTCTTGGGGGTTCATCGCGGTGAGCCGGAGGGAGCCGGTGGCCTGTACGCCGTTGCTCTCCAGGCGTTTGCGTACGTTCTCCCAGAGCCGGGTGAGTCCGGGGCCCGTCAGCCATTCGCGCGTCGCGGAGGGCAGTTCGCTCACACGGACACCAGACGCCGTTGGCGGCCGTTCCAGGTGTAGTGCAGGGTGGCCACGCCTCGCACATGGGGATCACGTAGGCACTCGTAGATGTGCAGGGACGGAACCTCGGGCCAGTTGCCCATGAGCCGCTCGCTGGTGAGGACGAAGTCGAGATCGAGGTCGACGAGGATACGGCCCAGCCGCCCATGGGTGGGTTCGTCGACCTTCGCGAAGGCGTCGTCCAGGAGGATCAGCCGTGGCGCGTGCGGTGCCGACTCGGCGAGGCTGGTGAAGTGGGCGGCGGCTGCGGCGAAGAGCACGAGGTAGGAGAGCACCCGCTGCTCGCCCTGGCTGAGCCCGGTCCGGCCCGTGAGTTTTCTACGGCGGCCCGGAGCCGCGTCCTCAACCACGAAGGTGTGGAAGCGGAACCAGTCGCGGTAGTCCAGTGCGATCCGAAGATGGGCGGCGTAACCGGCTGATGGATCGGCCCGTCGGGCGTCCTCGATACGGCGTTGCAGGACTTCGCGGAGCTGCTCGGTTTCCTCGCGCGTCCGGAGGCTCGACGGACTGCGCAACAGATCCACGGCTGCCCGGACGTCCGCGTCCACGTCTTCGTCCAGCTTCCACAGCAGCTCGACGCCGAGACCGTGGGAGGTGCGCACTGTCCGCAGGGTGTCGTTGAGAGCCGCGACCAGGTTCGCCGCGGTGATGACCTGTGTCGAAAGATGGTCGCCTAGTTCGCCGGTTAGGAACCGCTGGAACACCTCGCGTTCGCGTTCGGTGAGCCGTCCTCGGGCCTCCGTGGCCTGGACTGCGATCCGCTCGCCCACCGCCGCGACGTCATGAGACCCATGGTCGTCGACCAGGCGGCACACTTTGATCCCGTCGCGTTCCTCCAGCTGTGCGTCGTATCCGCCGGCCAATTGGTCTCGCAGCGCGGTGTGCCGGATGAGCAGAGCGCTGTCCGACACCTCGCCCCTCGGACGGCCGAGGGCCTGTTCCACGGCGTCGGCGAGGGCCCGCAGCGCTCGCAGACGGCTGCGGACGTCCACGCTCGGATCATCCGACACGTACTCGGGCAGCGAGGACCGATCAAGGCCGGCGCCGAGCACCACCTCCGGTCGGCCGAGAGCACCGCGAAGAGCGCTGCCGGTGTCGATGACCTCCGTCTCCTGGTCCGCCAGGGTTCCGCGCAGACGCTTCTCGTCCTCTTCCGCGCGCACGCGCAGGTCGTGGAGGCCGTCGCGGGCTCGCCCAGCCCCAGGCAAGGCGCGGACGGCGCTCGCAATACGCTGCTTGGTCTCTTGCTCGCGGGTGAGGATTTCCTCCTCGGACGACCCGACGGCCTCCTCGCGGGTCCGCAGGTCCTGCTCCGCGGTGCGCAGTCCGGTGAGATGAACCCGGTAGCTCTCCTCCGCGGCCAGGCGATCCTCACGGGCCCGCTCGTACCGTTCGGCATCCGTCTGATTCGCGCCGAGCCGCTCGCCCGTGCCGCCGACTGCCCTGCGTAGATGTCCGACCCCGCTGAGCAGGGCAGCCAGTGCGGTGCGTACGCGGTCCAGCGCGTCAGAGTCGCCGGGCAGGTCGTGGGCGGTCGCGGTGGCGTCGGCCTCGGCACGCGCCGACACCGCGAGAGCGCGGGCCTCCTCGGCCTGTCGTGCCGCCCGGGCCGCCTTGACGGTCAGGTCACGCAGGGTCTTGTCGGCTGATTCGGCCCTGCTCCATGCGTTCGCGAGATCTTGCGCCCGGGGGAAGTTCCGTTCCGCGAGGGTGAGAGCCCGACGCATGGCATCGATTACGGCGAGCTCCTCGCGGACGTCAGCCAGCCGCTGTTCCGTCCGCGTGATCCGCTCCTGCAGCTCGGCGAGGATGCGCCGCCGGGTCTCGGCGCGTACGGCGGCCCCCACGTACTCGGTGTCGCCCTTGTCGTGACGCCCGCTGAGTACGCCCAGACGCCAACTGCCGTCGTAGTACACCGCGTTGTGTGTGGCGGTCTGTGCTGCCGGTGTGAGCGCGATAGCGGCCAGCAGACCCTCCACGCGCTCGGACGTCACACCGCTCCCCGCTTCAGGGGCCGGGCGCAGGGCCGAAGCGAGAGTCGGTCCGTCGGACAGAGCGGGACCGGGCTGGAGGAGGGTGTCCCGGGTGCGAGGGTCGAGAAGGACGCCGTCCGCGCCTACCCAGGCGTCCAGGATTCCGCTCGCTTCCAGCGCCCCTTCGAGACCGGCCCGGTCGACCGATGCCAGGTTGTCCGCGAAGTCCACGAGCCGGTAGAAGGGGGCTCCGCTGCCCGACCTCCTCGCTGCGACGCGATGGTGAGGGGCCGACGGCTCAGGGTCGGTACGTTGTTCCCAGTCCCGCTTCTGCTTCGTCAGGCGGTCGAGTTCCTCATCGAGTCGGCCGGCGCCGAGCGCCAGTTCGTCCCGGCGGCTGGTGAGTTCTTCGCCGTACGGTTCGAGCGTGGCCTGAGCGGTTCGCCATGCCTGGCTGTCGATGTCGGGCGGCAGCGTGCGGTCCGCGAACGGTGCGTCGGTGGAGGTCTCGTGGCCGACCGTGGCATGGACGGCGTCCAGCGACGGGCAGTCGGGCCCCAGCACGGTCCGTGTGTGCGCTGTCCACTCGGCGACACGGCCCGCATAGCCGCTGCTCTCCGCGGCCACGTTCTGGCGGCTGAGGTCAAGACGGCCGGCGGCCTCTTCCGCCTCGTACTCCAGCCGTTCCCGCTCGGCATCGGCCTGAGCCGCTCCGGCGTGGGCCGCATCCGCCCGTGAGATGAGACGGGTCACCTCCTGGACCATCCGCGTCCGGTTCTTCGCGACCGTCTCGGCGTCCTCCAGTTGGTTCTGCCAGGACCGCAGTGCTTCCCGCGTGGTGGCGGTGTCCGCGCGGGTTGCCGACCGATGCCGTACGGTGCGCGTCCCTCCATCTGGAGTCGTTGACTCCGTCTCGGTGGACTGGGACAGGACGGTGCGTGACAGAGCCACCGCCTCGCCGAGATGGCTGGTGGGGAGCCCGGCTTTCTCCGCCTGCGTCAGCAGCTCGCGGTGTTCGGTTCCAAGCTCGGCCAGCCGACTCCCCAGGTGTTCGACCCCCTCGGCCAGCCGCTCCGCCGTCCTCTCCTCCGCGTCGTGTGCGTTGTGCAGGGTGGTGAAGGCGGCCTCGGCGGCGGTGTGCAGCGCCTCCACCGTGCCGCGGCGTTCGGACAGTTCGCGCAGGCTGCGGTAGGCGTGACTGGCGTGCAGGGCGGCCAGGTCGGTCCGGGCTGCCTGTTCCTCCTCGCGCAGGGTCTCCAGTCGGCCGTTCGACTCCTCCTCCTGCGTCCGCAGGTCGCTCGTCCGATGTGCGGCGTCTCCGGCCGCCCGGCGCCGCTGCGCGAGGACACCCAGCTCGTGACTGACTCGCTGTGCGGAGGTACGCAGGACTCCGGCCAGGTAGCCGCGGTAACTGGTGAGGAACGTGCGCAGTGCCGTGTCGGTGCGTTCCAGGCGGCCGAGTTCGTCGCGTACGGCGTCAAGATCGTGGAGGTTGCGTGCCACCTTCTCGACCACGTCCTCGTCGAGCCCCGGCAGGGTCTCGCTCAGCAGGGAGGCCAAGCCTCCGTGCTCGATGCGGTCCCCGACCGTGGGGCGCCGAAGCCGGTGGAGGAGCTGGGTGAGGTTGCGGTAGCGCGTCGCGTCGGTGATGCCGAACAGGTCCCGGGCAACCCGGGAGCGGTGCATGACCGCACGCTCGGTCGTGTTGTCGGAGCCGACGAGCTCCTTGAGCCGGTCGACCGGCAGCGGCTTTCCGCTTTCGACCAGGTGCAGGTCCTCGCCGATCCGTAGCGGAGTGACGAAGAACGTCGGCAGCGCCTTCTGCGTCGACTTCGAGGCACGGATGGCGACACCGAGCGTCAGGAAACGGTGGCCGCCGTCGTCGGTCGTGCTCTGGAACTCCACCCACAGGTACCCGAGACGATTGGTCTGCTCGAACCCGTCCAGCATCAGCCAGGGGAGCGTGGTGCGGCCGGTGCCGGTCGCGTCCAGCGCCCGGGAGTCGCCGTCCAGAAGATATGGGAGCAGCATCTCCAAGGCCTTGGACTTGCCCGCGCCGTTCTTGCCGCGCAGGAGCAGCCGCCCGTCACCGAAGGAAAACTCCTGAGCGTCGTACTGCCAGACGTTCTGGATGCCCGCCCGGTGCAGTCGGAAGCGGGTGCCGGTGGTCGTCGTGCGGCCGGTGGTTGTCGCAGCGCCGGAACGCGGCAGCGGAACGATGCCACGCGCGTCGGTGGTCATAGCGGCAACTCCTCTTGTACATCGGTTCCTTGGCGAGTTCTGGCAGCAGGTCGCACGGTCACGAGGGTGGCGTAGCGCGCCGCCGCGGCCAGCAGCACCCAGCTCTCGCCGCCGGGCCGTGCGCCATGGACATCGGTCACCGTGCGTCCCTCCGGTGCCTCCTCGACGTACCCCTCCGGCAGCCCTTCTCCCTCGGCGCGCACTCGCCCGGTGCGGGCCATCAGCCGCATGCGGACCAGCAAGTCCAGCACGGCCTCTCGTAGGGAGGGAAGGTCCTCCAGGTAGCCGCGTTGCCAGTTGCTGCGTTGCCCGTACTCGGCGATGAGCTCGGTGAGCACCTCGTCCACCAGGCCGTCCGGGACGGCCACCCCGATGACGAGCGTCCCGCCGGTCGCCGGATGCCCCGGTTCCTGCGGCCGAAGCCGTTCCACGAGCCGTTCCACCAACAGCAGCGCGGCCTGTGCGACGGTCCCGGTGCCCGGCAGGTGCAGATCCGTCAACTCCTCCTCGGGGTCCACCAGCGCCACGCCCTCGGCGCGGATCTCCATCTCCAGGCCCAGGAGTTCGGAGAATGCCTGGGCTTCCCGGCGCTGCCGGGTGCGCAGCCAGTCGCGCTCGGCATCGGTCAGCTCGTCGAGGTGGACGACAGGTGTCTCTACGAGCATCCGGCGCACATAGGTGCGCGGCCCGCTGAACCCCGGGTCTGCTGCGCGTCGGACCAGATCGGCGCCGTCCCGGGCCTGCGCGAGCGGGCCGGCGACGACCACGCGTGCCAGCTCCCGGTCCACCGTGATCAGGGCTTCTCCGCCCGCCTCTTGCGCGATCGCAGCCACTTGGCCCTCGGTCTCGACGAGGACACCCCACTCGACGAGCTGACGCAGAGCCGCTACCAGGGTCCGCTTCCCGGCCGCCCGGCCCGTCTCCTCCAGCTCGATCCCGGTGTCGGCGGCAGCGGCCCTGATGTCGGCGGCCAAGTGCGACAGCAGCATCTGCTCGGGCGCGGTGACCAGCACGGACAGGGCCAGCGCGAGGCAGGCGTACGTGTGAGGAGTGAAGGGCGTGCCGGTGGAGCGCTCCAGCCGGTGGCCCGATCCCGTCCCCAGCCCCGCCTTGAACAGCCGGGCAAAGGAGCTGTCGACCAGCAGGCGGTAGCCGAGCACCTGCTGGAACCGTTTGCCCAGCCAGTCGGCGTGCCTGCGGATCAGTGGGAACAGGTCGGCATGGGGGCCGTTGGACGCGATCAGGGGGTGTGCGAGCAGCAGCCGGGCGGCGGTACGGCGTTCGGCCGCCAGGGCCACGTCGTGAGTCGAGGGAAGGGTCATGACACGCTCACCTCGGCCTCGCCGTCGACAACGCCTTCTCCGTCGGTCGCGGTGGCGATACGGCTGATGTCCAGCTCCAGGTCGTCCAGCAGCAGGTCACCGTCGGCCGAGTACAGCACCGTCCGCGCGCCCGCCGTCCGGAGCACGGTGAGCCGGATGCCCAGTTCGGCGTCCTCGCTGCGCGCCGAGTCGAGGCTGAAGCCCTCAGGTCCCTCACCGTCCGTATCGGCGAGTCGCCTGAGCTGAGCGTTTCCGAGTGCCGTGGCCAGTAGTTCCAAGAGCAGCCCGAGCGCCGCCGAGGTGAGTCGTACGTCGGCGAACCGATCCGACGCGCTGCGCAGTTCGTCCGCCGCCGCTGTCCTGGCCGCCGCCCGCTGCCGGGCGGCCTCCCGCAGCCGCTCCTTCTGCGCGGAGTGGTCCTCCACCGCGGAGGCCCGGCCCCGCTGGGCACGGCTGCCCCTCTCCCGCAGGGCCACCGGCACCTCGACCACGGGACCGGTCCACCAGCTCGTGTAGGCGGGCACCACCTCGTCGGTGGCCGGGGGGATGCCCACATG
Organism: Streptomyces sp. CWNU-52B; assembly: GCF_047444975.1. NCBI lineage: Bacteria > Bacillati > Actinomycetota > Actinomycetes > Kitasatosporales > Streptomycetaceae > Streptomyces > Streptomyces sp. CWNU-52B. The sequence goes on along the minus strand of NZ_JBLFJV010000007.1, from coordinate 217,783 downwards.
GCGGGCGCCGTACAGACCGAAAGCGCCGACGGCGATGTCGTGCGCGTCCTGCGGTGCCGCTTCCTCGAACCAGCGGGCCAACCGCAGCAGATCCTTACGACGGGACATTTCCCCGGTGGCCGACCGCAGCATCCGCTTGGCGTTGGCGAGCAGCGACTGCAACGCGCGCAGCGTGGCGTCCCGCAGCTGGTCGACCTGGCTGCCCTGACCGTCGGTGTCCCTGAACCAGCCGCGCAGGCCCTCCCAGTCCGACAGCTCGCGGCCCCGGCTGCGCTGTACCCGGACCTCCAGGCTTCCTTCGCCTTGCGCCGATAGCCCGGTGAGCCCTTGGGCGTGGGCGTCCAGCCGATCCAGCAGAGCCGGGATGTGGGGCCACAGGGTGTCCAGCGCGGCCGAAATCCGGGGCGCGCGGAACGCCACGTCCTCCGTGATTGCCTCGACGTAGTCCAGGAGCAGCTCCTTGAAGCCCTGGTACTCGGCGCTGTCCAGGTCGTAGCGGGACAACACCTGGCCGAGATAGGCGTAGAAGTCGCGTATGGAGTCTGCGAACTCGGTGAACTGCACGAACAGCGTGCTGATCCGCTCCAGCCCGTCCTGGGGCTCGACGCCGCCCGGCGCGGTCACGAGGCCGGCCAGCTCCCGCAGCCCGCGCTCGACCAGGGCCAGCAGTTCGTTGCTCACCTCACGGGCGGCGTCGGCCTCGGCAAGGACTCCGTCAGCATCCCGCTGGATGCGTTCGCCCAGTTTCGACAGCTGGTAGCGCGAGCGAGAACGCTGGTACTCACTGATGCTGGACGCCTTCACCGTGTGGCTGCTACGCAACAGGTTTCCCCAGGTCACCAGTTGTTCCAGCCGGACCGTGAGAGTGTCGGCGTCGAGCCCTGCGACGGAATCACCGCTCTGGCGCAGCTTCGCCATGATGTCCGGGACGGCAAGGTCCGCCAGCAGCGTTCCGCAGAAGATCCGCATGATCGCGACGTGCTCCAGCCGCTCGCGCGCGCTGAGGTACGTGTACGCGTTCAGCCGCCGCCGAGCCTCCTCGTCGGCGTCCTGACCTGCACCGGATGCTGATGCCCCCATGTTCGTGAGGTTACGCGGCGCAGCCGGGTGCCGCCGGTGAGTGGCCGAAAATCCCGCGAACGTGTGCGAGGCCCCCTGAATGGGTCCTTCGGCTTCTGCGCCGAGTGGCTTCCAGGAGAATGGGGTACGTTCAGGCACGTATCGGCAGGGGCGGAAGGAGGCGCGGTGTCGTACGAACCCAAACTTGCTGCGGCTCTTTCCGGCGCGACGCTGCGCCAGCTGTCCCACTGGCGCCGAGCCGCCGGACCCAAGGGTGCAGTGCTCGTGCCCGAGATCTCCAGCGAGAGGCCGATCCTCTACTCGTTCCGCGACGTTGTCGCACTCCGCATCTGTGTGCAGCTGCGTGAAGAGGCTTCGTTGCAGAAGATCCGCCGTGCCTTGAACACGCTCCGGGAAGACCTCGGCGAGTGGGAGCACCTCTCCTCGTACAAACTCGTCGCAGGTCCGGACACCATCTATCTGGCCGAGCCCGACCACGCTGTGGACCTGATCAAGGGGGGCAACGTGGTCATCCACCAGATGGTGGATGTTCTCGCGCCCTTCTACAAGGACGGTCGAAGCATTCCCGCTCTGCTCACCCCCCGTGAATACGTGGCGGTCGACGAGTCGGTCCGAGGCGGCGAACCGGTCATCCAAGGCACGAGGATCCCCGCGTCAGATGTCGCAGCCCTCGTGAGGGACGGCGTCCCACCGGACCAGATCGGTGAGTTCTACCCAGGCGTGACGGCCGAAGCCGCCCGCGATGCGGCCGACTTCAGCGAGTACGTCGACAGCTACGGCAGCAGTGAGCCCCGGCAGGCCGTCGCTTGAAACTGCTGCTTGATGAGAATGTGCCCCGCCCGATGGCCGAGATCGTGCGCATCCTGCTGAAGGCACATGAAGTCGTCCACGTCCACGATCTCAAGGGTTGGACGGGCACGAAGGACATCGAGCTGTACGCCAGGGCCCAGGCCGAGAACTTCGACGCCGTCATCACCAACGACACCAAGCAACTCAGCCGGCCACTCGAAGTGGCGGCCATCGCACAGTCGGGCCTGCATCGCATCGAGTACCGCCAGAACAACAAGCACGGCGGTCTGGTGGGCCTGGGCACGGCGATCGCCACCGTCTGCGCGGCCCTTCCCCACGCCCTGTCCGAACTCGAAACAGCCGACGGCCAGCGTCTCGTCGCTCTGACATCGATCGACCCGACCCGGCAGAACCGGCTTCGGATCACGGACCCGGCTGTCGCCCCGCCGAAGCACTGGCCGGGGCGCGATTCGGCCGCTGAGTCCTGACACCTCGACACACGAGGGCTCCCGGCTGGCAACCTGTGGGAAGCGATGCCGGGAAGTGACGCGGCGCCGCCGACTGCGCTTCGTCTCATCAAGACTCACTGCCGAGCTCATCCTGGAGCTTGGCGATGCGCTGTTGGGTTGCCGCCGCGCTCTTCTGCTGACGGGTCAGCTTCGCCTCAGCGGCTGCCAGTTCCCGGGCGAGCCGCTCTCGATCAGCTGCCGAGCGCTCGCGGATGGTCCCGTCGTCGCGGTATGCGGGCCCTACCCGCTCACTGCCCACTACTCCGCGACGCTCGCCACATTCCGGGCAGTCGACGACGCGGGTGGAAACTCGGCTGTGCTCGCGATGCAGAATGTGGGGCACCACATGGTCGCAACGGAGAGTGAGGTTCCAGGTATCGAGGTCCTTCTTGCGTTCCTCCTGTGAAGGCCAGGAAGCGAAGAGCCTGGCGAGCTTCTCCACCTGCTTCGGTCCCACCGGCGGTGGTGGGCAACAGAAGCCGCAATGCGTCACCCGAGAACCGCTGATGCTCCACCGACCACCCCGGCAGTCGGCGTGTCGCTCGCGGAACCTCCGGTCGGCTTCCTCGTACTCACGCTTCTCCGACTCGGACAACTTCATGAGGGGATACCAGTCCCCCAGCCCGTCTCGCATGGGCTCTTCGCAGCCCCGACAGGGCTCACCGGCCACGTAGTCCGCCCAGCTGAGGCGCGTACCTTCTCGCTTCCACCGCTCATCCTGCTCACGGCGCCGCTGGTCATCCGCCTCGGCATCGAGGGCTGAGCGCAGAGCACGCTTGGCGGCTCGTTGTCGCTTCTGCTCCTCCGTGAGCTTGGACATGGGCTTCACCCTCCGCTGCACCGTGTTCTCGTGCACGACCGCGGAATCCATGCTGGCGTGGCCGCCCCGTGTGCAGGCTGCCCGTGTGCCGGATGACGACTTGTGATCGGACCTGGACCGCAAGCGGCCTTCAGACGACTGGTGTCGTCTGGAGCGGACAGCCGGAGGTTGCTGATTTGATACGGCGTCAGGAGCTGCACTGCAGAGAGCACGGACAGCAGGGCACACGACGCACGGACCGATCTTGCCAGCCCGTGATCTGCCCCGAACCCGTACGTGCGGAGCGTCTGTGAAAGTCCCCAGAAGCAGGAACCGGCCCCCGATGGGGAACTGACGGTGGACGAGCGGGCGCGACTGAAGGAACTCGAACGACACAACCGCGAGCTGGAGATGGAAGTTAGCTTCCTGAAAGAAGCCGCAGCGTACTTTGCGAAGGGTCCCCTGTAGCAAGCAAGTACGAGTTCATCGACGAGATGCGGCTCGACACCGAGAAGTACGCATACATCGTCGAGTTCGTGTTCGGCCGACTCGGCGCATCCAGTTCCGGCTACTACGACTGGCGCTCCCGCCCGAAATCCGAGACAGCCCAGTCGAGGGCGGCCGGGCGGTGGTCTCGCAGGCGGGAGGCGTCTTGCTGGTGGAGACGGCCCGTAAGACCGGGCTTGACCAGGCGATATCTGCGGCTCTGGCGCCGTGGTGCAAGCCGCGGGCCGTGCATGACCCGGGGAAAATCCTGCTGGATGTGGCCCTGTCGGTCGCGCTCGGCGGGGACGGCCTGGCCGATGTGGGCATGCTGCGGGCCGAGCCGGCCGTGTTCGGTCCGGTGGCCTCCGGTCCCACCGTCTCCTGCCTCATCGATGTCCTCGCTTCGGCCGGGCCGAAGGCCCTGGCGGCGATCCGCACCGCACGGGCCCATGTCAGCGCACACGTCTGGAAGCTGGCCGGACAAGCGGGCCCGGAAGCCGGTGAACAGGTGATCGTGGACATCGACGGAGTGCTCGTGCTGGCCCACTCCGAGAAACAGGACGCCGCCGCGACCTGGAAGAAGACGTTCGGGCACCACCCGCTGACGGCCTTCGTCGACCACGGCCGAGGCGGCAGCGGAGAACCGGTCGCGGCCCTGCTCAGGCTGGGCAACGCGTGACCGAACACCGCCGCCGACCACATCACCACCGCCCAACTCGCCCTGGCCCAGCTGCCGAAAAAGTACCGGCGCGGGCGTCAGACACTGATCCGGACCGATTCCGGCGGCGGCACCCACGAGTTCGTGGCCTGGCTGACCCAGCGCGGCCGGTGGCTGTCGTACTCGGTCGGCATGACCATCACCGACACCATCCACGAAGCCGTCCTCAAAGTACCCGCCTCCGCCTGGACGCCGGCCGTCGAGCCGGGCGGCGAGATCCGTGACGGCGCCTGGCTGGCCGAGCTGGACGGCAACGTGCTCAAGGGCTGGCCGAAGGGCATGCGGCTGATCATCCGCAAGGAACGTCTGCACCTCGGCGCCCAGTTGCGCTTCACCGACGCCGACGGACTGCGGCTGACCTGCTTCGCCACCAACACCACCGGAACGGCGATCGCCGGCCTCGAACTGCGCCACCGCCAGCGGGCGAGAGCCGAGGACCGCATCCGCGCCGCCCGCGCCACCGGCCTGCGCAACCTGCCCCTCCACGACACCGCCCAGAACCAGATCTGGCTGGAGATCGTCCAGCTCGCCCTGGACCTGCTCGCTTGGATGCCGATGCTCGCCCTGACCGGCAAGGCGCGGCTCTGGGAGCCCCGCCGCCTGCGGATCCGCCTGTTCTCCGCCGCCGCCCAGCTCGTCACTTCAACCCGCCGCCGACATCTGAAATTCGCGACCCACTGGCCATGGACCAACGTGATCACCGACGCGACAGGCGGGCCACTGGCCTGCCCGCACCCCACCCAACAAGCCGAAACAGCCCACCAGATGAACCGTCAAGCCGTCACGAAAGATCGAGGTTAGATCTTCTCCCAGTTCTCCATGGTGGCGCCCATTCTCAAACTGCCGAGTCTGGGCGAGGCGCTGAGTTGCCCGGGGCGGTGGGAGGCTGCCCCCAGTCGGTCACCTCGATACCTGCTCGCACGAGGAAGTCGTGTTCTATACCGAGCTGTTGGAACGGCGAGCGGCCATGCCTGGCGATCCAGGATTCCCGTCGCGCCTTTTCGTGATCTGACAGTGAATCCCAGTCGTCGTAATGGATACCTGGATTTTCGCTAATTGGAAGACCGCTAACTGATAGCGCATAGTCGGCCTCAGTTGGATTTCGCCTCAGTCGCACGAGAATCCAAGCTGTCTCGACATTGATGCCAGTACCCTGCTGTCGCGCGAGTGTGCTGGCTCGTCGCTGTGTAACGGGCGACAGGAGCCAACGTTTAGTGGTTCGCCGCATCAGACTGAGCCTCCCGTACGTGTTGATGGATCAGCTTGCGCCCTTCTACACTGTTCCATCGCGTCCCTCGTGAGGCTGGTCTAGTTGCTGTTGCCTCTTCCGCTGCTCCACGCGAAGTGATTCCACTTCTTTAGTGAGCTGCGTCAGGTTCTCACTTTCCTCGCCTGTGTATGGCGGAATTCCTAGCTCAAATGCCTTGGCGTGCTGTTCAATGGCATCTGCTGTCTGCTGCAAGTAGAAACTTCGCTCGCGGTACTTGAAGTAGCCCGTGAACCCTGCGGAGACACCGACCGCGAAGCTCAGCCCGACCGTGACCCACTTCAGGTATGAGGGGGTATCGGCGAGACTCGCGGCAGTCGTTGTACCGAGAGAGCCGATGATGATGATGGCCTGAAAGGCGTTGTGGATTCTCCGGTAGTACTGAGCCTCGTTCCTTAGTTGGTCCAACTCGCGAGGCAGTGAGTCCTTGTAGCTGAACTGTCTTTGGTGAACAGGGATTCCGAGCTGAGAGGCTTGGAGTAGTCTCCGCTCCTCGGCTAACTCCAAGCCTAATTCAAGCTTTCGGACAGACTCTCGACTCGTTCGCCTCTTCTCCTTATTGCTGAGGATCAAGTAAGCGATACCGCAGACTGTGGTTAGAGGTATCGCGATCCTGTTTACCTTTGCGAGGTCGACTATTTTCCACGTGGAAATGGTGGCGATGTAGATCGTGAGTGCTGCAAATAGGGTGGCGAATCCGGTGCCGTGGAGAGTCCGTAGCTGTATTCTTCGGGTTCGGATTTGCTCCTGAAGCTCAAGAATTCCCGTTTTGTGGGCCATGAGTTGTTCTGTGGGGCCACTGCTCGATGGAACAGAATGTGCCATGCCGCACTCCCCCCGGAGATCACAAATGCAACAGAGAGATGGTACAAGCGGTATGCGGTGTTTGCGTCAGGGTTTGAGGTTGGGGGTGAAAACTCCTCAAATATGGCCAGATAGAGGCCATGTTGACATCGTCGACTTCTAATGCAGTCGATGCTCAATCTCGGCTGGAAGGTCCTTAATTAGCCGCGGCTATTTATCGCTCCACTGTTCGAGGAGGGCTGTTGGTCACTTGGTCCGCCTTCGATTTCGGTCGGAAACTTGGAAATGAATCCTGGATTCCGGTCGCGTCACGATGGCTTGTTTTCCCGCACCGAGGCGTGAGTCCAGGGATATGAAGCAGGCGCGATTGCGCCCGGAAAGGGCGGTACCCGGACATTCTGTCCGGGTGTGAAGCGGGCCCTGTTCACCGACGGGGATGTGTTCCGTGTCGGCTACCGGCGCCCCCTGCTCCTCACCGGTATCGACGTCGGCGTCATCCGGCCCGACCTGGCGGAACGGCTTCTGCCGCTGCGGTTGGAGCGACCCCGGGTCCGGCGTACCGAGGATGAGCTGTGGACGGAGTACGCACAGGCGCTGCCCGTCGTCCTCGGCTCACTGCTCGACCTCACGGTCAAGGTACGGGCCGTGGACGCGGAGACGCCCACGGACCTGCGGATGGCGGACTTCGCGCACCTGTGCGCGCAGCTCGATGCCGCCACCGGTCTGGGAGCGCTCGCCGCCTACCGGGCCAGTCTCGACGACCTGAACGACGACGTCATCGAGGGCGACCTGTTGGCGCAGACCGTCATCGAGCACGCGGCCGGCATGGCGGCGGGCACGGAGGAGCGGATGACGTCCACGCAGTGGCTGCACTGCCTCAGCCGCCTCTACGCGGGCGAGGACCTGCGCGCGCTGCCCAAGGCCGACCACAGGCAAGGTGCTCTCCGACCGTCTCAAGCGTCTTCAGCCCACCCTCGCCGCCCGGGGCGTGATCATCGACTCCGGCCGCACGAAGGAGGGCCGTTACATCGAAATCACCCGGCTCGCCCCGCCCGCACACGAGCAGGAAGCGGCGTTCTGACCGGGGCCGGTCATGGAACAAGCAAGAGGAGCACGCCGCCGCCGATGGGTGCTCCTCTTGCTGTTCGCCGCCGCGCGGCGCTCCAAGGACGTGCCGCGGAGCGGCCCCTCACTCACTCTCTGAGCGACACCGCCACGACCACAGACACCCCCTCCTTTTTCCTAAGTAGGGAAGCTCTGCGTCACCTGCGTCACCCGACCCTCGAAAACGGCGGGTGACCTGCACGAACACGGGTGACGCAGACGGCATATCTCTGCGTCACCTGCGTCACCTGCGTCACCTGCGTCACCTGCGTCACCTGCGTCACCGATGACGCACGCCCGACCTTCTGCGTCACCCCGAAACCACAGGTCAGGGGCGCACATGACGCAGATGACGCGGGTGACGCAGAAATCCCCACCTCGGACACACACGACGCCCCCAGCACGCTCGGCCCGCGCACGGAGGACCCGCAATGAGCACCGCCGTTGCACCTGCTGACCAAATCCTCTACAGGCCCGAAGAGGCGGCCATCGTTCTCAGGATCGGCCGCTCGATGGTCTACGAAGAGATACGGCTCGGACGACTTCAGACCGTTCGCATCGGTCGACGTCGACTCGTGCCGCCCGAGTACATCGCGCAGTACGTCGAACTTCTCAAGCGTGAGGCACAAGCCACCGCCTGATTTCCCCACCACCCATCACACCAGGGCCGCGCCACTCAAGGCGCGGCCCTGTCCTATGGAGGCACAACACAGCATGACCGAGACCCCGAAACGCGCCACCAGGGCGGGCCACGGTACGGACACGATCTATTGGGACCCCAAAAAGAAGAGCTTCGTGGGGGCCGTTTCCCTGGGTCACGCCCCGAACGGCAAGCGCCGCCGACCGAAGGTGTACGGCAAGACGAAGACCGAAGTCCGCAACAAGATCCGGGACTTGAAGAAGGAGGTACAGACCGGCGTCAAGGCGCCGGCCAACTACACCGTGGCGGACGCGGTGAACGACTGGTTGGAGCGCGGGCTCAAGGGGCGAGACGAGAAAGGCACCATCGGAAAGAACCGCTCGATGGCGAACAAGCACCTGATTCCGTTCATCGGCAAGGCCAAACTGAAGGAACTCAGCGCGGACGACGTCGACGACTGGTTGGACGACAGGGCCGAGTTCCTCGCAACGCGAAGCCTGCGCGACCTGCTCGCCATCCTGCGCCGCTCCATCGTGCAAGCTCAGCGGCGGGACAAGGCAGCGCGGAACGTCGCCCTTCTCGTCACCGTGCCGGAGGGACGCCCCGGGCGACCGAGTAAGGCGCTGAACTTGGAAGAGGCGAAAGCCGTGCTCATTGCCGCTCGCCCGTCACGGCTGTACGCATACCTCGTGCTCTCGCTGCTCAGCGGCGTTCGTACGGAAGAGGCGCGGCCTCTCACCTGGGATCACGTGTTCCTGGAGGCGAAGGGCGACGTTCCGCCGCACGTCGCGGTGTGGCGCTCGGTGCGCAAGCACGGGGAGACAAAGACCAGGAAGAGCCGGCGGACCATCGCGCTCCCGAAGCAGGTGGTCGACGTGCTCGAAGAGCACCTGAGGTTGCAGAAGAAGGAACGCACGTCGAAGGGGAAGGAGTGGGACCCGGCCGGCCGTGTCTTCACGACCCGGAGCGGCGAGCCGCTCGATGCGGCCAACGTCCGGCGCGACTTCAAGGCCATCGTGAAGAAGGCGGGGCTGAAGCCGGAGTGGACACCGCGGGAGCTGCGGCACAGCTTCGTGTCGCTGCTCTCGGACCATGGCATCCCGTTGGAGCGCATCGCTCTGTTGGTCGGTCACAGCAGCCAGACGACCATGGAAGCGGTGTACCGCAAGCGGCTCCGTCCGGTGATCACGCAAGGGGCGGAAGCCATGGATGAGATCTTCGCTGAAGATCAGGAAGAGGCGAGTGCAGAGGGCCAGGTCGAGGGCGACGCGGTGGCCTGACGCAATCCCTTTGGCCCCCTGTTTGGCCCCCCGGGCATGAAAGAGGGCCAATCGCGATCATGCGATTGGCCCTCTGACCAGCGTCGGGGTGGCGGGATTTGAACCCACGACCTCTTCGTCCCGAACGAGGTTCGAGCAAGATCGGTACCTGCGCATATCGTAAACGTGCAGGTCAGGAGATTGGGCTGAGGCGGTGCCGAGGGGGCCCGGTTGGCACCCCGTCGAAGATCATCTCCCAGAATTCTCCCAGCGCGGTTCTAGCCTCGCGCTTTCATGAAGCGGGCCGTCCGACGAGTGGTCAGGTAAGCGAAAAGTGCCTCTGAACGGCAAGAATGAGGATTGTCGAGGTCCTTGTTCCCGCTCCAGCCGGAGGCACTTCTCAGGTGAAGACGCGTATCGGGTCGTACCCGCGTGTCCGTATCGAGGGCGGGGGCCGGGTGGTGGTCTCGCAGGCCGGGGGCGTGCTGCAGGTCGAGACGGTCCGCACGGCCGGCTTGGACACCGCGATATCAGCGGCGCTGACGCCGTGGCGGAAGGCTCGGGTGGTGCACGATCCGGGCAAGATCCTGCTGGACGTGGCGCTGGCCGTCGCGCTGGGCGGGGACTGCCTCGCGGATGTCGCCATGCTGCGGGCCGAGCCGGCCGTGTTCGGAGCCGTGGCATCCGACCCGACGGTCTCCCGCCTCATCGACACCCTCGCAGCCTCCGGGGAGAAAGCCCTGTGGGCAATCCGTGCCGCGCGGGCTGAAGCCCGCCAGCGGGTCTGGCGGTTGGCCGGCAGGGAAGCGGCCGACGCGGGCGAGACGGTGACCGTGGACCTCGACGGTGTGCTGGTGGTCGCGCACTCGGACAAGGAGGATGCGGCCCCGACCTGGAAGAGGACTTACGGGCCTCACCCGCTCTTGCCAGCGACAGCCACGCTCGTCCGTTGGCGTTCCACGTGACCGCAGCCAGGCGGGCGATGCGCCGTCGTTCGAAGCGGTGCTGGCAGGCATTCGTGTCCCGCAGCTTGGGCAGGGACGACCGAGGGTCCGGCCGAACGCTGTTCTGGGGGACCGCGCGTATTTGTCCCGTGCGATCCGGAGCCATCTCCGTCGGCGCGGGATCCGTGCCGTCATTCCCCAGCCGTCCGACCAGGTAGGTCACCGACGGCGACGCGGTCATGTGGGAGGCCGGCCTCCCGCCTTCGACGCCGAGGCGTACAAGCAGCGCAATGCTGTCGGGCGATGCATCGCCCGGCTCGTCAGTGGCGTGGTCTCGCAATGAGAACGGACAAGCTGGCCATTGTCTACCCGGCTGCACTCCACCTTGCTGCCATTCTCATCTGGGCCAGGCGATAGCCCTCTGTCTCAGCGATGGTCATCCGGCGCGCACTCGGGTCACGTGAGGTTCATGACGGGGACCTTCAGCGAGTTCCCGTATGTGAGCCGGTCGTGGGCGCACGGCATTCTGGCCGGGCGCAGAAGGGGAAGGTCTCGCCGCTGGGCGGGGAGGCTCTGCGGTCAGACCAACAGAGGGGAAAGAGTCGTTCAAGAGGTCCGGCGGTGGCGAATGGATCGCCACGGCCGCGCCACACCCACTCTGCTTCGGGCGACAGTTAGCAGTGCAAGCCCTCACCACGTTTTCCTGTGCTACTGGACCGGTTCGACATCACCTGGAACAGTTCGAGCGACGCCAGCTGTTCGGTGCTGGTCTACAACACCCCATAGAGTGAGATCGGGGGCGTGTCGTATATCGGATACGCCCCCGGCCCAAGCCTTCGATCGGAATGTGAAGAGAATGTGGATCGAGCGAATCGCTGAGGCCGTGCACTGGGAGCCGCTTCGGCTCGATATTCCCTGGAACAGCATCGAGGAAGATCTTGGTACTCAACTGCCCGAAGATTACAAGAAGCTTGCCGAGACGTTCGGAAAGGGCGAATTCTCGGAGTTCTTGCGTGTTTTCACCGTCGATGCCACGAGGCAGTTCGACCTGGTCAGGATCTGGAAGAGGTATCTCGATGGCGGCCCGGAGAGCGGCCCAGATCCCGCCTTCAAGCCCTACCGGATGTACCGGCCAGGTCAGCGCGGCCTCATTCCCTGGGCGTTTGGTGAGATGAAGTGCAGCTACTTCTGGCTGGCGTCCGCGGATGAGGATCCGGCGAGCTGGCCCATCGTCACACAGGGAGATCCGTATCCCTGGCACGAAGTGAACATGTCCACTTCCGAGTTCGTCTGCCGAGTGCTGACCGATCCCGATTTCGAGCCATTCTCGATCGCGAGGCCGTTTCCGGATCCTGATTTCTACCCGATGGACTGAAAAGCCATCCCATTTGGCGAGTCTGCGGTAGCAGATGAGTGTGTAGGCGATGCTGGTGAAGGTCAGGAAGTGATCGGCCTTGCGTTCGTATTTCAGCCCTGCCCAGCGCGCCTACTCGAGGTCTATGGCCGAGTCCGCCGATGGCTCACGGCCCATCGCCTCGGACGGCGTGGCCTTGCTGCTGCCCGGAGCCCAGCCAAGGACTTCCTCGTAGTTTCGGGCAGAAATCGAGGTGGGCAGGTCCCCACGGTCGCCTTCGAAGGTTCTGAAGGTCGCCTCACTCAGCCACCCACGGCGTGCGAGTTCACGTTCCGAGATACCTTCGGCCTCACGGAACTCGAGGAGGGCTCTCGCCAGCCGCGCAGATTCCTCTCCGCTCATGACCGCAGTATGTCGCAGAGCCCAGGCTGGGACAGCCCGCTGACTTTTTCGCCTTCGCCATGCAACTGGCGATCGTCACCAGCCCTGACCTGCACGCCAATCCCATGACAGAGCCAGATATCAGACAACGACTCGCATACCGCCCTCTGGGACCGTGACCCGATTCGGGCGATCGTCGACTACTGCTCGACCTGCATGCGACGGACCAGACGACCCTCGAACTCGTACACATGACGGACCTCCTCTCGAGCAAGGACGGAACCGCCCGGGTCGCGAGCCACCAGTCTGACCGCGACTTCGATCCGGCCGTCGCCCCGTTCCTTAAACTGCACAGGCGTGAGAGACAGCCGAAGCTGAGCCCACTGGCGAATCCAGTAGTCGCGGACCGACGCCCGTCCTTCGAGGTGCCCGCCTTCCCAGCCGTTGGGCCACTGGACATCGGGGGTCATAGCCGCGAGGACCCGATCGATCTCGCGGGCGTTGAACGCCTCGTACAGCTCGCGGAGCTCCCGCGATCGGGCGGACGTCGACGGCCTGTCGTCACTATGGGGCACTGAATCATCCTCTCGCCAGAACACGCGTGCTCGCTGGTGCTGCGGGCTCTACGTCGCCGACCTTCGCGATCGTCAGCGGCCGAGCGGGTCACAGTCCACCAGCCGCTCGGATGCTGGCTCCGGTGACATAGCTGGCCTCGGAGCCGAGCAGCCAGACGATGGCCGGAGCGATCTCGTCGGGCTCTCCGGCTCGGCCCAACGGGATGCGTGCGGCAGCGCGCCCGGCGCGGTCCGGATCCCCGGCATCGGCGTGGATCCTCGTGTGCACCGTGCCCGGCGCCACGGCATTGACCCGGATCCCTTGATCGGCGACCTCCTTGGCGAGTCCCACGGTCATCGCTTCGACCCCGGCCTTGGCTGCGGCGTAGTGGACGTAGTCGTGTGCCGAGCCCAGCGTGGCTGCTGCCGAGGAGACATTGACGATTGCCCCACCGTGTCCGCCGCGGGTGGTGGACATTGCCCGGACCGCCTCACGCGCGCACAGCAGCGCGCCGACGAGGTTCACGTCGACGACCCGGCGCAGCACCGCGACCGGGGTGTCCGCCAAGTCTCCAAGGTGTGCGGTCAGTCCGGCGTTGTTCACCAGTCCGGTGACGGCGCCCAGGTCCGCGGCAGCGGCGAACAGTGCGGCAACGTCATCCTCGTCGGTCACGTCGCCGGCCACGGCAACGGCTCTCACGCCGTGGTCCTGTGCTGCCGCGGCTGCCCTCTTGGCGGAAGCGCGGTCGTCGCGGTAGCCGACGATCAGGTCGTGTCCTGCACGCGCCAGGTGCGCGACGGTGGCGGCGCCGATCCCTCGCGCCCCGCCGGTGACGATCGTAAGCGGACGGACTGCCGGTGGCATGGGTCCCGCGGGTCGGCTTCGTGTGTCACTCATGGTTGTCAGTCCTGTCGTGGCTGGTGTCTGCACTCCAGGTTTCCCATAGGGCTGCGTAGGAGGTCGCGGTGGTGACGAGGTGGTCGTGGTGGCCGAGCTCGGTGATGCGGCCCCCTTCCATGATGGCGATGCGGTCAGCGTCTCGGGCAGTCTGGAGTCGGTGGGCCACGGCGATGATGGTGCGGCCCTGGATGGTGGCGGCGAGGGCTTGTTCGGTGCGGCGAGCGGTCGTCGGGTCCAGCAGGGCGGTGGCCTCGTCGAGGACGAGGGTGTGGGGATTGGCGAGCAGGACTCGGGCGAGCGCGACGTGTTGGGCCTGGGCGCCGCCGAGCCGATGGGTGCCGAGGTCGGTGTCGAGCCCGTCGGGGAGGTCGTCGAACCAGTCTGCGCCGAGGACGTCGAGGGCCTCGAGGAGCTCGGCGTCGGTGGCGTGAGGTGCCGCGATGGTGAGGTTGTCGCGCAGAGGGTCGGCGAACACGTGGTGCTCCTGGGTCACCAGGACGATGTGCTGGCGAAGCTGCTCGGGTGCGAGGTCGGCGACGTCCGCACCGCCCACGGTGACCCTTCCTGATCGGGGACGGTCGATGCCGGCAATGAGGCGACCCAGGGTGGTCTTGCCTGCTCCCGACGTCCCCACGACGGCGAGATGCTCGCCGGCCCGGACGTCGAGGTCGACACCGTGGAGGACGTCGGCCCCGTCATAGGCGTAGCGGACGTCGGTAACGACGATGTCCTGGTCGGTGGGGACGGCCGTGACGCCCTCGGCGCTGCGTCGTGGCGGTTCCGCTGACGAGGCGAGCCCCTCGATGCGGGCGAACGAGGCGGCGCTGCTCTGCAAAGTCTCCACCCAGATCAGGATCGTGTCGATCGGGGTGGTGAGCTGGCGCAGGTAGAGGACGACCGCGACGACGGTGCCGAGGTTGAGCTGGTGGTCGAGGTAGAGCAGGCCGCCCACGCCGAACGCGGCGCCGACGGCAAGGGCGGTGGAGGCGTCGATGGTCGGGAAGAACACGCTCCGCAGGCTAAGGGTGCGCAGCTGGGCCGCTGTCGCGGCAGCGATCGCGGACGAGCAGTCGGCGGCCCGCCGCTCCTGCAGGCCGAGCGCTTCCACCGTCCGGGCGCCGGCGGCGGTGCCGGCCAGGACGTCGGCGACCTCGGCATGCGCGGCTGCCTGGGCCAGATAGGCCGACCGGGCGCGGCGCAGGTACCAGCGCAGGACCACGGGGATGGCGACGAGTGCGACCAGTCCGACGGCGCCCAGCACGGGGGAGAGCAGGACGACGGCGACGACGATGATCAGCGCCTGGGCAAGGGCGAACACCATCTCTGGCGCGGCGTCGCGCAGAGCGACCGACACCAGGCCGGCGTCGGTCGTGGCACGTGAGGTCAGGTCGCCGGTGCCGGCCCCTTCGACAGCTCGTGCAGGGATCCGCATGAGCCGGTCGGCCAGCTGCTCGCGCAGTCGGGCGGCGGTCCGTTCGCCGAACCGGTAGCCCAGGCGGCGGGCCTGGTGCCCGATCAGGAGCTGCGCGGCCGCGGCAAGCACCACGAGGAGGCCCAACCGGTCGATGGTCGCGACCCCAGCCCCGGCCTGCACCGCGTTGACGATCTGCCCGAGCAGCCACGGCCCGACCAGACCTGCGCCCGCCGCCGCGCAGTTGGCGAGCAGCACGGCGATGAATGCTGCTCGGTCGGAGCGGATGAGCCGCCACGCAGCACGGCGGACCTCGCCAGGCTCTGCCACCGGCAACGGCTGCGCGCTCATGCCTGGATCTCGGGGTCGTGGGCGCTGGTGGCCGGTCGTCCGCGGTGGACCAGAGCGGCGTAGGCGGGGTTGGCCAGCAAGTCGGTGTGGGTGCCACTTGCGACCACCCGACCGTCGGCGAGCAGGTGCACTTCGTCGGCTCCTTGCAGCACGAGCGCGGACGTCGAGGTGACCAATGTGGTCTTGCCGCGACGGTGGTGGATGAGGCGGTCGACGATGGTGGCCTCCGTGGCGGCGTCGAGCGCCGAGGTCGGATCCACCGCGAGCAGGACGGTCGGGTCGGCGATCGTCGCCCGAGCGAGCCGGACGCGTTGGCGTTGACCGCCTGAGAGGTTCCGTCCCCCGGAGTCGATCCTCGACCCGAGGCCCTCGGGCAGGCCCCGCACCACGTCGTCGGCGGTGGCTGTGTGCAGCGCGTCCAGGATCGCAACCTCACCGAGGCCGGTGACGTCGAGGCGACCGGCCACCACCTGGGCCAGTGACCCGGCGAACAGGGCGGCGTCGTTGTCGGCCACCAGCACCTGCTCGTGCAGTTGGGCGGGATCGAGCTCGGAGGTCGGCTGCCCGGCCCAGGTGGCACCTGGGCGGAAGCCGCCGAGCCGGTCGACGAGGGCTACGGCGTCGGAGTGCTGGGCGGTGGCGACCGCAGCGAACGTCCCCGGTGCGATCCGCAGCCCGGATGCCCCGTCGATCAGGTCTCCACGCCCCGGGGGCACCGCCGAGCCGGTGCTGTCGGGGCGCACGTCAAGGAAGTCGGTCACCCGACGTGCGGCCACGAGAGCCTGGCTGAGATCGAGCGCGCCCTCGATGAAGGAGGCCACCGGCACCGCCAGCACCGCGGCGTAGCCGGCGACCGCGACCAGTTCGCCCACCGTGATGCTGCCCTCGACCGCGAGCCGGGCGGCCAGCCACACCACCACTGCGGAGAACAGTGTCGGCAGCCCCAGACCGGCTGCCTGGATCACGCTCGTGACGCGGCCGACCCGATAGCCGTGCTGCAGCAGCCGCTGCGACTCGGCGCGGAAACGGTCGGCGTAGACCGCTTTTCCGCCCAAGCCGTTCAGGACGCCCAGCCCCGCGACGATGTCCACGATCCGACCCGTCACTCGGCCCTGCTGCTCGCGATACGGCGTACCGACTGTCCGGAGCCGGCGCGTCGCCGGGCCCACGACCATGGCCAGGACCGGAACCCCCGCCAGCACGACCACAGCCAGTGGCACCGAGATCCGCAACAGCAGCACCGCGATCACCACGTAGGCGAGCACCGCACCGACTCCCGGCCCGGTCGCGGTGAGACTGCGCCCAATCGTCCACGCGTCCCCACCTCCGATGGCCACGACCTCCCCGGTGAGCGCGCGACGCGCCATCGTGTCTCCCAGACGGATGCCGTGGGCGTTCACCTCTGACACCGTCCGCAGCGCCGCATCCATGCGCACCCGGGTCATGGTGCGATGCCGCCAGATGCTCAGGCCCGCCAGGACGCCCCCGACCAGGAGCAGGACAGCCGTCCACCCCAGCACCACGTTCTGCTGGCCCTCCGCGAGGCTGTCGATCGCACGGGACAGCACGTACGGCGGTAGGGCGAGCCCCACCATCCAGGCGCTGCCGAGCACCGCTCCGAGCGTGACCCGGCCGCGCTGCCGAGACACGAGCCACGCCAAGTACGACCACGGGCCACGGGTTTGGGGTCGCGTCGGCGGCACGGTGCTCCGGCGCATGGGTCGGCGTCCCCATGCCTTGCCCGTCTGGACCACGACGACCAGCATCACGGCGAGAAGTGCGGCGGAGGTCGCCGGGACGAGGTCCAGAGGCAGCGTGTAGCTCATCACGACCCGAGCCGCAGCATCGATGAGGAAGGCCAGTCCGAAGCCCCAGGTCATGCCCCGCATCGCTCGCCGAAAGGTCTCGCTCGTCTCCCAGGACCGGTGCCAGTCCTCGGCCGGCGCCGGTGGCATGAAACCGACGGTCGCCGTGAAGACGAGCGGTCGTGCCCGCAGCAGCGACAGCAGGACCCAAACTCCGACGAAGCCGGTCAGATAGCTCTCGCGGGCCATCAGGAGCCGCGAGTCGGCAGTCATGAGGCCGATCGCAGTCCCGACGGTGATGAGCCCGAGAGCGAAGAGGCTAACCCCGGGGACGCGCCGCCGGAGGACCAGGCCGGCGCTCAGGCGGAGCATAGGCAGGGCGGCCCCGGCGAGGAGCGCTGTCCAGACGGATGCGCCCAGTGCGCGGAGCACGTAGTAGGACGCGAGCGGGACGACGAGGTCGATGAGGAGGAAGCCGGTGAAGGCGGCCGGACCGCTTCTCGAGGCCCTCATCGTGGCTCCGTGGCCTGCAGTGCACGTCGGACGATGGTGACCAGGTGCTCGGCGTGGCCTCGTGCGTCAGCCGTCGGGTCGCAGGCGGCGCGGGCCGCGGCGGCGTCGATCGACGCCCGCATCGTCATGGCCAGCACCCCGGCGTCCACATCCGCGGCCTCACCCGTCGCCTGCCCTCGCTCGATCAGCTCTCGCAGGTGGGCGCTCAAGGGATCCTCGCCTCCCCGGGGGCCGTTCGCAGGTCGCATGTTCGCCGCCACCTCCATGACTGCGCGCACGTGCCTCGGATGGTCGGCGACGAAGGTGAGGTTGCTCCTGATGTAGGTCGCGAGCTCGCCGATCACCGAGTCGCTGTCGCCCGTCGCCTGGCCGATCTGCTCGCCGGCCTCGCGGTAGAGGGA
The DNA here is from genome assembly GCF_047444975.1 of Streptomyces sp. CWNU-52B. Taxonomy (NCBI): domain Bacteria; kingdom Bacillati; phylum Actinomycetota; class Actinomycetes; order Kitasatosporales; family Streptomycetaceae; genus Streptomyces; species Streptomyces sp. CWNU-52B. Next base: position 199,713 of record NZ_JBLFJV010000007.1, on the reverse strand, counting down.
GGTCACCACCTCGCTCAACAAGTCCTCCTTGGTTGGGAAGTGGTAGGTCACCACTCCTTTGCTGACGCCTGCGCGGCGAGCAATCTCGGCGACGGACGTGCCTGCGAACCCCAGCTCTACCAGCACGTCCACCGCGCAGTCGACCAGCTCGGCCTTCAGGGCCAGGCCGCCGGGCGACGGGGTGGGTGAAGGTGTCGTACGCAGGTGCGAATCTGACACCGCCGTCCTTGCAGGGTGGACGACCTCAGCGCGATGCCGGAGCGTTCCGGATGGCCTGCGCGGTGGCGCTCGGGTCGTAGTCCTGGGGAACGCCGCCGACGAGGATGATGTCGCCCTGGATGTGCCGGGAGCGGAGGGGTGCGATCTCCCGGTAGGCGGGAGAGTCCCACCAGTCCCTGGCCTCGTTGATCCCGGGAAAGCCGATCACCACGACGTGTCCGGCCCACGCGCCCTCCTTCACCTCCGGTGGCGTGCCGTGCACGAGGAAGCGGCCCCCGAAGGGCTCGAACGTGCCGGCGATCCGCTCCATGTACTCGGCGACGTCCGGGTGCGGCTCGGCGTCGCGCAGATGGGCGATGGCGTAGGCAGTCACAGAAGGTTCCTATCTGGAGAGGGTCGGTTCGCGTGAGCGTCAGTCGAGCGGTCTGAGTTGGCGTGGCCGTGAAGCCGGTGGACAAGGAAGTCGAGGATCTCGTCGCGTGCCGTGGCGGTCGGTTCGCCCTCGCGATCGACGAGGTGAACGGTGACCACGCTGTGGGGATAGGGAACGTGAGCAGCGAAGAACGGCGGTGCATCACGATTCGCGGCAGTGTCGGGGAGTTCGCGGCTGACGAAGGAGTCGCCCAAGGCTTGCGCGTAGGTATCGAAGCGCGCCCTGGTGCAGACCTTGTCACCCTCGAACCGGTAGGCCAGGACGGTGAGATCGTCACGGTCGAGACGTTCCTTCACGGCGGTGAGCTCGGCGTCGCTGATCTCCAGGACACCCGGCTCATCCAACGGCAGGGACGGCTGGCAGGCCACCGGCGCGACGACGGCGCTCTCGAGCATCATCGTGATGGCGAAGTTGCCGGTGAAGCACATCCCGACCGCGCCCACACCTGTTCCCCCGCACTCACGGTGCGCCGAGCGAGCGAGGGCCATCAACCACGTCGTGACGGGGCTCGACTCGCCACCGCCGAGGGCGCGGAACTCCTTCGCGACGCAGAGACGACGAAACACCTTTGCCCCGCTGTCGGCGTCACCGAGGGCGCCGTCGGTGCCGAAGAGGGAAGGCAGGTAGACAGTCATGCCACGATCGCGGACCCATCGGGCGAAACGAGCGACGTGTGGGCTGATGCCGGGCATCTCGTGCATCACGATCACACCGGGACCGTCACCGCTGACATACACGCGACGTACCTGGCCGAGGAGCGAGATGGACCGGACGGTGAAGTCGGCGAGGTCGTCGTCTTGAGTCACGTCGTGATCCGTCATAGAGATCCCCCTGCGATGGATCGTCGCGGAGTGCGGCCGATCTGGTGACTACGATGGATCACGATGAAGTCCTTGAGAGAGCGAGACCGGCCATATTCCGGGCGGTTCGAGACATGACCTCGGTCCGCGTACTGGATCTCGAGGGAGCGATGGCCACCTCCGTGGCCATCACGGCTGATGTCCTCGACACCGCGAACCGGCTGGCCCTCCGATCGGGACAGGCCGATCAGTTCGACGTCCAGCCCTGGGTCGCCAACGACTATGGAGACGCCACGGAACCGGTGGATCTCGTGGTCGTCCCTGGCCTCGGGATGAGAAACACCCAAGAGGTTCGCAGCCGACTCGCAGCGCCCGATGCCAGAGCGGGGGCGCACTACTTGAAGGAAGCCGCCGCAGCAGGTAGCGAGATCGCAGCCTCGTGCGCCGGAGTGTTCCTCCTCGCCGAAGCTGGCATCCTCGATCAGCGACGTGCGACTACCACCTGGTGGCTGGCGCCGCTGTTCGCCTGCAGGTACCCCGCAGTTCGGTTGACACCTGCTGATCTCGTCGTCACCGACGGCCCGGTGACAACCGCAGGCGCAGCCTTGGCGCACCTGGACCTGATGCTGACGCTCGTAGGGCGTCACGGTGGGGAGGCGCTCGCCCGGGAATGCGCCAGGTACCTCGCGGTTGACCGTCGTCGGTCGCAGTCTCCCTACGTGATGCCCGAGACAATCAAGGGCGCCGACAGCGATGTCGCAATCGCGCGGTCATGGGCGCTCCAGCACCTCGACACAAGCATAGGAGTGAGGGACTTGGCCGCCGCCGCACACCTCAGTCCGCGCACCTTCACCCGCAGAATCAGCGAAGCCACAGGAATGTCACCTGCTCGATTCCTACGGCGCCTGCGTGTCGAGCGAGCTGTCGAGCTTCTGCACAACACCGACCTCGCCGTCACCGGAGTCGCCCATGCAGTCGGGTACAGCGACCCGACGGCACTTCGACGGGCCATGAGCCAAGAGCTCGGCATGAGCCCCCGGACAGTCCGCGGACAACGCACCCGCGCTCACTGAAAGACATCCGCGACCGGCGCGCCCCATCGCTTTGCACGAGAGCGTCGGAAGGCCGTCGGCACTCGGCTCGGCCGAGGGTCCTTCAGCGGACCAAATGACCGGAGGGCGTCAGTCACCAGAGCAGGAGGGTCATCCGCACGATCGGAGATGTCGGCTATGGTCGTCGCCCGAACGAGTCGAGCAGCCGGATCTGTGGTGACGCGTCAGCAGGCAGCGTTCCGCTCGGACCGGCGCCATACGCTCCGAAGGCAAGCATTTCGTCCAGATGCGGCTCGACCGTGTTCAGCACGCCGACAACAGTCTGCGGATCAAGGGTCTCGTCGAGACGCGCGGCACGCAGGAGGTCCCACGCATGCACTACCAGGTCGACGAGACGGAATCGCACGTAGGCAGCGACGGGAACATTTCCGTTCGGGCCCGCGACCTGTTGCTCGGGCGATGTCGCGAAGAATGCCTGTGCTTGGCGCTGTGCGGACTCACTCACGTCAGCGACTGGGTCATCGCCGACCTGCTTGGCTGCGAGCATGGCGTGGGCTTCGTCGCGCCCAACGCCTGCCAGCAGAAGTGCGGTGAAGCGATTCCCCACCACCACGTGCTCAATCATTTCGCGTACCGAGACTCCCGACGGCGTCGGTTGCTCCGACGAGTCTGCGGGCAATTGGCGCACAACTCGTTCGAACTCTGCCGAAGCTGCCCTGATCAACTCCATGTGCTACAGGCTAGCGGCACGAGCCGCTCGTCCGGGAGGCGACCAACCCGAATTGCCTGCATACCCCCGGCAAGGGTTCGGCCGGTTCCACTCCACCAGCTGCGTCTCGCGAGGGAATCCCGTACTGGTCACGCTCTGGTGACTATCGGGCGCACGCTGAGCGTGCAACAGGATCGATCAGCGGGACGCAGTTCGGTGGAGCCGTCGAGCAGCGCGATCGGTCGGTCAACGTCTCCAGAGTAGGTGGTGGACCACCCCGCTGGGGCTGGAGCTTCGGCGTTTCCGTGGCCTGGTGGAGACCGGGGCGATGAGCCTGTCGGAGGTCTCCAAGGAAACCGGACTGAACTGGCGGACGGTCAGCAAGTACCTGTCCGCTGACTCGTCCGCGCCGGGTGGCAAGTGGTCAGCCGCGCAAGCGAGTGGTCGACGAGGTCGCTCCGCTGATCGACGCGATGCTGCGGGCCGAGGTCCTGATGAAGGACGCGGTGATTCACGAGCGGCTGGCCATGGAGTACGGGTTCACCCGGAAACTACCAGCGGGTCAAACTCTACGTGCAGGAAGCCCGCCCAAGGATCGCGGAGGAACTGGGGATCACCCGCGAGAGCTGGCAGGGATGCATCGCAGGTTCGAGGTGACCCCGGGTGCTCAGGCTCAGGTGGACTGGGGCGATGAGGGCAAGCTCCTCGCCCACCTGGGCATCCCGAAGGTGCACTCCTTCCACATGGTGCTGTCGTACTCTCGTGATCTGTTCTGCTGCTTCACCACCAGCCTGGACCTGCAGACGTTCTTCGAGTACCACCGGCGGGCATTCGCGCACCTCAACGGAGTGTCGATGACGATCGTCTACGACCGCACCAAGACAGTCGTGCGCCGTCACGTCGCCCCGGGTGAGGCGCATCCCCACGATGCGGTCTGCTCGCCCGGGGTGAACTGGGAGGCGATTCGGGCGAAGTGGGCCTCCAGCCAGGCGCGTTCGAAGGTTTCCATGGCAGTTCCCTCTCATCCGTTCCGTCCGGGGCCGTGCGGGGAAGTCCAGGTGGTCAGCGTGTGCGGGCGCGTCCGAACAGCAGCCGGTCGGCGGCGAGCGCGTCGTCCAAGTAGGTGTCGAGGCGGGCGGCGTCAGCGGTCTGCGGCAGTGGGTCCAATCCGAGCAGGAGGACGGCCCCGCTGTTGCGGGCGACCAGTTCGGTCCAGGGCCGGCGGGTGGGCAGCCGTAGCTTGCGGGCGGTGCCGGGAAAGCTCATCAGCACTTGCCCGCCGACGACCTGCAGGCATCGGGCGAGCTCGCGAACGGGTGCCCGGGAGCTGGCCAGGCCGCCGAGGCAGTCGGAGAGCCGACGCATCCGGGCCTCGACCGCCTCGGCAGCGTCAGGGCCCGTGAAGGCCGGGTTGTGGGTGATCAGGATGTGTGCGACCTCGCGGCCGTCCGGACTGGTGCCCGGCCAGGTCCAGGAAGCGAGCGAGACCAACAGCCGCAGTTCCGGACCGGACGGGGTGAGGATGACGGTCATGACGTCGTCCCTCCCTCAGCTTTGAAACAGGACCAGACGACTTTCCCGACCGGGGTGCGGTCCAGAACGCCCCAGTCGTCGGCGAGCACGCTCACCAGCGTCAGGCCGCGTCCGGACAGGTCCGTGTCGGCGGCCTGGCGGACCTCGGGGAGCCGGCGGCGGCTGTCGTGCACTTCCAGCCGTACTTCTCCCTCGTCGGCATCCAGCTTGACCAGGAAGCCGTGGTCGGCGACGGTGCCGTGGACCAGGGCGTTCGTGGCGAGCTCGGAGACGCAGAGCCGGATGTCCTCGGCGCGGTCGTGCAGGCCCCATCCGGCCAGGGCATCCGTAACGAACTTTCGGGCCTGGCGGATCGATTCGGGCCGGGCCGTGAAGAACCGCCGGGTCGTCTCGGTCATTGCCGTCCTCATGACTCGGCGTCCAGAACGCGGGCATTCCCTGCGCTGCGTCGGCGAACGGGACCGTGGTGGGAGACCGGCAGGTGTGCGGTGCGGGGGCGGCGGACCAGCAGCAATCGGGAGCCGGCCGTCTCGATCCGGTGTCTGCGCTGGGCGGCTATGGCCTTCGGCCCCAGGTGCGACATGGCCGGGGCGATCACGCCATAGACGTCCGGCAGGGCCAGCACGTCCAGCAGCCCGGTGAACGCCGCCGAGTCGGGCCCAGAACTCACGTCACGGTCGGTGAAGACGCCGGAAAGTTGCAACTCGTGGCTGCGGCAGTACTCGGCCAGCGACGCGGCCAACGCCGCATGCCGGGCCGCGGGCACCTTCACCAGCCGCAGGAGGCCGTAGACGACCGGACCGTTGACCTGGCGATGCTCCGTGAGGGGTTCCATGCTGAGGACCGTCCAGAATACTCGACAACTGATGACCCCTTCAGCGTGGCTGCCCGCCAACCCCGGGCCAATCGCCGCCCGTTCTACTTCCGTTCCACTTCCGTCCCGCCGACTGCACGGAGCGTGCTTCGATGGCTGGCGGAAGGGAGCGACGTGTGGCGACCGTGCACCAGTGGACCGGCCTGGAGGCCAAGGCCCTGCGTCTCGCCCTGCGACTGAGCGTGCGTGCCTTCGCCCAGCAGCTCGGCCTGGCCGTCGCGACGGTCTCCAAGTGGGAGTCCAAACTCGCCGGCACCGAGCCCAGACCCGACACCCAGGCCATCCTCGACACCGCGCTCGGCCGCGCGGACGCCGCCGTCCACCTGCGCTTCGAGACGCTCCTGTCCGAGATGACCAGCCCCTTGGCCTCCGCTCGGCGACGTATTGCCCCCTCCGGGCCCCGGGCCTGGGAGTACGAGTCGTGGGCCGACGACCTCGACCGGGTCGTGGTCGCCCTGTCCCGGCAGAACTTCACCTTCGCCAACAGCCTCCTTGCGCGGTGGCTGGGCCGGTTCAAGGCGCCCGAGCTGGACGAGAAGGGCCTGTATCTGTTCGCCCGTTCGACCGCCCTGCTCGGCGACCTCAAGCGCGACCAGGGCGTTGTCCTGGGCCCACTGTCGGCCCAGCACTCCTACGCAGGCGCCCGATCCGTCTTCACCCAGCTCGACATCCCCCGCCGGGTCGCCCAGCTCGACCTGTCTCTCGCGGTGGTCATCGAGATGTCCGGGGAGCTGGAGAGCGCCGCCCGCAACTACGAAACCCTCGCCGTCGACGACCGGCTATCGCGGCGTGACCGGGCCCGCGCGAGGCTGTGGGTGGGTACCGCGCTGAGCAAGGACGGCAACCACGAATATGCGAGCCGCGTCATGCAGGCCGCGACCCGCGACTTCGAAGACCTCCAGGAACCCGACGACTGGTCGGTGGCCCACCAAAAGCTTGCCCTCGCCGCCCGCGGCGCCGGCGACCTCACCCAGGCCCTACATTTCATCGACATCGCCCGCCACTGCGGGACCACCGAATCACCGATGCAACGCGTGCGACTGGACACCGCTCATGGCCACATCCTGCTCTCCGACACGGCGACCCGGGATGATGGACACCTCGTCCTCGACCAGGCCGCCAAGGTGGCCGCGCAGTACGGACTCGTGCACCAACTGCGCAGTATCGAGGGCATCAAGGCCATGAGCGAGGGGCCGACCGGCCCCCGGCAACGGTGACCAGGGAGAAGCGCGTGAGCGACAACCAGCAGAGCATCACCGAGGACCAGTGGCGCCAGGCCAAGCTGATCTGGGACTACCACCAGATGCAGCACGAGCTGCGGCCCGTCAATGTGGCGATCGGGTTGGGCAGCCACGACCTCGGTGTCGCTGCCCACTCCGCCGAGCTGTATCAGGCCGGGCTCTTTCCGACCCTGGTGTTCACCGGCGGCAACAGCCCGACCACCGCCCAGGTCTTCCCGCGCGGCGAGGCCGTCCACTTCCGCGAGCACGCTGTCGACCTCGGCGTCCCCGCCGAGGCGATCCTGCTGGAACCGAACGCCGGCAACACGGGACAGAACATCACCTTCTCCCGGGAGGTCCTCGCCGCCGCCGGCATCACCCCGACGACGGTGCTGCTGGTCTCCAAGCCCTACATGGAACGGCGGTCGTTCGCGACCGCCCGCAAGCTGTGGCCCGACGTCGAGATCCTCTGCGCGTCGGAGCCGCTGGAGTTCGACGATTACGTAAAGTCCATCGGCGACGAGAAGCTCGTCCTGGACATGCTCGTCGGTGACCTCCAGCGGGTGATCGAGTATCCGAAGCTCGGTTTCGCCATCGAGCAGGAGGTGCCGGAGGACGTGCATGCCGCGTACGAATTTCTCATCCACGACGGCTTCACCAGTCGCCTCATCACCTCGTGACCTGCCCCGGCCGGGCGGGCTGTGTGCCGTTCACCAGCCGAATTTCCTGCCTCGGCTGACCACGCTGGCCAAGCTGTTCGCGGCGGACTACTGGATCGTCCTGGACGACGTGCAGTTCACCCGCCGCGACTACCAGCATCGAGCCCGCCTCGCCGACCTCGGCGACCCGGCCCGACACCAGTGGCTCACTCTCCCCACTCACCTGCCCCAGGGACGTTCGACCCTCATCAGGGACGCGGTGATCGCCGAGCCGGAGCGGACCCGCCGCCGGACCGCGGGGATGCTCCGGCAGCACTATGGCGCCAGCCCGCACTGGCCCGCCCTCGCCCAGGCTCTGGACCCGGTGCTGGATGCCTTCACCACCGGCCGGACCGCTGCCGCCGCCGAGACGTCCACCCGCGTACTGCTGGACCTGCTCGGCTGGAAGGGCAAGATCCTCACCAGCAGCCGACTGCCCTCCCGGCCGGGCCGGTCCCAGCGGCTCGCGGACCTCGCAACCGCAACCGGAGCCCGCTCGTATCTGTGCGGGACCGGCGGCATGGGATATCTCGACCAGACCCCCTTCGCTGTCCAGGGCATCGACGTGACACCGTTCCGGCCCCCGACCTGTAATATCTGGGCCTCCGGCCGCCGCATCAGTGCCCTGTGGGCCCTCGCCGCGCTCGGGCCGGACGCCATGGCTGCCCGCCTCCGGGCGCTCGCCGCCGACCATGCCGTCCTGCAGCCCGCAGCTTGACCACGATGTCTCCTCGACCACGAAACACCCAGCCGACTTGGATCTGAGCCATACATGGGTTTCGTCCGGAGCTAGGGGGTGCGGCGCAAATACTCCGGATGATCCCGGCATCGGAAACCGGGGACCGTCGGCCATGTCCCGCTCGCTCTTTGGTCAGCGCCGGTGCGACGGTGACCGCGGTAGAGGTGGAGCGACGGCCGCTGGAATGACTGGAGCGCCGTGCGCTTGTGCCGCGCTACGGGCGTTGGCTGCCTGGGCCCGGGGGCTTGGGGCGTGACGCTCGCCGAGGCGGCGGACACGCCAGGTCAGGGCACGGGCGGGGCTGTGGGCGTCATCCAACGGGCGTTGGCCGAGTGCCTGGTCAAGAACGGTGGCCGCATTGTGCCCGACGGCTTCCGCTTCGGCAAGCACGGTGGTGAGCGCGTCCCAGGCGGGGTCGTTCAGGATGCGCTCGGCGTGATCGGGGGCCGCCTGCTGGACGTGGCGGGCGAAGCGCTGCTGCATCTGGGGGCTGGGGGCGCGTTGTGCGAGGCTTGCCAGGACCGGCTCGGCGATCTGTCCGTACGCGATCTGCAGGTGGACGAGGGCCTGCTCGGCTCCTGCCTCTTGCTGGGCGTGCTGGCGCGTGCGATGCCAGTGCATCGCGAACACCACCGCCGTGAGCACGGTGTCCACAAGCATGGTGAACGTGGCCCCGTCGCGGCTTGCGGGCTTCTCGCGCAAGATCGCTTGGACGCTGCGACGCAGGACGCGGGTGCTGTTCAGGTCGGCGGCGATGCGGGAGCGGGTGGCGCGCTCGAAAGCGAGGGCAGCCTTGCCGAGTTCAGCCCTCACCGCGGCAGGCGCGGTGATCGCCAGGATGTCCAGTGTTGTGCCGAGCGCGACCAGCTGCCCCTGGGCGGTCGGATCGTCGCCGCGTATGAGGTAGTGGGGGATGCGTTCGGCGGCGGCTGTCGCCTGATGCCACGGGTCACCCGGTCGGGCAGCGACCGGCGCAGAGCTGGTGACGGCGAAGCTCTTGCGGATCTTGGGCAGGGACAGGTCGGGGGCGAGGGTAGAGCCGGCGTAGAACACTGGCTCGGCCTTGTCGTTGGTGTCCTCGGGCAGGGCGAAGTTGCAGCCGAGCGCGTCGCCGGAGGGACCGAGCTTGAGGCGCACGGTCACGCCCGTCGCCTCCAGCAGGGCGAAGAACTCGGCCTCGTCGGATGCCGCCGCGACGGCCCGGCGAACCCGTAGGCGTAGAAGATCTCGGGAGGTGGCGTCCTGGCCCAGACGCTTGGCCTTGAAGTGCTCCTTGCTGCTGTGGCGTTTGGCGCCGGTGCCGTCGCCCTGCTGCAACCGCCTGAGACCGTAGTCGACCTCGATCTTGCGGGCCTCCCGCTGGACGGCACGCTGGTCGTAGCCGCGCTCGGGACGCCGGCCGTCCTGGCGTACGAGGGTCGCGGCGATGTGGATGTGGTCGTCGGCGTGGCGGACGGCCACCCATCGGCAGGCTTCGTCGTCCCCGGCGGGTGCGATGCCCGCGGCGGCCACGATGCGGCGGGCGATGTCGGCCCACTGGGCGTCGGTGAGGATCGGGTCCTCGGGAGCGGCGCGGACGGGACAGTGCCACACGGTGTCCCTGGGCGCTTTGTCGCCGAGCATCCGCACGGGCTGGTCGAGCTGCGCGACGAGCTGGGCCATCGCGTCCTTCGGATCGCGGTGGGCACTGCGGCCGGGGTCAGGGGCGAAGCCGTTCCAGGAGGCCACGAGGTGCGGGTCGACATGTTCGTTGGCGCGGCCCTTGCCGAAGAGGTAGCCGATCGTACGGCGGGTGGCCTTCGGGCCAGAGCTGAGGATGATCTTCGGTATCACCCGCTCACCGCCCCTCGGTTACCTGGGCAATGGCGGTGTCCAGTGCGGCGACGGACGCGTCGATGCGGTCGAGGAGACGTTGGACGGCGGCGGGGTGGGGCCAGGAGCCGTCCTTGTGGAGGTGCCAGGTGAGCTGATTGAGGTTGTTGCCGATCTTCCCGAGCTGGCCGTTGGCGGCCATGAGTGCCTTGATCATGGTGCGGTAGTCGGCGACTGAAGCGGTGGGATCCTCGGCGCGGGCGGCGGCGAGCGAGCACTCGGCCACGTAGCCGCCGAGCGCCATGTGGCTCAGAGCGGCGGCGTTCTTCACGAGGGTGAACTCGTCGTCGTTGTAGCGCGGGTGGACGCGGCGCTCGCGCAGCTGCTTGTCGCGCAGGCGGCGGCGATGCGCGGGCTTAGATGACGGGGTCGACGACTGCTTGCTGGTCCCGATCACGGTCGGCCTCCCCAGGCCGGCCGACTCCGGTGCCGCCTCGGCGCCGGACGCCTCCGCCTCCCGTGGGGCGGAGGCCGGGTAAGGACTCCTTACCCGACAACTTGCTGCGCTGTCGGGGTCGGTGGTCATCTCCTGCTGTTGGGATGGGAGTTCGTGATGCTGGTCGTGCACGGGCTGGTTCTCCGAGGGTGGCTGGGAGCGGAGTGATCGCTGGGCCCCGTGTCCTCGTGCTCGTCGGCACAGGAGGGCACGGGGCAAGCGCAGAGATCAGGCGCCGCCGGAAAGGGCTGTAGCTGGGTTCTGCTCCTGCTGTTGGTCGGCATCGTCGAGTCCGCCGAGAGGCTCGGCCTCGACGCCGCCGTACGTGATGGGCTCGGTGTTGGTCGTGCGCTCGGCCCTCAGCTGGTCACGCACGATGCGGGCTCGCTTCTGGCCGATCTCCAGTGCGCTGCGCAGACGCATGGCTGTCAGTCGGTCGTCACTCCAGCCGGCGGTCAGGAGCCGTGCCTCATCCAGGACTTCGGCGTCGGTGCGGGGACGGTCGGCGGTCGACTTGGCGGTGGCTCGACCCCGACCGGCCGCCCGACGCGGCGAAGCCCCGGTCGACGCCGACACGGCGGCCGACTGTCGTGATCGGCTAGAGGTGGCCGACATGTCGGCCTCAGTCGGCCCTGTCACGAGCCCCTCCACGACCTTCGTGGGAGTCGGCTCAGGTACCTGCGCCGGGCCGGATTTGGCCTGGTCAGTGGCGTGCACGTCGGCTCGTTCGCCGTCCGACTCGATGGCTGGACGGCCGGCCGACTGGGCAGAGGCCATTTCGGCAGAGTCGGCCGACTCGGGGTTGTGGTGCAGCACCTTTGCCACGAGGTCCGATCCGAAGTAGATCGACCCGACCGGGAGCGAGGTGGCCAGCAGCACGAGGGCCCAGTTCGCGGGGTCCCAGTCGGCCAGTCGGCCCCACCGCGTCGACTCGGTGTGCAGGGTCGGTATGAGGCCGTGCACGTAGTTCAGCAGGAGGCTGGCGAGCGTGTAGGTCGCAAGGACCCGGAGCGCGAACTTCCGGTCCGTACCCGTGAGCACGAGCGTGGCGACCAGTGCGAGGGCCATCAGGCCGTCCACCACGATCGGGTAGAGCAGGGCGGCGGTGGTGTCCGCGCCGATGGTGCGGGCCACGTCGGACAGTGCGTTCCACGAGACCCGAAAGGCCATGAGGACCACGGCTACCAGCCCGAGGACCAGGATGGTACGTGCGCCTGTCCGGCGAGCATCTCGTGGAGCAGTAGCAGGGTGATGCCGATGCGAATCGCCTCGGCCGAGGAGGGCGGTGATGCGGGCAGGCAAGCGGGGTACTCCAGGTGGGCTCGGGGGCGGCGGCCTTGGCGCAGGGGAGGGCAGGGGGGGCCGCCGTGAGGTGCGATGTCTCGTACCACTCGTCGCGTGCCTGGTCAGGACAGGTACGGGTGGCGTGGTGATGTCGACTCGACTCGTTGCGGCTCTCCCACTCGTCCCCGCGCTGACCTGCGCGGGGACGAGTGATGCGAGTGGAGTCGGGTCAGGCTGCGGTGTCGGGCAGCGGCTCATCCGCCGGCCGGGCAGCCTCGGCCACAGCCCTGGGCTCGGGGCAGTAGCGGGCCCAGGTGTCGAGGAATTGGTTCCGCGCGAAGCCCTTGGCCTGGGTGCCGTCGGGGAAGCGGCGGTTGGCTGAGCCGATGCCGTACGGCTTCAGGAGCAGCTGCAGTCCCCGTGGAGTCAGCCCGTTGGCGCCGTACTCGGCCCAGGGAGCTTCCCGATCCGCGTTCAGGGATTCCAGCAGATGCTTCGTGCTCAGCACGGCCGGGTCGCCCACAGCGGCGAAGGCGCGGCGGATCCCGACCAGGAGGCGGGTGCGTAGACCGCCCTCCTCGTCCTGGCCGGCCTCGTAGTCGGTCATGGTTCGGCAGGCGGTGCGGGCGAGCGCGGGCCAGTCGCCCCCGGCGAGGTCGGCGATGATGACCAGCGGTTCCCAGGTGTCTGCCGCGCGGTCCTCGACCGGCATGGGGGGCTCCGTGGCCATCGCCTGCTCGTACAAGGGTTGCAGCCAGGCGTGGAGGCGGTCGCGGATCGCGTTCAGGGCAGGGGTGTCCCGGTTGGTGCGGAAGGACGCCACCTTCTCCCCGGCCGCACGGCGGCGCATCCGGATCACCACTGCCCGGTCCATGATCGTGTCCGGCAGGTCACCGATCCCGGCGAGCGCGGCCATGGCGAAGGTGGGGAACTCTTGCACCAGGTGCTCGGGCCCGGATACTCGCAGAGTGGGCCGACCACGCTGGTGCCCCGCGTTGATGAGGCCGCGGACCTCCTCGTTCTTCTCTGCGGCCTTGGTGGTGCTGAACATGGTGTCGGCCTCGTCTACCAGGAGGGCCGGCGGGTCGTCTCCGTCGATCGACCGGAAGATCGCCGCTGCGCTGGCGTTGACCGTGATCAGGCGGTTGTGCACGGTCTCGGTCACCACGTCCAGCAGCCTGGACTTGCCGCACCGCTTCTCCGGGGCGACGATCGCCAGGCGCGGCGCGTGCTGCCACGCGCGCTGCAGATGCGTCGCCGCGACCCACAAGGCCACCGCCGTGACGGCCTCCTCGCTCGGCATCGCTACGTACCGCTTGACCTGCGCTCGAAGGGCATCCAGGATCTGCGCTCCTTCGGACAGCGGCGGCGGCGAGGGGCAGTCGTCGCTGTCCTCCTCTGGCGAAGGCGCAACGGGGCCGGCCGGTTGGCCGGGCACAGCGACTGGAGGCCATGAGGTGCCGGAGCCGTTGGGACGGGATGGCGCATTCGGCTGGGGATCGGTCATACTGGGCATCAGCTCCTCTGCTTGCGGGCCATATGGGACGGCAATCCCGGTCTCCGCAGGTTGATCGCTAGGGATGGCGGTTGAGAGGTTTGCGCTTGAGCCCCCGGCATCGCCGGGGGCTTCTTTCATGTCACGTGCGGTCGTGCGGGCTCCTCGGGTTGATCGGGTGGGACCACCACTATGCCACATGAATTGCGGATCGCAGAAGTGTTCTGCATTTCGCAGTAGACGTGCTACTCTTGTGGAGTCCTTGCGAATGGCAGGGGAGTGCTACGTACGGAAGGAGGTGGCCATGGCGGATGAAGACCCGCCGCAGGGCGTACTGCTCAGCGGCGAGGGCAACGTCGCGGTGCGCATCAAACTGGAACGTGAGGCGCGCGGGTGGAGCACCAACGCCCTGTCCGACCGCATGAACGAGGCCGGCTTCGAGATGAATCCGTCCGCGGTCTGGCGGATCGAAAACGGCAAGCGTCGCATCAACCTCGACGAGACCATCGGCTTCGCCGAGGTCTTCGGTCTCGACCTGCGCAACCTCGTCGGCCCCCCACAGCTGGCCGCCAAGGCCCGCGCCATGGAGCTCATCGACGAGATCATTGACGCGTTCCGCGCGACCCAGAGAGCCAATTTGGCTTTCACCGAGGCGCGCGACGCCCTCGACGCCTACCTCGCCGAGTATCCCGATATCCGCGAGGAGGCCGACGTGATGGTCTCCAACGCCATGGCGGAGGAGGCCAGCAGGACCATGCTGAAGATGCACGGCCCTCCGCCTGGCGGCGACGTCGAGCCTGCTGACGAGGTATAGCCCCCTGCTCCCTCTCCCGTACTGGACCCGCAAACCCCCAGTACGGGCAGTCCACTCTCATCCCTAGCGATCGACCGGCGGGTCGGCGTTGCCGCGCCCCATACCCGCCAGAAGAGGACCCATCCCTTGCGCCAACCCGCGATAGCCCCTGCCTCCGCACTGACTTCGCATGCCGAGGCCGCCCTGCCGTGCCTCTATGCCCCCGAGGAGGTCGCCGCCGTACTCGGCTGCTCCGCCTGGTGGGTCAAAGACCGTGCTCGTCGGCGACTCATCCCGTTCACCCGCGTCGGCCGCGCGTACCGCTTCTCGGACGACCACCTCGCGGAGATCATCCGCATGCACGAAGAGCGCCCGGTCCAGACTCCGCAGCGTTCTGGTACCCCTGCGCCGCCCCGGAAGCCTCGCGCTCGGCAGCAGCCCGATACGACCGTGCCCACTGTCCGCCTCAAGGCCCGGCCGCCACGCCGGACGACCAAGCCCCAGTACGGGACCGCGGCTTAACGCACCCCACACAGCAGAAGGGAGGGAAATCTGTGGGTTACGCAGAAAAGCGTGGCGGCTACTGGCGCGGCCGCTACAAGATCGAGGACGGCAAGTACGGCACCGTCGCCGATTCCACGGGCGTCGTGGTCAAGTTCGCCACCAAGCGCGAGGCCAAGCAGGCTGCAGACGCGGAAGAGGTGACCGTTCGGCGCGGTGAGTGGCGCGACCCGGGCCTTGGCCACGAGACCTTCGGCGCATACGCCAACCGCTGGTACGCCCGCCAGGACCTGGCCGCCTCGACCATGCAGAACTACAAGCGCCACATCGAGGAGCACCTGCTCCCCGACTTCGAGGACAAGGCACTCGCGGGCATCCTGCGCACGGACGTCGACGCATGGGAGAAGAAGGAGCGGGCCGAGTACGCGGCCTCCAGCGTCAAGACCTGGCGCTCGACACTCCACCTGATCTTCGAGGACGCGATCGACGAGGGTCTGCTCACGTCCAACCCGGCGGCCCGTCGGCGCGGGCGAGGCAAGCGAGCCGGCCGTTCCCGTGACCGCGGCCCGGAGAAGGTCGTCACCGACGCACTCGGCATCCTGCTCACCGCAGAGCGGGCCGCCCTACTGTCCGGCCGCGACGACGAGTTCGTCGCTACGGTCCTCAAGGGCTACACCGGCAAGCGCTGGGGCGAAATCGTCGGCCTGGAAACGGAGTTCGTGCGGCCCAATGCCTTCCGGGTCGAGTGGCAGCTGTACGAACTCGACACCGGAGAGCTGGTGCGCTGCCCGCCCAAGGACGACAGCTACCGCGTCATCGACTCGGCGGACTGGCTGTCGGCCCTGGTCTTCAACCACATTGCCCGCACGAAGCCGATGCCCTGCCCCTGCCACGGCAGGACGTACGTCTTCCGGGGCCAGGGTGTGGCGCGTACCGGCGGACACCAGGGCGCGAAGCTCGTCGATGTCGCCCGCCGTGCCGAAGTCTCCACAGGCACGGTCTCGAACGTCCTCAACCATCCCGACCGTGTACGCGAGGAGACCCGCATACGAGTCGAGCTCGCCATCGCAGAGCTCGGGTTCGTACGTGGCGGTGCTACGTCTGCGCATGCTGCTCACTGGCGCCGAAACGGCTTCGCCACCTGGCTTTTCACCCCGGCGTCCTCCGGCTGGTACCCGAAGAAGGCGCCCCAGGAGGCCCGCCCGGTGCCGATCCTCGGCGACCCGTGGCCCGGCATCCCAGCCCGAGGCCGAGGGGCAGCCGCTCGGGCTGACGCCTGCTGGCTACCGATCGCGAAGGGCCTCACGCCGCACGGCCTGCGCCACACGCACAGGACGATGATGGAGGACCTCGGCACGGAGAAGGTCCTCATGGACGAGCGCATGGGCCACATCGACGGCTCGGTCTCCGCGCGCTACGCCCACGTCACGCCTGGAATGCGCCGACGCCTCATGCTCGGCCTCACCGAGCAGTGGGAGGCGGCACTCGCCGCCAGGTGTGCTCTGCACCCGCGTTCCCCGGTATCTGCGCTGGACCGGCTCCTGCAGGGTGGCGGCTGAGGAGGCAGAGGCAGGCCCAGCCCTCCCTAGGAGGGCTGGGCCTCGCCAGGTCCCCAGGTGTCTCCCTTGCGGATGTTGCAGATCCAGTGGGCTGCCTGCAGGTTCTCGGCTGTGTGCGCGCCGCTCTCCGCGACCGGCTGGATGTGGTCGAGGGTGGCGGACCACGGGTCGGGCCACTCAGCGAAAGGGTTCATGGCGCGGTGGCACAGCTTGCATACCCATTGATCGCGATCGTAGATGTCGACCGGGTCCACCTGATCAGCGCCTGCGTTGAGAGTGCCATAGCCGCGCATGCGGGCCTGGTAGCTGT
The DNA here is from genome assembly GCF_047444975.1 of Streptomyces sp. CWNU-52B. Classification (NCBI taxonomy): domain Bacteria; kingdom Bacillati; phylum Actinomycetota; class Actinomycetes; order Kitasatosporales; family Streptomycetaceae; genus Streptomyces; species Streptomyces sp. CWNU-52B. Next base: position 183,186 of record NZ_JBLFJV010000007.1, on the reverse strand, counting down.
TGCGGGCCCGGGTGGAGCGCCGCTGCTTTTCCGAGCGGGCGGCATATGCCGGAGTCCAGAGGGTGGGTGTCGGTTCGGTGACGCAGACCCAGGCTTCCCAGTCGTAGGTCTTCCCGCCTTCGTCCACGTCACGGAAGATCTCGTTCTGCCAGTGCCACTGCCGGCCGTCGTCTCCCTCGAACGAAGTCTGCTGGACGAGGGGGTGTTCTTGGCCGGGCACCTTGGTCCACCACAGGATGCGGTCCGTGTAGGCCAGAAGCGCGCCGGTCTGCTGGTGGATCGCGACCATCGGCTCTGCGTGGGGTTCGGAGTTTGCCCGGACCAGCGCGACGATCTCGTCAGCGCCCAGGGACGTTGCGGTGGCGTACGCCGTGACGGAGTCGTGCCGCTCGATGACATCGCCTTCGATGGGGCTCAGCCCGTAGAACGCGTAGGGGAAGTCGTCGTCGGCCGCCCTGGTGCCGAAGACCTGCGGTTCCCGTGCAGCCGCGAACCGGACACGCTGGTCGGCATCGGCGGAGGATCGGTCACCTCGATCAGGTATGGCGGCCAAGTCGATCTCACCCTTCGCGATCCGCGTCCTCGTGCGCCGCTTGAGAGTGGTGTTGCACCGACCCGAGCAGACGTGCCGATCGCGGTGCTCCCAGTGCGCGCTCTTTGGCACGGGCACTCCGCAGATCCGGCAAGGTTCGCCGCCCGTGGCACGTTCCGCAGCCGCGAGGATGGGGTTCCAGTAAGGATCACCAGGAACCTTGCGGGTCCTGGCGGGGTCGGGCACCGGAGGCGTCCCCGGTGTGAGCGTCTGCATCGGGCGCCGCACCTTCGGCGCGTCCTTCGGGCGTTCGACCCGCTGCCTCTTGGCAGCCGAGTTACGGCAAGGATCGGAGCAGTACTTCTGGCTGCGCGGGCGCCAATATTCCATCACCGTGCCGCAGACCGAGCACGGGCGACCCGCTCGTTCAGAGGCGCTGTTGTCGGCGTCGTCGGTGCTGCTGAGGCTGTAGTCCACAGGCTGTCCTCAGGTCGAGTGGTCGACTGAAGTTCGCGACCGCGCAGGTGCGAGCGGACACGTGGGAGGCGTGCCTCCCTTGCCGGGCGATCGGCCGCTGGGAGAAGCCGACCAAGATCTTCTCCCAGTTTTCTCCCAAACGATCTCCAGGAACGAGTCAGGGGCCTGATCCACTAAGTGGATCAGGCCCCTGACCTGGTGTTTCAGCTGTCGGGGTGGCGGGATTTGAACCCACGACCTCTTCGTCCCGAACGAAGCGCGCTGCCAAGCTGCGCTACACCCCGATGTCGCTGAACGGTGGGCCACTCTCGTGGTTGTGCCGTGGCGACGTCGTTTACTTTAGCCCACCGGTGGCCGGAGACGAAATCCGGTTTTCCGGGGGGCGGGGGCGGCGTGGGCCCGGTCTGATGTGGTCCAGGGTGATGATCAGGACGGCCAGGGCGTAGCAGGCGAGGCCGAGGATCGCGACGTTGCCCAGGACCTCGACCCAGCCGTGCCGGGACACGTCCAGGAAGGGGTACGGGGGGCGGGCCGGTGTGCCCGGCGATCCCGGTGCCGTCAGCGCGCCCCTCGCCACCGTGAAGGCCAGATACGCCACCGGCAAAATCATCCAGGCGGCCGCGCTGTGCAGGCGCAGTGGGCCCGGGCGCGTCAGCAGGAGCCAGTCCAGCGCGACCGCGACGGGGATCACCGTGTGCAGCAGTTGGGCGGTGAGGGTTCCGGTGGCGGCCGGTGTGGCGAACATCGTCGCGTTGTCCGCCGGGGCCAGGTGGTGGACCAGGGCCGAGCCGACCACGTACAGCAGCGTGCACGCGGTGACGGACGGCGGCAGTGGGTGCCGGGCCGCCCACGCCCGCCAGGCCGTGACCGTGAACACGGCGGTCACCAGGATGCCGCTCTGGACCGTGAAGTGGCTCAGTGCTCGCGTCGGGCTGTTGCCCAGGAGCAGGGCCAGTGTCACGCCCGCGGCCGCCGTCAGTGCGACGGCGAGGCGGAACACCGCGACCCGGGGACGGCGTACCCGCGGGACCACCGCGTACGCGGGCACGACGGAGGCGGTGGCGGCGGCGGTGCTCGCGGCGATGCCGGGGATCCTGGGTATGTCCGGGATGTCCGCGGGTATGGGGGCGGTCATGCCCTCACGCTAAGCAGCCACCCCGAAAGGGGCGAGGCGGGTTGAACCGGACGAGGGGTCGCGTCCTCCCGAGGGCGCCCCTACAGGAGCGCCCATGCGGGAGCACCCGAGTAGGAGCAGCCGACGGAACGGTGGGGGCGGAACGGTGGGGCTAAGCCGGGGCCCGTCCCGTGAGCGTCAGCAGTGTCGCCTCCGGCGGGCACGCGAACCGTACCGGCGTGTACCTGCTTGTGCCGCAGCCCGCCGACACATGCAGGTACGCCGTCCGCTCGGACTCCGCCTCCGTGTACGTGGACAGGCCCTTCACACGCTTGGTGTCCAGGTCGCAGTTGGTGACCAGAGCCCCGTAGAAGGGGATGCACAGCTGTCCGCCGTGGGTGTGGCCGGCCAGGACGAGCGGGTAGCCGTCCGCAGTGAACGCGTCCAGCGCCCGCAGGTACGGCGCGTGCACGATGCCCATCGAGAGGTCGGCCGCGTCGGACGGACCGCCGGCCACGCGCGCGTACCGGTCACGCTTGATGTGCGGGTCGTCGAGCCCGGTCAGCTCGATCTCGAACCCGTCGATCTTCAGCGTGCCCCGGATGTTCGTCAGGTTCAGCCAGCCCGCCGCGTCGAAGCCGTCGCGCAGCGCCTCCCACGGGTTGTGGGCCACGTCCACGGCCGGCGCGTTGCCGTTCAGCCCGTGCCTGCCCTGCGTCTTCTCGAACAGGTAGCGGGCGGGGTTGCGCAGCGTGGGCCCGTAGTAGTCGTTCGAGCCGAAGACGTACGCACCGGGGAACTCCATCAGCGGGCCGAGGGCGTCCATGACCTCCGGTACGCCCTCCGGGTCGGAGAGGTTGTCCCCGGTGTTGACGACGAAGTCGGGGCGCAGTCCGGCCAGCGAGCGCAGCCAGCGCTGCTTCTTGCGCTGGCCGCTCACCATGTGGATGTCGGAGACCTGGAGCACGCGCAGCGGTCGCATCCCGGGAGGCAGCACCGGGACCGTCACCCGCCGCAACCGGAAGGAGCGGGCTTCGAACCCCGCCGAGTAGAGCAGACCGGCGGCGCCAGCCGCCGCGATTCCCAGAGGTACTCCGTATCGCGCGCGCATACGCCCATCGTGTCAGACCCCGGCCGTCCCGAGCCTCGCGGGATCCCCCCGGGGGCTCACGGGATCCCACGGGAGCCCAGGTGGGATCCCCCTGCCGAAATCCATAAGCGTCCGTGGCATCACACCTGCGACAATCACCCCATGACCACGCTCAAGTCGAAGCTGCAGGCAGACCTCAACGCCGCTATCAAGGAGCGCGACGAGCTCCGCTCCTCGACGCTCCGGCTGACCATCGCCGCGATCCAGAAGGAGGAGGTCGCGGGGACGCAGAAGCGCGAGCTCTCCGACGACGAGGTCCAGAAGGTGATCGCCAAGGAGGCGAAGAAGCGCCGCGAGGCGGCTGACGCCTTCGCGCAGGGCGGCCGGGCGGAGTCGGCCGAGCGGGAGAAGGCGGAGGGCGTGGTCCTCGCCGAGTACCTGCCCAAGCAGCTCTCCGACGACGAGCTCCAGCAGATCGTCGCGCAGGCGGTCGAGGAGGCGAGGGCGGCCGGCGCGGAGGGCCCCCGTGCCATGGGCCAGGTCATGAAGATCGTGAACCCGAAGGTGGCCGGCCTGGCCGACGGCGGTCGCGTGGCCGCAGCGGTCAAGAAGCTCCTCGCGGGCTGACCCGAGACCCGTACGGAGGCCCTTAAGGAGACCCGTAGGGAAGGCCTGTACGGAGGCCCGCGCGGAGACCGGCACAGAGACCCCGCGCCGAGAGCCGCACAAGCGCTGCGACCGGCCGCCGCCGCGGTCAACCGCCGTAGTCAGCCAGCTAGCCAGTCAGCCGTACGCCGATGGGGGCGCCCCCTGCATCAAGGGGCGCCCCCATCGGCGTACACGCGACGCGTCAAGCGCACGTCAGACGGGCGGTCTACGGCCAGTTGCCGCCGCCACCGTTCCCGTTCCCGCCGCCGTTGTTGCCGTTGTTCCCGCCGATCGTCCAGTCGTCGGGGATCGAGAAGGTCGGGGCAGGGATGTCGGGCTGACCGGGGCCGCCGTTGTTCCCGCCCCCATTGTCATTTCCCCGGTTCTCCCCGTTCCCGTTACCGCGGTCGTCGCCGTTGTGGTCGTCGTCGCGGCCCTTGTCGCGGTCCTTCTTCTCGTCGGGGATGTCGACGAGGTTGAAGTCCGGGGAGTCCTTGCCCGACAGGGCGCCAGTCATGGCGTCCTTCCAGATCGGACCCGGTACCGCGCCGCCGAAGACCTTCTCGTGCCATGTCCCGCCGATGGTGATGTTCACCATCTTGACCTTCTGGGTGGCGCTGCCGACCCAGACCGCGCCGGACAGGTTCGGCGTGTAGCCCACGAACCAGGCGTTCTTGCGGAAGTCCGTGGTACCGGTCTTACCCGCGTTGGCGCGGTCGGTGAGGCCGGCCTCCTGACCCGTACCGGAGTCGACCACACCGCTGAGCAGCGTGTTGATCGTGTCCGCGGTGGTCTCCGACATCGCGCGTGAGCACGACGACTTCGGAACGCCCAGCGACTTCTTCTCACCGCCGAGCTGCTGGCTGATCGACTCGATCGCGATCGGCGTGCAGTACGTACCCCGGTTGGCGAAGGCCGCGTACGCGCTCGCCATGGTCAGCGGGGAGAGGCCGGTGGAGCCCAGGGTGAGCGACGAGGGCACCTGCGGGAGCTTGGTGCCGTTGCCCTGGACGACGCCCAGCTTGTCGGTGATCTCCGCGACCGGGCACATCCCGGTGTCTTCGAGCATCTGCACGAAGTAGGTGTTGACCGAAAGCGCCATGGCCTTCTTGAGCGGGTACGGGCCGACTTCCTTCTCGTCCTCGTTCTCGACCTTCGCGTTCTCGCTGTTGTGCCAGGTCTTGCCGTCGCACGCCTGTACGGATTCGGGGTACGGCATCTCGTACGGCGCGGGGTAGACCTGCGTGGGCGGCTTGCCCTGCTCCAGGGCCGCCGCGGCGAGGAAGGGCTTGAACGTCGAACCGGTCGGGAAGCCGAAGTTCGAGCCGCCCATCTTGTGGTCCACCGAGTAGTTGATCTCGGTCTCGTTCTTCCCGTAGCCGTACGGCTTCGACTGGCCCATCGCCAGGATCTTGCCGGAGCCGGGCTCGACGAGCGTCGACGCCGCCGCGACCTTGTCCGACTTGTTGACGTGGTCCTTGAGCGACGTCTGGACCGAGGCCTGTGCCTGCGGGTCGAGCGTCGTACGGATCGTCAGGCCGCCCTGGTTCCAGACCTTGGCCCGCGCCTTCTGGGTCTTGCCGAAGACCGGGTCGGTCAGGAACACCTCACGCACGTAGTCGCAGAAGAAGCTGGCGTCCTTGACGGCCGTGATGCAGCCGTTGTTCGGCTTGCTGACCTTCAGGCCGAGCGGCTTCTTCTTGGCCGCGGCGGCCTCCGCCTGCGAGATGTCGTGCACCTCGGCCATCCGCTGCAGCACGATGTTGCGCCGCTTCGTGGCCTCGGCCTCGTCGTTGACCGGGTCGTACCGGCTCGGCGACTGGACGATGCCGGCGAGCAGCGCGGCCTCCTGGACCTCCAGGTCCTTGGCGTGCTTGGAGAAGTAGCGCTGGGCCGCCGCCTCGACGCCGTAGGCCTGCTGGCCGAAGAACGTGATGTTGAGATAGTTCTCCAGGATCTTCTTCTTGCCCAGCTCCTCCTCGACCTGGATCGCGAACTTCAGCTCGCGGACCTTCCGGCCGAGCGTCTGCTGGGTGGCCTGGGCGACCTTGGTCGGGTCGTTGCCGGCCTCCTCCACGAAGACGTTCTTCACGTACTGCTGCGTGAGCGTCGAGGCGCCCTCCGAGACACCGCCGCTCTGCGCGTTCTTGTTGAGGGCGCGCAGGACACCCTTGAGGTCGACCGCGCCGTGCTCGTAGAACCGGTCGTCCTCGATCGCGACGATCGCCTTCTGCATGTACGGCGAGATGTCCTTGAGGTCGACCACGGTGCGGTCACGTGAGTAGACCGTGGCGATCTGGCCGCCCTGGTTGTCCAGGATCGTGGTGCGCTGGCTCAGCGGCGGCCGCTTCAGGTTGGCCGGGATCTCGTCGAACCCCTCGACCGAACCCTTGGCCGCGAGACCGAGCGCACCGAACGCCGGCACCGCGATACCGGCCATGACGGCCCCCGCGAGCACACTGACACCGAGGAACTTGGCGGCCTGCTGCGTGGGAGACAGACCACCGCCCGAGCGCTTGTTTGGCATGAGGGCAGCCTACGTTCTCATTCGCCGGACACGCGTATAGGCATTGGCCTAAGCTGCTCTCAACTGTCACAGCAGTAGGGCCACGTATCAATACGTCCGGCGACCCCGAATCGTCTCGACCCCACTCGACTTTTTTGTTGAGGGCGTGCCCGAATCCGCCTCATGTGTCACCTGGCGTCCGTTGTGACGTTACTCAACTGCCCCGCTTCGCCGGGAAAGTCACGTATGTCGTCGGGTCACTCCGTTGGGTGATCTGTCGCGTACCCATAGTCCATTCGGGCCATTCAAGATTGGGCCCGAAGGGGCTGGTTGACTGTGCCCACCTTCCGTAACGTCCTCAACTGGCGGCGGTGAATATGCCGCTGCCGCCGTGGGGGAGCCTCGATTCGGGAGAGGACGGCGCCGGTATGGGCTGGGTAACCGACTGGAGTGCGCAGGCGGCCTGCCGCACTACCGATCCGGATGAACTGTTCGTTCAAGGAGCAGCGCAGAACAGGGCCAAGGCGGTGTGCACCGGATGCCCGGTGCGCACGGAGTGCCTGGCCGACGCGCTGGACAACCGCGTCGAGTTCGGCGTGTGGGGAGGCATGACGGAGCGGGAGCGCCGCGCACTGCTGCGCAGGCGGCCAACCGTCACCTCTTGGCGCAGGCTGCTCGAAACCGCGCGTACCGAGTACGAGCGAGGGGCCGGGATCCTGCCTCTCGACGAGGAAGAGGTGTACGAGAACTACGCAGCGGTGGGATGAGTCGAAGCCGAAGTCGTGGTCGAGTCGAAGCAGCCGTGGGCTGAGCCGAAGCGTGGGCTGAGTCGCGGACTGAGCCGGCCGATCGGGCACCGGGCTTTCGCGCAACGCAACGCAACGCACCGGACGCTCTCGCACGCACCGCACACGCCCGGACTCACCGTGGTTCCCCAGAGCCACAGTGGCTCTGCGGAGTCACCGTGGTTCCGTATGCGTCCGCCTGTGTTCGCTCGTGTTCGTATGCGTCGGTATGTGTCGGTGTCGGCTGCTCAGGTGGGCCGCTTGAGCGGGCTGCTCAAGAAGGTCCGGCCGCGAGGCGGTCCCCGATGTCACGGAGGCCCGCGAGGTCGTGCACATCGCCGGGCAGCGCGGCCACTTCGGCCACCGCCACCTCGGGGTGGAGCGCGGCGAAACGGTCACGTGTGCGCTGCTCGCGGGAGAGCAGTTGCATACGCTCGGCGTGCAACCTCAGCAAGCCCGCGGTGAGTTGTTCGACGGTGCGGTGGTCGGCGTGGGCGGCGGTGCGATCGTCCGTCCCGGCTCCTTCGGTGCTGGTCCGGTCCGCGGCGGGGGAGCCTGCGTCGGATGCGGGAGTCTCGGGAGCGCTGGTCCGGGTGGGCGCGGTGGTCCGGGTAGCGGGTGGTTCTGAACTGCCGTACGTGTCGGGAGAGTTACGAAGTCCAGCTTTCCCGCCCACCTGATCCACAATGCGGGCCTCGTCAAGATTTTCCGCGGCGGTGAGCGCGCGCTCGGCCGACAGCCGGGTGGCGCCGCTGCCATGGACCCGGTTCAGCACGAGACCGGCGAGCGGCATGTCCTCGGCGGCCAGCCGCTCCACGAAGTACGCGGCCTCGCGCAGCGCGTCCCGTTCCGGGGCCGCCACCACGAGGAACGCCGTACCGGGTGCCTGGAGCAGCTTGTACGTGGCGTCCGCGCGGGTACGGAAGCCGCCGAAGGTGGTGTCCATGGCGGACACGAACGTCTGTACGTCCTTGAGGAGCTGGCCGCCCAGCAGCTTGCCGAGGGTGCCGGTCATCATCGACATCCCGACGTTCAGGAACTTCATCCCGGCCCGGCCGCCCAGCTTCGCCGGCGCGGTCAGCAGCCGGATCAGCTTGCCGTCGAGGAACGACCCCAGGCGCGTCGGGGCGTCCAGGAAGTCGAGGGCCGAGCGCGAGGGCGGCGTGTCGACGACGATGAGGTCCCACTCGTCGCGCGCCCGCAGCTGCCCCAGCTTCTCCATCGCCATGTACTCCTGCGTGCCGGCGAAGCCCGCGGAGAGCGACTGGTAGAAGGGGTTGTTGAGGATCGTGGCCGCCCGTTCGCGGTCCGCGTGCGCCTCGACGATCTCGTCGAAGGTGCGCTTCATGTCGAGCATCATCGCGTGCAGGTCGCCGCCCGCGGAGTCGTCGACGCCCTTCACCCGGCGCGGTGTGTTGTCGAGCGCGTCGATGCCCATCGACTGGGCGAGCCTGCGCGCCGGGTCGATGGTGAGGACGACCACCTTGCGGCCGCGCTCGGCGGCCCGCAGCCCCAGCGCCGCCGCGGTCGTGGTCTTCCCGACACCGCCCGAACCGCAGCAGACCACGATGCGGGTCCCGAGGTCGTCGATCAGCGCGTCGACGCCGAGGTCGGCCGCGGAGCCGATCGCACGGGAGGGGTCGGAGACGTGGGCAGGGTCGGAAACGTGGGCCGGGTCGTGTGCGCGGGCCGGGTCCTGGCTCATGAGATCCCTTGCTGACGCAGTTCCTTGGCGAGTCCGTACAGGCCCGCGAGGTCCATTCCCTCGGCGAGCAACGGGAGTTCGTGCAGCGGAAGCCCCAGGTCCTGGAGGACCGCCCGCTGCTCGCGCTCCAGCGCGTACCGCTCGGCGTACTCGGCGGCCTGGTCGAGGAGGGGTTCCACCAGCCGCTCGGCGACCCCGCCGCGCCGCGCGCCACCGAGCCCCGCGGCCGACAGCGACTTGGCGATCGCCGCACGCGGCGCCGCGCGCGTGAGCTCCAGGTCGGCCTCGTCGAGGATCGCGGGCCGCACCATGTTCACGATGGTCCGCCCCACGGGCAGCCGCGCGGCCCGCAGCTCCGCGATGCCGTCGGCGGTCTCCTGGACGGGCATCTCCTCGAGGAGCGTCACCAGGTGCACGGCGGTCTCGGGCGACTTGAGCACCCGCATGACGGCCTGCGCCTGATTGTGTATCGGACCGATCTTGGCGAGCCCCGCCACCTCGTCGTTCACATTGAGGAACCGGGTGATCCGCCCGGTCGGCGGCGCGTCCATCACGACGTAGTCGTACGCGTAACGCCCCCGCTTGTCCTTGCGGCGTACGGCCTCGCAGGCCTTCCCCGTGAGGAGTACGTCCCTGAGGCCGGGCGCGATCGTGGTCGCGAAGTCGATGGCGCCCAGTTTCTTCAGGGCGCGGCCGGCACCGCCGAGCTTGTAGAACATCTGGAGGTAGTCCAGAAGGGCCAGCTCGGGGTCGATGGCGAGGGCGTACACCTCCCCGCCACCGGGAGCGACGGCGATCTTCCGCTCCTCATAGGGCAGAGCCTGGGTCTCGAAGACCTGCGCGATGCCCTGTCTGCCCTCGACCTCGACCAGAAGGGTGCGCTTGCCCTCCGTCGCGAGGGCGAGCGCGAGTGCTGCGGCGACCGTGGTCTTTCCGGTACCGCCCTTGCCACTGACGACCTGAAGCCTGCTCACGTCTTCGAGCCTAATTCCTCACTGGACGGTGCGGCGGCCGTGGGTGGGGTTGCCCCCGCCCCGGCCACCGGCCCCGGACCAGGGAACCCGTCGGCCCTGTTCCGGATACGGGTGCCCAGGGACCCCCTCGCCCAGTCATCGCCGCTGTGCACCCGCTGCGCCGAGGGCGTGCCGCGCCAACGGATACAGTCGCCCCATGACCAAGTGGGAATACTCGACTGTGCCGCTGCTCGTCCACGCCACGAAGCAGATCCTGGACACCTGGGGCGAGGACGGCTGGGAGCTCGTCCAGGTCGTACCCGGGCCGAACAACCCCGAGCAGCTCGTCGCCTACCTGAAGCGGGAGAAGACCGCGTGAGTGCTGTGGAGGCGAGGCTCGCGGAACTGGGGCTGACCCTGCCGGACGTCGTGCCGCCGCTCGCCGCGTACCAGCCCGCGGTGCGGTCGGGCGTGTACGTGTACACGGCCGGCCAGCTCCCGATGGTGGACGGCAAGCTTCCGCTGACCGGCAAGGTCGGCGCGGAGGTCACCCCGGAGGAGGCCAAGGACCTGGCCCGCACCTGCGCGCTGAACGCCCTCGCGGCGGTCAAGTCGGTCGTGGGTGACCTCGACCGCGTCGCGCGCGTGGTGAAGGTCGTCGGCTTCGTCGCCTCGGCCGCCGACTTCACCGGTCAGCCCGCCGTCCTGAACGGCGCCAGCGAGCTGCTCGGCGAGGTCCTCGGCGACAAGGGGGTGCACGCGCGCAGCGCGGTCGGCGTGGCGGTGCTGCCGCTCGACGCACCCGTGGAGGTCGAGATCCAGGTGGAGCTGACGGAGGCGTAGGCCCGCCTGCGTCGCGCGAGCGGGGCACTCCGGAGGGACCGATTGTTGCCTCTCGAACATCAGCGCACTCCGGGATAGCCTCCGCCCATGGCGAACGGTCAGTGGTACCCCCCGGAGTGGCCCGAGAGGATCCGCGCGCTCGCGGACGGCACGCTGACACCGGTGCCCCCCAGACGGGCGGCCACCGTCATGCTGCTCAAGGACACCGGTTCCGCCCCCGTCTCCGCCTCGGCGTCCGCGTCCACGTCCGCTGGCGCGCCCGCCGTGCACATGCTGCGCAGACGCGCCTCCATGGCCTTCGCCGGAGGCGCGTACGCGTACCCGGGCGGCGGTGTGGACCCGCGGGACGACGACCGTCACGTCCGCTGGGCGGGCCCCACGCGCGCGTGGTGGGCGTCCCGGCTCGGCGTCGACGAGACCTCCGCCCAGGCGATCGTCTGCGCGGCGGTCCGCGAGACGTACGAGGAGGCGGGCGTCCTGCTCGCGGGTCCGGCCCCGGACACCGTGGTCGGCGACACCACCGGGGACGACTGGGAGAGCGACCGGGCGGCCCTGGTCGCCCGTGATCTCTCCTTCGCGGAGTTCCTCGACCGCCGGGGGCTCGTTCTGCGCTCCGACCTCCTGGGCGCCTGGACGCGATGGATCACCCCGGAGTTCGAGCCGCGCCGCTACGACACCTGGTTCTTCGTGGCCGTCCTCCCCGAGGGCCAGCGCACCCGCAACGCCTCCACGGAGGCGGACCGCACCGTCTGGATCCACCCCGCGGACGCGTTGGACGGCTACGGCAAGGGCGAACTCCTGATGATGCCGCCCACCATCGCGACCCTGCGCCAGATCGGCGCGTACGGGACCGCCGCCGGGGCGCTCGCGGCGGCGCCCGAGCGGGACATGACACCCGTGCTGGCGCAGGCCAGGCTGGAGGACGGCGAGCTGGTGCTCAGCTGGCCGGGCCACGACGAGTTCACCAAACACATCCCGAACGAGCAGACCCCGAACGAGCAGAAACCGATCCCGAACGAGCAGACACCGGACCAGCCCGAGCAGATCCTGGACCGGCACGTCCCGAACCAGCCGACCGGTGGAGCCTCCGCATGACCGACGCCGCAGCACTCCCCGGCCAGCCGCGCGGCGGGGTGCTCTCCGGCCCCGCCACCGCGCGCGCCGTCAACGTCCTGGCGCCGAACGCGTCCGCGATGACCCTGGACGGCACGAACACCTGGATCGTGGCCGAGCCCGACTCCGAACTGGCGGTGGTGATCGATCCGGGCCCCCTGGACGACGTACACCTGCGGAACGTCGTCGACACCGTCGAGAAGACGGGCAAGCGGGTCGCGCTGACCCTTCTGACGCACGGGCACCCGGACCACGCCGAGGGCGCCGCGTGGTTCGCGCAGCTGACGGGCACGAAGGTGCGGGCGCTCGACCCGGCGCTGCGGCTCGGCGACGAGGGCCTGGCCGCCGGGAACGTCATCACGACGGGCGGCCTGGAACTGCGGGTCGTACCGACGCCCGGCCACACCGCCGACTCGCTCTGCTTCCATCTGCCCGCGGACCTGGCCGTACTGACCGGCGACACGATCCTGGGCCGGGGCACCACGGTCGTCGCGCACCCCGACGGGCGGCTCGGCGACTACCTGGACTCCCTGCGGCGGCTCAGGTCCCTGACGGTCGACGACGGCGTCCACACGGTCCTGCCGGGCCACGGGCCCGTTCTGGAGGACGCCCAGGGAGCCGTCGAGTTCTACCTCGCGCACCGTGCCCACCGCCTCGCCCAGGTCGAGACGGCCGTCGAGGACGGCTACTCGGAACCGTCCCAGGTCGTCGCGCACGTCTACGCGGACGTCGACCGCTCCCTGTGGCCGGCGGCGGAGCTGTCGGTACGGGCGCAGCTGGACTACCTCCGCGAGCACGGGCTCATCGGCCGGGACTGAGCCCGAGCCGGCCGGTTCCCGGGGAGCGACCGGCAGGGGCCGCCGTCTCTCCTAGGGACGCGGTCTCTTGACGCCGTGCACGCGCGCGTACTCCTCGGCGAGCCACGGCCCGAGGTCGTCGACGTAGGACCGCAGGACGGCGGGGTCGCCGTTCGGCTCGTACCCGAGGACCGCCGCCTCCCGAAGCTGGGCGGCCCGCTCCGGGTAGTACGCGCCGAACACCTCGGCCATCTCCGTCAGATCGCTCGTCCAGCCCTCCCAGCGGGGCATGACGAGCGTGAAGGCCGTCCGGACGAGGTGACGGGCCATGTAGCGCACCAGGGGCCGTCCGGCCCTCTCAGCGGCTTCCGCCTCTGCCCCGGCCCCGGCCTCTGCCTCCGCCTCTGACTCCGCCGCGGCGATCCGCTCGCGCCAGCGCGGCAGGAGCAGCGCGAGGTCGCCGTTCGTCTCGCGGGCGAGGAGCGTGTCGGGCCGGTAGCGCGGCAGTTCCTCGGCGAGGTCCTCGCCGAGCAGGGGCGTGCAGAGGCACGCGACGAACCACCCGAGATCGTGCCGCTCCAGCTCGCTCAGCACCTGTGCCCGGCCGGCCAGCAGGGTCCCGGCCCCGTCGATCTGGGCGAACTCCTTGTCGAGCGCCTCGTCGAGGGTGCGCGCGTCCGCCCGGTCCGCGTCCGTGGGCTCCTCGCGCAGGACGAGCAGCAGATCGAGGTCGGAGCGGCCCACGCGCGCGGTGCCGCGCGGAATCGACCCGTACAGGTACGCGCTGTGCAGCCGCGCCCCGAAGACGTCCAGCACCCGGTCACGGGCCGCGGCCACGACGGGCCGGAACACCCGCGGGACCCGCCCGGGGGAACCTTCGCGCTCGATGTACCCCAGGGCGTCGAGGCCTTTGTTCGGCATGGGGACCACTGTGCCCGGACAGGGCCGCACGGTCATGCCTTTTCCGGCGGAACACGGCGCGGCGACACGAGGCCGTTGACACGATGCCGAAGCGCACGACTGAGGGGGCCCCACCACGGCGGGACCCCCTCAGCTACAGCTACAGCGGCTGCACGGCTGTGCACGGCGGCACAAGCCGCACAGCTACAGCGCGACGGCTAGCGCGAGCGCTTCGCGAGGCGCTCCACGTCCAGCAGGATCACCGCGCGGGCCTCCAGGCGGAGCCATCCGCGGCCCGCGAAGTCCGCGAGCGCCTTGTTGACCGTCTCGCGGGAGGCGCCGACCAGCTGGGCCAGCTCCTCCTGTGTCAGGTCGTGCACGACGTGGATGCCCTCCTCGGACTGCACGCCGAACCGGCGCGAGAGGTCCAGGAGCGCGCGGGCGACCCGGCCCGGCACGTCGGAGAAGACCAGGTCGGACATCTGGTCGTTGGTCTTGCGCAGCCGTCGGGCGACGGCGCGCAGCAGCGCGGCGGCCACCTCGGGCCGTACGTTCAGCCAGGGCTGGAGGTCGCCGTGGCCGAGGCCGAGCAGCTTCACCTCGGTCAGCGCGGAGGCGGTCGCCGTCCGCGGGCCGGGGTCGAACAGCGACAGCTCGCCGATGAGCTCGCCGGGGCCGAGGACCGCCAGCATGTTCTCGCGGCCGTCGGGTGATGTGCGGTGGAGCTTCACCTTGCCCTCGGTGACCACGTACAGGCGGTCTCCGGGGTCCCCTTCGTGAAAGAGGGCGTCACCGCGTGCGAGGGTCACCTCACTCATGGAGGCGCGGAGCTCCGCGGCCTGCTCGTCATCGAGCGCCGCGAAGAGCGGGGCGCGCCGCAGAACGTCGTCCACGAGTTCTCTCCTTGTCGACCTGCTCAGGGGGTCTTTCTCCCCGGTGTACCAGGGGTCCGTGTTCCCCGTTTTGCTGGACGGTCCAAACAGTGTGATCAGTCACAAGTCTGCCGTACCGGCGTGTCCGACAGTGCGGCAGGGGGCCAATTGGGGGCCGATCTATGGTGGCCGGGGTAGATGTCGGCGGTGGGCTCTACGCTGGTCGGGTGTCCAAATCGCCGGTGAGAGCACAGGCCAAGGGGGCTGGGCGGGTGGATGTACGTCGCGATTCCGCTGTGGGCGAACAAGGCTCTGGTGGAGCGAAGAAAACGACAAAAGAGGCAGGCTCGGGTCCGGTGAGGAGTTCGGCGGGAGCTGCCGGCAAGGCCGCGGGGGTCGCTGCCTCGGAGATGGCCGCGGCCGCGAAGAAGGCTGCGGTCGCCAAGAAGGCCGCCGCCGCGAAGCGGACCGCCAAGGAGAGCGCGCGCAAGAGCGCACCGGCCGGGGCGACCGCCAAGAAGGCAGCCAAGAAGACCGCTGAGAAGACCGCTGAGAAACCCGTCAAGAAGGCCGTGAAGAAGGCCGTCAAGAAGACTCCTGCGGCCGGAGCCGTCGCGGCCGGCCGCACGCCTGCGAAGGCGCCCGTGAAAGCGCCGGTCAAGGCGCCGGTCAAGGCGGCCGTGAAGAAGGCCGTGCCTGCCGAAGCGGCCCCTGTCCGAGTCGCCCCCGCGGCACCCCCTCGGAACGAGTCGCACACCGCTCTCGTCCGGCGGGCCCGCCGCGTCAACCGCGAACTCGCCGAGGTGTATCCGTACGCCCACCCGGAGTTGGACTTCGAGAACCCGTTCCAGCTGGTGGTCGCCACCGTCCTGTCGGCGCAGACCACCGACCTGAGGGTGAACCAGACGACACCGGCGCTCTTCGCGAAGTACCCCACGCCCGATGACCTGGCGGAGGCGAACCCGGAAGAGGTCGAGGAGATCCTCCGGCCCACCGGTTTCTTCCGGGCCAAGACCAAGTCGGTGATGGGCCTCTCCAAGGCTCTGCGGGACGACTTCGGCGGCGAGGTGCCCGGCCGTCTCGAAGACCTCGTCAAGCTGCCCGGCGTCGGCCGCAAGACCGCCTTCGTCGTCCTCGGGAACGCCTTCGGCCGCCCCGGCATCACCGTGGACACCCACTTCCAGCGACTCGTACGACGCTGGCAGTGGACCGCCGAGAAAGAGCCGGACAAGATCGAGGCGGCCGTCGGCGCGCTCTTCCCGAAGAGCGACTGGACGATGCTGTCGCACCACGTGATCTTCCACGGCCGCCGTATCTGCCACGCCCGCAAACCCGCCTGCGGCGCCTGCCCCATCGCCCCGCTCTGCCCGGCGTACGGGGAGGGCGAGACCGACCCGGAGAAGGCGAAGAAGCTCCTGAAGTACGAGAAGGGCGGCTTCCCGGGCCAGCGCCTCAACCCTCCGCAGTCCTATCTGGACGCGGGCGGCATCCCCGCCCCGCCGCTCGGGGCCACCGGGGCCGGCTCACCCGTTCAGGGCACCGAATGACGGAACGATCTGCGGCGTCGCGGGCGTTGACAGCAGCAGAACGGGGGTGGCGATGACGCGCGCGAGCCGTACGCACGACACGCAGGACATGCACCACACGCACGACATGCCGAGCGGCGACACGCACGGCATGCCGGACGGCCGCACACAGGACGCGACGGGTGATCGCGCCCAGGACACGACGAGCGGCCGCGCCCAGGACATACGGGGCGGCGATCCGGCCGTGACCAAGGCCGGGCTGCCGGGCTGGCTGGATCCGGTGGTGCACGCCGTCGAGACGGTCCAGCCGCTCCAGTTGAGCCGCTTCCTGCCGCCGGAGGACGGCGCGGGACGGCAGTCGGCCGTACTGATCCTCTTCGGCGAGGGCGCGCGCGGCCCCGAGCTGCTGCTCATGGAGCGCGCCACCTCGCTCAGATCGCACGCGGGACAGCCGTCCTTCCCCGGTGGCGCCCTCGACCCCGAGGACGGCGACCCGACGGCCGACGGGCCGCTGCGCGCCGCTCTCCGCGAGGCCGAGGAGGAGACCGGGCTCGATCCCCGGGGCGTCCAGCTCTTCGGTGTGCTCCCGAAGCTCTACATCCCGGTGAGCGGCTTCGTGGTCACCCCGGTTCTCGGCTGGTGGCGCGAGCCGTCACCGGTCGACGCGGTCGATCCGAACGAGACCGCGAGGGTCTTCACCGTCCCCGTGGCGGATCTCACGGATCCGGCCAACCGGGCGACCGCGGTCCACCCCAGAGGCCACCGAGGTCCGGCATTCCTGGTCGAATCCGCCCTGGTGTGGGGCTTCACGGCCGGAATCATCGACCGCCTGCTGCACTACGCCGACTGGGAGCGACCTTGGGACCGCGACAAGCAGGTCCCGCTCGACTGGCGTGCATGACAGGGTGGCGTCTGTGCTGTGTCTTTCCGGGAGGCTCCGTGTCCCCCTGCCGCTGCGCGGCGGGCCGGCTCCCCGGCCAGGACGTGGCTACCGCGAAGTGATGAGGCGAGGCTTGAAGCAGTGAACGTGCTGGACATCCTGTTGCTGGTCGCCGCCGTGTGGTTCGCGATCGTCGGCTACCGCCAGGGGTTCGTCGTCGGCATCCTGTCGGTGATCGGTTTCCTGGGTGGTGGCCTCGTCGCTGTCTACCTCCTTCCGGTCGTCTGGGGCGTGGTGACGGACGACGCCGAGGTGAGTACGACCGCCGCCGTCGTCGCCGTGGTCGTGGTCATCGTCTGCGCCTCGGTAGGCCAGGCGCTCACCACCCATCTCGGGAACAAGCTCCGCCGGTACATCACCTGGTCCCCGGCCCGCGCCCTGGACGCCACGGGCGGCGCCCTCGTCAACGTCGTGGCGATGCTCCTCGTCGCCTGGCTGATCGGCTCGGCCCTGGCCGGTACGACGCTGCCCACGCTCGGCAAGGAGGTCCGCGACTCCAGGGTGCTGCTCGGGGTGGCACGGGTGCTGCCCGCACAGGCGGACATCTGGTTCGCCGGCTTCTCCTCGGTCCTCGCGCAGAACGGCTTCCCGCCGGTCTTCAGCCCCTTCGCGGACGAGAAGATCGAAGACGTGGATCCCCCCGACCCGGCCCTCGCGACGAGCCCGGTCGCCTCCCGCTCCCAGCGCTCCATCGTCAAGGTCACCGGCACCGCCCAGAGCTGCGGAAAGGTCCTCGAAGGCACCGGCTTCGTCTTCGGCCAGCGCCGTGTGATGACCAACGCCCATGTGGTGGGCGGCGTGGACGAGCCGTACGTCCAGATAGGCGGCGAGGGGAAGCGGTACGCGGCGAAGGTCGTCCTCTACGACTGGGAGCGCGACATCGCCGTACTCGACGTACCCGAACTGCGGGCGCCCGTTCTGCAGTTCGACACCCGGGAGGCGGTCAGGGACGACGGCGCGATCGTCGCGGGCTTCCCGGAGAACGGCTCGTACACGGTCAACGCGGCGCGGGTGCGCGGCGCCATCACCGCCAACGGCCCGGACATCTACCACCGGGGCACCGTGAAGCGGCAGGTGTACTCGCTCCGCGCGATCGTGCGCCAAGGAAACTCCGGCGGCCCGCTGCTCACCCCGGACGGCCGGGTGTACGGAGTGGTGTTCGCGAAGTCCCTCGACGACGCCGAGACCGGTTACGCGCTCACCGTGGGCGAGATCCAGGACGACATCGTCAAGGGCCGCACCGCGAACCAGCAGGTGGAGAGCGACAGCTGCGCTCTCTAGGGCGTTTCGTCCGGATCGGCCCGGGTCCGCGGGTGAAGGTCGGGCGGGTGGCCGAGAGCGGCTCAGCCGCGGGGATGGCGCAGACGGGCCGATACCCAGCGGGCCCTGCGCCTCAGAATGTGCGGGATTCCCAGCCGGGGATCCATGCCCTGCAGCTGCGGGGTGCCCCTCCGATGGGAACTCAGCCCGCCGATCGAGCGGCGGTTGCGTGCTGCGTCACTGTAGTCGTGCGTCCAGCCCATACCCCGACGTCTGCCCCTGCCCCAAGGTCCATAACCACCCCCACGCCTCCCAATTGGCCTATGCGTGAGGCAATTGGCGTTCGTAGAACAGGCGTTCCCTGGGCCCGTGTGGCGCATGGTGCGAGAGGTCCTGCGGGGCAGCCGTGGGACCTGCGATGCGACGGGCCCGGCGGCCGGGACGCCAGGACCGGGATTGCTCAGCGGTCCGGCTCGGGGTCCTTCAGCCAGTTCACCAGTTCGGTGGAGAACGCCACCGGGTCCTCCTCGTGCGGGAAGTGCCCGAGCCCGTCGAACAGCCGCCAGCGGTACGGCGCTTCGACGTACTCCCCGGACCCCGCCGCGCTCCGGGTACGCATCACCGGGTCGAGCGATCCGTGCAGATGCAGCGTCGGCACCCGCACCGGCCGCTTCATACGCCGGTTGAACTGGATGCCGTCGGGGCGGGCCATCGAGCGGACCATCCACCGGTAGG
Organism: Streptomyces sp. CWNU-52B; assembly: GCF_047444975.1. Taxonomy (NCBI): domain Bacteria; kingdom Bacillati; phylum Actinomycetota; class Actinomycetes; order Kitasatosporales; family Streptomycetaceae; genus Streptomyces; species Streptomyces sp. CWNU-52B. The sequence continues at coordinate 164,390 of NZ_JBLFJV010000007.1, read as the reverse complement.
GCTCAAGGGCACAGTGCGCGGTCGAGGGGATGAGCATCGCCCGCCGGTACGTCTCCACGACGTCGTCCTCCGGCAGCCGCGGCCCCGACCAGTCGCGGATGAGGCGGCCGACCAGGGCCCCCTCGTCGGCGATCAGCCGGCGCTCCGGGATCCAGGGCCGCTGGAAGCCCCAGATGTACGAACCGGCCGCGGTCTGCTTCATGTCCGAGAGCATCGCCGAGCGCCAGCGCCGAGGGTGCGGCATCGAGGAGACCACGAGCCGGCGCACCAGCTTGGGGCGCATCACGGCGGCCGTCCACGCCAGATAGCCGCCGAGGTCGTGGCCGACCAGGGCGGCGTCCGGCTCACCGAGGGACCGTACGACCCCGGTGATGTCGAGTGCGAGGTTCGCGGGGTCGTAGCCGCGCGGGGTGCGGTCGCTGCCGCCGACGCCCCGCAGGTCCATCGCGACCGCGCGGAAACCCGCGTCGGCGAGCGCCGTCAGCTGGTGCCGCCAGGTCCACCAGAACTGCGGGAAGCCGTGCAGCAGCAGGACCAGGGGTCCGTCGCCCATCTCGGCGATGTGGAAGCGGGCTCCGTTCGCGGCGACGTCCCGGTGGATCACCTCTTTCGCGCCGGGCACGTCGAGTCGTACGACCGAGGTGGGTTGGGCAGATGTGGCGGGGTCCGTCATGAGGACGAGCGTGCCACAGCCTTGACTCGGTCATCGACTCGAACACCGGCCCGGTCGCCCACCCCGTCGCCGATCCGGTCCGCCGGGGACACCTCGCGGGGGTGCGGCTTCACGTTCCCCAGGACGGCCGCCGACTCCTTGACCGAGGCCGCCGTCTTCTGCGGGCCCTTCCCCTTCTTGGCCTTCTTCGCGAAGACCAGGCCGATCAGCGCGAGGACCAGGGCGACCAGCACGTTCGCGGCGAACGAGAGCAGGAAGCAGACGGCGAGGTTCCAGTCGCTCCAGGTGTGGATGCCGTAGGCCAGGGCGAAGCTCAGCATCGGCAGGGAGAAGATCAGTACGGCGCCGGCCAGGCCGAACGCGCCGCCGCCGATCGCTCCGCGCTTGACGTCCTGCTTGAGCTGCGCCTTCGCCAGTGCGATCTCGTCATGCACCAGCGCGGACATCTCGGTCGTCGCCGAGGCGAACAGCTGGCCGATGCTGCGTTCGGCGCCGACCGGGCTGCCGTCGGGTGCGCTCATCGCGTTCTCCCTGTTGTCTTGTCGCCGTTGATTTAGTTGATTCAGTTGGTTTAGCCGATTTGGCTGTCCGGCTTTTTTGTTGTTCTAGTTGCTTTGGTCGTACTGCGTAAGGTCCGATGTCCGACCCGTTCGACCTGTCCGACCCGTCCGGTCCGGACCCGCGCGTTTCGGACCGTGTGTGTCAGATCATGCCGGACCGTCGTGCTCCACGCCTGCCCCGCCCGTCACTTCGGCAAGCCTTCGGTGTTCGGCGGCCTTGCGCTCGTAGATCTCGGCCATGCGCAGGTGGTAGGCGGGGTCGTCCTGCTCGTACACGTCGGGGATGCCGGACAGGTCCTCGTCGCGCTCCTCGTCGTCCCACAGCCTGCGGTACTTGGCGTTCCGTATCTTCAGCAGCACGCACGCCAGGACGGTCGCGATCAGGGAGCCCGTCAGGACGGACGCCTTGACCTCGTCGGCGAGCGCCGGGTCGTCGGTGAAGGCGAGTTCGCCGATGAGCAGCGACACGGTGAAGCCGATGCCGGCGAGCGAGGCCACCGCGAAGACGTCCGGCCAGGCCAGGTCGTCGGAGAGCGACGCGCTGGTGAAGCGGGCCGTCAGCCACGTACCGCCGAAGATCCCGACCGCCTTGCCGACGACGAGACCGAGTACGACACCGAGGGTCTCGGGCTGGGTGAACACCTCGCCGAGTGCGCCGCCCGACACCCCGACCCCGGCACTGAACAGCGCGAACAGCGGTACGGCGAGGCCCGCGGACAGGGGGTGCACGAGATGTTCGACGCGTTCGCCGGGTGAGTGTTCCTCACCTTCGCCCGTGCGGGTGGTGCAGCGCAGCATCAGGCCCATCGCGACGCCGGCGACGGTGGCGTGGATGCCGCTGTTGTACATCAGCGCCCAGACGACCAGGGCGAGCGGCACGTACACGTACCAGCCGCGTACGCCCTTCCTGAGCAGGAACCAGAAGACGACGAGGCCGACGACGGCGCCGCCGAGCGCGACGAAGTCCAGGTCGTCGGTGAAGAAGACCGCGATGATCAGGATCGCGAAGAGGTCGTCGACGACGGCGAGCGTCAGCAGGAAGGCGCGCAGGGCGCTCGGCAGCGAGGTGCCGATGACGGCGAGGACGGCGAGCGCGAAGGCGATGTCGGTCGCGGTGGGTACGGCCCAGCCGGCGAGCGAGCCGCCGCCGGTGACGCCGACCAGGGTGTAGACCAGCGCCGGTACGGCCATTCCGCAGAGCGCGGCGACGACGGGGAGCGCGGCGGCCCGTGGGTCCTTGAGGTCACCGGCGACCAGTTCGCGCTTGAGTTCGATGCCGGCGACGAAGAAGAAGACCGCGAGGAGTCCGTCGGCGGCCCAGTGCTCGACGGAGAGGTCCAGACCGAGTGCGGCGGGCCCGACATGGAAGTCCCGGACGGACTCGTAACTCTCCCGGATGGGGGTGTTCGCCCAGATCAGCGCGGCGACGGCGGCGACGAGCAGGAGGATGCCGCCGACGGTCTCCGTGCGCAGCGCGTCCGCGACGAAGGTCCGCTCCGGCAGCGAGAGCCGCCCGAGCACTTTGCGGTCCTTGGGGTCCCGGCGGCCGGGGTCGCCGGCGGGGGAGGGCGACGGGGAGGGGGGTGAGGGGGTGGGCGCGGACACGGGGACGACCTCCGGTCGGTGGGCAGGACGGAGCACATGCCGACCAGACTTCCCGGCGCACCTATGGAGATCTCCCGGTTCGCCGGGGTCTCAGAGTCCTCGGACTCACTTGTCGCGTGTCGACGCTGTCGCGTCTGACGCGCTCCTCAGCTTACCCATGACTCCGTCTGCCCAAGATGCCGTCGGGCCCGTCCGGTGATCCCGTCCGGTGATCTTCACGGTAGACGCGAAAGGGGCACCCGGCGCGTTCGCTGCCGGGTGCCCCTTCTCGGTGACGGTGGTGACGGTGGTGACGGTGGTGACGGTGGTGACGGTGTGGCCGCGTGGTTGCGTGGCGCTGTCGCCGTGCGGCCCTTGTCGCCGTGCCGCGCGTCAGTCCTCGCTGGCCGCCGCCGGGAGCTTCGTCTGGATGAGGTCCATCACCGTGGAGTCGGTGAGCGTGGTGACGTCACCGAGCTGGCGGTTCTCCGCGACATCGCGCAGCAGCCGGCGCATGATCTTGCCGGAACGGGTCTTGGGCAGCTCCGCCACCGGCAGGATCCGCTTCGGCTTGGCGATCGGGCCGAGGACCTTGCCGACGTGGTCGCGCAGCTCGCCCACGAGGGTCTCGGTCTCCGACGCGGAACCGCGCAGGATCACGAAGGCCACGATCGCCTGCCCGGTCGTCTCGTCGGCCGCACCCACGACGGCCGCCTCGGCGACCGACGGGTGGGAGACGAGCGCCGACTCGACCTCGGTGGTCGAGATGTTGTGCCCGGACACGAGCATCACGTCGTCCACCCGGCCGAGCAGCCAGATGTCGCCGTCGTCGTCCTTCTTGGCGCCGTCGCCCGCGAAGTACCTGCCCTCGAAGCGCGACCAGTACGTGTCGATGAACCGCTGGTCGTCGCCCCAGATGGTGCGCAGCATCGACGGCCACGGCTCGGTCAGGACGAGATAACCGCCGCCCCCGTCGGGCACCTCCCGCGCCTCGTCGTCGACGACCGTCGCGGAGATACCGGGCAGCGCCCGCTGCGCGGATCCGGGCTTGGTGTCGGTGACGCCCGGCAGCGGCGAGATCATCATCGCGCCGGTCTCGGTCTGCCACCAGGTGTCCACGATCGGGGTGCGGTCGCCGCCGATGTGCTTGCGGTACCAGACCCACGCCTCGGGGTTGATCGGCTCACCGACGGATCCCAGGACGCGCAGGCTCGACAGGTCGAACTTCGCGGGGATGTCGTCGCCCCACTTCATGAACGTACGGATCGCCGTCGGGGCCGTGTAGAGGAGCGTCACGCCGTACTTCTGGATGATCTCCCAGAAGCGCCCCTGGTGCGGGGTGTCGGGTGTGCCCTCGTACATCACCTGGGTCGCGCCGTTCGCCAGCGGGCCGTACGTGATGTACGAGTGCCCGGTGACCCAGCCGATGTCGGCCGTGCACCAGTAGACGTCGGTCTCCGGCTTGAGGTCGAAGACGGCGTGGTGCGTGTACGCGGTCTGGGTGAGGTAGCCGCCGGAGGTGTGCAGGATGCCCTTCGGCTTACCCGTCGTGCCCGAGGTGTAGAGGATGAAGAGCGGGTGCTCGGCGTCGAACGCCTCGGGGGTGTGCTCAGCGGACTGCTTCTGCGTGATCTCGTGCCACCAGATGTCGCGGCCCTCGGTCCACGCGACGTCCTGGCCCGTCCGGCGTACGACGAGGACCTTGGCCACGCCGTCGACCCGGGAGACCGCCTCGTCCACGGCCGGCTTGAGCGCGGCGGGCTTGCCGCGGCGGTAGCCGCCGTCCGAGGTGATGACCAGTTTGGCGTCGGCGTCCTGGATGCGGGTGGCGATGGCGTCGGCGGAGAAACCGCCGAAGACGACCGAGTGCGCGGCGCCGATGCGGGCGCAGGCCAGCATCGAGACGACGGCCTCGGGGATCATCGGGAGATAGATGGCGACCCGGTCGCCCTTCTCCACTCCCAGCTCGATCAGGGCGTTGGCGGCCCGGGAGACCTCGTCCTTGAGCTCGGCGTAGGTGATGGCGCGGCTGTCCCCGGGCTCGCCCTCGAAGTGGATGGCGACCCGGTCGCCGTGACCGGCCTCGACGTGCCGGTCCACGCAGTTGTACGCGACGTTGAGCTTGCCGTCCTTGAACCACTTCGCGAACGGAGGGTTCGACCAGTCCAAGGTCTCGGTCGGCTCGGTGGCCCAGGTCAGCCGACGGGCCTGCTCGGCCCAGAAGCCGAGCCTGTCAGCCTTGGCCTGCTCGTACGCCTCCGCGGTGACGTTGGCGTGTCCGGCCAGGTCGGCGGGCGGCGCGAACCTGCGTTCTTCCTTGAGCAGGTTGGCCAGGCTTTCGTTGCTCACGACATCTCCCTTTCCCAGGGTGTCCGTTGTGTCCCAGGCCACAGCTCATCAGACGGGGACCCCTGGTGACAAGGGCCGTCCGACAATTGGTTTAGACCTGTGTGCGGGATCATGCGTCCGTGTGGCCTGCCCGCGGACACGGGCGGCCACACGTTCTCACGGATGGCGGAGGCCGCCGGTTCAGGCACGCGGCGGGACCCGCCGACCGAGAGCCCTGCTGGGAGGGCGTGCACGACCGGCGCGACACCCCGATCGGTGCCGGCGAGACCCGTTCGATGCGGGGGCTGTGGGCGGTCCGGGTGTCGCGGGCGGTGCGGGCGGTGCGGGTCAGACCGGTGTGCGGGTCAGGGCTCTCGCCGCGACCCGGTCGAAGAGCTCGCCCTCTTCCTGGGGGGACGGGCCGTCCGTGAGGAGGTACGCCTGGGCCTCGCCCACGTGGAAGTACATCCCGTGCAGTTCGAGCGCGCCCGCCGCCAGGGCTCGCGCCACGACCTCGTACGCCCGCAGATGCTCCAACTGCTGCACGACGTTGGTGAGGCAGAGCTGCTCGGTGGCGTCGGCCGGCGCGCGTCCGGCGATCCGCGTCCAGGGCCGGTCCTTCGCGGCCATCCGCGCCACGCTCGGCAGCCCGTGCCGCAGCCACCGCTTCAACGGCGTCGGGGCGCCGCCCGGTTCGGTGCTCATCAGCGCCTGCATCGCCCCGCATCCGGAGTGCCCGCACACGGTGATGGACCGCACCTGCAGCACCTCCACCGCGTACTCGATCGCGGCCGCCACCGAGTCGTCGCCGCTCTCCTGACCCGGTGGCGGTACGAGATTGCCGACATTGCGTACGACGAAGAGGTCGCCGGGGCCGCTCGACGTGATCATCGAGGTGACCAGCCGGGAGTCGGCGCAGGTGAGGAAGAGCTGTGAGGGCCGCTGTCCCTCCCGCGCGAGCCGGGCCAGTTCACCGCGCACCAGGGGTGCGGTGTTGCGCTGGAACGTGCTGATGCCGCTGGCCAGTTGATGCCCGCTGGGGTGCCCGCCGGGCGGCGGTGCCTCGGGGCTCTCGCAGTGGTGGTTCAGCCAGGGAGTCCAGGGCCGGCAGTGGCAGGGGGACGTCTGCCCGTCGGCGTCCTTGGTGTGCGGTTCGGCGAGCCGGGCCCCGGTGCGCCCGGTCAGCTCGACGGAGCCGCCCTGGCTGGTGTGCGCGTTCTGCCAGTCGTGCAGCGACTCGTACGCCGCGTGGTCCATGAAGGAGCCGTCCAGCTCGATCACCGCGTCGGCCTTCGGCGGGATCTGGTGCAGGGCCCTGCTGAGGCGGGGCACCGCGAGGAACGTCAACTGCCCGCGCACCCGGACGTGGTGGACGCCGTCCGGGCCCACCTCGCGGATGATCCGGGTGCGGGTCAGGCGGTGCAGGGCGACGCCGACGGCCATCGCGATCCCGAGTGCGACGCCCTCCAGGACGCCGAGGACGACGACGCCGAGGGTGGTGACGGCGTACACCAGCATCTCCCGGTGGCGGGTGACCGTGCGGATGTGGTGCAGGGACACCATCTGGACGCCGACGGCCATCACCAGGGCGGCCAGCGCCGCGAGGGGGATCAGCTCCAGGAGCGGGACCATCAGGAGGGCGACGATCACGACCCAGACGCCGTGCAGCATCGTGGAGTTCCGGCTGACGGCGCCGGCGCGTACGTTCGCCGAGCTGCGCACGGCCACGCCCGCCACGGGGAGCCCGCCGAGCGAGCCGGAGACGATGTTGGCGGCGCCCTGTCCGAGCAGCTCACGGTCGAGGTCGGAACGCCCTTGCTGGACGGGCACCCCGGCCGTGAGTTTGTCCACGGCCACGGCGCCCAGGAGCGATTGGACACTGCACACCAGCGTGGTGGTGAGCACGGCGGCGACGAGCCCGAGCGCCGGACCCTCGGGCAGCCCGGCCAGGGCGTGACTGCGCCAGGACGGCAGATCGACCTTGGGCAGGGTGAGCCCGGCGAGGGTCGCCGTCAGGGTGGCCGCGGTGACGGCGACGAGCGCCGCCGGGACGGTACGCAGCAGCCGTCCGGCCCGGCCGGGGAGCCGGGAGCAGGCCAGGAGGACGGTCAGGGTCAGGGCGCTGATCGCCACCGCGGCCACCTGGGAGTGGGCCAGCTGGGCGGGCAGCGCCCTCATGTTGTCGACGACCGAGCTGCTCGGGGAGCCGCCCAGCACGATGTGCAGCTGGGCGACGGCGATGGTGATGCCGATGCCGGCCAGCATGCCGTGCACGATCGCGGGGCTGACGGCCAGGGCGGTCCGGGCCACCCGCAGGAACCCCAGGCCGAGTTGGACCAGTCCGGCGAGGACGGTGACGGCGCAGGTCGTCCGCCATCCGTACTTCTGGATGAGGTCGGCGGTGACCACGGTGAGCCCCGCGGCGGGCCCGCTCACCTGGAGCGGCGCACCACCGAACCGGCCGACCACGAGCCCGCCCACGGCGGCGGCGACGAGTCCCGCCTGCAGCGGCGCGCCGGTGGCGAGGGCGATGCCCAGGGACAGGGGCAGGGCGATCAGGAAGACGGCGATCGAGGCGGACACGTCCGCGGCCGCGATCCGGGACGGCTGAGGGAGTCGGGGGATCCGTGGGACCCGGGGGATTCGAGGCGCTCGGCGGCCGGGGCGGGGCGGGCTGTGCGGCCGCCCCTCGTCCGGTGTGTGCGAAGAGTCGTCGGTGTGTGTGGGGACGCAGGCAGGCATGGTTCCCGTCTCCTCCGGGGCTACGCGGTCGCTTCAAGGGCGCGGCCGTGGGTCACGGCGTACAGCGGCGGGACTTTCAACGCTCGGTAAACGAATCGTAATGGAGAGTAAAGGATGCGTGCTAACAAATAGCGCAAATGGGGCAATAGTTCATTCCAGAGAGTGATTAATCATTTTGATCGGCTTGTCGTACCACCCCTTCCTTCGGCCCCTGCGATCTTGGGCTCGCCGTCTGTTTTGTCCCGATTGAAGGAAGAAGGTGGGCGGAACATGGCCGCCACTCAGAGGATCACCACGGGCGTCGCCGTCGCAGCGATCTGTGCCGCGGCGCTCGCCGGCTGCGGAACCGGCGACGCCGGGCACGCCGGGGGCGCCGGTGTCGAGAAGGGCGAGCAGGGTGAGCAGGGCGAGGGCGCGCACGGCGCCAAGAAGGCCGGGGGTGCTTCGGTGCCCAAGAGCCCGGTCCGGCTGATCGGCGACGGCTCCACCGCGTTCACCGGTGCGCAGCCGCACCTGCCGCGGGCCGAGCGGCTGAAACCCGGTCAGAGACCGCCGCAGTTCGTGGTGTTCTCGTGGGACGGGGCCGGTGAGGACAGTCAGCGGCTGTTCTCGCACTTCCGCAAGGTGGCCAAGGACAACAAGGCGACCATGACGTACTTCCTCAGCGGCGTGTACATGCTTCCCGCGGAGAAGCGCGATCTGTACCGGCCGCCGCAGCACTCGCCCGGCCGCTCCGACATCGGCTTCAACGACGAGCAGGGCATCAAGGACACCGTGAAGCAGCTGCGCGGCGCCTGGCTGGAGGGCAACGAGATCGGCACGCACTTCAACGGCCACTTCTGCGGCAGCGGCGGCGGAGTGGGGGAGTGGTCGGTCGAGGACTGGAAGAACGAGATCGCCCAGGCCAAGTCCTTCGTCAAGTCCTGGAAGACCAACACGGGCACGGCGAAGGGGTCGCCGCTGCCCTTCGACTACGACAAGGAGCTCATCGGCGCCCGCACGCCCTGCCTGGAGGGGCAGAAGAACTTCATGAGGGCCGCCGACGAGCTCGGCTTCCGCTACGACACCAGTGGCGTCAACGACCAGGTCTGGCCCAAGAAGAAGGGGGGGCTGTGGGATCTGTCGATGCAGCTGGTGCCGGTGCCCGGCCGCGCGTTCGAGACGCTGACCATGGACTACAACTTCATGGTCAACCAGTCGGGCACCGCGACCCAGGGCGATCCCGCCAAGCACGAGTACTGGGGCGACCAGATGCGTGACGGCCTGCTCAAGGGCTTCTCCCGCGCCTACGAGGGCAACCGCGCTCCCCTGGTCATCGGCAACCACTTCGAGTCCTGGAACGGCGGCGCGTACATGCGGGCCGTCGAGGAGACCATCGAGCGGGTCTGCACCAAGCGTGAGGTGCGCTGCGTCTCCTTCCGGCAGCTCGCGGACTGGCTCGACGCCCAGGACCCGAAGACCCTCGACAAGCTCCGCACCCTCAAGGTGGGCCAGAGCCCGAAGCAGGACTGGGCGTCGTTCCTCTCCGACCGGCCGGCCCCGGCCCCGAAGGGAGTGCCCGGCGCACCGGCGGCGAAGCCGTAAGCCCTGTCCCCGCCCCTGTCCGCCCCCCTGTCCGTGCCTGCCCCCGCGCGCGGCGGGGGCAGGCACGTATGAGGGCTCATGCCGCGACGCACGGGGTCACGCCGTGGCGGCCTCGGCCTCCCGCAGGACGAAGGCGGGGTCGACCTGGGCGGCCAGGTCGGCGCCCGTGCGCTCATTGCCCCAGGACTGCGCGTTCTTCAGGTGGAAGTGGACCATCTGCTGGGTGTAGCGCTCCCAGTCGCGCTGTCCGTAGGTCGCGTCCGCGGCGTCCTGGAGGGCGCTCAGCGCACGGCGGTTGCCGTCCTCCAGCTGGTCGAACCGGGGAGGGCGGCCCTTCTCCATGGCGCGTACCCAGTCCGAGTGGCCGACCGTCAGCAGCAGGTCGTCGCCGACCTCGCCCCGGAGGAAGTCGATGTCGTCCTGGCCCTGCACCTTGTTGCCCACGACCTTCAGGGTGACGCCGAAGTCGCGTGCGTACTCCTTGTACTGGCGGTAGACGGAGATCCCCTTCCTGGTGGGCTCGGCGACGAGGAACGTGATGTCGAAGCGGGTGAACATGCCGGACGCGAAGGAGTCCGAGCCCGCCGTCATGTCGACGACGACGTACTCGCTGCGCCCGTCGACGAGGTGGTTCAGGCAGAGCTCCACCGCACCGGTCTTGGAGTGGTAGCAGGCTACTCCCAGGTCGGCCTCGGTGAACGGGCCGGTGACCATCAAACGGACGGTGCCGCCGTCGAGTTCCACCGGTCGCGCGCAGGCCTCGTACACCGGGTTGTCCTCGCACACCCGCAGGAGGCGCGAGCCCTCGCCGGGCGGGGTGGTCTTGATCATCGTCTCGGCGGAGGCGATGCGCGGGTTGGTGCCGCGCAGGTAGTCCTTGATGAGGCCCAGGCGGTCGCCCATGGCGGGCAGGCCCTGTGCCTGGGCGTCGGTGAGGCCGAGCGCCGGGCCGAGGTGCTGGTTGATGTCGGCGTCCACCGCGACGACGGGCGATCCGGTGGTCGCGAGATGACGGACGAAGAGCGAGGACAGCGTCGTCTTGCCGCTGCCGCCCTTCCCAACGAAAGCAATTTTCATGTTCATGTAGCGTAGTCGCGCGACAGGGTCCGAGGGCCGTCAGACGTGAAGAAGACCACTCGTTCGTGGGGCGCGCGCCAGGTGTGCGTAGGGTCGTACTCATGAGTACGACAGGTGCGAACGCCGACCCCCTCGCGGCGCTGGGCTCGCTGCCCGGCGTGGCGGAATCCGTCGAGTCCGTCCGCAAGGCCGTGGACCGGGTCTACGGGCACCGCATCATGCGGCGCCGCAGCAACGAGATCACCGGGGAGGCAGCGCTGCGCGGCTCCCGCGGGTCCGCGGCGCTGTCCGGCGCCGACTGGGCCCTCGAAGAGGTCCGCCGCAGGACCGACTTCAGCGGTGACGACGAGGCCAGGGCGGTGGGCGCGGCGCTCCGGCTGACCGCCGAGGCGGGCGAACTCCTGTCGATCTGGCGGCAGTCACCCCTTCGGGTGCTGGCCAGGCTGCATCTGGTGGCCGCGGCCGACAAGGGGGACGCGGTCGGACGTCCGCGCCGGGACGGGGAGCCCGTGGCGGAGACCGCGGCGGCAGGCGCCGCGGGGCCGCCGCTGATCGGGCTTCCGCTGCCGGACGCCGCCGAGGTCGAGGGCCGGCTGGACGGGCTGGCGCGGCTGGTGATCGCGGGGAGTTCGGCGCCCGCCCTGGTGACCGCCGCCGTGGTGCACGGCGAACTTCTCGCGTTGCGCCCCTTCGGCTCCCACAACGGTCTGGTCGCGCGCGCGGCGGAGCGGATCGTCCTCATCGGCAGTGGGCTCGACCCCAAGTCGGTCTGTCCGCCGGAGGTCGGTCACGCGGAACTGGGCCGAGCGGCCTACGCCGCCGCCCTGGACGGCTACGCGTCGGGGACCCCGGAGGGGATGGCGGCCTGGATCGCCCACTGCGGTACGGCGGTCGGGCTCGGCGCCAGGGAGTCGACGGCGGTGTGCGAGGCGCTGCAGCGGGGCGCCGCGTAGGCCGGGTGGATCGGGTGGACCGGGTGGGTCCGCGCGGCCCGGCGCCCGGAACAGGGTTGCGGCGGTACGGAGTTCCGTACCGCCGCTGGCATGTTCACCGGGTTACCAAGCGTCCTCGGAGTGTTGCCCATCAGGTCGGGAACTGTGCCCGTCACCTGGTGCGGCTGGCCCGTAATCGACGGGTCGACGTCGCGTGGGTGCTCGGTGTCCATGCGCGGTCCGTGGGGCCTCGGTTGCGTTTGAAGGTGATCCTTTCGGATGTCCTTGGTCTCGCGGGCCGTTGATTCCTTTGTACTCCAGGTCCGGAGGAAGCGGAACCCCTCGCTGTACTTCTTTACTTTTGGGTTCAAAGGCGGATCAATCGGGCGCCCGGCCCGAAGGGTCTCAGTTCACCGTCGCGCGGCGTCGGTTGGCGTACCAGACGAGCCCCGCCGTGGCCGCCGCCGCTCCTATCGCCGCGGCCGCGACGATGGCCGGCCGGGGCGGTGCGGACACGCGCTGCTTCAGCCGTACCGGGTGGTTGAAGTCGAGGACGGGCCAGCCGCGCGCGACGGCCTCGCGGCGCAGCGCGCGATCCGGGTTCACGGCGTGCGGGTGGCCGACCGCCGAGAGCATCGGGATGTCGGTCGCCGAGTCGCTGTACGCGTAGCAGCGCGAGAGGTCGTACCCCTCGGACGCGGCCAGCTCCTTGACCGCCTCGGCCTTCGTCGGCCCGTACGCGTAGTACTCCACCTCGCCCGTGAAGCAGCCGTCGTCGCCCACGACCATGCGGGTCGCCACCACCCGGTCCGCGCCCAGGAGCTCACCGATGGGCTCGACGACCTCCGCTCCGGAGGTGGAGACGATCACGACGTCGCGCCCGGCGGTGTGGTGCTCCTCGATGAGGGACGCCGCCTCGTCGTAGATGATCGGGTCGATCAGGTCGTGCAGGGTCTCGGCGACTATCTCCTTCACCTGCTGCACGTTCCAGCCGCGGCACAGTGCGGACAGGTACTCCCGCATCCGTTCCATCTGGTCGTGGTCGGCGCCGCCCGCGAGGAAGACGAACTGGGCATATGCGGTACGCAAGACCGCCCGGCGATTGATCAGGCCGCCTTGGTAGAACGACTTGCTGAACGTGAGAGTGCTCGACTTCGCAATGACCGTCTTGTCCAGGTCGAAGAAGGCCGCTGTACGAGGCAGGGAGTGGTTTTCCACAAGGTTGAGCATATGCGCCCGCCATTCGGGCTAGTGTGGGGCGTGTGGGTTTGCCTGAGAGGGCTCTCGGGTACACCATGGAAGTCACGGATCGTTCGCGACCGTGCCAACCCGGTTTGGCTCCTCCCCCCCCGAGTCAAACCGTGGGGACGACCCCCGCTCTCCCCCCCGGCGGGGGTCGTCGCATGTCCGGATGGGTTTTCCCCTCCGTTGTTGAGAACGCCTGGCCCCGCTCAGCGGGGCCAGGCGTTTCTCTGTGTCCGCACAGGATTGGTCACCGTGCGTAGCCGCCTTGCTGCTCTGTGGAAGTCGCCCATCGGTCACCGGTTTGGGTGAAGGCGATATTCACAACCATCGAGATGTCCACAGTTATCGACCAAGATCCACACGATTTCCGGGATCGCTGCACCGTGATTCCAGCGCGTACCGCTCGCGGAAGTTCATGGCCGGTTCCGATTGTTCGGCGGCTATGGCCGGTTCGTATCGGCGGTTCATATGGAGGGCCGGGTTGCCGGTTCTTGCGCTGGGTGGGAATCGCGGGGCCACAAGGGCTTGGCGAGGAAGCAGCGAAGGGGCTGGAGAGCGTGGCGGGAGCCATCACACACGACCGTCCGCCGGACGCCGAGGGGCGGCAGAGCGGACCGTTGATCGTCACGGAGGACGCGAATCTGCTGGACGACCTGCTGCGGCTGTGCGCCGCCGCCGGCGCCCGGCCCGAAGTCCACCACGGGGTGCCGGAGCGCGGCGGCGGCTGGGACACGGCACCGCTGGTGCTCGTCGGCGACGACGCCGCGCGACGGGTGCGGAGCGCCACGCGCAGACGCGGAGTGGTGCTCGTGGGGCGGGATCAGGACGATCCAGGGGTCTGGCGAAGGGCCCTGGAGATCGGCGCCGACCATGTCCTGATGCTGCCGGATGGCGAACAATGGTTGGTCGACCGGATCGCCGACGTGGCCGAGGGGGTGGGACCACCCGCCCTCACCGTCGGCGTGATCGGCGGCCGCGGCGGCGCCGGATCGTCCACCCTCGCCTGCGCGCTCGCGGTCACCTCGGCGCGCCAGGGCAGGCGCACCCTCCTTGTGGACGCGGACCCCCTGGGCGGCGGACTCGACGTCCTGCTCGGCGCCGAGGCCGTCGAGGGGCTCCGCTGGCCGGCCTTCGCCGCCTCGCACGGGCGGGTCGGCGGCGGAGCCCTGGAGGAGTCGCTTCCCTCGCTGCACGCCCTGCGGGTCCTCAGCTGGGACCGGGGCGACCGTGTCACCATCGCACCCGAGGCCGTCCGGGCGGTCCTGGCCGCGGCGCGGCGGCGCGGCGGGGCGGTGGTCGTGGATCTGCCGCGCCGGATCGACGAAGGGGGTGCGGAGGCCCTCGCCCAGGTCGACATGGGACTGCTCGTGGTCCCCGCCGAACTGCGCGCCGTCGCGGCGGCCGGGCGGGTGGCGTCCGCGGTCGGCATGGTCCTGAGAGACCTGCGCGTCGCGGTGCGCGGGCCGTACGCACCAGGTCTGGACGACCAGGAGGTCGCCCGGCTTCTCGGACTGCTCCTGATGGGCGAAGTGCCGATGGAGTCAGGGCTGCTGGCGGCCCAGGACCGGGGCGCGCCGCCGGGGGCGGACGGCCGCGGACCGCTCGCGCGCTTCTGCTCGGCGTTCTGGGCGCGGGCCGCGGTCGCCGGAGGCTCCGTATGAGGAACCGTACGAGTTCGAGGGACCGTATGAGCACGAGTGGTCGTCCGAGGACGAGCGGCCCGTCAGGTACGAGCGGCGGTACGGCCAGGGGCACGGGCCCGCGTGGCGGGGTGGCCGTGCACCCGGGGCCCGTGCACGCGGGGCCGCCGGGTGGGCGTCTCCCGGTCCGCGGCTCGCTCGTGGGGCGGCCGCCGGGTACGAGCCCACCCGCCGACCCGGGGCTGCTGGACGGAGTCCGGCAATGGCTGGCGCAGAGCGGAGGAGAACCGACTCCCGCGCGCGTGGCGCAGGCCCTGCGGGCACAGGGCAGGGTGCTCGGGGACGCCGAAGTCCTTGGTGCGGCCGAGCGGCTGCGGTCGGAGTTGGTCGGGAGCGGCCCGCTGGAGCCGCTGCTCGACGACCCGTCGGTCACCGACGTACTGGTCTCGGCGCCCGACCGGGTGTGGGTGGACCGCGGCGGCGGCCTGGAGCTGACGGCCGTGTCCTTCCCGGACGCGGCGGCCGTACGACGCCTCGCGCAGCGCCTCGCGGCCGTGGCCGGGCGGCGGCTGGACGACGCGCACCCCTGGGTGGACGCCCGGCTCCCCGACGGCACCCGACTGCACGCGGTGCTGCCACCGGTCGCCGTCGGCTCGACCTGCCTGTCGCTGCGGGTCGTACGGCCGAGGGCGTTCACGCTCGACGAACTGGTGGCCGCGGGGACGGTGCCGCCGGGCGGCGACCGGCTGCTGCGGGCGCTGCTCGACGCCAGGCTCTCGTTCCTGGTCAGCGGCGGCACGGGCAGCGGCAAGACAACGCTCCTGAGCGCTCTGCTGGGCCTCGTCGGACCGGGCGAGCGGATCGTGCTCGCCGAGGACTCGGCGGAGCTGCGCCCAGAGCATCCCCATGTCGTACGGCTGGAATCGAGACCTCCCAACCAGGAGGGCGCCGGACTCGTCACGCTCCAGGACCTGGTGCGCCAGGCCCTGCGCATGCGACCGGACCGGCTGGTCGTCGGTGAGGTGAGAGGGCCCGAAGTGGTCGCGCTGCTGGCCGCGTTGAACACGGGTCACCAGGGCTGCGGAACCGTGCACGCCAACGCCGCCTCGGTGGTGCCGGCCCGGTTGGAGGCGCTGGGCACGGCCGCCGGACTCGACCGGGCGGCACTGCACAGCCAGGTGGCGGCCGCGCTGTCGGTGGTGCTCCACCTCGTACGCGATCGGGCCGGGCGGCGGCGGATCGCCGAGGCGCATGTGCTGGAGCGGAACCCCGCGGGGCTCGTCGTGACGGTTCCCGCGCTGCGGTGGGGCACGGAGGCCTTCGCGTACGGGCCCGGGTGGGAGCGGCTGCGGGAGCTGCTCGGTGGCCTGGGTGACCGAGTGGGCGAGCGGAGGGAGGGGCTGTGACGGGGATCGCGGAGGTGCCGGTGGGCGCGGTGGCGGCGTGCGCCGGGGCGGCGGCCTGGCTGCTGCGCGGGCCGGGGCCCGGGGCGCGGCGGGCGGGGTTGGTGTGTGCGGGCGCCGGCGCGCGTGACGGGGCTGCGGGGGTCGGGCCGCCGTCGTGGCAGGCGGTGCGGGCCTGGGAGTGGCTGCGGCGGTCGCACCGGACGAGAGGTGAGTGGTGGGCGCTGGTCGCCGGGGGCGTGGTCGGTCTGCTGGGGGCCTCCGTGCTGCCGGTCGTCCTGGGCGCGCTCGGAGTTCCGCTGGTCCGGCGGGCCCGGCGGTCCGGAGCGGCGCGGCGGGCGAGTGAACGGCGGGCCACCGAGGTCATCGCGCTGTGCGGGGTGCTCGCGGGGGAGGTCCGGGCCGGTCGGCAGCCGGGGGAGGCCCTGTTGGGCGCCGCCCGGGACTCGGGAGGGCTCGGGGAGGCGCGGGCGGTGGTCCTGGCGGCGGCACGGTTCGGCGGGGATGTGCCGGGCGCGCTCACCGAAGCGGCCCGGCGGCCCGGGGCCGAAGGACTGCTGGGCCTCGCCGCGTGCTGGCGTGTCGCCGTGGACCGGGGCGCCGGACTCGCGGCCGGGCTCGACCGGCTGGAGGGGGCGTTGCGCGCGGAGCGGGACCAGCGTGCGGATCTGCGGGCCCAGTTGGCGGGAGCGCGGTCGACCGCGGTGCTGCTCGCGGGGTTGCCGGTGCTCGGGGTGCTCCTGGGCACCGCGCTCGGGGCCGCCCCGCTGCGTGTCCTGCTGCACACCGGAGCGGGCCTCGGCTGCCTGCTGGTCGGCGGGGCCCTGGAGGGTGCCGGCCTGTGCTGGGCCCTGCGGATCGTACGGGGAGCGGAGTCGGGATGAGCGGAGTGAGCGGGATGAGCGCGGAGGTTGTCCACAGGCTGGGGGTGGTGGTGTGCGTGGTGGCGGGGGTGTGGGTGCCGGCCCGGTTCCTGGGCGCGGCGCGGCGGAGGCGGAGGGCGCGCGGGCGGTTGGCGGCGCTGACGGTGTCGTCGATGTCGTCGGGGCTCTCGGCCGGCGAGCTCGGGCCGACTGTGGAGCCGGCCGTCGTCGGACACGACTCGAAGATCCCCGGTGCTCGTGCTCGTGCCCGTGTCGGTGCCGGTGTCGTGCGGCGCTGGTTGCCGGTGATCGGGGCCCTGAGCGCCTGTTGGGTGGTCGTGGGCGGAGTGGCCGGTGGCGTGACGGGGCTCGTGGCCGCGTTCGGGATGTGGCGGTGGCAGCGCAGGCCGGCGCCGGTGGCGGAGTTCGACACGGCGCGGGTCGCGCGGCAACTGCCCCTTGCCGCCGATCTGCTGGCCGCCTGCGTCGCTGCGGGGGCGAGCCCGGTGGTGGCCGCCCGGGCGGTGGGAGAGGCCCTGGAAGGGCCCGTGGGGGAGCGGCTGGAGCGGGGCGCCGCCGAGGTGCGGCTCGGTGGCGAACCGGCGGAGGCGTGGCGGGGACTGGCCGCGCTGCCCGGGGCGCGGGGCCTGGCCCGGCTGCTGGAGCGGGCCGGTGAGTCGGGCGTACCGGCGGCGGTACCGATCGCGCGCCTCGCGGCCGAGGCCCGCGCGGAGCGGGGGCGGGACGCCACGGCGCGTGCGCGTCGGGCGGGCGTCCTGATCACGGCGCCCGTGGGGCTGTGCTTTCTGCCCGCGTTCATCGCGATCGGTGTGCTGCCGGTGGTGCTCGGGCTCGCGAGCGGGGTGCTGGGAGGAGGCGGCGGATGACGGACTGAGCGACGAGTGACGTGTGACGAGCGACGTGTGACCGAGATCAACAGGACAGAGCTGTACGGGGGTTCGGATGGGCAAGGCAGTGCGGGTACGAGTGCGGGTGTGGGCGCGGGCATCGGCCCTGGCGGGCTGGGCGCGGGTGAGCGGCGCTCGGCTGCCGCGGCGGGACGCCGGGATGGTCACCTCCGAGTACGCGATGGGGCTGATCGCGGCGGTGGGGTTCGCGGCGCTGCTCTACGAGGTGCTGACCAGCGGGCAGGTGCGCGGCGCGCTCCAGGACATCGTGGGGCGGGCGCTCGATGGGCAGTTCTGAGGCAGGGGTGACGGAGGGGACGGGGGAAGGCCAGGGGCCGGGCCCGCCCGAGGTGGCCGGGGGCCGTGACCGTGACATGGCCGGGGACCGCGGCTTCGTGACAGCGGAGGCGGCTGTGGTGCTGCCGGTGCTGGTCGCGTTCACGATGGTGCTCGTCTGGGCGTTGCTGGCCGCGGCCGCGTTGATCCAGTGCGTGGACGCGGCCAGGGCGGGCGCACGTGCGGCGGCCCGGCAGGAACCGCCGGGCACGGTGACGGAGGCCGCCCGGCAGGTGGCGCCGAGCGGGGCCCGGGTCTTCGTCCGGCGTGCGGGCGACCTGGTGCGTGTGCGGGTCGAGGCCGACACACCGGGCCCGGACGGGCTGGCGCTCGCCGTGTCGCAGGAGGCCGTCGCCCTGGCCGAGGAGACGGTGGGGGCGGTCCGGTGAGCGGGTGGAGGAGAGCGGCAGGGCCGGTCCGGGACCGGGGGTCGGCCACCGTCTGGACCGTGGGTGCGCTCGCGGTGCTGTGCGTGGTCTTCGGCGCCGTGCTCGCGATGGGGCAGGCGGTGGTGGTCCGTCACAGAGCCGGCGGTGCGGCGGATTTGGCGGCCCTCGCGGCGGCCGACCACTGGATGGACGGCGAGACGCGGGCGTGCGCCGGGGCGGACCGTGTGGCACGGGCGCAGGACACCCGGATCGTGCGCTGCGCGGTCCTGGGCGATACCGCGGACGTCACGGTCGAGGCGGGCCGGGGACCGCTGACGGCCGAGGTGCGGTCCCGGGCCGGCCCGGCAGGACCCGTGCCTTCGGCAGGACCCGTTCCTCCGGCTCCGGGCGGGCCTCCAGCTCCGGGCGAGCCCGCGGCTTCGGGCAGACCTGCGGCGCCGGGGACGCCCGAGAGCTGGCCGGGCCCGTGACTTCGGGTGGGCCTGCGACTTCGGACGGGCCTGTGGTTTCGGCCGGACCTGAGGCTCCGGCCAGGCATGCGGCTCCGGGTAGGCCCGAGGGCTCGGCCGGGCCTGTGGTTCCGGGTGGTTCTGAGGTGCCGGTGTCGGTCGTGCCGGAGGGGCTCAGGATGCGCGGGGGTGCGGGGGTCTGGCCCACGTCCACCGACGGACCCTAGGGGGCTTCCGAGGTTTCCGCGGCTTCGGGACGCGGGTCCCCCGGCGGGACCTTCTCCGGCGGGGCCTCCCCTGGCAGGGGCTCCGGAGCCCCTTGCAGCAGCACCGTCAGCAGCCGGACGGCGCCCCGCTTGTGCAACGGCTCGTTGCCGTTGCCGCACTTGGGGGACTGGATGCAGGACGGGCAGCCGGCGTCGCACTCGCAGGACGCGATGGCCTGGCGGGTGGCGGTGAGCCACTCGCGGGCGGTGTGGAAGGCGCGCTCCGCGAAGCCCGCGCCGCCGGGGTGGCCGTCGTACACGAAGACCGTGGGCAGGAGGGTGTCCGGATGCAGCGGGACGGAGACGCCGCCGATGTCCCAGCGGTCGCAGGTGGCGAAGAGCGGAAGCATGCCGATCGAGGCGTGCTCGGCGGCGTGCAGGGCGCCGCCGAGGATCTCGGGGTTCACCCGGGCGGCGTCGAGCTGGTCCTCGGTGACGGTCCACCACACGGCGCGCGTCCGGAGCGTGCGCGGCGGAAGATCGAGTTTCGTCTCGCCGAGCACCTCGCCGGTGATGAGACGACGACGCAGGAAGGAGACGACCTGATGGGTGACTTCGACGGAGCCGTAGCACAACCGGCCGCCGCCCCACGGGATTTCGACGTCCGTCTCCAGGACGGAGATGGCGGTGGTGTCGCGGGCGACCGTCGAATACGGCGGGTTGGCCTCCTTGACCAGGGCCACCGAGTCGTCCAGGTGCAGCTCGTCCACCAGATACGTACGGCCCTGGTGGAGGTGGACCGCGCCTTCGTGGACGGTGGTGTGCGAGGCACCGGCGTCGACCGTGCCCAGCAGCCGTCCGGAGCCGGTCTCCACGATCTGCACCGGGTTGCCGCCTCCGCCGCGGATGTCGGCCAGGTCGGCGGCCCGCTCCCGGCGCGTCCAGTGCCAGGCCTTCGTACGGCGGCGCAGCAGCTTCGCGGTCTCCAACTGCGGCAGCAGCTCGGCGGTGGCCGGTCCGAAGAGGGCGAAGTCCTCCTCCGTCAGCGGGAGCTCGGCCGCCGCGGCGCACAGGTGGGGTGCGAGGACGTACGGGTTGTCCGGATCGAGGACGGTGGATTCGACGGGCTGGTCGAACAGGGCCTCGGGGTGATGGACGAGATAGGTGTCCAGCGGGTCGTCACGGGCGACCAGTACCGCGAGCGCCCCCTGCCCGGAGCGGCCCGCGCGGCCGGCCTGCTGCCACAGGGACGCCCGGGTGCCCGGGTAGCCGGAGATGACGACGGCGTCCAGACCGGAGACGTCGATGCCGAGTTCCAGGGCGGTGGTGGCGGCGAGGCCGAGGAGTTCCCCGGAGTGCAGGGCGCGTTCGAGGGCGCGGCGTTCCTCGGGGAGGTAGCCGCCGCGGTAGGCGGCCACGCGCCGGACCAGGGAACGGTCGATCTCGGCGAGGCGTTCCTGGGCGATCACCGAGATCAGCTCGGCCCCGCGGCGGGACCGTACGAAGGCGACCGAGCGGACACCCTGCAGGGTCAGGTCGGTGAGGAGGTCCGCGGTCTCGGCGGTGGCGGTACGGCGGACGGGGGCCCCCTTCTCGCCGCGCAGGTCGGTGAGGGGTGGTTCCCAGAGGGCGAACACCACTTCACCGCGGGGTGAGGCGTCGTCGGCGACCTCCACCACGGGCAGGCCCGTGAGGCGGGAGGCGGCGACCGAGGGCTCGGCGGCGGTCGCCGAGGCCAGGAGGAAGACGGGGGAGGAGCCGTAGCGGGCGCACAGTCGGCGCAGCCGGCGGAGCACCTGGGCGACGTGCGACCCGAAGACGCCCCGGTAGGTGTGGGACTCGTCGATGACGACATAGCGCAGGGCGCGCAGGAAGGAGGCCCACCGGGGGTGGGAGGGAAGTATCCCGCGGTGCAGCATGTCGGGGTTGGTGAGGACGTAGTTGGCGTACTGGCGTACCCACTCGCGTTCCTCGACCGGGGTGTCCCCGTCGTAGACCGCGGAACGCACGGCGTGGCCCAGCGGATGTGAGAGTTCCCTCACGGATCGGCGCTGGTCCGCGGCGAGGGCCTTGGTCGGGGCGAGGTACAGGGCGGTCGCCCCGCGGCCGTTCGGTGCCTCGGAACCGTCGAGGAGGGTCGACAGGACCGGCACGAGGTACGCCAGGGACTTGCCGGAGGCCGTGCCCGTGGAGACGATCACCGACTCGCCGTCCAGGGCGTGCTCGGCCGCGAGTGCCTGGTGGGCCCAGGGGTGTTCGATACCGGCGGACTGTACGGCCGCGATGACCTCGGGGCGGATCCGGTCGGGCCACACGGCATGACGACCCTCACGTGGGGGCAAGTGCTCCGTATGAGTGATGCGCGAAGACCGGCTCGGCCCGGAGGCGAGCCGGTCCAGGATCTGGCCCGGTGTGGGGCGGGATCCGGTGTCCGTCGAGGTTCGATCGGGTCGGAGATTATTGGCCATCGGCATCGAGTGTGTCACTGGCGTGACGGACAATAGGCCCAAGGCGTCGTGCACGCCTGCCGGTAAGTGATTGAATGCCATCGCGGCTGGCGAACCGTCCCGGGGGCTCCGCCGAGGTGTCCCTTGGGATGACCGCTCGATTAGCAAGGTGCTGGAGGATCCGTGGACCTGTCCCTGTCGACCCGTACCGTCGGCGATCGTACGGTCGTCGAGGTCGGTGGCGAAATCGATGTATATACCGCGCCCAAGTTGCGCGAACAGCTGGTCGAGCTGGTGAACGACGGCAGTTTCCACCTTGTCGTCGACATGGAGGGCGTGGACTTCCTCGACTCCACCGGTCTCGGCGTGCTGGTGGGTGGCCTGAAGCGGGTGCGTGCCCATGAGGGTTCGCTCCGGCTGGTCTGCAACCAGGAGCGCATTCTGAAGATCTTCCGCATCACCGGTCTCACCAAGGTGTTCCCGATCCACACCTCGGTCGAAGAAGCGGTGGCGGCCACCGACTGAGCGGCTGTGGTCCGGCCGGTCCCCGACCGGCCGGTCAGTCGCACACAGCCGGATCCCGGGAATGGCCCGGGAGGCAGAAGTCAATGGAGGGGGGTCGGGTCTCGGCGATCCGACCCCCCGACCGCACGCCCGTAGTTCCGAGGGGGATGCATGGCCACCGTTGAACTCCGCTTCAGCGCGCTGCCCGAGCACGTCAGGACCGCCCGACTGGTGGCGGCAGCGGTGGCGCGCAGGGCCGGAGTGGACGAGGCCGTCCTCGACGAGGTCAGGCTCGCCGTGGGCGAAGCCTGCACCCGGGCCGTCGGCCTGCACCAGAACGCCGGAATCTCGGCTCCGGTGCGGGTCTCGCTGATCGAGGAGGAGAAGCAGTTCTCCATCGAGGTCGGCGATGAGGCGCCGCACGCGGTTCCCGGTGAGAAGTCGCCGGGCGCCCAGGGCGGAGCCGACGGCGCGGACGTCGAGACCGAAGAGGACGAGATGGGCCTCGCGGTCATCAGCGGCCTCGTCGACGACGTGGAAGTGACCGCCGGTGAGAACGGCGGACTGATCAGGATGAGCTGGCCCACCACGCCGCCGGCCACGCTCATTTCCTGATCAACCCCTAGGTACTGCCTCACCATGTGCGAAAGGGCCCTGCTCAACAGGGCCCTTTCGCATGTCCGGCCGCCGCACTCTCCCCCTGCTGCCACCCTCTGCCACCCCGGTCGCCCCTGGTCGCTCCTGGCGCCTCTGTGCCGCGTCGTGCCGCCCGTGCGCCGTCTCCGGGGGCCCGTTTCCCCGTACGCCCCCGGGGTGCGGCAGTGGCCGCGTCGGCCGCCCCGCGGGCTCGTCGACCGCCAGGTCGGCTCCCCGGCCGCTTCGGATCAAGCCACACGTAATTCGTGAACGAATTCACGATCCGAATGACGATCAACAATACGATCAGCTTTACACGGCGTCGTACCGCAATGGACCTGCTGTCATCTGCCGTCAATGCTTTTGAGGCATTACTACTTTCGGGTTCCGTGCGGAACCCCGGATCATTTGCTGAAGGGCCTGTGAAGGCCGATTCCACTTACCGCGCACTGTTTTGATCAGGTTCCGGTACCTACAATCCGTCCACATCTTGAGCTCGGTCCAAGCGTCAAGGAGGACGAATGGCGGGGCTTTCTACCCCTCATCAGTTTGACCAGCCCACTACCTTCGCAGCCGCAGTACTCACCGACGACAACCGCCTCATCGTGATGGTCATCGCGGCCGTCGCCCTTGCGGCGCTTGTCGTCGCCGGTGTCCTGGTCCGCCAGGTGCTCGCGGCCGGCGAGGGCACCGACAGCATGAAGAAGATCGCGGTGGCGATCCAGGAGGGCGCGAATGCCTACCTGGGGCGGCAGATGCGCACCCTCGGGGTATTCGCCGTCGTGGTGTTCTTCCTGCTCATGCTGCTGCCCGCGGACGACTGGAATCAGCGGGCGGGCCGATCGGTCTTCTTCTTGATCGGCGCGGCGTTCTCGGCCACCACCGGATATATCGGTATGTGGCTCGCCGTACGCAGCAATGTTCGCGTGGCCGCCGCGGCACGGGAAGCGACTCCGGCGGAGGGTGAGCCCGAAAAGGATCTCACCGCCGTCTCGCACAAAGCAATGAAGATCGCTTTCCGCACGGGCGGCGTCGTCGGCATGTTCACGGTGGGGCTCGGTCTGCTCGGCGCCTCCTGTGTGGTGCTGGTGTACGCGGCCGACGCGCCGAAGGTCCTGGAGGGCTTCGGCCTCGGTGCCGCGCTGATCGCCATGTTCATGCGTGTCGGCGGCGGCATCTTCACCAAGGCCGCCGACGTCGGCGCCGACCTGGTCGGCAAGGTCGAGCAGGGCATCCCGGAGGACGACCCGCGCAACGCCGCGACCATCGCGGACAACGTGGGCGACAACGTCGGGGACTGCGCCGGTATGGCCGCCGACCTCTTCGAGTCGTACGCCGTCACGCTCGTCGCCGCGCTGATCCTCGGCAAGGCGGCGTTCGGCGACTCCGGGCTCGCCTTCCCGCTGATCGTGCCCGCGATCGGCGTACTCACCGCGATGATCGGCATCTTCGCGGTCGCTCCGCGCCGGGCGGACCGCAGCGGGATGAGCGCCATCAACCGTGGCTTCTTCATCTCCGCGGTGTTCTCACTGGTGCTGGTGGCCGTGGCCGTCTTCGTCTATCTGCCGTCCTCGTACGCCGACCTGGACGGTGTCACCGACGAGGCCATCCTCGGCAAGTCCGGCGACCCGCGGATCCTCGCGCTCATCGCGGTCGCCATCGGCATCGTCCTGGCCGCGCTGATCCAGCAACTGACCGGCTACTTCACCGAGACCACCCGGCGCCCGGTGAAGGACATCGGCAAGACCTCGCTCACCGGCCCGGCCACCGTCGTCCTCGCCGGTATCTCGCTCGGTCTCGAATCGGCCGTCTACACCGCTCTGCTGATCGGTCTCGGCGTCTACGGGGCCTTCCTGCTCGGCGGTACGTCGATCATGCTGGCCCTGTTCGCGGTGGCCCTCGCCGGAACCGGTCTGCTCACCACGGTCGGCGTCATCGTCGCCATGGACACCTTCGGGCCGGTCTCCGACAACGCGCAGGGCATCGCGGAGATGTCCGGCGACGTCGAGGGCGCGGGCGCGCAGGTGCTCACCGACCTGGACGCCGTCGGCAACACCACCAAGGCCATCACCAAGGGCATCGCCATCGCCACCGCGGTACTGGCGGCCTCGGCGCTCTTCGGCTCGTACCGGGACGCCATCCTCACGGCCGCGAACGACGTGGGGCAGAAGGTCTCGGGTCCGGGCGCTCCGATGAACCTGATGATGGACATCTCGCAGCCCAACAACCTGGTCGGGCTCATCGCGGGCGCCGCGGTCGTCTTCCTCTTCTCGGGGCTGGCGATCAACGCGGTGTCCCGGTCGGCCGGAGCCGTGGTCTACGAGGTGCGGCGGCAGTTCCGCGAGCACCCCGGGATCATGGACTACAGCGAGAAGCCCGAGTACGGGCGCGTCGTCGACATCTGCACCAAGGACGCGCTGCGCGAGCTGACCACACCGGGTCTGCTCGCCGTACTGACGCCGATCGCGATCGGGTTCACGCTCGGGGTCGGCGCGCTCGGCTCGTTCCTCGCGGGCGCCATCGGCACCGGCACGCTGATGGCGGTCTTCCTCGCGAACTCCGGAGGCGCGTGGGACAACGCCAAGAAACTCGTCGAGGACGGCCACCACGGCGGCAAGGGCAGCGAGGCCCATGCCGCGACGGTGATCGGCGACACGATCGGCGACCCCTTCAAGGACACCGCGGGCCCCGCGATCAACCCGCTCCTGAAGGTGATGAACCTGGTGGCGCTGCTCATCGCGCCGGCCGTGGTCAAGTTCAGCTACGGCGCGGACAAGAGTGTGGGCATGCGGATCCTCATCGCGGCGCTCTCGCTCGTCGTCATCGTGGGTGCCGTGTACGTGTCCAAGCGGCGCGGCATCGCCGTGGGCGACGAGGGCAACTCCGAGCGGGTGGCCAAGTCGGCGGATCCGGCGGTGGTTTCGTGACCGACGGACGATCGCCTGAACGGGCCCCGCTCGACGGATGAGCGGGTTCCGCCCAACGGGCGGGCGTACGACGCGTCTTGACGCGCCGTACGCCCGCCCGCTCGTGTGTATGCCCTGTTCGTGAGCCTTATCTCGCTTGGTGCAAATGGCTTCAATAACGGTCCAAACGGATGTTCGTCACGGTGGTGTCGCCCACTTGGCGTGTATGTTCCGGGGCCGAGAGCCATGGAAGGGACCAATCCGGTGAACAAGAAGCTCGCGGCCGCGCTGTCCGGCGGTGCGGTACTGGTGCTGGCGTTGTCGGGATGCGGCGGTGACGACAGCAGCGACAAGCTCAACTCCTGGGCCAAGGACGTCTGTGACGCCGTGCAGCCCCAGGCCAGGAAGATCTCGGCCGCCAACACCGCCATCCAGAAGCAGACCTCGGACAACAGCACTCCGGCGGACGTCCAGAAGACCGACTCCCAGGCCTTCCAGGACATGTCCGACGCCTACAAGGCGATCGGCGGCGCCGTGGACAAGGCCGGGGCGCCGGACGTGGACGACGGCGAGAAGAAGCAGAAGGACGCCGTCAAGGAGCTCAACACCATCTCGTCGTCGTACGGCGACCTCAAGAAGCAGGTCGACGACCTCGACACGAAGGACCAGGCGAAGTTCGCCGACGGTCTCAAGGGGATCGCCACCCAGCTGGACAAGCTGAGCCAGAGCGGCAACGACGCCCTCGCGAAGCTGGAGGAGGGTGACGTGGGCAAGGCGATGGCCGAGCAGGAGAGCTGCAAGAGCGCGTCCTCCTCCGCCTCGGCGACGAAGAGCTGACCCCCGGCCCCTCAGGGCTCTCGAACCCGCCCCGACGACGGCCGATGCCGCCCCGATGACGCGACGGGGCGGGCCGGACGACGGGGCGGGCGGCACGCCGTGGTGAGGCTTCTCGACGACTCGGCGGGTGGCCTGTCACCGGCCGCGCGTCACAATGGGCGGGTGAGTAACACCAGCCTGGCACCGCTGCCCTCGTCCGACCGCACCGACGTCACCGCACGGCTGCGGGACGCCCTCCTGAACGCGTCCTTCAGCGCCGACGGGCTGCTCGATCTGCTCGGCGCCCCCGCGTACGCGGCGCTGGCCCGCAGCGAGACCGTGCCCGCGCTCCGGGCCACCCGGGGCGACTCGCCGCTGGAGTCACTCGTACGGCTCTTTCTTCTGCAGCAGCCCGTGCCGCACGCGCGCGTGGCGGACGTTCTGCCCGTGGCGGACTGCCTGGAGGCCGGCTGGCTGACCCGCGTCGGTGGGGACGAGGTCGCGGCGGTGGTCGACGTACGGCCGTACGGGGGACCGGGCGGCGAGGACTGGTTCATCGTCTCGGACCTGGGCTGCGCGGTCGGCGGGGCCGGCGGCATCGGCAGCCATGACGAAGGTGTCGTACTCGGAGTGGGCGGCGCGTCCACCACGCTCGCGGGCATGACCGTGCGCTCCCCCGCCGCCTCCGCGCTCGACCTCGGTACCGGCTCCGGCATCCAGGCCCTGCACGCCGCACAGCACGTCACGCGCGTGAGCGCGACCGACCTCAACCCCCGCGCGCTGCACATCACCGCGCTCACCCTCGCCCTGTCCGGGGCCCCGGCGGCCGACCTGCGCGAGGGCTCCCTCTTCGAACCGGTGGCCGACGAGACGTTCGACCTGATCGTCTCGAACCCGCCCTTCGTGATCTCGCCGGGCGCCCGGCTCACCTACCGCGACGGTGGGATGGGCGGGGACGATCTGTGCCGCACGCTCGTTCAGGGAGCGGGGGACCGGCTGAACGAAGGGGGATACGCACAGTTCCTGGCCAACTGGCAGCACGTGGAGGGCGAGGACTGGCAGGACCGGCTGCGCTCCTGGGTGCCGCGCGGCTGCGACGCGTGGATCGTGCAGCGCGAGGTCCAGGACGTCACGCAGTACGCGGAACTGTGGCTGCGCGACGCGGGCGACCACCACGGCGACCCCGTGGAGTACCAGGCGCGGTACGACGCATGGCTGGACGAGTTCGAGGCGCGGAAGGTGAAGGCGGTCGGCTTCGGCTGGATCACCCTGCGCAGGACGGCGGCCGAGCTGCCCTCGGTCGTCCTCGAGGAGTGGCCGCACCCCGTCGAGCAGCCGCTCGGCGACAGCGTGCGCGCGCACTTCGAGCGGGTCGACTATCTGCGGACGCACGATGACGCGGCCCTGCTCGCGGGGCACTTCAGGCTCTCCGCGGAGATCGTGCAGGAGCAGGTCGGACTGCCCGGCGCCGAGGACCCGGAGCACGTCGTGCTGCGCCAGCACCGGGGGATGCGGCGGGCCACCAAGGTGGACACGGTCGGCGCGGGCTTCGCGGGTGTCTGCGACGGCACGCTGAGCGCGGGACGCATCCTGGACGCCATCGCCCAACTGGTCGGAGAGGACCCGGTGCTGCTGCGCGACCGGACCCCCGCGCAGATCCGGCTGCTGGTCGAGCAGGGCTTCATCGAGCCTGCCGCGACGCCGTAGCCTGCGGCGCCGCGCACTTGCGGGTGCGGTGCGGTGCGGTGCGGTGCGGTGCGGTGCGGGGCGCGGGGTGCCGGTGCCGGTGTCGGTGCCGGGGCGAGCGGGAGCCGCTGTCGACGGAGCGGGGACCGAAGCGGGGTCGAAGTGGCCGGCGGCGGTACGGCATGTCTCGTACCGCACATGGGCCGGCCGTGGCGTGGGCCGGCCGTGGCGTGGGCCGGCGCGACGTCGGCAGTCATGGCGTGGGTCAGTCACGGCGTGGGGCCGGTGTGACTGACGGCCAGGCACGGCGTAGGGCCGGTCGTGGTCGGAGGGTTCGTGGGGTGCGCCGCGCCCGGACGCACAGAACCGGCCGTCTCGCGTTCACCCCGGGTTGGGATCCCGGTTTCCCGGACGTGCCAGTGTCCCGATCCAGGACACACGAGCGCGAAGGGGCGAGCCATGGAGAGCGGACCGGCGATCTTCACGGGATCGGTCTTCGCCCTGTTCGGAGGCGGGCTGCTGCTGTGGACCGCGGTCCGGCTGCGGCAGCGCGCACCCGTCGCCCACGGAGTGAACCCCGTCGCCTCGCTGACGGTCGCGGCCTTCGCCGGGACGGCCGCCGTGTCCCTCGCCGTGTGGTGTTTCACTCGCCTCTGAGCGTGCGGGCGCCGGACGCCGGCAGCGCGCGGGCCTGCCCCCGCTGTCCGGGAAACGCCGCCCCCGCTGTCCGTAAATCGCCGCCGCACGGCGGGCGTGGGGCAGGAAGGGCGCTCGCCGGACCCTCTCCTTCCGGTGGCCCTGCCCCCTCTCTCCGGTAACTGAGAAGTCACGCTCCGGATGGCCCGGAAACGGCAGGTCGGCACTCCGGGCGGCAGGAATGGCGGGAGTCGGGTTACCGTTCGAGTGGCCGTTGCGGGCTTTTCCCGTTTGACACGGGGGCGGGATGTACCGTCACACTCCGCAGCGTCAGCATGACCGACCCCCGAATCCCAGGCTTGGGGCGAGACCCCCTGCGTCGACCGGAGAGAAGAGCGAAGTTGTCCCCGACCAGCGAGACCGCACACGGCGGCCGCCGACTCGTCATCGTCGAGTCGCCTGCCAAGGCGAAGACGATCAAGGGCTATCTCGGCCCCGGATACGTCGTCGAAGCGAGTGTCGGGCACATCCGCGACCTCCCCAACGGTGCCGCGGAGGTGCCCGAGAAGTACACCGGCGAGGTCCGCCGCCTCGGTGTGGACGTCGACAACGACTTCCAGCCGATCTATGTGGTCAACGCTGACAAAAGGGCCCAGGTAAAGAAGCTCAAGGACCTGTTGAAGGACTCCGACGAGCTCTTCCTCGCAACCGATGAGGACCGCGAGGGCGAGGCCATCGCGTGGCACCTCCTGGAGGTCCTCAAGCCCAAGGTCCCCGTCCACCGGATGGTCTTCCACGAGATCACCAAGGACGCGATCCGCAGCGCCGTCGCCAACCCGCGCGAGCTCAACCAGCGCATGGTCGACGCCCAGGAGACCCGCCGCATCCTCGACCGTCTCTACGGCTACGAGGTCTCGCCGGTCCTCTGGAAGAAGGTCATGCCGCGCCTGTCGGCGGGCCGTGTCCAGTCCGTGGCGACCCGCCTCGTCGTCGAGCGGGAGCGCGAGCGCATCGCCTTCCGCTCCGCCGAGTACTGGGACCTCACGGGCACCTTCGGCACCGGCCGCGCCGGCGACCAGAGCGACCCGTCGAACCTGATCGCCCGTCTGACCACGGTCGACGGCAAGCGCGTCGCCCAGGGCCGCGACTTCGACTCGGTCGGCCAGATCAAGGGCGCCAACACGCTCCACCTGGACGAGGCGAACGCCCGGTCGCTCGCCACCGCCCTGGAGAACACGGACTTCTCCGTACGGTCCGTCGAGTCGAAGCCGTACCGACGCTCGCCGTACGCGCCGTTCCGTACGACGACGCTCCAGCAGGAGGCGAGCCGCAAGCTCGGTTTCGGCGCGAAGGCCACGATGCAGGTGGCCCAGAAGCTGTACGAGAACGGCTTCATCACCTACATGCGTACGGACTCCACGACCCTCTCGGACACCGCGATCACCGCGGCCCGCGCTCAGGTCACGCAGCTCTACGGCGCCAGTTACCTGCCGGACAAGCCGCGTACGTACGCCGGGAAGGTCAAGAACGCGCAGGAGGCGCACGAGGCGATCCGCCCCTCGGGCGACCGCTTCCGCACCCCGGCCGAGACGGGTCTGACCGGTGACCAGTTCCGGCTGTACGAGCTGATCTGGAAGCGGACCGTCGCCTCCCAGATGAAGGACGCGGTCGGGAACTCCGTCACCGTGAAGATCGCGGGCACGGCCTCCGACGGCCGGGACGCCGAGTTCAGCGCGTCCGGCAAGACGATCACCTTCCACGGCTTCCTGAAGGCGTACGTCGAGGGCGCGGACGACCCGAACGCCGAGCTGGACGACCGTGAGCGCCGCCTTCCGCAGGTCGGCGAGGGCGACCCGCTGTCCGCCGAGGAGATCTCGGTCGACGGCCACGCGACCAAGCCCCCGGCCCGCTACACCGAGGCCAGCCTGGTCAAGGAGCTGGAGGAGCGCGAGATCGGCCGCCCGTCGACGTACGCGTCGATCATCGGCACGATCCTCGACCGCGGCTACGTGTTCAAGAAGGGGACGGCCCTCGTGCCCTCCTTCCTGTCCTTCGCCGTGGTCAACCTCCTGGAGAAGCACTTCGGGCGGCTCGTCGACTACGACTTCACGGCCAGGATGGAGGACGACCTCGACCGCATCGCGCGGGGCGAGGCCCAGTCCGTCCCGTGGCTCAGGCGTTTCTACTTCGGCGTGGGCGAGGCGAGGGGCGCCGCGGAGGCGGGCAACGGCGACGGGGACCACCTCGGCGGTCTCAAGGAGCTCGTCACCGACCTCGGCGCCATCGACGCCCGCGAGGTGTCGTCGTACCGCGTGGACGGCAGCGACATCATGCTGCGCGTCGGCCGCTACGGGCCGTACGTCGAGCGTGGTGAGAAGGACTCCGAGGACCACCAGCGTGCCGACGTGCCCGAGGACCTGGCCCCCGACGAGCTGACCGTCGAACTGGCGGAGGAGCTGCTCGCCAAGCCGAGCGGCGACTTCGAACTGGGCGCCGACCCGGAGTCGGGTCATCAGATCATCGCCAGGGACGGCCGTTACGGCCCGTACGTCACCGAGGTGCTCCCCGAGGGCACCCCGAAGACCGGCAAGAACGCCGTGAAGCCGCGTACGGCCTCACTCTTCAAGGCGATGTCCCTGGACACGGTGACGCTCCAGGACGCCCTCAAACTGATGTCGCTGCCGCGTGTCGTCGGCAAGGACGCCGAGGGCGTGGAGATCACCGCACAGAACGGCCGCTACGGCCCGTATCTGAAGAAGGGCACCGACTCGCGTTCCCTGACGAGCGAGGACCAGCTCTTCACCATCACCCTCGACGAGGCCCTGGCGATCTACGCGCAGCCCAAGCAGCGTGGCCGCGCGGCCGCCAAGCCGCCGCTGAAGGAACTGGGCACCGACCCGGTCAGCGGACAGCCCGTCGTCGTCAAGGACGGCCGCTTCGGCGCGTACGTCACCGACGGCGAGACCAACGCGACCCTGCGGTCCGGCGACAGCGTCGAGGAGCTCACCCCCGAGCGGGGCTTCGAACTGCTCGTGGAGAAGCGGGCGAAGGCGCCGGCCAAGAAGACGGCGAAGAAGGCCGCCAAGAAGGCACCGGCCAAGAAGACCGCGACGAAGAAGGCGGCGGCCACCAAGACGGCGGCGAAGAAGGCCACCACCGCCAAGAAGGCCACCACCGCCACCGCCAAGAAGACGGCCGCCAAGAAGACCACGGCCGCCAAGGCGACGGCCGAGGACTGACCACCCCTCCGTCCTGCGTGGTCGTCCCGGACCACTTGGGTGTGCGGAACGAACGCCCCGGCACCACTTGGTGTCGAGGGCGTTCGCTTGTTCGGGGCCCTATTCGAGGACGGCGCGTGGCCGGATAGGCTGGCCGAATGACGCGAGCCGAGCAGCCGACGGCCCACCATCCGGCCCCCGACGACCTTCTGGTCGCAGACTCACGGGAGCGAGCGGTGCGGGCACTGCTGCGCGTACCCCAACTGAGGCGGCTGTGGAGCGCCCAGCTGGTGGGTGGCGTCGGTGACGCCCTCGCACTGCTCGTCCTGGTGCTGCTCGCCCTTCAGACGGCGGTGGCCGACGGCAGTTTCGGAGGCGGCTACCGCGGAGTGGCCCTCGCCGTCTCGGCGGTCTTCGGGGCACGGATCCTCGCGACGCTGCTCTTCGGGGCGGTACTGCTGGGCCCACTCACCACTCTCACCGCCCAGGACGGCCCGCTGGACCGCCGCTGGACCATGGTCGGCGCGGACGGCGTCCGGGCCGTACTGCTGATCATCGCGCCCCTGTGGATCGACTGGACACCTGAGAACGCGCTGGCCGTGCTCCTGGTGACGGCCTTCGTCATCGGGGTCGCCGAGCGCTTCTGGACGGTGTGCCGCGAGAGCGCGGCACCCGCGCTGCTGCCCGCGCCGCCGCTGGAGGGCGCGACGATACGGCCGCTCCCGGACCACATCGACGCCCTGCGGCGCCTCGCGCTGCGTACGGGATTCAGCACGGCGCCCCTCGCCGCGGCGGCGCTCGTCGTCGCCGGGCTCGTCAACAACCTGCTGGGCGCCGGACTCGCGTGGTTCGACCAGCATCAGGGGGCGCTCGCCTCGTACGTCGCCGCGGGCCTGTTCGCCGCGTCCCTCTCGCTGCTCACCTTCCTCGAACTGCCCGACGCGCGCACCCCGCGCCCGCGGTCGCCGCTCGAAGGACTGCGCCGCCCCAGGACGGGCTCGGGCATCGACAAGGGCCGTACGGGGGCCATCCCGCTCCTGGTGCTCGCCTGCGCCGCCGTCGCCGGAGCGATCGCGGCCTCCGTGGCCGTGTCCGTGCTGCACGCCAAGGACCTCGGCGGCGGCCCGGTGACGTACGGGCTGCTGGTGCTCGCGGTGACCGGCGGTGTCGTGATCGGCATCCGTACGGCGGCCAGGCTGCTGCCCTCCCTGTCGCGCCGGCGGCTGCTCGCCCTGGCGATCGCCTTCACGGGCATCGCGCTGCTCGCCGCCGGGCTCGTCCCGGACGTCACCACCGTGCTGCTGATCGTCGGTCTCGCGGGCGTCGGCGCGGGCGTCGCCGCGAACACCGGGCACGCGCTCCTCGACCAGGAGGCCGAGGACTACCGGCGTACGCGCACGACGGAACACCTGCACGCGGTCGTACGGGTCCTCGTGGCCGTGGGCGTCCTGGTGGCGCCGCTGGTGGCGGCCGCCATCGGCCCGCACCGCCTGGAGAACGGCAAGTTCGTGTTCGCGCACGGCGGCGCCGCCTTCACCCTGATGCTGGTCGGCGCGCTGCTGCTGCCGGTGGCCGCACTGGTCCTCGCCAAGGCCGACGACCGCTCCGGAGTGCCCCTGCGGCACGACCTGCGGGACGCGCTGCGCGGCGGGGACGACCCGGTGCAGGCGCCCACCGACGCCGGGTTCTTCATCGCCCTGGAGGGCGGCGACGGGGCCGGCAAGTCGACCCAGGCCGAGGCCCTCGCGGAGTGGATCCGCGCCAAGGGACACGAGGTCGTGGTGACCCGGGAGCCGGGCGCCACCCCCGTCGGGAAGCGGCTGCGGTCGATCCTGCTCGACGTGTCGTCGGCCGGGCTCTCGCACCGCGCGGAGGCACTGCTGTACGCCGCCGACCGCGCGGAGCACGTGGACACCGTGGTGCGGCCCGCCCTGGAGCGGGGCGCGGTCGTGGTCTCGGACCGGTACATCGACTCCTCGGTGGCCTACCAGGGAGCGGGGCGCGACCTGTCCCCGACCGAGGTCTCCCGCATCAACCGCTGGGCCACGGACGGGCTCGTACCGCATCTGACGGTTCTGCTGGACGTGTCGCCGGAGACCGCGCGCGAACGGTTCACGGAGGCGCCGGACCGGCTGGAGTCGGAGCCCGCCGCGTTCCACACGCGCGTGCGGTCCGGTTTCCTGACGCTGGCCGCCGCCGATCCGGGCCGGTACCTGGTCGTCGACGCCGGGCAGGAGCCCGAAGCCGTCACGACCGTGATCCGGCACCGGCTCGACGTGGTGCTGCCGCTCTCCGAGGCCGAGATCAAGGCCAAGGAGGAGGCACGCAAGGCCGCCGAGGAAGAGGCGCGCCGGCGCGCCGAGGAGGAGGCCGCCCGCAAGGCCGAGGAGGAGCGCCTGGAGCGCGAGCGCCAGGAGGAGCTCGCGCGGGTGCGCGCCGAGGAGGAAGAGCGCAAGCAGCGCGAACTGGAGGAGGCCCAGCGGCGCGAGGCGGAGCGGCAGGCCGAGGAGGCCCGTCAGCGTGCCGAGGCCGCACGCGTGCGTGCCGAGCAGGAACGGGCGCGGCAGCTCGCGGAGGAGAAGGTGCGCGCGGCCGAGGAGAAGGTCCGCGCGGCGGAGGAGGAGCGCCGGCGCCAGCAGGCCGAGGAGGAGGCCCGGCTGCGGGCCGAGGCCGAGGAGCGGCGCCTGGAGAAGCAGCGCAAGGCCGAGGAGGCGCTGGTCAAGGCCGAGACGGCGCGGCGGGCGGCCGAGGCCGCGGCTTCGGCGGCCGCTACGACGGCGGCGCACGAGGCGGCGGCCGCGTCGGAGGCGGCGGCCGCAGCGGCAGCCGAGGCGGCGGCCTCCGCGGAGGCCGAGAGCGACAACGAGAGCACCGTGCAGACGCCCATGGTGGTGCCTCCGAACGCGCCCGGTGGTTCGGTGTCCGGTGGTCCGGCACACAGTGGTGCGGGTGCGGGTGCGGGGTCGGGGTCGGACTCCGAGGAGACGACCGTGCTGCCGCAGCCCCCGGCCCCGCGCGGAGCGGTCGACGAGACGGCTGTGCTGCCTCAGGTACGGGACGACCGTGACGGTGAGCGGGGGAACGGGTCCGAGGACCGGGTGCCGCCCGGGTACTACCGCGACGAGCGGCCGGGACATGGGCACTCGGACGGCCGCGACAGCCGTGACGGCCGTGACAGTACGCGTGAGCTGCCCCAGGTCGACGCGGACGGCGTGCCGCGGCGGCGTCCCCGTTCGGACTGGGCGGAGGAGACCCCGCTGGACGATCTGCCGACGCTGGCCGACGAACTGCTGGGTCCGCGCGACGACGAGCAGGACGAGGGACGCGGCGGCGGGCGCAGGCGACGCTGACGTTGCTGCTGCGACTGCTGATGAGCTGACGTAGAGACAACGCGAACGAGAACGCCGAACGAGAACGCCGAACGAGAACGCCGAACGAGAACGCCGAACGCCGAACGCGGACAGCCTCCAGGGCTGTCCGCGTTCGCGTTGTCAGTGCCCTCCCGCACAATGGGACGCGTCAGGCACAGGTGCGACGAAAGGGCGGCACCCCATGACCGTATGGGACGACCTGGTGGGCCAGGAGAAGGTGAGCGAGCAGCTGGCGGCTGCCGCGCGGGACGCCGACGCCCAGGTCACCGCGGTCGTGGCGGGCACCCCGCCGCCCGAGGCCTCGAAGATGACGCACGCCTGGCTCTTCACCGGGCCGCCGGGGTCGGGCCGTTCCACCACGGCGCGGGCCTTCGCGGCGGCCTTGCAGTGCACGAGCCCCGACCGGGCCCTCGGGGGAATCCCCGGCTGCGGATTCTGCGACGGCTGCCACACGAGCCTGATCGGTACGCACGCGGACGTGCAGATCATCCGCACCGACCTCCTCTCCATCGGTGTGAAGGAGACCCGCGACCTGGTCCGCCGGGCCCAGCTGTCCCCGGCGGTCGGCCGTTGGCAGGTCATCGTCATGGAGGACGCCGACCGCCTCACCGAGGGCGCGGGCAACGTCCTGCTGAAGGCGGTGGAGGAGCCCGCCCCGCGTACGGTCTGGCTCCTGTGCGCGCCCTCCCTGGAGGACGTGCTGCCCACGATCCGCTCCCGGTGCCGCCACCTCACGCTCCGGACGCCCCCGGTGGCCGCGGTCGCCGACGTCCTCGTACGCCGCGACGGCATCGAGCCGGACATCGCGGCCGCCGTCTCCCGTGCCACGCAGGGACACATCGGGCGGGCCCGCCGCCTCGCCACGGACGAGCGGGCCCGCGCGCGCCGCGCCGCCGTCCTCAAGCTGCCGCTCCGCGTCGACGACGTGGGTGCCTGCCTCAGAGCGGCCCAGGAGCTGATCGACGCGGCCTCCGAGGACGCCAAGCAGGTCGCCGAGGAGACCGACGTCAAGGAGACCGAGGACATGAAGGCGGCCCTCGGCGCCGGGCAGGGCGGTCGGATGCCGCGTGGCACCGCGGGCGTGATGAAGGAGCTGGAGGACAAGCAGAAGCGCCGCAAGACGCGTACGCAGCGCGACAGCCTGGACCTGGCCCTGATCGACCTCACGACGTTCTACCGCGATGTGCTGGCGCTCCAGTTCGGCACGGATCTCGCCCTGTCCAACACGCAGATGCAGGACACGCTGGACCAGCTGGCCCGCGGGTCGTCGCCCGAGGCCACGCTGCGCCGGATAGAGGCGATCGCCGCCTGCCGAGAGGCCCTCGACCGGAACGTGGCACCGCTGCTGGCGGTGGAGGCGATGACGATGGCGCTGCGGGCGGGGTGACGGGGCTCCGGCCCGGTCCGGCCGGTCCGGACCCGGCTGGTCCGGACCGCGGTCCGTGAGTTGACGCCATCACTCGTACGAGGCGCGCTTGCCACTCTGAGCTATCGAAGCATCGCGCAGGGTTACGCTCGGCCGATGTACATCAGGCGCCGGCCCGGGTCGTCCCGGGCCCACCGATCCCTCCGCGCGTACGGCACGCTGCTCGCCGCCGCCGGACTCCTTGTCTCCGCCTGCTCCGCGGGGAGTTCGACGAGTTCCGCGAGCCCGGCCGGATCGGTGGCGCTGCGTGCGCTGCCCGCGGCCACCCCGTCCGAGCTGGCCCCGTACTACGAGCAGCGGCCGGTCTGGCGGGCCTGCGGTGTCTCCGGCTTCGAGTGCGGCACGCTGAAGGCTCCGCTCGACTACGCGGCCCCGGCCAAGGGCGACATCCGGCTGGCCGTGGCCCGCAAGAAGGCCACCGGCCCCGGCAAGCGGATCGGCTCGCTGCTGGTCAACCCCGGCGGGCCGGGCGGCTCGGCGGTCGACTACCTCCAGTCGTACGCGGGAATCGGCTACCCGGCGAAGGTCCGTGCCCGGTACGACATGGTCGCGGTGGACCCGCGCGGCGTCGCCCGCAGCGAGCCCGTCGAATGCCTCACCGGGCAGCGGATGGACGCGTACACGCAGACCGACACGACCCCCGACGACACGCGTGAGACCGGTGAACTGGTCGACGCCTTCAAGGAGTTCGCGGCGGGCTGCGGGGAGCGCTCGGCGAAGGTGCTGCGCCATGTGTCCACGGTCGAGGCGGCCCGTGACATGGACATCGCGCGGGCGGCGCTGGGCGACGAGAAGCTGACGTACGTGGGTGCCTCGTACGGCACGTTCCTCGGGGCGACCTACGCGGGGCTGTACCCGGACCGTGTCGGCAGGCTGGTCCTGGACGGCGCGATGGACCCGTCCCTGCCCGCGCGGAAGATGAACCGGGACCAGACGGCCGGCTTCGAGACGGCGTTCCGGTCCTTCGCGAAGGACTGCGTGGGTGAGTCCGACTGCCCGCTGGGCGACGCGGGCACGTCGCCGGAGCAGGTCGGCAAGAACCTGAAGGCCTTCTTCCAGAAGCTGGACGCGGGCCCCATCGACGCGGGTGACGCGGACGGCCGGAAGGTCGGCGAGTCGCTGGCCACGACGGGGGTCATCGCCGCGATGTACGACGAGGGGGCGTGGCCGCAACTGCGCGAGGCCCTCACCATGGCCATGAAGGAGAAGGACGGCGCGGGCCTGCTCGTCCTGTCCGACAGCTACTACGAGCGCGAGGCGGACGGTTCGTACGCGAACCTGATGGCCGCCAACGCGGCGGTCAACTGCCTGGACCTGCCGGCCGCCTTCGAGTCCCCGGAGGAGGTCGAGAAGGGCGTCCCGGACTTCGAGAAGGCCTCCCCGGTCTTCGGCAGGGGGCTCGCCTGGGCCTCCCTGAACTGCGCCTACTGGCCGGTGAAGCCGACGGGTGAGCCCCGCCGGATCGAGGCGAAGGGCGCGGCGCCGATCGTGGTCGTCGGCACGACCCGGGACCCCGCGACCCCCTACTCCTGGGCACGGTCCCTCGCCGCCCAGCTCTCCTCGGGCACGCTCCTCACCTACGAGGGCGACGGCCACACCGCGTACGGGCGCGGCAGCGCGTGCATCGACTCCGCGATCAACAGCTACCTCCTGGAAGGCACCCCTCCCAAGAACGGAAAGCGCTGCTCGACGACCTGATCCCCGCCCCACGGCCGGCCCGCCGGGGGTGCCTCCAGGGCAGGTACGGAGCACCCCCGGAAACTGTGTAGACTTGCCGACGTTGCCGATCGCACCATAGTTCTGGCAACGCGCCGCCTTAGCTCAGCTGGCCAGAGCAACGCACTCGTAATGCGTAGGTCTCGGGTTCGAATCCCGAAGGCGGCTCTGTGGAAGCCCCAGGATTCTCACTCGCCGTGACCTGGGGCTTTTGCTTTTTCGTGACCCCGATTCGCCGGTGAGTTTCGGATTTTGTCGGCCGCCTAGTTGCAGCGCCAGTTGCTCGTCCGCGTCGAGGATCCGCAGACGCAGGGCTGCCGGCCGGGCACACCCCCTGTTTCCGTCGCGATCCCCGACGGATTTGTGGAGGACAGGCTGTCCCCCACAGCTGCGTTGCCCAGCAGACCACGCAGGTGTCCAGGCGCTGACGCGGAACGCTGGGGGGCTGCACGGTCGTAACGACCGTGCAGCCTGCGCGCGGGGGGTTTCGGCCGACGGGGGTTTCGGCCAGGGCGAACCCTGGCTGCCCACGAGCGCGTGATTCGGGCCCTGGAGTTTAGGGCGGACTGACCTGCCAAAACGTGCATCGCCCACCCGTGTGGGCCACTTAGTGACCTCATGTCACTCAGTCCCGCCCGCCCTCTCGTGCCTGGGGTGCGAGAGGGCGGGCGGGAGCCAGATGATGCCTCGGACCGCCATGTCCGGTACGCGCAGGCAGGGCAAGCATTGACCTCGATATCGAGGACATGGGCGCCGATGCTCCCCTTGGAGATACCGGCGGACACCGCGCCGCTCATCAGTGGAGCGACGCAGTAGCAGCAGGCCCGGCCTGCGTACCGCTCCCCGTTCAACTCCGTGGCGGGGCGTGGCGTAGGTAGGCCTTCATAACGGCCGGTCTGCGAACGGGACCAGGCTGTACTTCTCACGGCACGGTGCGCACGCGAACTTGTTGCCCGCGGTGTTCGGCCCGGACCCTGCTTCTTCCACGCGGACTAGCCGGACGCCACGTGTGAACTCCTGATGCCATGCGCAGAATCCGTACCCGACCGGAGCCCCGTCGGCTCGCTGAGCGGCAGCAGCAGAAGCGTTTGCCGTTTCGCTCATGACCTCGGCTCCCTGGCCTTCTTGGAGTGAGGGTGATTGCGGATCTCGACTTCGCACTCGGTGGCGCGGCGGATGTTCTGGGCACGCTCGTACTGGACGCGCTGCTTGTCGAGCGCTGCGCACACGTCACAGCCGGGTGCCGGCGGTGGTGGCCGCGTCGGGTCCGGCAGCGTGACAGGCCGCCCCTGAGTCGTCTGTTG
The DNA here is from genome assembly GCF_047444975.1 of Streptomyces sp. CWNU-52B. Lineage (NCBI taxonomy): Bacteria > Bacillati > Actinomycetota > Actinomycetes > Kitasatosporales > Streptomycetaceae > Streptomyces > Streptomyces sp. CWNU-52B. Next base: position 124,805 of record NZ_JBLFJV010000007.1, on the reverse strand, counting down.
CGTCATCCGAATGCCTCCGCAGGGAGTCGTCCGCCCGGCCCGAAGCAGGCGCCGAGCAGCAGGGGATCCGTCAGGCGTCCGCTCCCGTGCGGCCGTGCGATCCATACGCGGCCAAGCACCGGGCGGTTGACGGGCGGGCAGTACAGCGGCCACTTGGGCGGGTGCACGGTGAGCCGCTGGACGTCGTCCAACTGCTCGGCGGCATCGAGCGGGACCAGCAACCAGGCGCGCTCAGCGGCCGGATAAGCGAGCACGGGCCCGAGAGCGTCGGGTGCTATCCGCTGCATCGCGTCCAGGGTGCGCAGGAACGGGGCTTCGACGGCGAGCCAGCGTTCGCCGGAGGGGACGAGCGCGAGTTCGCCGGAGGACCAGGCTCGGTGCACGGCATCCGGGGTGGGGGTGCAGTTGGCGAGCCAGTCGCGGCCCGCATGGCGTGCGTCCGGGTTGTGTGTCCGTGTGGCCATGACCGGGACCGTAGGCCCGCCGATTGCGCATCTGCTTGCCGATTGCGCCCGATTGCGCACGCGGTCACAGCAGTTGCGTACGGTTGCTCAGGCGAGGTCCAGGGACGCCCGCGCGCGCCCGATCAGGCGGCGGGCCGGCGCCCCGTACTCGGCGGACTCGGCCAACCACTCGAAGGCCCGCTCGTACAGTTCCAGGTCCTCCTCGCCGGTCAGCCACAGCTCTTCACTGATCGTCTCGACGATGACCAGCCGACGGTCATAGATCCAGAAGGCGTGTGGGGCCGTACGGCGTAGCTGCGCTCCGAACGGCAGGATGCCGAGTTCGATGCGGCGCTGCCCGACGAGGTTATACAGCCGATCCAGCTGCTCGGCCATCACGTCTTCAGGGCACGAGCGGTGGTACAGCGCTGCCTCGCACGCGAGGAAGTGAAAGGTCTTCTCCGGGTCGTACAGCGCTGCTTGGCGGCGCATGCGCGCTTCGACGGACGCTTCGGTCGTCGGCGGGATACCGCGGAACTCCGCATTGGCGTCGAAGATGGTCCGTGCATACTCCGGCGTCTGGAACAGGCCGGGCACCCGGGAGACCTCAAGGCCTCGGAGTATGCGCGTGTTCTCGGTCTGCCGGACGGCGATCTCTTGGCGGCCGCGGTGCCCTCCGGCCAGCTGCCTACGCCAGGACCGGTGTCGCTGCTTCATCTCCAGCCCGGCGAGCAGCCCCCGCAACTCGGCCTCGACGTCCGGACGGCCGACGCCGCGGGCCCATGCGGTCATGTCGGCGGCGGTGGGGGTCTGTTTGCCGCTCTGGAGCCGGGAGACCTTCGAAGGCTGCCAGCCGAGCGCAACGGCGAGGTCTTTGCCTTCCAGGCCGGCCTCGGCGCGCAGTTCGCGCAGCCGTGCGCCGAGGGCCTCCCTGGCGGTTTGGAAGTCTGTGGTCACACGGTGGAACGTACCTGCGCGGCGAACTCTTCGGTACGTACTGCGTGGTGCCATGCGGCGTCCCGGGCCTGGCAGGTGGCGAGGACTTCCGCCGGGTCCTCGGTGACGTACACCCCGAGGGTGGTGCCCTCGTCGTCGTGAGCGAAGCGGATGACGGTCTTGGAGTCGAGGACCCAGAAGTCGTGATCCGGGAGCCGCAGTTCCTCGGCGAGGGCGCGGGGCAGGTTGCGGATGTCCTCGCCCGCGGAGACGTTGCTGGGGGCTCGGGCCATGAGGAATGCCTGCCCCTGAGTCAGGGGCTCGTCGACGATCCGTACACGCTCGAACCGCTTTCCTGCTGCGGTCTGCTCGGCCACGTTCTGGCGCCACGCGTTGGCCGGTCCGTTGGCGACGTCCTCGCCCGCGAGGAACCGGGGCCAGAGCGGAGAGCGGCGGTCCGAGGCGTAGCCGCGGCGGGTCTCCAGCCGCCAGGCCGTGTGCCGGAACTCGCTGAAAAGGTGCGAGACGGACGCGAACGGCTGAAGTTCGGGGGCCTCCGTGCGGGGCGCGTACCGGGTCAGCAGGCTGCGGGGCACGCGGACGAACGTCTCGCTCGACTTCACGTCGCGCAGCTGGGCGAGATGCTCGGGCGCGGTCTCTCGGTCGCCCTGCACAAGGATCTCGTCCGTGCCCTCGATGTCGTACAGGGTGGGGCAGTCTCCGTCGTCGCTGGTCGTGCCGAGGAACCTGAGCGTCATCGTGTCCTCCGTCTGCGCTGGCTGGGGGTTCAGCATGCGCAGGATTTGCGGACTCCGCCCGAGGATTGCAGCAGATTGCGCGTGTTCCCTGGTGTGGGCCGATTGTGCGCAACTGCTGCAACGCAGAACGGCCCCCGGCTGAGGTGACCGGGGGCCATACGTGTGCCCCTTCCGTGCTTGTCCGCGACGCCCACAGGCAGGTCGCTACGGTTGGGGCGTATTCGGGCTGTGCCCAGGGGGCGGCTGGTGGCTGTACGGGGCGCCGAGTGGGGGCCCGTACTGTTGAGGTGGCTGCTGCCCATGCTGTTGCGGCGGGTAGCCGTACTGCTGGGGTGGCAGCGGTGCGTATGACGTGGTGACGGTCTTGCGGCCCATGGCGGCTGCGATCGGCCAGCCGGTGATCGCCCAGAAGCCGCAGGTGATCACGGATAGGAAGATGTGGAGTCCGTGGTTCGCGCCACGCTTCTGGACGTGGCGTTGTGGTTGCGGGTGCATTCGCCCTCTCACTGTGGGTTTGGGGCGTCAGCTTTCCATGTGACATTGGCGCTATGTGGCGAAACGACTTGAAGTAACCCAGTCGTGGAGAGGCGCGTTCTCTCGCGCTCAGCGGCAGTGCATATCCGTTACCTGCATAGCTGTTACGGGCCCGCGCGACCCGTAAGCCGATCCTCTGGCACGCGGAACGTGGCGAAGATACGTCGGCCTTCAAGGATCTGCTCCGGCGTGAACCGGGGGGCCTCGCCGGCCTCGCGCTTCTTACGAGCCGCAGCCTCAGGCCCGAAGATGGCTTCGCAGTCGGCGATGGAGAACGGCTCGCTGTTCACGATTCCTCACCGCAGGGGGCGTCGGCTGCGGCGCCCTGCTTGGGCCCCGCGATACGGACCGATGCGAACAGGGCCCGTAGGAAAGCGATCTGCTCCGGCCGGAACGGCGGCGCGGCAGCCGCATTACGCTTCGCCGCCGCGACTGCGGCCGGGCCGAGCCGACGTTCGATCTCTTCGCGGTTGAAGAGCGCACCGGCGCTCATGCCGGCACCGCGGTGAGGTGCTCAGGCTCCGACTCAGCCGGGGCCGGAATGGGGCCGCCGGGCCGGGCGAAGATCCTGCGAAGCTTCTCGACCAGCTCCGGACTCGGGTCCGGGGCCAGAGCGACGCGCTGGCGGATCTGCTCGATGACCTCGTCGCCGAGGATTTCCCGGCGCTCTTCGGGGGTCACGCGGCGACCTCGATGGGTACGTGCTTCGGGGAGTGGGTTGTGATCTTCATACGAGCTGCGTGCCCCGCCTGCGCCGGAGACTGCCGCTCTTGATCACGACTTTACCCAACGCGGATCGTCTCTTGATCAGACAGCAGCGCCTCCGTCCGTGTCTCTCGCTGCCCAACCGGAGCCTGAGCAGCGGCCGGGCAGCGAGCAGGGGAGGCCGCTCAGCATCCCTTGCCCTTGATCCGAAACCGACGCCTCAACGGATGGGTGCTGGCGCGAGCTTTCCTCGCGGATGAGACCGGCTGTACGGCTTCCGTGATGCCCGTGGTCGTGTACCCGCCCGACGAACAAGGCGGCCGACGCGTCCGGATCGACGGGGAGGTCCTCGGCCGGGCGCACGGGCTGCGGGACATCGCCGAGGCGTATGCGCCGAGTCCGGGTTGGTCGAGTGGCGAGGTGCCGGCCCGGACTTTTGGGCAAGCGGCACCGTTGACCAGGGCATGACTGCCTGCGCATGAAGGCGCCAGGTGAGACCGGCACCGGCCACGGCGTCGGGCGGGGGAAACCGGACCGGTGCCATACGTCCCCGGTGGCGCGCGTCACGGCCGTAGCCGTAGCCGTGGCCGAGGGATGGGACGAGGACGGGCTGGCTCGCTCGCCGTTCAGGACTGGGTGGCGCTGCTTGCTGTGTTGCAGCGTGGAACCGTGCGTGAGGTACTGCAGCTGGCCGGCGATGGTGTGGCCGGGGCCGCGGCGCGGGGCCTGCCGGGGCCTGCCGGGGGCTGCGGAGATGGCGGCCTCGTTTATCGGCGAACTCCAAAAGCGCGGCTCTGAGTAGCACGCTGGAGTACTTCCCGGACGCTCTCGGGCTCCCCCGCTGCGACCCGGCTGCGGGCTGAGCCGCACGCGATGCTGGTACACGGCAAGGACCAGTCGTGGAACTTCGCGTAATTCCCCACGTAATTCCCCAGGCTGAAGTTCAAGGACGTCCCCATGGGGAACGCGGAATTGCTCCGCGACGACCAGGCGGACAGCACACTTCCCTGGCCGCCTGGCAACCAGCCGATCTGCGCCCAACGGGGCCAGGAACGGGCCCTGGGAGGCGGGCTGAGGAGCCCCTCTCCCTCCTGCTCCGCGCGCACTCCGCTGAGGGCACGACGTAGTTTCGCCCATGGGCTGGAGGCCGGAATCGGCCATGACGCGCAGGGCCCCGGCGGACCGCTTGTCGCGCTGGGCAGCGAGGTCCGTGGCGCCGTCGGCGAGACCTACCATGACCGAGAGGTTGAGCCAACGATGTGTTGCGCATCTCTCGTGCGGCCCGTGAGCGCCCCATCGCCGCGGTGAGCCGGACGCGCTGGGCGCGTTCTGTCTCCAGGCGGGCGGCCCGGTACCAGCACCGTCGGGGACGTCCGCCGGGTATGGAGCGTCAGGCCGGTGGCGACAGCCCCCGTCGCCGTCCCGAGCAGGTAGAACAGGCCGAGGGAGCGCTCGCGATCAGAAGACGGCGAAGGCCAGTTCGACGAGGCTCACCCGGAGCCCGGACCAGGCCCTGCAGGGATCCGCGCAGAGTCAGGCTGTGCGGGGCGACGGCGCGTTGACGGAGGCCGGCTGCCACACCTCAAGCGATCGCCCAGAGTGACACCGGACACGCATCGGAGGCGGGGAAGGCCGACATGCTCAGCGGTCGGCACTACCCGGCGGAACGACCCATTCGGCGGGTTGGCCGGTGAGGGAGGCGATCATGTCGAAGTCGCCGTCGTAGTGGAGGACCGTTCGCCGGTTCAGTTCCGCCGTGGCGGCGATCAGCAGGCCAGGAAGGGACAGAGTGCGGTGGAAGCCCGCGTTGAGGGCATGGCGCTGGATCTCGAGAGCGCGTAGGAAGGTGTCGTCGTCGGTGCGGAGGTAGTCGAAGGCGTGGAGCCAGGTGCTGATCCGTGTTGCTTCTGAGCTGTCCCGTGCAGAGTGGATCATCTCGAACTCGGTGGGCTGGCATACGGCGAGGAGGTAGCGCTCGTGCAGAGGCTTGAGCACCTCCTTGACGCTCGGCTTCGTCCAGCGGGCGAGGGCGGACTTGTCGATCAGGTAGTGGTCCTGCATCAGGCGGCCCGGCCTCCGTCGCGGTCGCCGTTGTGCTTGAGGGAGCCGTCTGCGTTGCGGGGCCCGGTGTTCTCGACGATCTCACTGAAGTCGAGTTCGCCGACCTCCATGGCGTCGAAGCCCTCCTGCCGCAGGTGCCTCTTGACGGCATCTTCCATGGCGAGGCGGACGGCTTTGGCCTTCGTTTTGGTCCCGAAGATGCGCATGGCCTCGGTGACCATGTCTTCATCAAGGTCGATGACGGTTCTGGCCATGTGGATGATCCTTTCGGAGATACTTTCGCCCCAGTGAAACGATACCATTTATTGGCGATGGTAGATATCGTTTTGATTGAAGGTCCAGTCGTGGATGGAGGCTGCGGTGATCACGGTGACGTGTCGCGCGGTCGCTCCTTGTGAGAAATGGACAGTCGTCTTCATGCCGGCTCCGCCCCTGTCGGGGGTTTCGGCGGTGAGGTACCTGTGGGCACCTTGGCGCTGCCCGTGTGTGCATGGTTTTGGTCTTTCGTCCGGTGTTCGTGCTGCGGCAGCGTCTGTGACCGTGCCGAGGGTCGAGAATGACTCGGTGCTTCCTCTCTCCGGCGACTGACCGCACGGCGAGGCGGTGGCTTGAGGTGCGAGTGGAAGGGCCCGTGGGTGAGGGAGCAGGAGCGGCAACAGGGGGACGGGCGGGCAGCGGCCCGGTTGGTCCGGCCTGTCGTGGCCCGTGGTGCGTCGGCGGTCGAGAGTTTCGCCGGGGTCGAAGCCGGGGCTGCCCCCGCTCCGCGCGAGGTGATGGCGCTCCAGCGGTTGGTCGGTAACTCCGGTACCGCCAGGCTGCTGGCTCAGCGCGGGCATCGGCAGGGTGTTGCCGGGCGGGTGGCCCGGGGTGCCGAAGTGCCCGTTCAGCGCAGTCCCGCCACGGAAGTCGGCGTCGGGGCCCAAGTCCCTGTGGCCGGGAGGCGAGCGGGTGCCGGCGTGCCCGCTGCCGCTCGGGTCGTTCAGCGGATGCCCTGGCCGCCCGACCCCGCTGCGGCCCACCGGCGCATACTCCAGCAGGGCTGGCGGGTGGACGAGGACGGCGGGTACACCAGGGGCCCGGTGCCGGAGACCGGGGAGTCGGCCGGTGGCCGGCGGCCCGAGCCCGCGGGGCGGGAGCAGCAGGATCAAGGGCAGGCGGCTGGTGAGGACGAGGCCGTCACGCTTCGCGTCATGGTGCGGAAGAACGCCAGTTTCCGTGACGAGGACTACCTCAACCGGGTCGGTCACTCCTGGGTTGCGTTCTACAAGGGCGACAAGTTCCAGTCCTCCGCGGGCTTTTATCCCAAGAACGGGCAGATCAATGCGGACGCGCCGCACCGGAGCGTGCCCGGCCAGGTGCGGAAGGACTATGACGACCCGGCAGAGGCGACCACCGAGCTGTCGGTCGACCTCGACCCGAAGCAGTTCGCGAAAGCACAGAAGTACGTTCAGAAGAATCTGAACCACGAATACAACGTGTTTCTCTACAACTGCTCCGACTTCGTGATCGGGGTGCACAAGGCCGCCACCGGCCACAGTCCTCCCGGCCGCAATCTGCTGTTCCCGAACAACCCCAACGACCTGCACGCCGGCATCAAGAAGCACAACAACAACAGCAGCGGGAGCGGCGGCGGAAAGTAGCGCCGGAGACGGCTGGTCGGTGCTGCCGGGAGGACGCGGGACCGGGCGCGGGGTGTGCGCTTCAGGCGCCCGACCTGCCCCGCCCCGCGAGTTCCTGGGTGAGGAACCGTTCGAGGTCGGTCAGCGGCTGGTCGGGGAGCAGTCGTTCGGGTCCGTTTGCGGGCGGCGGGCTGGAGAACAGGGGGTCCGCGGGGAAGGGCAGGGCCGTCTGCGTGGCTCCGTAGGCCACCAGGGTGCGCCAGGCTGCTCTGGCACAGCGTCGTACGAAGGACTTCATGCGGTCCGTTCCTCCGAGCGAGTGAGCGGGTGAGCGGGTGAGCGGGTGAGTCGTGATCGGGCTGGCGGTCGGGGTGGGGACGGCGCCAGTGGTGTCCGCTGGCGCCGTCACCTTTTCCGTGCCGTCGGGCACCGTCAGAGCTCGGCGGCGACGATGTCCTCGGGGAGGCGGAAGCAGAGCGAGCCGAAGAGGAAGCCGGCTCCGATCGCCGCGATGACGAGCAGGTCCGAGCGCCGGGCGTGGCCCTCGTGGGCCAGCCGCCAGAGGGACGTCAGCGGCGACACCGAGGCGGTGTTGCCGAGCGTGTCCGCGGTGACGGGGACGAGTTCGGGGTCGGCGCCGACCATGCGTCCGATCTGCCGTACGAGTTTGGCGCTGGCCTGGTGCAGGGCGAAGCCGCCCACCTCGTCGACCGTGACGCCGGCCGACGCCAGCGACTCGTTCAGGGACTTCGGGAGCCGGGTCATCGCCTCCCGCAGCACCACGGCGCCGTCCATGTGCAGATACGGGGTCCGCGGTGTCTCGGTCGGAGAGCCCGGCACCTCCTGGTTCAGGCGCCAGGGCGCGGGCATCCGGACGGCGTCCGAATAGGTGTTGCCCAGGTCGTAACTGAGCAGCCCGTCAGGGCCGTCCGACTTGCGCAGCACGGTGGCCCCGGCGGCGTCGCCGAAGAAGATGCGTGTGACGCGGTCCTGCGGATCGGTGCCGCCGGAGCCGCGCTCGGCACAGACGATCAACGCCGTTTCCAGGCCCGGCTCCTGGAGGAGAGACGCGGCCGTGTACATGCCGTACACGGTGGACGCGCACGCGTGCTGGGTGAAGTCGACGATCCGCGGGGTCGCGATGCCCAGGCGCGCGGCGATGGTCACGCCGAGCGAGGGCATGACCCAGTCGGGCGACGTGCACGCCACGACGAGTACGTCGATCCCCGCGGCCTGGACCTCGGCCGCCGCCAGGGCCTTCTCCGCGGCCTCGACCGCGAGGTCGGCCACGGTCTCGTGCGGTTCGAGGAAGCGGCGTTCCCTGATGCCGGTCCGCTGCTCGATCCACTCGGGTGTGGTGTCGAGCGACGCGCACAACTCCTCGTTGGTGACCACCCGTCGGGGCAGTGCCAGGGCGACACTGCGCGGGCTGACCGGGGTGAGTGCCCAGGTGGGCATGCGTCCTCCTCATTCCTCCGGGGCTCAGGTGCTCAGGTGCTCCGAGGCTCCGGCGCTGCGGTGTTGGGTGTCGGGTGTTGGGGTGCCGTGGTACCTACTTCTCCTCGAACGCCATGCGCACGGAGGAGCTCCGATGGGGGCTGGGCGTGGGCCTCTTCTCGAACTTGATGCCGAACCAGTTCTCGTAGGCGGCCAGGACGGCGGCGTCGTCGGCGAGTTTCTCGGTCGTCGTCTCCGTGCCCCTGGCGACCGTCAGCACGTCGTCCTTCAGGAGGACCCAGCCGTCGTCGAGGGGAAGCCGGCAGAACATGTTCTGCAGGAGCAGGGACTCGGGACTGGTCCGGTACCACCAGATGACCTGGTCGAAGTCCGAGAGGGACACCGGGTCGTCGTAGAAGCGGTACAGCGGTTTCCCGTCGCACAGGACGTCGGTGGAGCGGTCGTCCACGGCACGGAGGGCGAACTCGCCGTGCGGATCGGGCTGTGCGTCCGCGGTGTCCAGCGCCAGCGGGTACCTGCTGCCCTTGCCGAACCCCACGTCGGCGAGCCACCGTCGGCCCTCGGCCTCCGCCGTGACCACCAGGTGGTTGTACGGGGCGTTGAGCCGGCCGCCGATCCAGACCCGCCCGTGGTGCAGCCGCGTCGGATAGCTCAGGGCCTGGAGCAGGAGGAAGAACGACATGTTGATCTCGCCGCAGCCACCGCCGCGGCCCTGGCGCACGATCTTGTCGATGACGTGCTCGTCCGTGTACTCGACCTCCCTGCCCAGGTGGTAGTCGAGGCTCTCGAACGGTACGGACAGCGCGTGGCGTTCGTGGAGATGGCGCAGCGCGGCGAGGTCGGGGCGGTCCGGTCGGGCGGCTGAGATGCGCTCCAGGTACGCGGCCGTCGTTGATGCGTCCAGCATGGAAGGTCCCTTGGGCGGAGTGGATGCGTCAGTCTTGCTCGAACGAGAAACGGATCGCGTTCGTGGTGTGCGGACTGGGCACGGGCCGCTTGTCCAGGTTCATTCCGAACCATTTCCGGTAGGCGGCCACGACGGCGTCGTCGTCCGCGAGCGTCTCCGTCGTCCTCTCCTCGCCCGAGGTGACGGTCAACCGGTCGTCCCGCAGGCTGACCCAGCCGTTCTCCAAGGGCAGCGAACAGAAGATGTTCTGGAGGAAGGGGGAGCCCGGAAAGGTCCGGTACCACCACATCGTCTGGGCGAAATCGGTCAGTTCCGCGGGCTCCTCGTAGAACAGGTACTGGGGTACGCCGTTCCGTGCCACCTCGACGCTGCGGGGGTCCACCCGCCGGGTGGAGAACACGCCGTGCGCCTCGTCCCAGAGGTCGTCGGAGTCGACGAGCAGGGGGTGCCGGCTCCCCTTGCCGAAGCCGACGTCCGCGATCCACCGGACGCCGTCGAGAGCGACGGTCAGCATCATGTGGTGGTACGGGGGAGTGGCCCGGTCGCCGAAGCGGATCCGGCCCTGATGCACCGTCACCTCGAAGCCGAGCGCCTGGAGAAGCAGGTAGAACGCGGAGTTGATCTCGTAGCACCCACCGCCGCGGCGCTGGTGCACGATCTTGTCGATGACGCGCTCGTCCAGGTAGATCTCGTCACCGGAGTGGTAGTCGAGACTGTCGAACGGCACCGACAGCACGTGGCGTTCGTGGAGATGGCGCAGCGCGGTGATGTCGAGGCGCTTCGGCGCGTCGGCGGAGATGCGGTCCAGGTAGGCGGACACGGTCCGTTCGTCGAGCACGATGTCTCACACGTCCTTTCCACTGAGCCTCGGGAAGAGCCCCTCGGCGTTTCGGTGGTCGAGAAGGAGTCGTTCCTCGGCGTCGAACCTCCCGTGCGCCAGCACGCGGTGACCGGTGCCGAGCGTCGCGGCCTCGGGCATGAGGGGGAAGTCCGAGCCGACGAGGATCCGGCTCGCCGGGATGAGCGACCGCAGGGCCGCCAGGGAGTGCGGGTCGCCGGTCATCGCGATGTCGACGTACAGCCGGCGCAGCGAGTCCATCGGGTCCGCGGGCAGCCGCCGGGCCAGTGCCGGGCTGATGAGCGCCCCGGCGGCGAGCCGTCCGGCGAGGGCGGGGACACCACCCCCGCCGTGCGGCAGGATCACCGACAGCTCCGGGAAGTTCTCCAGCGTCCGGTTGCAGAGGAGTTGGGCGGCCACCCGGACGGTCTCGAAGGGGAACTCGTACCACGGCGCGGGCAGCTCCGGCAGCGGCCGGGCGCCGGCCGGCACCGTGGGATGCACGAACAGCGGCATGCGCCGCCGAGCCGATTCCGCGAAGAGCGGGTCCATCGAGCGGTCCCCGACGTACAGGCCGTCGTAGTTGCTGAGCAGGCCCACCCCGTCGAGGCCGAGCACGTCGACGGCGTACGTGAACTCGTCCAGCACCGCGTCCATGTGGGGAAAGGGAAGCACGGCGTACGCGCCGAACCGGTGCGGGTGATCGGATACCAGGCCGGCCAGGTATTCATTGACACGGCGGGCGAACTCCGCGGCCGGTTTGGCCTCCAGGGAGGTCGGAACGCCCGGCCAGACACTCGCCACGGCGGCCCGGATTCCATGGCGGTCCATCATGGACAGGCTGGATCCGACATCCCACGTGGGTTTGTCGATGCCGGGCAGCACGATCGGAATCCCCAGGGACTGGAGTTCGTCGCGGTAGAAGTCCGGGAGGATGTGGTGGTGCACGTCGATCGCGCGCAGCCACGGTTTTCCCACGGGCGCCTGTGCATTTCCGGCGGGTGTCCGGGTCTCTCCGGCGAGTGCCTGGGTTTTCCCCGCGAGTTGCTGGGGTTCCCCCGCGGGGGGCCGGGTGTTCTCCGCGGGTGCTCGGGTGTTCTCCGCGGGTGTCCGGGGGTTCTCCGAGGGTGTCCGAGTGTTGTCGTGCATGCCCGGTCCTCAGTCCCTGCTCGTGCCGGAGGGGTTGCTGATCAGGCAGCGCCAGACTCCGTCGGTGCCGCGCCGGGCGACGTCGGCGGCCGTTCCCTCGATCCTGACGTGCTCGCCGTCCGGTCCGGGGCCCTCGTGCACGTAGTCGATGATCATCAGCGCCGTGTCACCGACCGTGTAGGCGTGCCGCACCTTCAGGCTGATGGGCAGCCGGTGGGCGAGCGATTCGTCGCTCGACTCCCAGAGCTGCTCGCCGGCCTGGAATCTGCCGGGGGACAGGACGCGCATGGCGTGCGGGTCGAAAAGCATCTTCAGGACTTCGAGATTGCCGGCGTTGAAAGCCTCCGAGAATGCCGAGGGAAGTCGCACGAGGTCTGTCGGAAGGGCCGTCGACTGGTCGGTTGAATTCACCATGGGGACAGCACACCGGTGTCACGGGAACGCGCTCAACCCGGCACCGGCCAGTCTGTCAGGTCGTCGTCCGCGGAGTGCCGGAGTTCTTGCGACCTGACGAACTGTGCGGCCCCCGGCTGTGCTTACCGGTTTCCCGGAACTCATGATGCCGCTCGTATCGATCGTGACGTGGTGACCGAAAAGACGAGTGGCGAGGAGTGCCCATGATCAAGGTAGCCATCATCTTCCATTCCCGGAGCGGCAACGTGTTCCAGCTGGCGGCGGCCGCCGCCGAGGCCGCCGAGAAGGCGGGCGCCGAGCCGAAGCTGTTCAAGGTCGGCGAGCTCCCGGACCCGATGGTGCTCGACAGGGAGGCGTACGACGAGGTCGGCGCCGCCACCGCCGACCTGCCCGTCGCCACCCTGGACGATCTGGTCTGGGCGGACGCCATCATGATCGGCACTCCGGTCCACTTCGGGCTGCCGGCCCCGCAGATCCTGAACTTCATCGACCACTCCGGCCCGGTCGCCATCCCGGGCATGCTGGTGAACAAGGCCGTCACCGTGTTCGCCTCGGGGTCCGCCGCCCACGCGGGCCAGCAGACGGCGATCCTGGCCCTGCACAACTCGCTGTGCCACTGGGGTTCGCTCATCGTGCCGAACGGATCGAGCGTCGAGATCCTGGGCTCGGAGCACAACGGTTCGCCGTACGGCACGTGCAGCATCTCCCGGCATCTGGCGAGCGAGGTGCACGAGGACAACCTCAGGGCGATCGAGTACCAGACGCAGCGTGTCGTGGAGGTCGCCACCGCCTACCAGATCGGGCTCCGGCAGACGGAGTCGGCCATCAAGTACGTCAGCCTGGAGGACCTCGCCAGGAAGTTCCCCCACCTGTCGATGGACTGAACCTGTCGCTACCCGTTGCTACCTGTCGCCGGACTGAGAGGCGAGAGGCCGAGCGGAAGAGCGCGTGACGACGGACAGCGACCGGCCCCGAGCGGGCCGGTCGTTGCGTGTGCCCAGCCTTTTTCCGTTTCTGTTTCCGCCTACGTTTCCGCTTACGTTCCCGACTCCGTTTCCGTCGTCGGACAACCGCGCACACCCGGTCCATCGTCGGATCACCGCCGCCCGGCTCCCCGTCCCCGCCGCAGTGGCAGTCGCAGTCGCGGTCGAAGAGGAGCCGGGCGGCGGTTCGTTCAGCAGGTGATCAGCGTCAGCCCCATGGACATGCCCCCGCCGAACGCGGCGAGGAGCAGCAGATCGCCCTCGGCCACTGCGCCCGAACGGCTCAGGTGGTCCAGCGTGATGGGCACCGACGCGGCACCCGTGTTGCCGTACCGGGTGACCGTGGTGGCCATCCGCCCGGACGGGATCCCCAGGCTCTCGGCGACCGTCTCCAGGATCCTTCCGTTGGCCTGGTGCGGTACGAAGTGCGCGAGCTCGTCGGGCCGTACCCCGTTGTCCGCGAGGAACTCCCGGATGCCGGGGACCACCACGGTCTCGATGAAGTCGCTCACGCCCCGCCCGTCCATCGAGAAGTGCTGCAGCCCTGCCCGTAGCGTCTCCTCCGTGGCCGGCAGGCGGCTGCCGCCCGCGCGGACCTGGATGAGGTCACGTGTCGCGCCGAAGCCGGCCAGCCGGGTGGACCGCAGCCGGCGCCGCTCACCCGGGCCCAGGACGACCGCGCCGGCGCCGTCGCCGAACAGCAGGGCGGTGCGGGGGTCGCCGAGGTCCAGAATGCGTGAGTAGACGTCGGCGCCGACGACCAGCGCGTAGCCCTGTTCGGCGCCTGCCAGGAGCCGTTCGGCGACCGGCAGGGCGTAGGTGAAGCCGCTGCACACCGTGTTGACGTCGAAGGCCGCGGTGCCGTGGCCCGCGCCGAGTTCGTCCGCCACGACACTCGCGGTCGGTGGCTGCGGGTGGTCGGGCGTGGAGGTCGCCACGATGACGACGGACAGCTCGGAGGCGCTGAGGCCGGCCTGTTCGAGAGCGGCCCTGGCGGCGGCGACGGCGAGATCCGACGTCGCCTCCTCGGGCTTGGCCCAGCGCCGCTCGCGGATCGCCGTCTTGCGCCAGATGGCTTCCTCCGACACCCCGACCAGGTCGCTGATGTCCTTGTTGTCGATGACCCGGCTCGGCACGTAGGAGCCCGTGCCGAGGATTCCGGGGCCTCCGGTGACCGCACCACATGTGATCATGGTCTGCTCCCCTGTCGTCCTGATGGGTACGGCCACCCGCTCCGGGCCGGACACGACGGGAACGGGTCGGATCCCGGCTCCGGTGTCGGTGTGCCGTCTGTTCGGCGCCGTCCGGCGCCTCCGTCACGCACCGGCCCGACGCCGTACGGGACGGTCGGCCGGATGCGACGGATCACAGACATCAGGACAGTGGGCGCGCGCCCGCGCGGTCCACCGGAACTCCGAGGGTCTGTCAGGTGACCGGTCGTCGGCGTGTCATGTGACGGGTCGCCGGCGGAGGTCGATCTGGGCCTGGAGGCCGTCGAGCGCGTACCGCAGTCCCAGGTGGAAGTTCTGCTCCCAGTCGTCGTCGAGCAGGTAGTCGTGCGCCGCCAGCGTCGGATAGGTGTCCCGGTGGTGGTGCAACTGCTGTTGTGCCGCCGTGCGTTCGGAGTCGGACCAGCGCAGGCTGGACTGGCTGGCGGTGGACCCCTGGAGGTGGCTGTACAGCAGCCAGCACGCCGCCGTGGCCGCCTGGCCCCGGAAGCCGACACGTACCAGGCAGGCTTGCAGGAACTCCATCCAGGCGAGGAAGTTCGGTCCGATCGAGGGCCGTTGACGCAGGGGCAGGGCGGCCGACCAAGGGTGCCGCAGGAGCGTGGCCCGGCAGTCCGAAAGGAGGGTGACGATGTTCTCGCGCCAGTCACCGGAGTCCCCGTCGGGCAGCGGGGTCTCGCCGAAGATGGCGTCGATCGCCAGGTCGATCACGTCGGCCTTGGTCTTGATGTGCCAGTAGAGCGTGGTGGTGCCGACGCCGAGCCGCTCCGCGAGATGACGCATGGTCAGCCGGTCCATGCCCTCCTCGTCCAGCAGCGCGACCGCCCCCTCGGTGATGCGCTCCAGGGTCAGCGGCGGTACCGCGGGCGGAACCGGCGGGCGCAGCCAGACGCTGTGCGCCGAGTCCGAGTCCGAGTCCGAGTCCGGGGCCGAGTGCGAGTCCAGGCCCGGGTCCGGGTCCGGGTCCGGGTCCGCCGAATCGTTCCCCCGTGGCTTGTTCACGACGGTGCCACCAGCCTCTCCGGCTCTCATGCTCAACTGCCCGACCAGGGTAGTACGTTGATCTATCGCACCGAACGTCGTACGGGTACTGGAACATGGTTCGAGCGGGAGGTCTCTTGAAGCTCGTGGTGTTCGGCGCCAACGGTGCCACGGGGCGTCTGGTCGCCGCCATGGCCGTCGCGGCGGGGCACTCGGTCACGGCCATCGCCCGGCGGCCTCGGGAGTTCCCGTTCTACGACCGGGGGTTGCAGGTGGCCGAGGTCGACGTACGGGACGCCGAAGCGGTGGACTGGGTCGTGGCGGGCCATGACGCGGTGATCTCGGTCATCGGCGTGCCCCCGACCAGGAGACCCGTCACGGTCTACTCGGAGGGCACGGCCCATATCGTCAGGTCGATGGCCGGTCACGGGACGCGGCGTCTGGTGTGCGTCAGCTCCGCGGGGCTCGACCCGGGCGCGGGGTCGGGGTCGGGCCCGGGGCGGGCGCTGTGGCGCCGGGAGGTGCGGCGCCGCGTCTTCCAGGCGCGGATGCTCGGTGTGCACAGGGACATGGGGCGCATGGAGGACATCGTCCGGGGCAGCGCGCTGGACTGGACCCTCGTCAGGGCCGGCCGTCTGATCGGCGTGAGCCCCACCGACTACCGGACCTCCCCGCACGCCCTGCCCGGCGCCTGGACGTCCCGCGGTGATCTCGCCCATCTGCTCCTCCGCCGGACGGTGCGGTGCGGCCCGGTGCGCGACACCGTGTACGTGACGTCCAGCGACCGTCGCTGATTCACGGCTCTCGCTGAGGCGGTGCCTGCGTCTGCGACTGGGCCTGCGCCGACGACGGTGACGGCGCCGATGACGGTGACGGTGACGGTGACGGTGACGACGGCGGTGAGGACGCTGGTGAGGACGGCGGCAGGTCGTCGGCCCATGGGTCCAGGTCGCCGTCCGCGTCCCAGAGCAATGGTCCGGCCAGGGTGTAGGTGTCGAATGCCTGGGGCGTCGTCAGGCCGGTCGGAAAGCTGTATTCCGCGGGGCCGAGTTGATCGTCGGCCTGCTCCGTCGGCCCTGGACGACCGGAATTGCCGTCCGCCGGTTCCGGTGATTCCGCTTTTCTTTTCCCGGTGATGTCCATGCCCATGAGGGTGAGGCCACCCGTGAGATCGCTGTCAATCGGGCCGGTAACAGTCCGTCATGTCCGGTGGTGCCGACGAGTTCCCGACGGTGCGTTGTGCCTCTTCGGTGAGCGAGGTGACAGATGTCAATCCTCACCGTGGAGGAACGCCGCACGGGCCCATAAAATCACATCTGCTTTGGCAGCTTTATGGCAACCGCAGGAAGGGGGCGGGCTCGGACACGTGGTGCCGCGATTCGGGCTCGTCCGCATGGCGTGATCAGCTTCCGCCGGAAGATCGCAACGCCCTGCGCCCGGCGGAGGTCACGGAGAGCCGCCCCCGGTACGCGCGTGTCGCCAAGGTGCACGGGGAAACTGCACGATCCATTCGAGGGCGCCATCTGCCTGACGAGAGTCGTATGTACGGGGGTACTGCAGTGCCATTGCCGCTGGTCACCGTTCACAGTGGAATAAGGGGAGTAAGTCGCTCGCCCGACGAAGGCGTAAGTGATGATTTACTCCAGGAAATGTCGACGTCCCTTTTCGCGTCCCTGCCCAGAGCCGACCAGCGCAAGAAAGGCGTGACGTACGTAAAAGGGCTGCTGAAGGTCACCGGGCGCAAATCCATCAGGAATATCGCGAATCTCATCGGAGGGCGAGCGGTAGACCAGAGCCTGCACCATTTCATCAGCGAGTCCACCTGGGACTGGATGCCGGTGCGCCAGGCCCTGACCCGGTATCTGGTACCGCGGCTTCCCGTGGAGGCCTGGGTGGTGCAGAACACGGTGATCCGCAAGGCCGGCCAGCACTCCGTCGGTGTCGACCGCCGCTTCGTACCGGCCGAGGGCCGGGTGCTCAACGCCCAGCAGGCGGTCAGCGTCTGGGCCGCCTCCGGCAGGCGGAGCAGCCCGGTGGACTGGGACCTCCATCTGCCGCGGGTCTGGATCGACGACGGATCGCGCCGGAGCCGGGCGTCCATCCCGGACAGCGCCGAGGTGGAGCCCGTGACCGACAGGGCCGCCAAACTCTGCGTCGAGATGATGACGAAGTGGGCGATGCCGGTACGCCCGGTGGTGCTGGACGCACGGGCCATGGACGTGCCCGCGATCGTGAACCGGCTGGGCAGGCGGGGCATCCCCTTGATGTCGCGCATCGACGAATCGCTTCCGCTCGTCGTCACCGACCCGGCGCTGACCGGGTACCAGGGGTCCACGAGGATGCAGGCGTGGGAGGCCGCGCGGGCCTGCAACGGCTCCCGGCGCCCCGTCCGTTGGCTCCGGCCCGGCCCCGGCGGCGGTCTGCGGACGGGACAGCTGGCGACCGTGACCGTGCGCCTGGGCTCGGCGAGGCCGAGCATGCGGCGGTCGGGAGCGGCACGGCCCCTGACGCTGATCGCCCTGTCCGAGTCGAGCAGGCAGCAGGACGCCCCGCAGCTGTGGGTCACCGACCTGACACGTGCGCAGCCGGCCGCCCTGCTCGCGCTGTGCACACTGCTGGACCGCGTCGAGCACGACTACGCGCAGGTGTCCAAGACCGTGGGCATCGAGGACTAC
Source organism: Streptomyces sp. CWNU-52B (assembly GCF_047444975.1). NCBI lineage: Bacteria > Bacillati > Actinomycetota > Actinomycetes > Kitasatosporales > Streptomycetaceae > Streptomyces > Streptomyces sp. CWNU-52B. The sequence goes on along the minus strand of NZ_JBLFJV010000007.1, from coordinate 107,115 downwards.
GTGGGCCGGTCGTTCGAGGGCTGGCACCGGCACATGACCCTGGCGTCGGCCGCGCACGCGGTGTCCGTGCTCGCCTCGGCGGATGTCACGGACTGGCAGGAGGCGGCGGGGGCGCGGCACGGCACCTGACGAAGTGCCGAGCCGCGTGTTGTCGGGCTCCTGCCCCGCACCACAGGATCGGTCTCATCGCAGGACCGGTTCTCCACCGGACGGCTGTCGAGGCGTCTCGTACGTCTCGCACGTCTCGCACGTCTCGTACGTCTTGACGGCTGTCCGGGCGCCGGACGACGCGGCGGCGACCGATCACCCGGTTCCGCACCAGGGGGCGCGGCCGTCCCGCTCCGCGACCGCACACGGCGGCCGGAGCGGGACGGCCGGAGCAGGGCGGCAGGAGCGGGGGCTGTGCCCGCGCTCCTGCCGGACACCCCCGCGGAGCTCCGCGCCGCTGCCTCCCCTCACCCATCCGCGCGACCCATCCGCGTGACCCATCTGCGCACCCGGTCATCCCCACAGGAGAGATCAGTGGACAACCCCGTGCTCGAACTCGGATCGAAGCCGGCCTGCCAACAGCCGCGGTGGGACGACGAGGAGGAGCTGCGACGGGTACGGCGGCGGCTCCTGCGCGCTCCGGCACTCGTCGGATCCGAGGACGTACGCGCACTGCGCTCGGCCCTGGCCTCCGTGGCCTCCGGTGCCGCCCATGTGGTGCAGGCGGGCGACTGCGCGGAGGACCCGGCGGAGTGCACCGCGGACCATGTCGCCCGCAGAACGGGCCTGCTCGACGCGCTCGCGGCCGAGCTGACGGCGGCCACCCGTCGTCCGGTGGTCCGCGTCGGACGGATGGCGGGGCAGTTCGGCAAGCCGCGGTCCAAGCCCACGGAATGGGTCGGCGACGTCGAACTCCCCGTCTACCGAGGGCACATGGTCAACAGCCCCGAGCCGGACCCGCTGGCCAGGCGGCCCGATCCGCAGCGCATGGTGACGTGCTACCGGGCGTCCGGCGACGTCCTGCGCCACCTCGGCGGGCGCCGCGGCCGGGCCGAGCCGTCGGCAGGGCCGTGGGCCGGGCCATCGGCCGGGCCGCCGGTATGGACCAGCCACGAGGCGCTCGTACTGGACTACGAACTCCCCCTGGTGCGGCGGGATCCCGCGGGCACGCCGTACCTGGCCTCCACGCACTGGCCGTGGATCGGCGACCGCACCCGGCAGGTCGACGGGGCCCACGTGGCCCTGCTCTCCGCGGTGGCCAACCCGGTCGCCTGCAAGGCGGGGCCGGGCATGACCGTCGGTGAACTGCTCGCGCTGTGCGAGCGGTTGGACCCCGGCCGGGAGCCGGGCAGGCTCACCCTGATCGCCCGGATGGGCGCCCAGCTCGCCGCGCGCCGGCTGCCGCCGCTGGTGTCGGCGGTGCGCGCCGCCGGGCACCCCGTCATCTGGCTGTGCGACCCGATGCACGCCAACACCGTCACCACCGCGGACGGACGCAAGACCCGTTACGTGGAGTGGATCACCCAGGAGGTGCGGGACTTCCGGGCCGCGGTCCGGGCGTCCGGCGGGGTCGCCGGCGGTCTGCACCTGGAGACCACGCCGGACGACGTGACCGAGTGCGCCCCGAATCCGTCCGCCGCCGCCTCCGCCGCCGACCAGGTGCGTGAGACGTACACCAGCCTCTGCGACCCGCGGCTCCGCCCGGATCAGGCGGTGTCCGTCGTCGCGGCCTGGGGCGCGTGACACCTGGGGCGCGTGACACCTGGCCCCGGGGTGAGCCGGCGACCTCTTGGGCGAAGGAACGGCGCGGAGGAACGGCGCGAGGGGCCGGACGAAGGACCGAGTGAAGGAACCGAGTGAAGGAGGAGGCACATGGAGGGCAAGATCGCTCTGGTCACCGGAGCAGCGGGCGGGATCGGCGGCGCGGTGGTCCGGGCGCTCGCCGAGCACGGCACGAAGGTCGCCGCGGTGGACCGGAACGCCGACGCGTTGCTCCGGATGGTGCGCAAACTGGCCGCCGACGGACTCACCGCAGAGGCCTTCCCCGCCGACGTCACCGACCGGACCGAGGTCGACCGCGTGGTCGACCGCGTCGAACAGCGCCTCGGGCCGTTGGACCACCTCGTCAACACCGCCGGTGTGCTCCGCCTGGGCGAGGCCCGCCTGCTGTCCGCCGACGACTGGGACAGCACCCTCGCGGTCAACGCCACCGGCGTCTTCGCGATGTCGCAGGCGGTCGTCAACCGGATGGTGCCGCGCCGCAGGGGCGCCGTCGTCACGGTCGCGTCCAACGCGGCCGGCACGGCGCGCACACACATGGCCGCCTACGCGGCGTCGAAGGCCGCCGCCACGATGTTCACCAAGTGCCTCGGACTGGAGGTCGCCGAGTACGGGATCCGCTGCAACCTGGTGGCTCCCGGCTCCACCGACACCCCGATGCTCACCTCGATGTGGCACGACGAGAGCGGACCGCGCGGCACCCTCGACGGCGCGCCCGAGGAATACCGCGTGGGGATCCCGCTCCGGAAACTGGCCCGGCCCGACGACATCGCCGACGCCGTCGTCTTCCTGCTCTCCGACCGGGCCGCGCACATCACCCTGCACAGCCTCACGGTCGACGGCGGCGCCACGCTCGGCGTGTAGGCCGACAGGACAGACGGCGCAGGACAGACCGCGCAGAACTGACCGAGCAGGACACCCGTGCCGGACAGACCGCGCCGGACAGACCGTGTACGGCCCACGCCTCGAAAGGCAGGACTCCCATGACCGGCCTACCCCTCATCGAACCCTACGAACTGCCGGGCGCCGGCGAGCTGCCCGGAGCCGTCGCGCCCTGGCACGCCGAGCCGGAGCGCGCGGTGCTGCTCGTGCACGACATGCAGAACTACTTCCTCCGCGCGCTGCCCCCGCTCCTCAGGCGGCCGCTGGTGCACAACATCGCCCGGCTGCGCGAGAACTGTGCCGCGCTCGGCGTGCCCGTCGCGTACACCGCGCAGCCCGGCGACATGAGCGACGCCGACCGCGGGCTCCTGAAGGACTTCTGGGGCTCCGGCATGACGGGGGACTCCGGGCACCGGGCCGTCACGGAGGAGCTGGCGCCCGGCCCCGACGACTGGGTGTTCACCAAGTGGCGCTACAGCGCGTTCTTCCGCTCGGGGCTGCTGGAACGGATGCGCGCCGGCGGACGCGACCAGCTGATCCTCTGCGGGGTCTACGCCCACCTGGGCGTCCTGACGACCGCCGTCGACGCGTTCAGCAACGACATCGAGACGTTCCTGGTGGGCGACGCCGTCGCCGACTTCTCGGCCGCGCGCCACCGGACGGCCCTCGACCACGCGGCGCGCTCCTGCGCCGTCGTCACCACGGTCGAGGAGGTCCTCGCGTGACCCCCGACCTCCTGGACAGGGTGCTGGCGGCGCAGGCACCGCCCTTCGCGCTGATCCACCGTTCGACGGCGGGCGGCGGGGACCGGCTCGACGTGCTGGTCGGCGAGGTCGACGCCTGGCCCGAACTCGCCGCGATCCCGCTCCCGGAGCGGTCCGCGGGCGGCGGCGCCCGGCCCGGGACCGGCGCCCGGCCCGGCACCGGTGCCCGGCACGACGTCCTGGCCCTGGTGCCGTACCGGCAGATCCGTGAGCGCGGGTACGCAGGCGTCGACGACGGCACCCCGCTGCTCGCGCTGCGCGTGGCCGAACAGGACACGCTGCCGCTCGCCGAGGCGCTGCCCCGGCTGCCCCGGGTGCCCACGGAACTGGTGGACGGCCGCTTCGTACCGGACGACCGGACGTACACCGCCACGGTGCGCGACGTGCTCGCGCACGAGATCGGCACCGGGCAGGGCGCGAACTTCGTCATCCGGCGTACGTACCGGGCCCAGATCCGGGACTACACGCTGGGCAGCGCGCTGTCCTTCTTCCGCAGCCTGCTGGAGACCGAGTCCGGCGCGTACTGGACCTACTTGGTGCACACCGGCACGCGTACGCTCGTCGGCGCCTCACCGGAACGGCATGTGAGCCTCGACGGCGGCACAGCCGTGATGAACCCGATCAGCGGGACCTACCGCTATCCGCCCAGCGGGCCCGCGCTGCCCGGGGTGCTGGAGTTCCTCGCGGACCAGAAGGAGACCGACGAGCTGTACATGGTCCTCGACGAGGAACTGAAGATGATGGCGCGCATCTGCGAGGGTGGCGGCCGGGTGGTGGGCCCCTACCTGAAGGAGATGACGCGCCTGGCGCACACCGAGTACCTCATCGAGGGACGCAGCGACCGTGACCCGCGGGAGATCCTGCGCGAGACGCTCCTCGCCCCCACGGTCACCGGGAGCCCCCTGGAGAGCGCCTGCCGGGTGATCGAGCGGTACGAGCCGGAGGGCCGCGGCTACTACAGCGGCGTCCTCGCGCTGATGGGCCGGGACGAGGCGGACGCGCACACGCTGGACTCCGCCATCCTGATCCGCACCGCCGAGATAGACGGCGGCGGGCGGCTCGGTATCGGGGTCGGAGCGACTCTCGTGCGCCACTCCGACCCGGTCGCCGAGGCGGCGGAGACGAGGGCGAAGGCGGCCGGGCTGCTCGCCGCGCTGGAGGGCGGGCGGTCCTTCCGGTACGCCGACCATCCCCGCGTCCGTACGGCGCTCGCCGAACGCAACGCGCCGATCGCCCGCTTCTGGCTCGACGGGTACGGTCTTCAGGTGCCCAGGGTCGCGGCCCTGGACGGCGCGAACGTCCTGGTCGTCGACGCGGAGGACTCCTTCACCGCGATGCTCGGCCAGCAACTGGCCGCTCTGGGGCTGGCCGTGACGGTGCGCAGGTTCGACGAGGCGTACTCCTGCGAGGACCACGACTTCGTGGTCCTCGGTCCGGGCCCCGGTGATCCGCGGGCCGCCGCCGAGCCGAAGACTGCCCGGCTGCGCGCGGTCGTCGACACGCTGCTGACCGGGCGCCGGCCCTTCCTCGCCGTGTGCTTCAGCCACCAGGTGCTGTGCGACCGGCTGGGGTTCGACCTGTTCCGCAGGGACGTTCCCAACCAGGGCACGCAGCGGGAGATCGACCTCTTCGGGGCGCGCGAGTCGGTCGGCTTCTACAACACGTTCGAGGCCCGGTGGAGCGAGGACAAGACCGAGTGCGCGGGCGTGGGACAGGTGGAGCTGAGCCGGGACCGGGAGACCGGCGAGGTGTACGCACTCCGCGGGCCGCACTTCGCCTCCGTGCAGTTCCACGCGGAGTCGGTGCTCACCAGGGACGGCGTACGGATCCTCGCGGAGCTGCTGACCCACGTCGCCGACGCGTGACGCGTGACGCGTGACGCGAGGGAAGAACGGGGAGCGAGGGGACGAGGCACCACGAACGGACCGGAACGGCCGGCCGGGTGGAGAACCCGCCCGGCCGTTCCCGTCGACCGTCGCGTGGAGCCGATCGGGACTGCGCCGGTCGTCGTGCGGCACCGGTCGGACCGGGCTGTCGGACACCGTGTCGTTAGGCGTGTGGGGTTGGTCAGCGGCGTCGGCCGGATCGCGTCGGTCGTCGTGCGGAGTCGGTCAGCCGTGTCGGTCGGGCCGGGCCGGTCGGATCCCGTCGCTCGTCCCCCGTCGCTCCTCCCGCGGTGTTGATCCGCGGTGTTGACCGGACCCCGCCGCTCGTCCTGCGGCGGCGGTCGGACCATGGGCGTCGGGCGTCGGGCGCCGCGGCGGTCAGGTTGTGGGACCCGCTGCTGTCGGGGGCGGTGGGTTGCCCGGTGTGGGGTGCGTGTGTGGGGAAGGGGCGGCGGCGCGCAGTGCTCGGTCGACGAGCGTGCCCGCGGCGCCGGTGTAGCCGGTCGGATCGCACAGCGCCGTCAGTTCCGCGGTGCCGAGCCCCAGACCGGGCACCGCGCCGAGGACCTCCGCCAGCGGCCGGCCGGTCTCCCCGGCCTCCCGGGACGCGTCGTCGAGCAGGCGCCTGGCCTCCGCGACGCCCCGCAGCGGGGCCAGGACAGCGGCGACGCGCTCGGCGACGATCCGGGAACCGGTCAGCTCCAGGTTCTCCCGCATCCGTCGGGGACTCACCGTCAGACCACGGGCCAGCTCCACCGCCGTATGGGCGGAACCGCCGGTCAGCCGGAGACATTCGCGCAGCGGCAGCCACTCCGCGTGCCAGCCGCCCGCGGAACGCTCGTCCTCCGAGACCAGGCACTGCGTCAGCCCGGCGGCCATGGGCGGCACCTGGAGCGCCGCACTGCGCAGCAGGGTGGCCAGGACCGGATTGCGCTTGTGCGGCATGGCCGAGGACCTGCCCCGGCCGGGCCCGCCCGGCTCGGCGACCTCGGCGACCTCGGTCCTGGCCAGGGACTGCACATCGACCGCGATCTTCCCCAGCGCACCGCAGGTGAACGCCAGGGCCGCACCGAGGTCGGCCACCGGCGAACGCAGCGCGTGCCAGGGCAGCACCGGCTGGGCCAGTCCGGTCTCCTCGGCGAAGGCCTCGACCAGCCGGTCGGGATACGCGTCGGCCGCCGGCCCCGTGAGCCCGGCCGAGGCCAGATAGCCGGCCAGTGTTCCCGCCGCGCCGCCGAGCGCCACCGGCAGCGTCGCGTCCACGACGGCGAGCCGGTGGGCGGCGTCGAGGACCAACTGCCGCCAGCCCGCCGCCTTCAGGCCGAACGTCGTCGGCACCGCGTGCAGGGCCAGGGTCCGCCCCGCCATGGGCGTGTCCCGGTGCTCGGCGGCCAGCCGCGCCAGCGCCGCGGCCGTCTCCGCCAGGTCCGGCAGGATCAGCCGCAGGGCGCGCCGCGCCACCAGCATCATCCCCGTGTCGAAGACGTCCTGGCTGGTGGAGCCCCGGTGCACGTACTCGGCCGCCGCCGGGTCCACCGCCCCGACCGCGTCGGTGAGCGCCCGCACCACACCGACCACGGGGTTGGCGGTCTCCCGCGCCCCGACCGCGATCGCCCGCAGCTCGAACCGGTCGGCACGGGCGGCCCGGGTGATCGCCTCGGCCGCGGTACGGGGCACCGTGCCGAGCCGGGCCTGGGCCCTGGCCAGCGCGGCCTCGGCGTCCAGCACGGCCTGCAGCCAGGCGGTGTCGGACACCGCGGCCTCCGCGGGCGTGCCCGCGCGGACCGGGGACAGCAGCCCGGAGTCGACGCAACCGACGGAGTCGACGGGGTTGGTGTCCTCGGTGTCCTCGGTGCGGTCGGCGGACTCGATGCGTACGTCGGTCATACGATCACTCCCGTGAGAGGCGCGTCCTCGGCCACGACGCGCCGCTCCACGGCCCGCCGTGCCGGGGCCAGGGACAGCACGGCGCGCGCGATCGCGTCGCCGTCCCCCAGCGTCACCGAGTCGACGCCGGGCCGGACCCCGGCGGCCGTCACCCAGTGCACCGACTCGGTGGGGACGCCGTAGGCGAACCGCCGCGGATGGGCGCGGCCCTGCCCGTCGACGACCCGGCACGGCCGCTCGGTGACGGCCAGGCCGCCGGTCTCGTGACTGACCCCGCAGTCGCCGTCGATGCGGTACGGGCGGCACTGCTCGGTGAGCAGCAGATGCCGCAGCAGGGGATCGGCGGTGCGGCGCACGTCGGGCAGCGGCAGCCGGGCCTCGATCAGATGCCGGGACAGCACCGGCGCTCCGGGGACGAGGGCCGAGCGGGCGACGAACGCCGGCTGCTCGGTGTCGATCCACACCTGTGTGCCGGGCCCGGTGAGCTCCAGGACGCCCGCCTCGATCAGCGCGGTCAGCTCCTCGATCCGGGAGACCGGCGGGCCGATGGAGAGGAAGGCGTTGAGCGGCGTGTACCAGCCCTCCAGTTCGTTGAGATGGGATCCGCCCTCCAGACCGCCGTGGTCGACGGCCGACCGCACCTCGTTGCGCAGGTCCCGCAGCACGTCCAGCGCGGCCTTCAGCGGGCTGCTCACGTTCCCGGCCCGCGCCTCCCGCACGTCCCGCCGCAGGTACTCCAGCAGCCAGGCGCGGAACTCCGCGCGGTCGGCGAAGTCACGGCCGAGCCAGGGCCGGGCCAGGCGGTCCCAGTCCCAGCGGACGCCGGGGCCGACACCGTACTCGTCCAGGAGCGCCGCCCGCCGCGGCGGCGACGCCGGCAGGTAGGCCGAGACGAACGGCTCGGGGTCGGTTCCCCGCGAGGACAGCAGCGTCCCGTAGTAGACGCTCTCCACCTCCGCGGCGATCAGCGGCCACACGTCCGTCTCGAAGCGCACGCGCTCGCCGTCCTCGGCCGCCGCCCGCCCGCGCAGCCGTGCGATCACCGGTGGGGTCAGCAGCCGCGGGGTGTGCCGGCCGAACGCGCCCTTCTCGTTCTCGCCGCGCGCGTGGTACGGAACTCCTCGACGCGAACTGGCGTACAGCTTCGGCTCCCGGCCCGACGGCCGGTAGACCAGCCGGCCCGGACCGTCCCCGGTCCGCTCGAAGACGCCTTCGCGGCCGACGGTGAACAGCGCCATGTAGTCGAAGAAGTTCAGGCCAAGACCGCGCAGCAGCACCGGCTCGCCGGGCGCCGCGAACTCCGTGTCGACGTCGGCCGGGTTGGCCGGGGTGACATAGGTGAGGTGGTGGATGCGGGCCAGGCTGGCGGTCCGTTCCTGGCGGGCCGTCAACTGCGCGGGGAGGTGCCCCAGGGCCAGCACCACGGCGTCCAGGCCGTGGATCCGCGTGCCGTCCGCCAGCCGGATGCCCTGCGGTCCACCGGGCGTACCGCTGGTGTCCGCCATCGCCACCGCCCGCGAGCGGTGCACCCGCACGGTGACGTGCTCCGGAGCGTGGGCGACCACCCGCCGGAAGCAGACCCGCAGGTACTGCCCGTACAGGGCGCGGGTGGGATAGGAGTCGGGGCCCAGCGCGCGTGCCTCGCCGAGGAGTTCCTCGCCGGCCTCGTCGGGGTCGCTCCGGCGGGCCACGCCCCGTGCCCACTCGTACAGGCTCGGACCCGGCTCCGTCGGGCCCTCGATCCGGGTCTCGGCGTCGGTGTACACGGTGATCTGCGAGGCCACGGTGTTGGTGAGCAGGTGGTGCGACTGGTCCGTCCGCCACACGGCCCCGGCGCCCGGGGCGGCCGGGTCGACGACGTGCACGGTGACCGACGCGCGGGACGGTGCCGCGCGCTCGTTGGCGCACAGCCGCTCCAGGACGCACAGTCCCCGGGGGCCGGCCCCGACGACGCACACTTCGAGATGTCCGCCGCTCATGTCCACGCACCCCGGGCACCGAGTGTCCTGCGGGTCCCGCGTGCCTCACCGGTCCCGTCGGTTCCGTGGGTCTCAGTGGTTACGCGGGCGGCGTGGGCGCCGTGGGCGTCGTGCATCCACGCGACGTGATCGTGGAGTTCCGTCGCGGACATGGCCGACAGCATCTCGTTCCTCGCTTTCGCGTCTGGCCCGGCGGGGTGCCACAGGCGGGTGCTCGCCCGCGCGGCGAGCGTCAACCGGGCGGTACGTTCCCGCCGTTCGGCGGCGTACTTCTCGAACCGCTCGCCGACGTCCGCGTCCGGCGGTACGTCGAGCAGCTCGCCGAGGAGTACGGCGTCCTCCAGGGCCTGGCAGGCGCCCTGGGCGGCGTAGTGCAGCATCGGGTGGGCGGCGTCGCCGAGCAGCGTCACCCGGCCGTCGGTCCAGCGGTCCACCGGATCGCGGTCGACCAGCGACCACGACTTCCACTCCTCGCCCAGGGCCAGGAGCCGGCGGGCCGTGGCACCGAGACCGGCGAACGCGCCCAGCACCTCGGGCGCCGCCACGGGTACGCCGGCGAAGGCCTCGGTGACCCCGTTCTCGATGCTCGGAGCGAGGTTGAGGTACCGGCCGCCGGCGATCGCGTAGTGCACGAAGTGCCGGCCAGGACCGGCCCACCAGGTCACGGCGTTCCACCGGAGCTCCTCGGGGACCCGCTCCATCGGGACCACCGTCCGGTACACGGTGATGCCGGCCACGCGGGGTTCGCCGTCGCCGACGAGCTGGGCGCGGATCGCCGACCGGATCCCGTCGGCCCCGATCACCGCGTCGCCGGTGACCCGCGTCCCGTCCGCCAGGAGCACGGTCGCGCTGGTGGCGTCCTGGCGGTAGCCGGTGGCCCTGCTGTGGGCACGCAGCTCGATCGCGCCCGAGCGGCGGCAGGAGTCCAGCAGCAGCCGGTACAGCTCGCCGCGGTGGACGACGACGTACGGACTGCCGAAGCGGCGGCGGTAGGCGCCGGTGAGCGGCATGCTCACCACGTGCTCGCCGCTCACCCCGTCCATGAACCGCAGTTCGTCGATGTGCACCGCGCAGCCGCGTACGGCCTCGCCGAGACCGAGCCGGTCGAGCGCGTGCAATCCGTTGGGCGCCAGCTGGATCCCGGCGCCGATCTCGGCGAAGTCGGCGGAGCGTTCCAGTACGACCGCGCGGTGCCCGCGCCGGGCGACGGCGACGGCCGCGGCGAGTCCGCCGATACCGCCCCCGACGATGATCATCCTCGCCATGTCCGCCCCTGTCCGGCCGTCAGGCCACTCGACTGTCGGGTGTCGGGTCATTTCGACGGCCCTGGTCATTCGGCCGTCCGCTCATTCGGCCGTCCGCTCATCCGGCCGTCCGATCACTCGGACTGGGCGGTGGCTGTCAGCAGCTTCGCCAGTTCGAGCCGCTTGATCTTCGTGGTCGCGGTCTGCGGCAGGTCGGCCAGCCGCCAGTGCACCGGGTCGGCCATCGGGGGCAGCCCGGCCACGGCCCCGCGCCACTCCTCCGGGCTCACGGGCTCGTCGTCCTTGGTGCACACCACCGGTACGGCGGCACCGTCCCCGTTCGGCACGATGATCACCTCGGAGAGCCGGCCGAGCCTCGCCAGCAGGGCGTCCTCGGCCGCGAGCGTGCTGCCGAACCCCGGGATCAGGTCCACCTCGCGGTCGAGCAGATGGAGGCAGCCCCACCTGGTCCGGTAGCCCACGTCACCCATGCGCCACCAGCCGTCGTTCAACTGCCGTCCGTAGCGCTCGGATTCACCCAGGTACGTGATGATCCGGCCGTCGCTGCGCACCTCGATGTGACCGGGGTTCCGCTCCGAGGGCGGCTGTCCGTCGCGGCTGACCACCCGGACGTCGGTCATCCCGGGGAAGGGCACGCCGACACACCGCCCGTCCGCGTCCGGCCGGTGCCGCCCGGTGAAGGCACGCACCACGGTGGGACCCACCTCGCTCTGCCCGTACAGCTGGCCGAAGAGCGGTGCCCTGCGCCGGGAGGCGCGCAGCAGCCGGTGGACCGTGCGCGGGTGGATGGCGTCGAAGGTGCTGCTGAACAGCTTCACGTTGCCGAGCGGGTGGCGCGGGTCGTCGGCCAGTTCCTCCCAGCGCATGAACGCGTTGGGGTGGGCCTCGAGGATGCCGGGGCGCAGCCGCGCGAAGAGGTCGGCGGCCCGCGCCGGGTCCGAGTCGTTGAGCACGACGATCGGGAAGCCGTTGAGCAGGGAGATGGCGAGCGCGGTGAACAGCCGGGAGTGCACGAAGGAGACATGGATCGCGATGGTCTCCCGCTTGCGGATCACGGGCGCGATCGCCAGCCGCTGCGGGCGGTACCGCGCTTGCAGGGTGCGCCCGGTGTGCACCGCCAGCTTGGGCACTCCGGTCGTCCCGGAGGTGTGCGTGATCAACGTGGGGTGGTCGGGCGGCATGGTGACCGGGTCGACGCGCCGGGCCCCCGCGAAGCCCGCGAGTTCGGCGGCGCGCTCGTGCCGGCCTGAGGTGAGCAGGACGCTCCGGGCCAGGCCGAAGACCGAGTCGGGAAGCTCCTGCGCCAGCTTCGCCCCGTCGGTCAGGAGGTGGGGCTGGTCGGCCCGGCGCACCAGCTCGGCCACGGTGCCGCCGTCGAGCTGCGGGGAGAGCAGCACCGGTACCGCGCCGGTACGGGCGACCGCGCAGGCGAGCAGGGTGATGTCGAAGCTGTCGGACTTGTGGATCACGACGCGTTCACCGGGGCGCACCCCGGCCGCCCACAGCCGGGAGGCCTGGTCCGCGACGAGGTCCGCCATTTCCGCGACGGTGGCCCGGCGGCCGAGTTCCGGTGCCACGTCCAGGTCGTGGTCGAAGATCATGACGTTCGCGGGATGCCGGGACGCGGCGCGGTCGAAGAGCGTTCCCAGCCTGATTCCACGGTTTCCTATGCGCTGCAGCAGCATGGTGTGCACCCTCTCGCCGGTCGCTGCGGAGAACTCGGGTTCTCGGGGGTCTCGGGTTCCAGGACGGGCGTCCTGCGTCCCGCTGGTCAGTCGGCCTCGATCACCGCTTTGACGCGGTGGACGGTGGCGGTCATGTCGGCGTTCACCTTGGCCGACCAGTCGCTGAAGAAGCGCCGGCGTTCCGTGGCGTCCATGCCGGCGGTGATACCGCGGATGCCTTCGGTGGGCGCTCCCATCCGGAAGTGGTGCGTCACGGCGCAGCCGTGGTCGGTGGCCTCGATGTCGAAGCCCCAGACGCTCTCCTGGCGCCGGCCGGCGCTGTCGCGCATCGCCCAGCGGAAGGAGCGGCCGGGCTCGGCCGTGACGACCTCCGCCTCGGTGGTCCACTCGCCGCGCACGACGGGCGCCCAGGCGACCACGTCCTCGGCGCGGTGGTTCTCCCCCCGGAAGACCGCGCCCACCGCCGAGGGCGTCCCGGAGATCCAGGTCCCGCCCCTGCACTCGGTGCTCCACTCGCCGCAGCGCGGCAGATCGCTGACGACGGCGTACGCGTCGGCCGCCGAGGCGGCGACCTCGGTCCGGGCACTGATCCGGAAGAGCGTGGCTTGCTCGGCTTCGGTATGCGTCATGGTCGAGAGCGTGACCAGCGGAGCAGGAACGGGTCAACGACGGTCACCCGGGTCCGTCAAGTCGGCCTTGGGGGGAGGAGCAGGGGAGGAGCAGGGAAGGGGGAGGGAGGCGCACCGCGGGCCCCGGGCTGAACCGGCTGCTTGGGGCTGAACCGGCTACCTCGGATCGGCCGCTCCGGACCTGGCGCTCCGGACCTGGCGCCTGGGACCCGCCTCCCTGGACTTGTTCCTCCGGACCTGGCCGCCCTGGACCCGGCGCCCCGGATCGGCCGCCCCGGATCGGCCGCCTTGGATCCGGCGCCTCGGACCTGCCACTTCGGGCTGGCCGCCTCGGACCTGTTGCTCCGGACCCGGTGCCTGGGCCGGCCCTCCCTGGACCTGTTGCCCCGGACCGGCCGCCTCTGACCGCCACTTCGGACCGGCTGTCTTGGACCGGCGGCCTCGGACCGGCCGCCTCGGACCTGGTGCCTGGGCCGGCCTCCCCGGACCTGTCGCTCCGGGATCGGCCGTCTCGGACCCGGCGTCTGGGGTCGGCCGCCCTGGACCTGGCGCCTCGGACCCACCACTTCGGACCGGCCGCCTCGGGTCGGCCACCTTGGATGGGCCGCCCCGGATCCGGCGCCTGGGACCCGCCTCCCCGGACCTGTTGCTCCGGGACCGGCCGCCTCGGACCCGGTGGGTTCGTTCAGGCACGCGGTCCCGGGCGCGCGGCCTCAGGCGCGCGGCCTTCAGCACACGCGCCTCTTGGGACGTGCGAGCTTCACGCACCCCGTCTTCAGGGCGCGCGCTGTGGACGGGTGAGCGTCACACACCGGCCTTCAGGTCAGTCGGTCCGGGAGCAGCACGATCCGTCTGCCGTGCAACTCGCCCCGTTCCAGCCGGGCGTGGGCCTCGGACGCGGTGCTCAGCGGCTGCTCCTCCACCGCTCGGGCCCGCAGCAGCCCGGTCGACAGCAGCCGGTTGAGGGTGCGTGCGGCGTCGGCGAGTTCGGCGGTGGTGGCGCGCGAGATGACGAAGCCGGTGACGGAGCCGTCCTTGAGGTAGAGCGGGCCGACCGGAAGCACCGGCCGTGACCGGAGACCGGCGAGGAGCACGACACGGCCGCGGAAGGCCAGCAACTCGACCGCGGTCTCCATGTCGTTGTGCCCGGAGGTGTCGACGATCAGGTCGACACCGTGCGGCGACAGGTCCCGGACGCGCTCCCGGAGCCGGGGATCGCGGTAGTCGACGACCGCCGTCGCACCGAGCCGCAGACAGTGCTCCTCGTCCTCGGGCCGGGCGGTGGCGAGCACCCGCGCACCGGCTTCGGCGGCGAGTACGACCATCGCGCCGCCCACGTTGCCGCCGGCGCCCGCGACGAGGACGGTCTGGCCGGCCCGGAGCCGGCCGTGGGTGAACAGCGCGAGATACCCCGTGGCCGCCGGATGGAACACGGCCACCGCGTCCGTCGGCCGCACCGCGTCGGCCAGGTGGTACAGACGGTCCGCCGGCACCACGGCCTGCTCGGCCGCGGCACCCTGCCGGCCGTCGTGCCCGAGGCTGTTGCACCAGACCCGGTCGCCGACGGAGAACCCGGCCGCACCGGGCCCCACGGCGGCGACCGTGCCCACGAGATCGCGGCCGATCACGAACGGGAAGGTCACCCGCGTCCGCCACGTACCGGCCCGGACGAAGGTGTCCACCGGGTTGACGGAGACGGCGAGGGTGTCGACCAGGACATCCGCCGGCCCCGGCACGGGAGGCGGCAGTTCGCCGTGGCGAATGGTCTCCGGCGGCCCGAAGTCATCGATGTACGCAGCCTGCATGGGCCACATGGTGACACCACGGGCGGCTCGCCCGCCGGGCACGCCGGGTCACTTTGTCACGACCGAGCCGACCAACCGGCCGACCGCACCCCGCACCCCGCACCGATTCAAGGTGAGCGTCGTCCGCTAAGTCGCCAACGTCGCCAACGCCGGCCCGAAAGCGATGAGCAACGGCACGAGCGGGGCCAGGGCCGCCGCCGTCGTCGTGCCCGTGCGGCGGGATCTGGTGAGGCGGGGCGGGGGGTCCAGGAGGCGTTCCACGCGCTGGTGGAGCAGGGGCCTGGGGGTGGCGCAGGAGAGTACGCCCCGGTGCTGGTTCAGCTCGATGAGGGCCAGCGCGGTGGTGCGGTGCCCGCAGCGGCGCGATGCCGTGTCGTCGGCGGAGAGTTCGACGAGGCGGTGGGTCTGGTCGCGGAAGTGGCTGAAGACCGGGATGCCGGGGAAGCCGCCGGCCAGCGCCTGGGAGAGGTGCAGCAGCCAGTCGTGGTGGGCGCGCGCGTGGCCGAGCTCATGGGCCTGGATGGCGTCCAGCTGGTGAGCGGTGAGGCGGTGCAGGGCGCCCGTGGTGACGACCAGCTGGGGCGGGCTGCCCGGCATCCACCAGGCGTCCGGGTACTCGTCCTCCAGCACGAGGAGCGGGCCGCGCGAGGCCGGCAGGCCCGGCGGCAGCTCGGGGGCGCGTTCGCGCAGGTGCTCGCGGCGCAGGTGGCCGCGCCTGCGGGCCTCGACCACCTCGCGGGCGAGCATGGCCGTGGTCCAGGCGGCGCCGCCGGCCAGCAGGAGTGTCAGCGCGGTGGTCCAGGCCGGGGCGGCGGCCAGGTCGTACGCCGCGGTGACGGAGGCCGGCGCGGGCGCGAAGACATGGGCGCGCACGGTGTGGAAGACGGCGGAGGCGCTCAGCAGGAGCGATGCCAGACAGCACAGCAGGACCGTGGCGACCAGACACTGCCACACCCACAGCGCGAGTACGGGTTCCCGCTCGGGCCAGGAGGCGCGGGTCAGGACGCGGGGGGCCGCGACCGCGGCGGTCAGGGCGACGACCGCCATCAGCATGAGGGAGATGGATACGGTCATGGTGTGGGCCCCTTCCCCTCGGTCCCGGTGGCCACTGTGGCCCGTGCGATCCGTGTGGTCCGTGCGACCCGTTCGGTCTGTTCAGTCCGCTCGACCCGCTCCGCCCGCTCGGTCGCCGGGTCGGGGACACGCTACCCGCCACCGGGGCCGCGAGAGTGCCGCGCGGCACGGGTGATCCGGTGACGGAGGGGGGCCGTGGGACCGGTCACTTCGCGTCCGCGTAGCACTCCACCACCGCCGTCGTGAACGGGAACCGCACCGGCGTCTCCCCGAACGTCAGCCGTCCCGCCAGCTCCGCCGCCTCCCTGATCGCCTCGACCACCCGGTCGGCCTCCTCCGCCGGGCAGTGCACCATCACCTCGTCGTGCTGGAAGAAGACCAGTTCGGCAGCCATGTCCCGGCAGGTCCGGCGGAGCCCGGCGAGGACGAGAAGGGTCCAGTCGGCGGCGCTGCCCTGCACCACGAAGTTTCGCGCGAAGCGGCCCCGGGCGCGGGAGTTGCTCGACGCGTACCCCGGCACCCAGTCCTGGGCGGCACCGGCGCCTTCCCTGTCCCCTTCCCCTTCCCCTTCCACCCGGCCACCCGTCTCCTCGCTGTCCGGGATCCCCGCCTCCTCCCCGGCGGACTCGGACCCGGCCGCCGGTGGGCAGGTGCGGCCCAGCCAGGTCCGTACGAGCCGGCCCTCCTCGCCCGCCCGCGCCGCGTCGTCCACGTACGCCACGGCCCTGGGGAAGCGGCGGCGCAGCAGCGCGAGGTTCTTGAGGCCGTCGCCGGACGTCTGGCCGTAGATCGCGCCGAGGACGGCGAGCTTCGCCTGCGCGCGGTCGCCGGAGAAGGCCCGGTCGGAGACGGCCTGGTAGAGGTCGCTCTCCCGTCCCGCCACCTCCATCAGGCCGGGGTCGCGGGAGATCGCGGCCAGGACGCGCGGCTCCATCTGGTCGGCGTCCGCCACGACGAGCCGCCAGCCGGGGTCGGCGACCGCGGCCCTGCGTATGACCTTGGGGATCTGCAGCGCGCCGCCGCCGTTGGTCACCCAGCGGCCGGTGACGGTGCCGCCCGCCTGGTACTCCGGTCTGAACCGCCCGTCCCGCACCCAGTCCTGGAGCCACGACCAGCCGTGGGCGACCCAGATCCGGTACAGCTTCTTGTACTCGATCAGCGGCTTCACGGCCGGGTGGTCGATGGTCTCGATCTCCCAGCGGCGCGTGGACCTCACCTTGATCCCGGCCTGCGCGAAGGCCTTGACGACGTCCGCGGGCAGATCGGGCCGCACCCGGCGCCCGAACGCGGCCGACACCTCCTCCGTCAGCTCGGCGAGCCGCCGTGGCTCACCGCCGCCCGTGTACCGCTCGCCGAGCAGGTCGTGCAGGACCTCGCGGTGCACGTCCGTGCTCCACGGCAGCCCGGTCTCGTTCATCTCGGCGGCCACGAGCATGCCCGCCGACTCGGAGGCGGTGAGCAGCCGCATCCGCTCGGGGTGCGCGGTCGCGTCGTGTCTTCGCTGCTGGTGCTCGTACACCTCGATGAGCTGGGCCAGCGGTACGTGGACGGGGCGCGGCTCGAAGAGGGAGGACTGCGAGCCGGGCTCGGCCGAGCGGTGCGGGGGATCGGGCGGTACGGGGCCGCCGCGCAGCCTCGCCAGGGCCGCGGCGGCGGAACGGGGCTCGCCGAGCCGCCCCTCGTGGCCGAGCAGGAGGGTCTCGGCCGCCTCCAGGTCGTAACACCGCTCCACGCGGACGCCCTCGGCGCGCAGCCGTGGGTAGACCTCCGCCGTCGCCCGCCACACCCAGCGGGTGACGTCCGGCCGGGAGCGGACCGACTCGGCGAGGTCCGGCTCCCGCAGGAGCGGTCCGGCGGGCAGCCCGTCGGGGCCGAGGGGGGCGAGCTCGGCGCCGCCGTCCTCGGCCGGCGCGAGGGCCCACCGGTCGGTCATGATTCCGAGTCTCGCAGGAGGGTCTGACAACGGTCCCGAAACGCGTGTTCAGGGCGGCCCTGCCGGCTCCTCAGTCCCGCCCGTCCCGCCAGTTCCTCAGTCCTCCTGGAGGGACTCCCGTACCTTCTCCAGCGCCTTCGCGATGTTCGCCTCGGCCGCCGTCTTGTCGACGCCGAGCCCGCTGAGGAGGCCCGCGCCGGCCTCGTGCTCCAGCAGGGCGAGCAGGAGGTGCTCCGTACCGATGTAGTTGTGGCCCAGGCGCAGGGCCTCGCGGAAGGTGAGTTCGAGGGATTTCTTGGCGTTGCTGTCGAAGGGGATGAGCGCGGGCACGTCCGCGGCGCGCGGCGGCAGGGCGGCGGTCGCGGCCTCGCGCACCGCGTCCAGGGTGACGCCCTGTGCGGTGACCGCCTGCGCCCCGAGCCCCGCCGGGTCGGCGATCAGGCCGAGGACCAGGTGCTCGGTGCGGATCATGTCGTTGCCCGCGTTCTTGGCCTCGTTCTGGGAGGCGATCACCACGTTCCTGGCCCGTGGTGTGTAGCGGCTGAAGCCCTGGCTCGGGTCGAGGTCCGACTCGGCCTTCGGTACGAACCGCTTCTGGGCCGCCTGCCGGGTGACCCCCATGCTCCTGCCGATGTCGGTCCAGGACGCGCCCGAGCGCCGGGCCTGGTCCACGAAGTGCCCGATCAGGTGATCGGCCACGTCGCCGAGGTGGTCCGCGGCGATCACCGCGTCCTGGAGCTGGTCGAGGGCGTCTTCGTGGACCTTCTTGATGGCCTCGATGAGGTCGTCGAGGCGTACGGAGGTGGTGGCTCGTGGATTCGTGGTCATGTGTCAACCGTAGGTTGACAGTGTGGGGGTGTCAACCTCGCGTTGACAC
This sequence comes from Streptomyces sp. CWNU-52B, assembly GCF_047444975.1. NCBI lineage: Bacteria > Bacillati > Actinomycetota > Actinomycetes > Kitasatosporales > Streptomycetaceae > Streptomyces > Streptomyces sp. CWNU-52B. Next base: position 88,682 of record NZ_JBLFJV010000007.1, on the reverse strand, counting down.
CTTGTTCGGGCGCCCAGGACAGGCCCCCGCCCATGACACGATCGACGCATGAGTAGTACGTCCACCACGGTGGAGCGCGCCTTCGCAGCCGCCCTCTACGCCGACTCCGACGCGGCCCTCGACACCGGCGCCTCCCTGCTCGCCGCCGACCCCGCCTCCGACGCCGAACTCGCGCGCCGCGGCGAGGAGTTCGTCGCGGCGGCCTGGCGGCGCGGCTGGCAGCCCGCCGATGTCGTACGGATCGTGCGGCGCGAGCTGGACGACGTGCACGAACGCCTCGTGACGGAGCTGGTCCTCGCCGAGGCCGGCCGGGACCGCGCCCCCCGGGGCCCACGCTGGGCGGCACAACTCGACGAACTGCACGCGACGAACGGGCCGGACGGGTCCGACACCGGGCCGGGAGCGCCCCGCACGGACCGCTTCTCGTACGCGACCGCCGCCCTGGAGCTGTACCGCCTGCTGCTGCGCCTGCCCTCCCTGGAACCGCTGGACGCGCACATATCCGGCGTACCCGGCGCATCCCGTGCTCCCCGCGCGTCCGCGGGAGCCGCCGTCCCGCGCGGAACCCCGGCCGCCCGCATGCTCACCCGTATCCGCGCCCTCCTCGCCAAGGCGGAGGCGACCGGTTTCCCGGAGGAGGCGGAGGCGCTGAGCGCCAAGGCCCAGGAGCTGATGGCGCGGCACAGCATCGACGAGGCGCTGCTCGCGTCCCGCACGCAGTCCAAGGACGCGCCCGGTGCCTGCCGCATCGGCGTCGACGCGCCGTACGAGACCGCCAAGGCGGTCCTCCTCGCCGCGGTGGCCGGGGCGAACCGCTGCCGTGCGGTGTGGAACGAGGGGTTCGGCTTCTCCACCGTCGTCGGCTTCGAGCCCGACCTGGAGGCGGTCGAACTCCTCTACACCTCGCTCCTCGTGCAGGCTACGGCCGCGATGACGAAGGCGGAGGCGGCCCAGCGCGCGGGCGGCAGGAAGCGTACGAAGTCCTTCCGGCAGTCATTCCTCGCCGCGTACGCGCATCGCATCGGCGATCGGCTCGCCGACGCGGCCGACGTCGCCGAGGGCCAGGCCACCGCCACCTCCTCCGCCACGGACGACGGGGAGGCGGCCGCCACGGAGGGGGAGCTGCTGCCGGTCCTCGCGGCGCGCGACGCCGCGGTCACGGACGAGGCGGAGCGCATGTTCCCCGACACCGTCACGACCAGGATGCGCGGGGTGAACGACGCGGCCGGCTGGGAGGAGGGCTCCGCCGCGGCCGACCGCGCCCAGGTGAGGGCACGTCCGCCACTGCGCCGCCCCTGACTCGGTCGCCCGAGCCGCCCGAGCCACGTGCCCGACGGGCCCACGTTTGGGTCATTTGTGCGTGTCGACGGAACCGCCCGCCATGATCCTGAGTGCAAGGGCGGTGAGGGCGTGCGATCGCGCGGCCGGACATCCCGCTCATGCGTCCGTACACCTCTCCACACCTCTCCATCGGGAGCAACCATGCGTATGCGTACCATCCTTGCCGGCGTCTTCGCGGCCGCCGCGATCCTGGGCAGTGCCGGCTCGGCCCTCGCCACCGACCACGACGGCCACCGCAACGAGGGCGACTTCCGGGCCTGCGGCCAGATCGCGGGCGCGGGCGGCGGCCACGCCTTCTACGGCAACGGCTGTGTGGAGTCCCACTGGGCGGGCGAGTTCGGGCAGGCGCAGTTCGGCAACACCTTCGGACGCTGACGCACCACAGCGCCCGACGCACCACAGCGCCTGACGAAGCACAGCGCCCGACGCACCACGGCGCCTTTGTGCGGGGGACGGTCCCACCGGCCGTCCCCCGCACGCTTCGCCCGAGCCGAAACGCGGCTTCCCGTCAGTCGCCCGCCCGCTGGAGCGGCGTCACCGACGCGTCCGGCTCACCCGCGCCGCGCAGGGCCACCTCGCCGTACTTCCAGGCGAAGGACAGACCGGCGTCGGCGGCGGCGCCGGGCAGTGCGAACTTCACGCTCTTCACGGCGGCGCTCTCGGCGGCGTCACCCGCGGGCCCTCGTACGTACGTGATCGTGAAACCGGCCGTCTCGTCCTGCTTCACGGTCAGCTTCTCCGGCTCCGCGGACTTCTCCTGAGCGACGGGCAGGGCGGTGCCGCCGGCGTCGAGGCCGACGGTGGGGAAGCCCTCCAGCGTGCAGTCGGCACCGGAGTCGTTGGTGAGCGTCACGGAGACGGTTCCGGTGTCGCCCGCGGCCGGGGCCTCGCTGGCGACGACCTCCTGACCCAGTTCGCCGGCCGCGCAGGCCGTGGAGGAACCGGCCTTCTCCTTGCCGCCGGTCTTCTCGTCACCGCCGCCACCGTCGTCGCCGCCACAGGCGGTCAGGGTCAGAGCGAGCGTCGCCGCGAGTGCGGTGACGGCTGTGGGCAGGGTGCGCATGGGTTTTCCTCTGGCCTTCGAGTCGAGTCGGCGCTGAAGTCGCCGCGCTGTGTCCGTAGATCATCATGCGGTCCGCCGCCCCCGGATTCCACCGCCGGCCGACCCTCCCCGCCTGCCCGGCGCCGGATGCCCCGCCCGCTCCGCGCCCTCCCGTACGCTGGCGCGGTGAGCTGGCGACGAGCGCTTAAGGACACCGCGCGCTCGGGGCTCGCCGTGGAGCGGACACGGCTCGAACCCCTCGTCGCGGTACGCGGAGCGGTGGGGCTCGCGATCGTGATCGCGGTGAGCCTGTGGGTCTTCGGTCCCGCCGTGGCCGCGAGTTCGGCGTTCGGCGCGTTCCAGGCGGCGATCGCGACGTTCCAGCGCAGCTGGCGCCCCCGCCCCGAACTGGCCCTGGCCTCCGGCACGAGCCTCGCCGTGTCCACGTTCCTCGCCTACCTCACGGTCTCCCAGGAGCCGCTCTTCCTCGCGCTGCTCGTGGTGTGGACGTTCGTGGCGGGGATGAGCTGGGCCGCGGGCCCGACCATCGGCCTGATCGCGACCTCGAACGTGGCGATCATGCTGGTCACGGTCACCCTGCCGACCTCCGTCGCCCAGGCCGCGGGCCACGCCGCCATGATGATCCTGGGCGGTGTCGTCCAGGCGGCGCTGATCGTGGTGTTCCCCGTACGGCGCTGGGGCGCCCACCGTGACGCGCTCGCCGACGCCCTGGCCGCCGAGGCGGACTACGCGCGCCGCCTGCGCCACGACCCCGTCGCGCCCTTCGACCCGCTGCCCCTGATGGAGGCCCGCAACGCGGCCGCCGTCACCCCCCGCCAGGCCCGCCGCCGGCCCGCCGAACTCCACGGCGCCCGCGGTGTCGCCGAGCGCATCCGCCCGGTCCTCGCCTCCCTCGCCGACCCGGCGACGGGCGTCCCGGTGGACGGTCACGCCCGCGACCGCGTCCGTGAACTGCTCGCCGCCGCCGGTGCCGTCCTCGACGTGGCGGCCCACGCGATCCGCCGGGGCGAGCGCGTGAACGTCCCGGCCGCGGCCCTGGCGACCTTCCGCACCCCGGACACCGGCAGCATCCTCACCGGCCGCCCCTACCGTGCGGCGGCCCGCCTCGACACCCTCCTCCAGGACGTGCTGGAAACGGCCGGCGGCAACACCCCGAAGGACCGGGAGAAGGCCCAGGACCCGTCGCTCCGCTCCCGCAGCCGCCCCACCCTCCTCACCCTGATCCCGACCGCGCTCACGTCCATGCGCAAGGAACTCCGCACGGCTTCCCCCATCACCCGCCACGCCACACGCGTGTCCGCGGTCGCCGCCGCCGGCTACGTCCTCGGCTCCGTGCTCCCCCTCGGCCACGGCTACTGGGCCCCGCTGACCTCGGTCATGGTCATGCGCCCGGACTTCTCCCAGACGTACAGCCGGGCGGTGGCGCGCCTCGGCGGCACCGTCGTCGGCGTGGCCGTGGCAACGGCCGTGGTGCGGCTGGCCGACCCGGGCACGTACCTCTCCGGCACCCTCGCCGTGGCGAGCGCCGCGCTGATGTACCTGCTCATGCGCACGGGCCAGTTCGCCGCCCAGGGCTGTATCGCGGCGTACGTCGTCTTCCTGCTCGGCATGGGCGGCGAACAGTGGACCCAGACCGTGCCCGAACGGGTCGTGCTGACCCTGCTCGGCGGACTGCTGGCGATGCTCGCGTACGCCGTCTACCCGGCGTGGGAGACCCCGCGCCTGCGCACCCGTCTCGCGGACTGGCTGGCGGCGCAGGGCAGTTACGCGGCGGTGGTCTTCGACGCCTACGCCGACCCGGCGCTGCGGAACGCGGCGGACGTACGGGAGGCCCTGCTCACCGCGCGCACCGCCCGCGCGTCCTGGCACACCGCCGTGGCGCGGGCCACCGCCGAGCCGGTCCGCCACCGGGGCCTGTCCAGGACCGCCGCCGACGACGCCGAGGACGCGGTGGCCCAACTGGGCCGTTTCGCGATGCTCCTGGAGGCCCATCTCCCGGAACGCGGCGCGAGTCCGGTCCCGAGAGCCGCCGCGCTCGCCGAGGCCCTGCGCGAGACCACCGAGCAGGGCGCCAAGGCCGTCCGCGAGCGCCGGATCCCCACGTGGGACGCGGTACGCACCGCGGTGGAGGCCTGGGACGCGGAGGACGCCGAGGTGACGAGCGGGAACCCCGGGGCGCCCGCCACCCCCGACAACGACACGTTCGTACGCGACGCCGCGCTCCGCGTCCTCGACGCCCTCATCGAGTTGTCCGAGGCCCTCGACAGCGCCGTACTGCCCATGACGCTCGACGGGACGGGATCGTCCACGAGGCCGCCGGACCCGGCGGACCCGCCGGACTCCGCCGCCCGAGAAGCCGAAGCCGGCGGTGTCAGGAACCCGGACTCGCCGTAGGCAGCCCGGACGGCAGGCTCCCGCCCTCGGACCTGGTGTACGTCTCCTCGCCGAAGCCTTCCCAGGTGACCTTCAGGGTCGTGGAGCTGACGGAGTCGACCATGCCCTCGGCGCGGTCCTTGTTCCCGTCGGTGCACTTCAGCGCGAGCATCCGCATGCCCCCGCTCTCCTCGGCGCCGCCGCTGCACACGGACCCGCTCGTCGAGAACAGCGCGGCCTGCTCGCCGGTGATCATCAGGGCCACGGCCTTGCCGTCCTTGGTGGTCAGCCAGCTGCCCTCCAACGCGTCGGCCTTGGCCGTACCGCCACCGGAGCTGTCGCTGGAGCCGTCACCGGAGCTCCCGCCGGTGTCCGCCGACCCGGTCGGCGCCGCGCTCGTCCCGGAGGGCGAGTCACCGCCACCGTCGTCGCCGTCACCGCTGCACCCCGTGGTCAGGACGAGCGCGGCAGTCAACGCCGCCGCCACGGCCGTGATCCGCCCCCGCTCGCGAGAGCGGATGGCCGAAGTCGCCGAAGTCGCCGAATTCACTGAAGCCCCCAGGGGTCTGGCCGGACGAGTCGCCGGTGGCGCCGATGCCACCGGAACGACCGCAGCAAGCTATCAGCCGTTCCTTTCGGCCTCCTGGGCGACGGGCGCGCCCCGAAAGGGGCGCGGGGAACCGCGCGGCCCGCCCCCACACACCCGCCCCCACACACCCGCCGCCGACACCCCAGCCGGACCCCCGCCGCCGACGCTCGCGCCTACCAGGAGGACTTCCGCACCCCCGGCAGGAACCCCTTGTGCGCCTGCTCGCGCAGATTCACGCGCGACAGCCCGAACGTCCGCAGATACCCGCGCGGCCGTCCGTCCACGCTGTCCCGGTTGCGTACGCGCGTGGCGCTGGCGTCGCGCGGCTGGCGCTCCAACTCCCGCCTGGCGTCCAGCCGTTCGGCGTCCGTCGAGGAGGGGCGGCGGACGATCTCCTTCAGCTCCGCCCGGCGCGCGGCGTACCGGGCGACGATCTCCCGGCGCTTCTCGTTCTTCGCGATCTTGCTCTTCTTGGCCATCAGACCCTCACCCCACGGGCGCGGATCCGGGCCACGGCGGCCTCGACGCCGAGGACGTCGACCGTCTTGATGCCCTTGGTGCTCAGCTTCAGCCGTACGTACCGGCCCTCGCTCGGCAGCCAGTAGCGCTTGCTCTGGATGTTGGGGTCGAAGCGGCGCGACGTACGCCGGTGCGAGTGGGAGATGGCGTTGCCGAAGCCCGGCCGGGCCCCGGTCAGCATGCAGTGCGCGGACATGGTGAGTGACGTACCTCTCTGTCTTTCCCTGTCTTGGGGTTATTGGTAATGGGATTCGTTTTCATATACTAGCCACATGGCACGCAACGAACTCCGCCCGGTCGTCAAACTCCGGTCCACGGCCGGGACCGGCTACACGTACGTCACCCGCAAGAACCGCCGCAACGACCCCGACCGGCTGACCCTGCGCAAGTACGACCCGGTCGCAGGCCGGCACGTCGACTTCCGAGAGGAGCGCTGAGCGTCATGCGCGAGGGAATCCACCCGGCGTACGGGCCCGTCGTCTTCCGGGACCGGGCCGCGAACCACGCCTTCCTGACCGGCTCGACCATGACGAGCGAGAAGACGATCGAGTGGGAGGACGGCAACACGTACCCGGTCGTCGACGTCGAGATCTCGAACGTGAGCCACCCCTTCTACACGGGCACGGCCCGCGTCCTGGACACGGCCGGCCGAGTGGAGCGCTTCGAGCGCCGCTTCGGCAGGCGCGACGGCGGGAGCGGCAGTGGGTACGGCAGCGGGCGCGACAGTGAGAGCGGGGGCCGCTGATGCTGTCCGTCGCCGTCGTCGGCGGGCTGCACGCCGATGCGCGCAGGCAGACGGTGGAGCGGCTGCTCGCCGAGGTGCCGGGTGCCGTGGCGCTGCACCACGACCTCGCGACGGCCGTGGAGGGGACGGTCGTCCGCACGGTCCGCGACCGCACCGGCATCGTCTCGGCCGGTGAGGCTCCGCTGGTCAACGACTGCGCGTGCTGCGCGCTGCGCGAGGACCTGGTCCCGGAGCTGGAGCGGCTCGCGGCGGACGGTCTGACCCGCCTGGCGGTCGTCGAGCTCTGGGACTCGGTCGAGCCCAAGGCGATGGCCGAGGTGGTCGCGGGCGCCGGACTCCGCCTCACCGGCGTGATCACCGCGGTCGACCCCGCCCTGGTGCTGCCCTGCCTGGGCAACGGCGACGACCTCGCCGACGTGGGCCTCGCCGCGGCCGCGACCGACCAGCGCACCGTCGCCGACACCTTCGCCCGGCAACTGGAGTACGCCCCGGTCCTGGCCCTCGTCGACTCGGCGGAGGCCGACGACGAGGACCACGCCCTGCTGGCCCAGCTCCACCCGACGGCCCGCCGGGTACCGATCCCGGCCGCCGCGGACGCAGGCACCGCTCCACCGATCGCGTCCTCGGCGCTCGCGGACGCCGCCCTCGCCGGGTTCGACGTGGAGGCCGCCGCCGCGGCCCAGCACCCGGCCTGCGCGCTCTTGCCGGCCGAGGCCGACGAGTGCGGGGTCGCCACCCTCGTATGGCACCGGTGCCGGCCGTTCCACCCGGAGCGGCTGTACGCGGCGCTGGAGGACCTGACCTGCTCCGCCGCCCGCAGCCGGGGGCGGTTCTGGCTCGCGGACCGGCCCGACACCCTGCTGCACTGGGACGCGGCCGGCGGCGCCCTGTGCGTGGAGGGCGCCGGGCCGTGGATGGCGTCCCTGCCGGACGCGGCGTGGGACCTGGTTCCCCCGGTGCGCCGGGCCGCCGCCGCGCTCGACTGGCACCCGGAGCACGGCGACCGCTGCCAGCACCTCGTCTTCACCTCGCCGGGCCTGGACCGCGACGGACTCGAACTCCTCCTGGAGTCCTGCCTGTTGACCGACGCGGAGTACGCCGGGGGCCGCACCGCCTGGCAGCGGCTCCGGCCCGCCTTCGACACCCTCCTGGAGGTCTGACCCATGGCCCGTGACCCCGGCCGCAAGCCGACGCCCCGTCCCAATCCGCTGGACGCGGCGAAGATCACGTACATCGACTACAAGGACACGGACCTGCTGCGGAGGTTCATCTCCGACCGCGGAAAGATTCGCAGTCGCAGGGTCACCCGGGTCTCCGCCCGTCAGCAGCGCCGGCTGGCCCGTGCGATCAAGAACGCCCGCGAGATGGCCCTGCTGCCGTACGCGTCGAGATAGCCGACCCCAACTGCCCCTGCGTACAAGGCGGCCCCGCCCTGCCCGGTGACTCATCGGGCAGGGCGGGGCCGTTTCGGAACAGGAGGGGCCCGGCGCGCGTCTCTTCCATGGACAGGGGGTGGCGCGGGAACGATTCGGGCTTCGCGACCGTCAAATGTGTAACCAGGAGAACACCCCCCGTGCACGTGCATCTGCCCATGCATCTGCATGTGAAGACAGCTATGATCCGGTGCAGTTGACCACTGCATCAATGGCAACAGACGCCAATGCACCACCGGGGAGCGACCTGTGGACCACGACGTGTACAACGGCATGGCTGCCACGGAGCTGCATGAGGCGGCCTGGCAGAAGAGCAGACACAGCAACTCGCAGGGTTCCTGCGTGGAGTTCGCCCGGCTGCCCGGCGGCGAGGTGGCCGTACGCAACTCGCGCTTCCCCGAGGGCCCGGCCCTCGTCTACACGCGCGCGGAGATCGAGGCCATGCTCCTGGGCATCAAGGACGGGGAGTTCGACCACCTGATAGCGGGCTGACGGCGGGCCGGCGGCGGGGGCCTTCGCGGCCGCCGGAGCCGTCGCGGCGGCTGTCGCGGACGCCGCCGCTCAGTGTGCGCCGGAGCCGGAGCCGGAGCCTTCGCCGACACCCGGGACGCGCGTAGAAACGCGACGCCGAAAGGCGCCGCGGTCCGTCACGCCGAAGATCCCAGCCGGAACAGCGCCCAGACGACCTTGCCGTTGAGCGAGCCGGCCAGCGGGTGCCATCCCCAGCCGTCGGCGAAGGACTCCACCAGGAACAGGCCACGTCCCGACTCCGCCGCGATGTCGTCGGAGTCGCCCGCGACCGGACTGTCGTGACTGGGGTCGCGCACCGCGCACACGAGTCTCCCGGTCCACCGCATCAGGTGCAGCCGCACGGGCTGGTCCTGGTCGGCCGGGCGGGGGGTGTCCGCGGGCAGCGCGTGCCGCAGCGCGTTGGTGACGAGTTCCGAGACCACCAGACAGACGTCGTCGAATCGGTTGCCCACGTCCCACTGGTCCAGGGTGCGGCGGGTGAACTGCCGGGCGTCGCGCACCGCTTCGTACCGGGGCGGGAGGGCGCAGGAGGCGGCGTTGGACACGGTCGAGGGATCCAGTGGCGGAAGCCCCTGCCTTAACGGCTCGAGCACGGTCGATCCATTCGTCCCCATGCGAGGCACTCCCGGGGTTCGCGGTCGTTGCGATGCAGCGGTGGCGCGAGACCATCGTTCCGAATGCGTTCAGCAGATGCAAGGGCAGATGCACGTGCACGCGCCCGAATTGACCATCCCGTGGCGCTTCTTGGTCATTTTTTCCGCCATCCGGCCGTCACATTTCTGGGTCTGGCTTGTCTTCTCCTTGTCGTTTCCTACGCATCTCCTTTGAAAGCTTGCCGTTTCTGTAACCGAACGAGTACTGCTTGAAGTGTTTTAGTGGCAGACTGCGGCCCTTGAAGACGGTTGGGGAGGCTGGCGAACGTGAGTACGCAGGAGTCGGGATCGGTGGTACGCCGCATGCTGCTCGGCTCGCACCTGAGGCGGCTGCGTGAATCGCGTGCGATCACCCGGGAGAAGGCCGGTTACTCGATCCGGGCCTCCGAATCGAAGATCAGCCGTATGGAGTTGGGCCGGGTGAGCTTCAAGACGAGGGACGTCGAGGATCTGCTGACGCTGTACGGGATCGCCGACGAGGCGGAGCGCAAGTCACTGCTGTCGCTCGCCAAGGAGGCCAATGTCGCGGGCTGGTGGCACAGTTACTCCGATGTTCTGCCCAGCTGGTTCCCGACCTATGTCGGCCTGGAGGGGGCTTCGGCCGTGATCCGGTCGTACGAGGTCCAGTTCGTGCACGGCCTGCTGCAGACCGAGGCGTACGCGCGCGCCGTCGTCGCCCGCGGGATGAAGGGCGCGAGCGGGGCCGACATCGAGCGGCGGGTGGCGCTGCGCATGGAGCGCCAGAAGTACCTCGTCTCGGAGAGCACGCCCGAGTTCCACGTGGTCCTCGACGAGGCCGCGCTGCGCCGGCCGTACGGCGACCGGGACGTGATGCGCGGTCAGCTCCAGCACCTCATCGACATCTCCCAGCGCCCCAACGTACGGCTCCAGGTCATGCCGTTCAGCTTCGGCGGGCACGCGGGGGAGAGCGGCGCCTTCACGGTGCTCAGCTTCCCCGAGTCCGATCTGTCCGACGTGGTGTATCTGGAGCAGCTCACCAGCGCGCTGTATCTGGACAAGCGCGAGGACGTCGCCCAGTACGAGAAGGCGATGAAGGAGCTGCAGCAGGACAGTCCGGGCCCCGACGAGAGCCGCGACTTGCTCAGAGGACTGCTCCAACTCTCTTGAAACGTCAGTACGATGACTCGTGATCAGACCGTGAAGACGCGTGAAGGCGCGTGAAGTCGATCGGGCTGTCGCCTTGGGCAGCACGGGGCTGTGACAAGGGATCGCGGCAAGGGGATTGAGGGATCACATGTCGTCCTACTTCACCGACCTGGCTCAGCAGTACATCGACGGCCGATGGCGACCGGGTACCGGCTCCTGGGACATCATCGACTTCAATCCCTACGACGGCGAGAAGCTCGCCTCGATCACGATAGCCACCGCCGACGAGGTGGATCAGGCCTACCGGGCCGCCGCCCGCGCCCAGCGGGACTGGGCGGCGACGAACCCGTACACGCGCCGTGCCGTGTTCGAGAAGGTCCTGCGGATCGTCGAGGAGCGCGAGCCGGAGATCACCGAGGTGATCGTCGCGGAGCTCGGCGGCACGCGGCTGAAGGCCGGCTTCGAACTGCACCTCGCGAAGGAGTTCCTGCGCGAGGCGGTCAACCTCGCGCTGCGGCCCGAGGGCAGGATCCTGCCCTCGCCCGGTGACGGCAAGGAGAACCGCCTCTACCGCGTCCCGGTCGGCGTCGTCGGTGTGATCAGCCCCTTCAACTTCCCGTTCCTGCTGTCGCTGAAGTCCGTGGCGCCCGCCCTGGCGCTCGGCAACGGCGTGGTCCTCAAGCCGCACCAGAACACCCCGATCGTGGGCGGTTCCCTGGTCGCGAAGATCTTCGAGGACGCGGGTCTGCCGGCCGGTCTGCTCAACGTCGTGATCACCGACATCGCGGAGATCGGCGACGCGTTCATCGAGCACCCGGTCCCGAAGGTCATCTCCTTCACCGGCTCCGACAAGGTCGGCCGCCACGTCGCCACCGTCTGCGCCTCGCACTTCAAGCGCGCCGTCCTCGAACTGGGCGGCAACAGCGCGCTGGTGGTACTCGACGACGCGGACGTCGACTACGCCGTGGACGCCGCCGTCTTCAGCCGGTTCGTGCACCAGGGCCAGGTCTGCATGGCGGCGAACCGGGTCCTGGTGGACCGGTCCGTCGAGGCGGAGTTCACCGAGAAGTTCGTCGCCAAGGTCAGGACGCTGAAGGTCGGCGACCCGAGCGACCCGGAGACCGTCATCGGCCCGCTCATCAACTCCTCGCAGGCGGACGCCGTCTCGGCCGTCGTGGACCAGGCGCTCGCCCAGGGCGCGACCGCCCTCGTGCACGGCACCACCACCGACAACCTCGTCGGGCCGACGGTCCTGACGGGCCTGCCCGCCGACTCCGCCATCCTCCGGCAGGAGATCTTCGGCCCCGTGGCGCTCCTCGTCCCGTTCGACGGCGAGGAGGAGGCGGTCCGGATCGTCAACGACACCCCGTACGGACTGAGCGGCGCCGTGCACACCGCGGACGTCGAGCGCGGCGTCTCCTTCGCCAAGCGGATCGACACGGGCATGTTCCACGTGAACGACGGCACCGTGCACGACGAGCCGCTGGTCGCCTTCGGCGGCGAGAAGTCCTCGGGCACCGGCCGCCTGAACGGCGAGGCGACGGTGGAGGCGTTCACGACCCAGAAGTGGATCTCGGTACAGCACGGCCGCAGCTTCTTCCCGTTCTGACCGCCGCCTCCGGTCCCGTCCGGTCCCCCTTCCGGGGCCCGGACCGGCCGGGCCAGTCGCCCGGGGCGGGCGGGGGCACCCTACGCTTGACAACATGTCAGCGATCCGCCTTCTCGTCCTGGGTGCCGTACGGCAGCACGGCCGGGCCCATGGCTATCAAGTGCGCAACGACCTGGAGTACTGGGGCGCGCACGAGTGGTCCAACGCCAAGCCGGGCTCGATCTATCACGCGCTCAAGCAGATGGCGAAGCAGGGCATGCTGATCGCCCACGAGATCGCGCCCTCCACGGCCGGCGGCCCGCCGCGCACGGAGTACGAGATCACTCAGAAGGGCACCCAGGAGTACTTCACCCTCCTGCGCGCGTCCCTGACCTCGTACGACCAGAAACCGGACATCCTCTCGGCGGCCCTCGGCTTCGTGGTGGACCTCCGCCGAGATGAGGCGCTCGACCTCCTGGAGGAGCGGGTGCGCGGCATCGAGGAGTGGCGCACGGCCGTCACCGAGCACTACGTACCGGAGGACGGCCCCGAACAGCTCGGTCACATCGGCGAGATCATGAACTTCTGGGTCCACTCCGCCGACACGGGCGCCGAGTGGACCCGCGGCCTGATCCAGCGCATCAAGGGCGGCGCGTACCGCTTCGCGGGCGAGGAAGGTGAGCCGTTCGTGGGGGTACTCGCGGAGGGCGAGAAGAACCCGTACGCCTAGGTCAGCGCGCGGAGCGCTTGAGGGGACCGACGAAGGCCGCCCAGGCGGGGGCGGCGACGACGAGGGCCGGCGCGAGGCGAGCCGGGGGCGCTCTCCTCAGTGGTGGAAGCCCGTCGCCGCCCCCTTGTCCCGTGCCAGTGGTCCCGGCTGGCGGCGCAGTTCCGGCAGCAGGCGGGCCAGGTCCTCCGTGAACAGCTGGGCCAGGTCGGACGAGAAGCCGTTGCGGCAGACCACCCGCAGGACGGACAGGTCCTCCCGGTTGGCGGGGAAGGTGTACGCGGGCAGCAGCCAGCCACGCTCCCTCATGCGGCGCGACACGTCGAAGACGTCGAACGCCGTGACGTCCGGGGCCGTGGTGAAGGCGAACACCGGCAACTGGTCGCCCCGGGTGAGGAGTCGGAAGTCGTCCATCGCCCCGATCCGCTCGGCGAGGCCCCGGGCCACGTCCCGGGTCGTCTGCTGGACCGCCCGGTAACCCTCACGGCCCAGGCGCAGGAACGTGTAGTACTGCGCCACCACCTGGGCCCCGGGCCGGGAGAAGTTGAGCGCGAAGGTCGGCATGTCGCCGCCCAGGTAGTTCACCCGGAAGACCAGCTCGTCCGGCAGCTCGGCGGCCGAGCGCCACAGCGCCCAGCCGACGCCCGGGTAGACCAGCCCGTACTTGTGCCCCGAGGTGTTGATCGAGGCGACCCGCGGCAGCCGGAAGTCCCAGACCAGGTCCTCGTCCACGAAGGGGGCGACCATCGCGCCGGACGCGCCGTCCACATGGACGGGGATGTCCAGTCCCGTTCGCGACTGCAACTCATCCAGTGCGGAGCAGAGTTCGGCGATCGGCTCGTACGACCCGTCGAAGGTGGAGCCGAGGATGCCGACGACCCCGATGGTGTTCTCGTCGCACAGCTCGGCGGCGGCCCGCGGGTCGAGGTGGAAGCGGTCGCCCTCCATGGGCACCTGGCGCGCCTCCACCTCCCAGAAGTTGCAGAACTTCTCCCAGCAAACTTGCACGTTGATACCCATGACGAGGTTCGGGCGGGCTCCCGGCCCCGGATACCGGTCCGCGTTCCGCCTGGTCCAGCGGCGCTTGAGGGCCATGCCCGCGAGCATGCACGCCTCGCTGGACCCCGTCGTCGAACAGCCCACCGCGGCGGACGGATCCGGCGCGTTCCACAGGTCGGCGAGCATCGCCACGCACCGGCGCTCCAGCTCGGCCGTGCGCGGGTACTCGTCCTTGTCGATCATGTTCTTGTCCCGGCACTCGCCGAGCAGCACATCGGCCTGCGGCTCCATCCACGTGGTGACGAAGGTCGCGAGGTTGAGGCGCGAGTTGCCGTCCAGCATCAGCTCGTCGTGGACCAGCTGGTAGGCGGTGGAGGGCGTCAGCGGTCCCTCGGGCAGCCGGTGCTGCGGCGGGGCCTGCGTCATCCCGCCGACCGGATTCGCCTCCCCGTAGAAGGGGTTGACGGTCGAGGGGAACCTGTCGTCGTCGGACTTCGCGGGGCCTTTGTGCAGCGGCATGATGCCTCCTGTCCTCGGGGCGGGCGTCAGGATGTCCGTGCGTACGGACATCCTGACGCCCGGACGCCCGGTAAGGGGCGTCCGCAACGGCGGGCGCCCCTTACCGCAAGGGTCGCGCTATTCCTTCACCATCACCACGGCCGTGCCGTACGCGCACACCTCGGTGCCGACGTCGGCCGCCTCCGTCACATCGAACCGGAACATCAGCACACCGTTGGCGCCGCGCGCCCGTGCCTGCTCGACGAGCCGTTCCATCGCCTGGTTGCGGGTCTCCACCAGCGTCTTGGTGAGGCCCTTCAGCTCGCCGCCGATCATCGACTTCAGTCCCGCGCCGATCTGACTGCCCAGATGCCTGGAGCGGACGGTCAGCCCGAAGACCTCACCGATGACCTGCTCGACCCGGTACCCGGGTACGTCGTTCGTCGTCACGACCAGCACGTCGGGCGCGGGGCCCTGACCGCCGCCGTATTCTTCGATACCCATGGCTCACAGCTTTGTCCCAGTCGGGGCACAGTGCATCCCGTAGGAGCCAGTGGAACCTGGCCACGTCGTGGCACGTTGATAACTTTGGTCGGCCACACCTGCGCCTGCCGCCGAATCCACCACCCCCAGGAGCCCCGGAATCGTGACGACGTTCGCCCTTGGCCCGAGCTGGATGGATCCGGACTACTTGCTCGACTCGTTCGGCATCTGGGGCTTGCTCCTGATCGTCTTCGCCGAGTCCGGCCTGCTCATCGGGTTCTTCCTGCCGGGTGACTCGCTGCTGTTCACGGCGGGCATGCTGATCACCGCCAACACCCTGGACTTCCCGCTGTGGGGCGCCATCGCCCTGATCTGTGTCGCCGCGATCCTCGGCGACCAGGCGGGCTACATGTTCGGCAAGAAGGTCGGTCCTTCGCTCTTCACCCGGCCGGACTCCCGCCTCTTCAAGCAGGAGAACGTCACCAAGGCACACGAGTTCTTCGAGAAGCACGGCCCGAAGTCGCTGGTACTGGCCCGTTTCGTGCCCATCGTGCGCACGTTCACGCCGATCATCGCCGGCGTCAGCGGCATGAAGTACCGCTCGTTCCTGATCTTCAACGTGATCGGCGGCGTCCTCTGGGGCGCCGGTGTCACGCTGCTCGGCTCCTGGCTCGGCAGCATCGACTTCGTCCACGAGAACATCGAGCCGATCCTGCTCCTGATCGTCTTCATCTCGGTGGTCCCGATCATCATCGAGTTCCTGCGGGCCCGCGGTAAGTCGAACAAGTCGAAGAACGACACGGCGCAGACCTCCGAGCCCCAGAGCGCCCCCGTGCCCTCGGCCGCCCCCCTCATGGACGACCGCACCGCCCAGCTCCGCCAGATCCCGCAGACCCACCAGAACGGCTACGACCAGCGGTACGACCAGCAGAACCAGGGCTACGGCGACCAGCACCAGGGCTACGGCGACCAGAACCACCAGAACGACCAGTACGGCAACCAGAGCCAGGACTACTACCAGCAGGGCCAACAGCAGCCGTACGGCAACGAGCCGTACGCCCCCCAGTACCCCCAGCAGCAGTACCCCGAGGACCAGCAGCAGTACCAGCAGAGCCCGCAGCAGCCGTACCCGTACGGCCAGGAGTACCCGAGGAACTGAGCAGGCCGGGTAGGCGAACCCGAACCCCGTGCCCCGAAGGGGCGCGGGGAACCGCGCGCCCGGCCACGGCGGACCGGCAGCCGAACACCGGCCGTCGGCCGACCCGCCTCGGAACCCGCCCGCCTCAGAACCCGCGGGTGCGCTTCGCCGCCCGCCGCGCCCCCGCCGTGGCCCCCGGCAGCCGCAGGAACAGCCGGGAGATCTCCGACCCCAGGTTCATCCCGATCGCGATGGCCATCGCCAGCGCGGCCGCCTTGGTGAGCGACACCAGCCCCTCGTCCACGTCGTTCTGGGCGATGGCGAGCAGCCCGAAGTACGTGGCGGAGCCCGGCAGCAGCGGCCCGATCGCGGCGGTCGTGTACGGCAGCGCGGACGCGAACCGGTAGCGCGACATCAGCTGCCCGAACAGCCCCACCAGCCCGGCCGCCACGGCCGTCGAGGCGACCGGTGAGATCTCGCCCGCGTAGTGCATCGCGCCGTACACGCTCCACGCGACCCCGCCGTTGAGGGTCACTATCAGCACGGTGGATCGTTCCTGCTGGAGCAGGACCGCGAAGGCGAGCGTCAGGAGCATCGACGCGGCGATCTGCCACAGGGGCCGCTGCGCGGACTTCAGGGCCGCGTCCGGGTTGAGCTCGGCGCCCAGCGTCACACCGAAGTACAGGATCACCAGGACCCCGATGACGATGCCGACGTAGAAGTACATGACCTCCAGGAGCCGGGCCGCCGCGGTGATGTAGTAACCGGTCAGCCCGTCCTGCACGCCCGCCACCAGCGCCCGTCCGGGCAGCAGCGCGAACAGCCCACCGGTGATCACCGCGGACGCCCGCACGTCGACGTGCGCCACCGTGAGCGCGGCACCCATCGCGGCGGCCGGCATCGCGGCCACCGTGAACTGGTAGAACTCCGGCAGCCCGCGCCCCGCGCACAGCCACGCCAGCCGGTCGCCCAGCATCGCGCCGACCGCCGCCGCGACGAACACGATCAGATCACCGCCGACGAGCACGGAGGCCGCGCCCGCGAGCAGCCCGGTGGCGAGGGTCAGCACCCAGCCGCTGTACGGGTGCCGGTTGCGGCGGATCTCCGCGAGCCGCCGGTAGGACTCCTCCAGGGACACCTCGGTCTCGTCGTCGCTGATGTCGTCGACGAGCTGGTACACGGCCGCCAGCCGCGTGTAGTCGGTGCCCCGGCGCCGCACGGTCCGCGACGCGGTCACCGGATCGTCGACCAGCGACGGCTGGTACGAGATGGACAGCAGCGTGAAGGTGACACCCGGCTCGCAGCGGTCGAGGCCGTAGGAACGGCAGACGGCGAACATCGCCGCCTCCACGTCCTCGGCGCCCTCACCGCCCGCGAGCAGCAACTCCCCGACGCGCAGGGTCAGGTCGAGGACGCGCGGCACGGCCGGACCCTCGTCCTCCGTCTTCTGCACGATCTCCGGCACGGGCCGCTCGGCGACCGGCATGCGCAGCATCGTGCGCATCCGGTCCTGCCAGGGCGTGTCCGTGGTCAGATCGACCCGCGGAATGCCCCCGGGCGGGGTGAAGGCGAGCGGCGCCCGCCGGGAGCCGCCGTACGTCCGCGGAGTGCTGAACGCCGACCCCTCGGACTCGGCGGCGGCGCTGGTGTGCGTCTGCGAGACGTCGTAACCACTGGGCAGCGCGAACTCGGACGTCGTCGACGACTCCTCCTCGACCGGCGGTGCCTGCGCCACCACACCGCTCGGCGGGACGAACGCGCTGCGCGCCTCGTCCGACGGCGGCTTACGGTCCTCGGCCTCCGGCTCAGTCACCCACTGCTCCCGCACCCATCCGCTCCCGGTCGCACCTCCAGTACGCCCAGTATGCGCACCATCACACAAACCGACACACAAACGGGCCGCGCGCCCCGGTCGAGGTCGCGCGGCCCGCAGGAGAACGAGGGGTCAGTGACCGCCGGTCTCCTTGAAGCGCTTGTACGACCGCTCGATCTCGGCCTCGGCGTCCGTACGGCCCACCCAGTTGGCACCCTCGACGGACTTGCCCGGCTCAAGGTCCTTGTAGACCTCGAAGAAGTGCTGGATCTCCAGACGGTCGAACTCCGACACGTGGTGGATGTCCCGCAGGTGCTCCACGCGCGGGTCGTGCGCGGGAACGCACAGCAGCTTGTCGTCGCCGCCGGCCTCGTCCGTCATACGGAACATGCCGATCGTGCGGCACTGGATGAGGCAACCGGGGAAGGTCGGCTCGTCCAGGATGACCAGGGCGTCCAGCGGGTCGCCGTCCTCGCCGAGAGTGTTCTCGACGAAGCCGTAGTCGGCCGGGTAGCTGGTCGAGGTGAAGAGGCGACGGTCCAGACGGATCCGACCGGTCTCGTGGTCCACCTCGTACTTGTTCCGTGAACCCTTCGGAATCTCGATCGTGACGTCGAACTCCACCGGTGGCTCCTCCATGATCAGCACATAGTTCTGGTGGTTAAGTGTCCCTCACGCAGGTGTGTGATCGCGAAAGGGGCTGGTGGTCGTGCCAGAGCTGAAGGCTTGGCGGGCCGCGAGACCGCATGTGGTGCGGATCGCGCGATCCGTGAGACCGCAACTCGGGCGGGCCGCGGCGGCCGTGAAGCCACCGCTCGACCGGGCCGCAGGAGCCGTGAAGCCGCTGGTCAGCCGGGCGACGGAGGCTGTCGGGCCGTTGGTCGGGCGGCTGTCGACCGTGCAGTTCACGGCGGGCGCCGCCACCCTAGGACTCGTCGTCGCGGCCACCGTGGTCAGCACGACCGGACCCTGGGACTCCACCGGTCAGCGTACGGCGGAGCGCGACCGGGCCGCATCGTGGGAGCGGGCAGGTGGCACAGATCACGGCCAGGTGCCCGGTACGTCCGGAAAGGCGCCGGCGCCCGCACCCAGCGCCCTGTCCGTGCTCGCCGGTCTCGGCCGCGCCAAGGGCTCCGTACCCGCCCCCGGCGAGGGTGCTCTGGCGGACGTCCTGGGACCGCTGCTCGCCGACCCCGCGCTGGGATCGGACCGTACGGGCGCCGTCGTCGACATGACCACCGGCGAACGTCTGTTCGGCAGAGGGGCGGACGACCCGCTGACCCCGGCCTCCACCACGAAGATCGCCACGGCGGTCGCGGCGCTCGGCGCGGCCGGCCCCGACCACCGCATCACCACCAGGACGGTCCTCGAACCCGGCACCGAGGAGGTCGTCCTCGTCGGCGGCGGAGACCCGACGCTGACCGCCCGCGCGCAGGCGAACGGCGACGCGAGCCTGCGCGCCCTGGCCGACGACACGGCCCGCGCCCTCAAGAACCGCACCAGCGGCAAGGGCGGCGGCAAGGGCGGCAAGGCCCCCGAGGTGACGCTCTCGTACGACACCTCGCTGTACGAGGGAAGCGAGGTGCACCCCATCGGCCCCAACACCAACCTCGCCCCGGTCACCGCCCTGATGGCCGACGAGGGCCGCCTGGACGACTCCTCCAGCGGCCCCGCGGACCGCAGCGCGGACCCGGCGGCCGACGCGGCGAAGAAGTTCGCGGAGTTCCTGGCGGACCGCGGCGTCCGGACCACCGTGCCCGGCCACTCCAAGGCGACCGACCGCGCCGAGGACCTCGCCGAGGTGCAGTCGCCGCCCCTGTCGGCCCTGGTCGAACGCATGCTGACCAGCAGCGACAACGACATCGCCGAGGCCCTCGCCCGCCAGAGCGCCCTCGTCTCCGGCGAACCGGCGAGCTTCGACGGCGGCGCCGCGGCGACCCGCGCCGAGCTGAAGAAGCTCGGGCTACCGCTCAAGGGCGCGCGGTTCGCGGACGGCAGCGGCCTGGACCGCGCGGACAAGCTCACCGCGGACCTGCTCACGGCCCTGCTGACCAAGGCCGCGGACCCGGACCGCCCCGAGCTGCGCCCGGTCCTCACCGGCCTCCCCGTCGCCGGCTTCACCGGCACCCTCAGCACGCGGTACGCGGGACAGCCCGGCACCGGCCTCGTACGGGCCAAGACGGGCACCCTGACCGGCGTGCACACGCTGGCGGGCACGGTCGTGGACAAGGACGGCCACCTCCTGGCCTTCGCCTTCCTGACCGAATCCGACCCACCCACGAACCCCACAACGACCCAGCAGGCCCTGGACACCCTGGCCTCGACCTTGGCAACCTGCGGCTGCAACTGAGCCCACACCGCCCCCGTCAGTGGCGCTGCGCCAGAGGGGGCAGCACCGGCCACCAAGGAGCGCGGGGAACTGCGCGCCCGGCCACAGCGCACCCGCAGCCGATCGACGCAGCCGCACCCCCACTGCTGCGGCCACAGGTGCCTCCTCTGACGAGCCCGTCAGGGGCAGCGCCCACCAAGGGGCGCGGGGAACTGCGCGCCCGGCCACGGCGCACCCGCAGCCGTCCGACGCAGCGCCACCCCCACTGCTGCGGCCACAGGTGCCTCTTCTGACGAGCCTGTGAGGGGCGGCGCCATCCAAGGGGCGCGGGGAACTGCGCGCCCGGCCACGGCGCACCCGCGGCCGTCCGGCGCAGCGTCACCCCCACTGCTGGGGCCACAGGTGCCTCTTCTGACGAGCCCGTCAGGGGCAGCGCCCACCAAGGGGCGCGGGGAACTGCGCGCCCGGCCACGGCGCACCCGCAGCCGATCGACGCAGCCGCACCCCCGCGGTCCACCACTGCCCCCAGCGGCAGCGCTCACGTACGGTTGACTGCATGACGAGCATCGGTGGTGCCGAGATGGTCGACTGGAATCTCGCGGTGGCGACCGCGACCCGGCTCGTACGACCGGGCCCAGAGGTGAGCCGCGACGAGGCCAGGGCCGTCGTCGCGGAGCTGCGCCGGCATGCCAAGGCGTCGGAGGAGCACGTCCGCGGCTTCACGCGGATGGGCGGCGACGAACTCCACGACACCCCCGTCCTCGTGGTCGACCGTCCTGGCTGGGTCCGGGCGAACGTCGCCGGGTTCCGGGAGGTCCTCAAACCGCTGCTCGACAAGATGCAGGAACGCCGCGGCAGCACCCCGGGCGGCGCCGTACTCGGCGCCGTCGGCGGCAAGGTCACCGGCGTCGAGCTGGGCATGCTGCTGTCCTTCCTGTCCTCCAGGGTGCTCGGCCAGTACGAGACGTTCGCCCCGGCCACCCGGGAACTCCCGGCCGGCGCGAACGGCGGCGGCCGGCTCCTCCTGGTGGCCCCGAACATCGTGCACGTGGAGCGCGAACTCGACGTCCAGCCCCACGACTTCAGGCTCTGGGTCTGCCTCCACGAGGAGACCCACCGCACGCAGTTCACGGCCGTGCCCTGGCTGCGTGACCACATCGAGGGCGAGATCCAGTCTTTCCTGGGCGAGACCGAGGTCGACCCCATGACCGTCCTGGAACGGGTCCGGGAGGCCGCCCAGTCCCTCGCGGGCAACCGGCCCGAGAGCGAGGAGGCCGACGAGTCGCGCTCCCTCGTCGAGATCGTGCAGACCCCCGCCCAGCGGGAGATCCTCGCCCGGCTCACCGCCGTGATGTCCCTCCTGGAGGGCCACGCCGACTTCGTGATGGACGGCGTCGGCCCCGCGGTGGTGCCGTCCGTCGCCGAGATCCGGGAGAAGTTCCAGCAGCGGCGGGCCCACGGCGCCTCCCGCCTCGACCTCGCCCTGCGCAAGCTCCTGGGCCTGGACGCGAAACTGCGTCAGTACCGGGACGGCGAGCGTTTCGTACGCGCGGTCGTCGACGAGGTCGGCATGGACGGGTTCAACCGTGTGTGGACCTCGCCGAACACGCTGCCCACCAAGTCGGAGATCGCCAAACCGGCGGACTGGGTCGCGCGGGTGCACCGCAGGACAGAGTCGTGAACTGAATCCGGCCGACGGCAGACGAACGCCCCTCCAATCACCCGTCCGAGGGACCGTGAGCCATGGGTAGGCGTGCGATGCTCGGGGAACGGCCCGGTTCTGTCACCATCGAGACACTCTGAGTGACCGATCCCGGGCTCACCCCCCGACAATTTCATGAAGGGAACCGGACATGGGTCCCCATCCTGCGGTCGCGGCGATACGCCTGGCGGTCCGCCGCGTACTCCACGACGTCCTCACCGATCACGTCCCCGATCACCTTCCCGGTCGTGCCGACCACACCGATCGCGCCGATCACGCTGATCGATCCGAGCGCACTGATCGCACCGATCGCGCTCCTGAGCGAGTCCCCGGCACGCCCTCGCGCGCGCCGCTCGTCCTCGTCGCGTGCTCGGGCGGCGCCGACTCCATGGCGCTCGCCTCCGCCCTCGCCTTCGAAGCACCCAAGCTCGCCATCCGCGCCGGCGGCGTCACCGTGGACCACGGTCTGCAACCCGGGTCCGACCTGCGCGCCGACGAGGTCGTCCTGCGGCTCACCGAACTGGGACTGGCCCCCGCGGAGGCCGTCGCGGTCACCGTCGGCCGCGACGGCGGCCCCGAAGCCGCCGCCCGCGACGCCCGGTACGCGGCCCTGGACGCGGTGGCCGAGCGGCACGGCGCCGCCGCCGTCCTGCTCGGCCACACCCGCGACGACCAGGCCGAGACCGTCCTGCTCGGCCTCGCCCGCGGCTCCGGGACCCGCTCCCTGTCCGGCATGGCCGCCGTCTCGGGAGGCCCTGGCGCCGACCGCCGCTACCGCCGCCCGTTCCTGCACCTGGACCGGCAGACCGCCCGCAAGGCCTGCATGGTCCAGTCGCTGCCCGTCTGGGACGACCCGCACAACGCCGACCCCGCGTACACCCGTTCCCGGCTGCGCCACGAAGGGCTGCCCGCGCTGGAGAAGGCGCTCGGCAAGGGCGTCGTCGAGGCGCTCGCCCGCACGGCCCAGCTGTCCCGCGACGACGCCGACGCACTCGACGCGTGGGCCGGTCAGGCCGAGGCCTCCGTGCGGGACGCGGCGGGCCTCCTGGAGTGCGCCAAGCTGTACGCCCTGCCGCCCGCCGTGCGCCGCCGCATCCTGCGCCGCGCCGCCATCGAGGCCGGGGCGCCCGCCGGTTCGCTGTTCGCCCGGCACATCGAGGAGATCGACCGGCTGATCACGGGCTGGCGGGGCCAGGGAGGCATCAACCTCCCGGGCAAAGTCGTCGCCCAGCGGCAGGGTGGCAGACTGGTGATTCGGCAAGGCTGAGAAAGAGTCGCCCTTCGGACGGCGGCTCCCCCGAAGGGCAACCCCTTCGGGGAACGGCCCCTCCTCGCGGAGGGCCGGGAAGCAGCCGGTGGGACGACCGAAAGTGATGCGGGTGGACGCGAAAGACCTGGGCACCGACCTCCAGTCGGTGCTCATCACCAAGGAAGAGATCGACGCGAAGCTGGTCGAGCTGGCCGCGAAGATCGACGCGGAGTACGCGGACAAGGACCTGCTGATCGTCGGTGTCCTCAAGGGCGCCGTGATGGTCATGGCGGACCTGGCCCGGGCCCTGTCCACCCCCGTCACCATGGACTGGATGGCCGTCTCCTCGTACGGCGCGGGCACCCAGTCCTCCGGAGTGGTGCGGATCCTCAAGGACCTCGACACCGACATCAAGGGCAAGCACGTCCTGATCGTCGAGGACATCATCGACTCCGGTCTGACGCTGTCCTGGCTGATCTCCAACCTCGGCTCCCGCGAGCCCGCGTCGCTCAAGGTGTGCACACTGCTGCGCAAGCCGGAGGCCGCGAAGGTCGCGATCGACGTGGAGTGGGTCGGCTTCGACATCCCGAACGAATTCGTCATCGGGTACGGCCTCGACTACGCGGAGAAGTACCGGAATCTCCCGTTCGTCGGTACGCTCGCGCCCCATGTCTACGGCGGCTGAGGCATCCTGGACGGCTGGACGGGTGACGTCCGGCCCGCAGGGGTCGAACCCCTGTAGGACAGCCGGGAACCCCAGCGGCTTTCGCGCCGTTGGAGCATACGTGGACGGGGTTTGTCAGCCGGACCGTGCGGCCTCGGGTGACAATGCTGGGGTACCGTCCGAAGAACAGTCTTATCAAACTCACTATGGCAGGAGGGACGGGGCGACACCGCTCCGTATGGATGGACGTGAAGCGATACTTCCGTGGGCCGGTCATGTGGATCGTGCTGGCCGTCCTTGCCGTGGTCGTGTTGATGCAGGTCGTCGGCTCGTCCGGCGGCTACAAGACGGTGGACACAGGCCAGGTCGTCCAGGCGATCAGTGACAACAAGGTCAAACAGGCCAAGATCACCACTGGCGACGAGCAGATCATCAAGGCCGAACTAAAAGACGGCGAAAAGATCGAGGGAAGCTCGAAGATCCAGGCGAGCTACATCGGCGACCAGGGCGTGAACCTGGCCACCACCCTCCAGGACAAGTACCAGAACAAGCAGATCCCCGACGGCTACACGGTCTCGCCGACCAAGCAGAACGCGTTCGTCGGCATCCTGCTGTCCCTGCTCCCCTTCGTCCTCATCGTCGTCGTCTTCCTGTTCCTGATGAACCAGATGCAGGGCGGCGGCTCCCGCGTCATGCAGTTCGGGAAGTCCAAGGCGAAGCTCATCACCAAGGACACCCCGAAGACGACGTTCGCCGACGTGGCGGGCGCGGACGAGGCCGTCGAGGAACTCCACGAGATCAAGGAGTTCCTCCAGGAGCCGGCGAAGTTCCAGGCCGTCGGCGCCAAGATCCCCAAGGGCGTGCTCCTGTACGGGCCTCCCGGTACGGGCAAGACGCTGCTCGCACGCGCCGTCGCGGGCGAGGCGGGCGTTCCCTTCTACTCGATCTCGGGTTCCGACTTCGTCGAGATGTTCGTCGGTGTCGGTGCCTCCCGAGTCCGTGACCTGTTCGAGCAGGCCAAGGCGAACGCCCCGGCGATCGTCTTCGTGGACGAGATCGACGCGGTCGGCCGCCATCGCGGCGCCGGTCTCGGCGGCGGTCACGACGAGCGCGAGCAGACGCTGAACCAGCTGCTCGTCGAGATGGACGGCTTCGACGTGAAGGGCGGCGTGATCCTGATCGCCGCCACGAACCGACCGGACATCCTCGACCCGGCCCTCCTGCGTCCCGGCCGCTTCGACCGCCAGATCGCGGTCGACCGCCCGGACATGCTGGGCCGTCTGGAGATCCTCAAGGTCCACCAGAAGGGCAAGCCGGTCGCGCCGGACGTCGACCTGTCGGCCGTCGCCCGTCGCACGCCCGGCTTCACCGGAGCGGACCTGTCGAACGTGCTGAACGAAGCCGCGCTCCTCACCGCGCGCAGCAACCTGAAGCTCGTCGACAACGAGATGCTGGACGAGGCGATCGACCGTGTGGTCGCGGGCCCGCAGAAGCGGACCCGGATCATGTCGGACAAGGAGAAGAAGATCACCGCGTACCACGAGGGCGGACACGCCCTGGTCGCGGCGGCCTCACCGAACTCCGACCCGGTCCACAAGATCACGATCCTCTCCAGGGGCCGTGCTCTCGGTTACACGATGGTCCTGCCGGACGAGGACAAGTACTCCACGACCCGCAACGAGATGCTCGACCAGCTGGCCTACATGCTGGGCGGGCGCGCGGCCGAGGAGCTTGTCTTCCACGACCCGACCACCGGTGCCGCGAACGACATCGAGAAGGCCACCACCACGGCCCGCGCGATGGTCACGCAGTACGGCATGACCGAGCGCCTCGGCGCCATCAAGTTCGGCGGCGACAACACCGAGCCCTTCCTGGGCCGGGAGATGTCGCACCCGCGCGACTACTCGGAAGAGGTCGCCGCGCTCGTCGACGAAGAGGTCAAGAAGCTCATCGAGAACGCGCACAACGAGGCCTGGGAAATCCTGGTCGAGAACCGCGACGTGCTCGACGCACTGGTGCTCCAGCTGCTGGAGAAGGAGACGCTGAGCAAGGAGCAGATCGCCGAGGTCTTCGCTCCCATCGTCAAGCGTCCGGCCCGCCCCGCGTGGACCGGCTCCTCCCGCCGTACGCCGTCCACCCGCCCGCCGGTGCTCTCCCCCAGGGAGCTGTCACTGACGAACGGGACGAACGGTTCGAGCCCCGCGATCACCGCGAGCGTCAACACCTCCAAGGAGGCGCTCCCGGAGACCGAGGCGGTCCCCGAGGACCCCACCCCGGAGAGCTGACAACCCGGCTCCCGGTGGCCTCACCAGGCCCGGAATGAATGCCGTGCCCCCCAGGTTCTAGCCTGGGGGGCACGGCATCTTCGTATGCCCGGTCGCGGTACGCGTGGTCCCCACGTGTGAGAGGCACAGAAACGAGGCACCAGATGACGGACCCGGTGAGGCTGGACGGCGGCGAGGGCAGGATCGGCGAGTTCGACGAGAAGCGCGCCGAGAACGCCGTACGGGAACTGCTGATCGCGGTCGGCGAGGACCCGGACCGCGAGGGGCTGCGCGAGACACCGGGGCGGGTGGCGCGGGCGTATCGAGAGCTCTTCGCAGGGCTGTGGCAGGAGCCTGAGGACGTTCTGACGACGACGTTCGACCTGGGGCACGACGAGATGGTCCTGGTGAAGGACATCGAAATCGTAAGTCTGTGCGAGCATCACTTGCTGCCGTTCCATGGCGTGGCGCATGTCGGGTACATCCCGGCGAGCACCGGCAAGATCACCGGCCTGTCGAAGCTCGCCCGGCTCGTCGAGGTGTTCGCCCGGCGTCCGCAGGTGCAGGAACGGCTCACCACGCAGATCGCCGACTCTCTGACGCGGATCCTGGAGGCGCGTGGTGCGATCGTCGTCATCGAGGCCGAGCACATGTGCATGTCTGTGCGGGGCATCCGCAAGCCGGGAGCCAAGACCACGACATCGGCGGTGCGTGGACAGCTTCGAGATGCCACGACCCGATCCGAGGCGATGAGTCTGATAATGGCGCGCTGACCCGATAGATGTCAGTGGTGCCCGATACGGTCCCCGATCAGCGGAGTTGATCCCTGAACAGGGAGGATCGCGATGGGGTACGGGTTGCCCAGCAGGCAGACGGTCAACGTGGTCGGCGGGCGGGCGCGTGCGTGTGACGTCCGAGTGGGGTCCTGTTTATGGACGCTGGACGGAGGACGCACAGTGCGCACGACCGTCACGGAGGTGGCGGCCACCCATGTACGGGAGGTCGTGGACGTTGTCACCGATCAGGTGACGTTCACGGTCTCGTCGGACCAGCTGTTGGGCACCCCTGACGGCTGGGTCCATGCAAGAGACGCGGAGGGCACTGTTCTCGCCTGGACCCCCGCGAGGAAACTCTGCCGTGCACGGCTGACCGTGCGGCCCGGCTATGACTTCGGTTATCTGATCGGAGCCACGTGCTCGGACGGGACGACCGGCAGGAACTATGTGTCGTTGGTGGTCAACGACAGATCATTCGCCGAGAGGTATGCGAAGTGCCTGACCGGCGTGACGGGACTGGATGCTCGGATCGAGTCCGTCACTCGTCCGTCGGGGTATCTGCGGCGTGAAGCGCCGGGGTTCCGTGTCCGCGTCGTCTCTTCCTATTTGGCGGACCTGATGCGTCAGTACGTGGGCGGGGACGCGCACCACATGCGGCAGGGCTTCCCACGGGTCGTTCTCACCGACATGGAGAGCTTCGAGGGGTTCCTGGACGGCTATACCGACGGCGACGGGTACCGAAGCAAGAGGTGGGCCGGACGGGTCCTGGTCAGTGCGAACGTACCGTTCCTGAGGGAGCTGTCCGAGGTTGTCGGTGCGAGGTTCACACCTCGAACCAACGGCCTGGCGTCTCACCTCGTCGTCATGGACAGCTGGCCGTCACGTGGCACGTTCAAACCCGAGAGGCATCCGCTCCAGCTCAGAGAGTCGTCATGGGTTCAGGTCCGCGAAGTGCGTCCGCGGACTGCCGGCAGCAAGCCGTACACGCTCTATGCGTTCCGGCTCGACCCTCATCCCGGCTTCCTGGTCAATGGTCACTTGGCCAGGCAGCCGTGGTGACCACTACGACGCCGGGGCCGCGGCGCCGTTCGTGTCGTCGTCCTCCGGGAGTTTGCAGACTCGTTCCAGGAAGAAGGCGGCCGCTATGACGGCGATGCCTGCCAGGACCGAGAAGCCCGCGTAGATGGCCTGGTCGCGGCGGGCGGGGATGTCGAGGGACTCCAGGAGGAACGCTCCCGTGCCGCCGTACATCCCGGAGACCAGGGCGGCCACCAGGGCGCTGGCCTGGCCGAAGACGACCGAGCGGGCGGCCATCATGGGGTCGACCCCCTTGGCGCCGGGGCGGCGCTCGCGCTGGGCCTTCAGCCGGGTCCGCAGGGACAGCGCCGTGGCCAGCAGCACCACGGCGATCAGAGCCAGGACGACGGGGGCCGCCAGGGGCACCCGGGGGAGCGTGCCCACCGAGTTCCACAGGCGGGCACCTGCCCAGGACAGCACCCCGGCCACGAGGAACACCGCTGCCAGCGTCCTGATGCGCAGCTCTTTCACTCAGTTCCTCTCGCGGTTGCGGTTGCGTCCTGACCTTAACGACTAGTCGGGCAGCTGGAGTTCCAGGTCGGCCCGGGGCGCGACACCGTCACGGGGGACCAGGTCGAGCAGCTGGGCCACGAGGCCGCGGCCGGGCAGCTGGGCCTGGGGCTCCACGTCGTTCCAGGGGGCGAGGACGAAGGCGCGCTCGTGGGCGCGCGGGTGGGGCAGGGTCAGCGTCGGGTCGTCGGAGACCACGTCCGCGTACGCCACGATGTCGACGTCGATCGTGCGCGGGCCCCAGTGCTCGTCCCGCACCCGGTGGAAGGCCTCCTCGACCGCGTGGGCCCGCTCCAGGAGCGAGGACGGCGGGAGGGTCGTCTTCAGGACGATCACCGCGTTGAAGTATGACGGCTGGCTGTCCGGCGCCACGCCCCACGGCTCCGTCTCGTACACCGGGGAGACCGCTTTGACGCGGACACCGGGGGTGTCCTCCAGGGCGTCGATGGCGCCCTGGATGGTCTCCAGGCGGTTGCCGAGGTTCGAGCCGAGGGCGATCACGGCGCGCTTGGGGTTGTGGAGGGTCGTGTCGGCGGCGTCCACCTGCTCCACCACGGAGGCGGGAACCGGCTGGACGGTCGGGTCGCTCTGGCCCTCGGTGAACGCGGTCATACTCGGCTCCGGGTGATGGTGACGGTCACGTCGTCGAAGGGCACCGTGATCGGGGCGTCCGGCTTGTGGACGCACACCTCGACCTCCTGGACCCCCTCGTGCTTCAGACAGGTCTGGGCGATGAGCTCGGCGAGGGTCTCGATGAGGTTCAACGGCTCACCCTGGACGACGGCCACGACCTCCTCCGCCACGATGCCGTAGTGCACGGTCTTCGTGAGGTCGTCGTCGGCCGCGGCGGGCCGGATGTCCAGGCCCAGCGTGAGGTCCACGATGAAGGTCTGGCCCTCTTCGCGTTCCTTGGGGAAGACACCGTGGTGACCACGGGCCCTGAGGCCGCGCAGCGCGACACGATCCACGCGAATCACTCCTGCAATTGTCGGTGAGGGCCGGTCGTACAGGTGCGGGTGGTACACCGGCCTCGAACGAATCTACCTGCGGGCACTGACACGGCCGGTCCACGGGGCCCCGTGTCCACGCGGCGGCCGGGACGGGTGCACCGGACGTGCTCCGGCAGGACACCGGGGGTACACCGGGCGCGCCCGCCGTGTCTCGATGATGTCCGGACCGGCCGACCGGTAACCGCTTCCCGTCATATGACCGTGCCGCGTGCCGGCCCGTGACCGGCGCCACGATCACCAACGTACACGGCGGGTACCGGCCGTCTCCGTTGGCCCGTACACCTCAGGGGGACGGGTCGTCCGGCTCGTCGTCGTCCGTGTCGGCCAGGACCGGCGAGGCGTGGTGCGACCAGAGTTTCCAGCCGTCCGAGGTGCGGCGGAACACGTTCGTGGCGACGACGAGCTGGCCCACGAGCGGTCCGAGTTCGTCGCTGTCCTCGGGCGGGGGGCCGCCGCTGAGGATGTTCTCCGTGCAGGTCACCAGGGCGGTGTCACCGGTGACGGAGACGTGCACGTCGGTCAGGAAGAACTGGATGTACTCGGTGTTCGCCATGATCAGCGCGTACGACCGCAGGACCTCGCCGCGGCCGTTGAGGACCGGCCAGCCGGGGTGGACGCAGGAGATCTCGCCGGCCTGCGCCGGGTCGTGGTACTCCTCGTCGTGACCCAGGTCGGACGGGGTCAGCCAGAGCGCGGACAGCCCTTCGAAGTCGCCCTCCTCCAGGGACTCGTAGAAGGAGGTGTTGGCGAGTTCGACCTGCTCGACGTCCGTGTGCGGGGCGCTCACCGGGCTCCCTCGGCGGTCCTGGCGCCCTCCACGGCCCGAGCGACCCGGACGGCGTCGGCGGTGGCCCGTACCTCGTGGACGCGGACGGCCCAGGCGCCCTGGTGGGCGGCGAGCGCGGAGACCGCGGCGGTGGCGGCGTCCCGCTCGCGGGCGGGCGGCGGGGCACCCTGCGGGCCCGCCAGTACGCGGCCGAGGAACCGCTTGCGGGACGCGGCCACCAGCACGGGGTACCCGATCTCCCGGAGTCGGTCCAGGTGGGCGAGGAGGACGAGGTCGTGCTCGGCCTCCTTGGAGAAACCGAGGCCCGGGTCGACGACGACGCGGTCCGGGGCGACGCCGCCGGCCAGAACGGCCTCCACGCGTGCGTGCAGCTCGTCGACGACCTCGGAGACGACGTCCTCGTACGAGCCGCGCACGGTGCTGCCCTGGAGGAAGCCGCGCCAGTGCATCACCACGAAGGGGGCGCCCGAGGCGGCGACGGCCGGGATCATCGCGGGGTCGCCGAGTCCGCCGCTGACGTCGTTGACGAGGACGGCACCCGCGGCGAGCGAACGCTCGGCGACGGACGCCCGCATCGTGTCGACGGAGACCATGACGCCCTCGGCGGCGAGGCCGCGGACGACGGGTATGACGCGCTTGAGCTCCTCCGCCTCGTCGACGCGGGCGGCGCCGGGGCGGGTGGACTCGCCTCCCACGTCGACCAGGTCCGCGCCCTCCGCGACCAGGTCGAGGCCGTGCTTGACGGCGGCGGTCGTGTCGAACCAGTGGCCGCCGTCCGAGAACGAATCGGGGGTCACGTTCACGACGCCCATGACCGCGCAGCGGTCCCATGCCGGGAGCCCTGCGACCTGGCCTCGCCCGCTCTTCTTGCTCATACCGCCCAGCCTAGGCCCAAGGGGGTGCCCGGCCGGACGGGCTCGGTCATGCCGCCCGTATGCCGCGTTCCGGTACGGCGTGGGCGCAGGGGCGGGGCGCTCGGGGGCGGCGGCGCAGGACGCGAGGCAGGGCGCGGGCCAGGGGCAGGCTCACGAAGCCCTCGGCCCGCAGGGCCGCGAGGCCGATGCGGGGCAGGTCGCGGGAGGTGCGGTAGACGACGAAGCGGGGCTCCCAGCCGGGGCGGAACTTCGCGTTGAACTTGTAGAGCGACTCGATCTGGAACCAGCGGGACAGGAACAGCAGCAGGCCGCGCCAGACCCGTAGGACCGGGCCCGCGCCGATCTTCTCGCCGCGGGCCAGGGCCGCGCGGAACATCGCGAAGTTGAGCGAGACACGGGTGATGCCCAGGCGGGGGGCCGCGCGCAGGGCCGCCACGATGAGGAGTTCGTTCATGCCGGGGTCCGCCGAGCGGTCGCGGCGCATGAGGTCGAGGGAGACGCCGTCCGTCCCCCAGGGGACGAAGTGGAGAACGGCCTTCAGATCGCCGTACGGGCTGTCCGGGCCTCGTACGGCCTGCGTGTTCTGGGGGGCCTGGACATCCTGGGCGTTCCGCGCGCGGTGCGTGCCCCGTGCGCTGTCCGCGCCGTGTGCGCCGTGCGCGCTGTGTGGGCCGTCCGGGCCGTGCGCCGTCGCGATGAGGCAGTCGCCGTCCGCCGGGTCGCCGATGCGGCCGAGCGCCATGGAGAAGCCGCGCTCGGCGTCCGTGCCGCGCCAGTCCTCCGCGGCCGCGCGGATCCGGTCGAGCTCGCCCGCGCTCAGGTCACGGACGCGCCGTACCCGGGTCTCGTAGCCGGACCGCTCGATGCGCGTCACCATCTGGCGTACGTTGCGCATCGCGCGTCCGGCGAGGGAGAAATCCGCGACCTCCACCACCGCCTCGTCGCCCAGTTCGAGGGCGTCGAGGCCGGTCTCGCGGGTCCAGACCTCGCCGCCCGTCTCCGAGCACCCCATGACGGCGGGCGTCCAGGAGTGCGCCCCCGCCTCGTCCATGAAGCGCTCGATCGCGCCGGGCCAGGCCTCCACGTCGCCGATCGGGTCGCCGCTCGCGAGCATCACCCCGGAGACGACCCGGTAGGTCACGGCCGCCTTGCCGCTCGGTGAGAAGACGACGGCCTTGTCGCGGCGGAGCGCGAAGTGGCCGAGCGAGTCGCGTCCGCCGTGCTTGGTCAGGAGGGCCCGCAGCCGCGTCTCGTCGTCCTCGGTGAGGCGGGCCGCCGGATGTTCGGGGCGCAGGGCCAGGTAGGCCGTGGTCACGGCGGTCAGCAGCCCGAGCGCGCCGAGCGAGAAGGCCACCGTCCAGGACGTGGTGCCCGTGTAGTCGACGGGGCCCTCCAGGCCGAACAGGCCGTACAGCACATGGGCGATACGGTCCGCGAGGCTGGGGTCGCCGACCATGCGGTGGGGGTGGACGCTGACGATGACCAGGCCGAGGACGAGCGAACCCGCGCCCATCAGGACGAAGTTGGCGAGCGCCCGCCAGCGGCTGCGCGGGTCGGGCAGCGCCGTGAACTCACCGCGGTGACGCAGCAGCGGGGCCAGCAGCGCCAGCGAGATGAGGACGCCGACGAGTGAGTGCCGGTACGTGAACTGGGCGAGGGCGCCCGCCGGGAGCAGCGCCACCGCGGCCCGCCACGCCCTGCGCTTGCGCCGGCGCAGCCCGTGGGCCAGGAGCAGCAGCAGAACGCCCGCACTGAGCGACAGGGCGGCGGCGAACGGGCCGAGCGCGCCGGGCAGCACCTCCGCGAGCGTGTGCATACGGCTGTGGCGGAACCGCGGGAAGACGCCCGCGGCGATGTCCAGGGCGCCGACGAGGAGGCAGGCCCTGGCGACCAGGGCGGGGACGGCCTCGGGGCGCGGACCGCGCAGTACGCCCCGCAGCCCGGCGGTTCGAGCCTGCCGGGTCGGTCGCGCCTGCCGGGCCGGTCGGGTCGGCAGGGTCGACCGGCCCGGTTGGCTCGGTTGGTTCGGTCGGGATGTTCGAGCCGCTCCGTCCGGTCGGCCGGTCCCACCCGTCCGGTCGGTTCGGCCAGTTCGGTCCGTCAGGTCTGTTCGACTCGCCCGTTCCGGAACCTCGCCCGACTTTTCCCCATCTATCCTGACAGACATCGCATCCCGTGGTTCTGCGAGAGACCTTGAATCCGGTGCCAATCCGGCATCCGGCGACATTGCGCCCTCTAGGACGGTGTCTTGAGGAGCGAGGTTCACTCCCTTGCGGAAAACCGCTCCAAAGGGCAAGGAAAGACCGGGGCAAGGACAGGCCGGGCCGGGCGCCGTGACGGAAGCGGGGCAGGCGGCGGCCGGAAAGCGCAGGCGGGAACAGCCCATGGGTCTCACGAGCAACAAGGTGCTGGCACTGACGGTCCTCCTCGCCGTGCTGCTGTTCGTCGGCACGGTGTGGTTCTGGCCGCGGCTCGCCCGCCGGGGCCCGGCCGTGGTGGCGGGCAGGGTCGCACTGCTGGCGGCCACCCAGCTCGCGATCTTCGCGTCGGTCGGCCTCGGCGCCAACCAGGCCTTCGGTTTCTACGCGAGCTGGGCCGACCTCTTCGGGCAGGAGTCCGAACAGGGCGTCGTGGTCGACCACGACGCCGGGGACGCGGCCGGGCCGCTCGACGTGGTCGGCACCCGGCAGGTCAACGTGTCCGGCGGGGCCCGCCCGCAGATCGGCGGCCAGCTCCAGAAGGTCGACGTGGTCGGGCGGCGGACGCGCATCGCGAGTCCCGCGTACGTCTATCTGCCGCCGGAGTACTTCCAGCCGCAGTACCGCACCCGTACCTTCCCTGCCGTCGTCGTGCTCACCGGCTACCCGGGCACCGCGGAGGCGCTGATCAAGGGCCTGCACTATCCGCAGACCGCCCACGCGCTGGCCAAGGACGGCAGGACGCGGCCGATGATCCTGGTCATGATGCGGCCGACGGTCGCGCCGCCGCGGGACACCGAGTGCGTCGACGTCCCCGGCGGCCCGCAGACCGAGTCGTTCTTCGCCGAGGACCTCCCCGAGGCCGTGGCGCATCACTACCGGGTGGGGAGGGAACCCGGGAGCTGGGGCGTCGTCGGTGACTCGACGGGCGGTTACTGCGCGCTGAAGCTCGCCATCCACCACCCGCGGACGTACGCCGCCGGGGCGGGCCTGTCCCCGTACTACCGGGCGCCGACCGACCGCACGACGGGCGATCTCTTCCACGGGGACGAGGAGTTGCGCGACAGCGCCGACCTGGTGTGGTGCCTGAAGCACCGGCCCGCGCCCGACACCTCGCTGCTCGTCAGCAGCAGCAGGCAGGGGGAGAGCAACTACGAGGAGACGCTGAGCTTCATCGACCTGGTCGAGGAGAGGAGGCCGACCCGGATCTCGTCGATCATCCTGGACAGCGGCGGGCACAACTTCAACACCTGGCGGCGGGAGATCCCGGCGACCCTCCAGTGGCTCAGCGGGCGGCTCAGCGGCGGCTGAGCCGCCCGCTGACGTCCGTGGGACCGGATGCCGTGGCCGGTCCCGTAACCGAATACGCGTCTACGGGCGGGAGTTCGTGGAATTCCCGGCCCGAAGATTCTTTTGCCGGGTTTGAAGAAGATTCAGGAGTCCGGAGAACAGCCCGGAAGAACGGCACGCGAGAACGGCACGCGAGAACAGCCGGGGAGAACGAGCCGGGAGAACGGCAGGGGAACGGCGCGGTGTTCCGGAGCCGCTGCCGCGACGCGCCGGACCGAAGGGACACCTGGGGAGGAGGGCCCGGCCGCCTTCGAATCGACGGGCGGTGTGGGACCGGTGGGAGTGCCGGTACGGGGCCGAACTGGTGGTCCGGGAGCGGTTGGTGCGGGGATTGTCCGGTGAAGGGGCGGTGAGAAGGTTTCGGTGTGGCTGCGTTTTTGTCATGCGGGGCACCATCATTCGCCCACGCGCGGTAAGTTTCTGGCCATGCCACGAGGACGTCACCGCCATTCCCCGCCTCTGCACCGGCTGTTGCCCCCCTCGGCGATCGCAGGCGTATCCGTCGTCTGCGCCGTGGGGCCATGGCTGTTCTCCGAACCGATGGTGCTGCGCGGGCTGGCCGCGGGCGCCGCGGTGACGGCTGTCGTGGGTGCGATCGTCATGCGCCGCTGGGACGCCTCGGCGGGCAGGCGGGTCGCGGACCTCGCACGTGGGCGCGCCAGTGACGAGTGGCGTTACGAGGAGCGGGTCGCGGAACTCGAGAGCGACGTGGACGAGTCGCGCGAACTCCGTACCAAGCTGGAGCAGCGGCTCCGTGCGAAGCGGGCCGAGCTGGCCGGGCTGCGCAACGAACACGCGGCGCTGCTGCGGCGGTACGCCACGGCGGAGACCGAGCGGGCCACCGCGCTTGAGGGTCGCCGGCTCCTTGAGATCGAGGCGGCCGAGCCGGTCCCGGAGCTGTCGGCCACGGCGTCGACGGCCGAGGACGCCGTGGCCGAGGGGTCCGTCGACACGGCGGAGCCCGAGGCGACGGCGGCGACGGTCCAGGCGGCCCTCGCGGCGTCCGCGGCGGCCTCGGTCCTCTACGTGAAGGCCAACGCGGCGCTGGAGCGGCTCTCGGGAGCCGTCGAGGCCGACCCGGCCGACGACACGGCTCCGGCGGACGAGCACCCGGCCGAGTCCATAGCCGCCGCCGATGGCGATGCTGACGCCGATGTCGATGTCGACGCGGACGCGGATTCCACTGAGGCCGAGGCGCCGAAGAAGAGCCCCGATCCGGACGACCCCGCGCCCACCACGCCTCCCAAGGGCGGCCCGGTCAAGCGCACTCCCGCGAAGGGCGGCGCCCGGAAGGGTTCGTCTTCGTCGGGCGGCCCCGGCAAGGGTGCGCCCCGGCCGGGCGGCTCCCCGAAGGGCGCGTCCGCGGCGGGCGGGACCACGACGACCGCTCCGGCCAAGGGCGAGACCTGGCAGGAGGGCGGGACACCGGCGAAGCCCGAGGCGGCCGGCGGGCACGAGCGCCCGGCCGCGGCGGCGTCGAAGGCGTCGGCGCCCGCGCGGTCCACCGGGACCGGGACCGAGCCCGTACGGGCCCGTAAGCGTTCCACCGGGGTCGGTGTGACCTCCCTGCAGTCCGCCGCGAAGTCGGCCACGAAGTCCGCCGCGCCTCGGTCGCCGGGCACCGATCTGGCGCGGCCCACCCCGTCCGAGGTGGCCCGCGTGGAGCAGCCGTCCGCGACGAGCGCGGCCGAACTGACGCCCGCCGCGCGGCCCCGGCGCCCCGCAGGGCACTTCACCGTGCCCACCGCCGTGGCGGTCGCCCCGGCCACGCCCGTGCGGCGCCCCGCCGGTGAGGGCGGCTTCGACTTCTTCGGTACGCAGAAGGGCGCGGAGACGCTGGAGGCCGTGCAGAACGAGGACCTGGCCGACGTGGTGGGCCAGGAGGCGCTCGCGCTGCACAAGTCGGAGGCCGAGACCGAGTTCAGGCCCGCGGGTGAGGAGTCCCGCGGCATCGGCCAGGTCATCGACCTGACCGCACACGACGAGACGGAGCAGATCGACGTGGCGGGCCTGCGCAGCGCGGTCTCCTGAGCCCGGCCGGCCATTGCCGACCGACCCGACGGGTCCGACGGGTCCGACCGGTCCGGGCCCGTCCGGTCCGTCCGGTCCGGCTGTTCAGCCCGCCCGCCCGTCCGGTCCGACCTGCCCGACCCGGCCGGTCCGATCCGCCGACTGGTCTGGTCCGGCCTGTTCCAGCCCGCCCGTCTGCTCCGGCCTGTCCGGCCCTGACCCGTCCGACCGGCCCTTTCGGGTGCCGTTCTCAGGCCATCCAGCGGTCCGGCGGCGTCTTCCGGTGGCCGATGAGTGACGGTCGCCTGGGCGTATAGCGGTTCCGCCGCCTTCGAGGCACCCGTAGAACGGGTCGGTCCGGGGTCCCGTCAGGCCCGTCCTGGGTCGTTCGGGTGCCGTTCTCAGGCCATCCAGCGGTCCGGTAGTGCCTCTCGGCGGCCGGTGAGTGATCGGTCCGCCTGGGCGTAGAGCAGTTCCGCTGCCTCTGAGGCGTCCCGTAGGCGGGCTGTCACGGTCTTGTTGGCCCCGGTGTCCACCCGGACGTCGGCGAGCCCCTGGTGGCGCTGCCACGGCCCCTGCTCCAGGCGCACGCTCTGCACCTTGGCGTGCGGTACGAGCGCGGTGCTGCGGCGCAGCAGCCCGTGCCGGGCCACGAAGACGGTGTCGGTCACGGCGATCCCGTAACCCCGCCACCAGAGCGGCACGCACCGGCCCGCCCGGCGCGGTGGCCTGGCCAGCGTGCCCGGCACGGTCACCCCCGGCAGCACGCGCGCGATGACCGCCTCGGCGATCTCGCGCGTGGCGACCGGCACGAGCACCGAGTTGGACGAGCCCGCCACGTCCAGCTCGACCCGGACCCAGCCGCGCCGCCGCCACAGGAGCGGCTCGACGACGCGTACGGTCTGGACGCGGCCGGGGGGCACGGTCTCGTGCGTGCGGTCGAGGAGGCCGTGGTCGATCCGGAGCCCGTCCGGCGACTCGCCCACGGTCCAGTCGTACTCGCTGACGAACCGGCCCACACTGCTCGCGCCCGCCGCGCCCAGCAGGGGAAGCGCCGTCGCGAGCACGGTCCACACGCTGTGGGTGGCGAACCACAGCAGCGGCGGTACGACGAGTGAGGCGGCCAGCGTCCCCCAGGTGGCCCCGGTCAGCACGAGCGAGACGGCCAGCACCCCGGCCGGGACGTGCAGCAGTTGCCGGACCGGTGCCTCGCCCACCTCGTGGGCGGTCTCGGGCGCGAAACCGGCGGCCCGCGCGAGCAGTTCGGCCCGCAGCACCCGGGCCTCCTCCTGGCCCAGATAGGCCAGCTCGTCCTTCTTGTCGGTGCCGACGACGTCGAGTTTGAGTTTGGCGACCCCGGCCACGCGGGCCAGCAGGGGCTGGGTGACGTCGACGGCCTGGAGCCGTTCGAGCCGGATGTGCGCGGTGCGCCGGAACAACAGGCCCGTACGGATGCGCAGTTCGGTGTCGGTCACCGCGAAGTGGGTGAACCACCAGCTCAGAAAGCCGTAGAGGGCGGCTCCGACCACGGCCACGGCGAGGGCGGACAGCAGCATGGTCGTGGTGAGCCGGGTCAGCTGCCGCTGCGCCTGGTCGGGATCGTGCACGGCCCAGCCGGCGATCACCGCGACCGGCGCCCACGCGCGCCGCAACGGCGTCACCGGATGCAGCCGCCGCTCCCGAGGCACGGCCCTTCCCCCGGTTTCCTTCGCTCCTGCCGCTCCTGCCGCTCCCGTCACGGGGTCGGCCTCTTCCCGTACGTCCGTCACGCCGTCGGTGGCGTCCGGTGGCGTGGTCACAGCCCCGCCGATCGGGCTTCGCCCAGTTCGGTGAGCCGGTCGCGCAGACGTTCCGCCTCCGCCGGGTCGAGCCCCGGAATACGGGCGTCCGTCGCCGCGGCCGCCGTGTGCAGCTGCACGCTCGCCAGTCCGAAGTGCCGCTCCACGGGACCGGAGGTGACCTCGACCAACTGCATGCGCCCGTACGGCACGACGGTCTCCTCGTGCCACAGGACGCCCCGGCTGATCAGCAGGTCGTCGGCCCGCTCGGCGTAGCGCCAGGACCGCCAGTTGCGCCCCAGCATCGGCCAGCCGCCCAGCAGCAGCGCCAGGGGCAGCAGGGCGAACGCCGCCCAGCCGGGCCCCGCGAGCAGGCCGAGCAGCAGGCCCGTGCCGATGGCCAGCAGTCCCAGCCACACCACCAGCAGCAGCCGGCGCATTCTCAGCAGTCCCGGCGGGAGCCCGATCCACTCCGGCTCGTCCGTCGTGCGCGCGGCAGCCGGCTCCGCCCGCGGGCCCGTCGGCTGCCCCGCTGTCCGTCCCGCGTTCTGCGAGGTCCCCGTTTCCATGCCGCAAGCGTACGTACGAGACACTGTCCCCATGACTCCTCCCACGGAGACCGTGGTCGGTATCGGCGGCGCCGCGGAGAGCACCGACATGGTGCTCAACATCGGGCCGCAGCATCCGTCCACACACGGCGTACTCCGACTGCGGCTCGTCCTCGACGGTGAGCGGATCCAGCACGCGGAACCGGTGATCGGCTATATGCACCGCGGCGCGGAGAAACTCTTCGAGGCGCGCGACTACCGGCAGATCATCATGCTGGCCAACCGCCACGACTGGCTCTCCGCGTTCTCGAACGAGCTGGGCGTGGTCCTCGGTGTGGAGCGGATGCTCGGCATGGAGGTGCCCCCGCGCGCGGTGTGGACCCGCACGCTCCTGGCGGAGCTGAACCGGGTCCTGAACCACCTGATGTTCCTCGGTTCGTACCCCCTGGAACTGGGCGGGATCACCCCGATCTTCTACGCGTTCACGGAGCGCGAGGAGGTCCAGCACGTCATGGAGGAGGTCTCCGGCGGGCGCATGCACTACATGTTCAACCGGGTGGGGGGCCTCAAGGAGGACCTGCCGGCCGGCTGGGCCACGCGCGCGCGTGCTGCCGTCGCCGGGGTGCGCTCCCGGATGGACCGGTTCGACGACCTGGTGCTGGGCAACGAGATCTTCCGGGGCCGTACCCGGGGCGTCGGAGTGCTCTCCCCCGAGGCGGTGCACGCCTACGGGGTGAGCGGGCCGATCGCGCGGGCCTCCGGTGTCGACTTCGACCTGCGCCGCGACGAGCCGTACCTCGCGTACGGAGACCTCCAGGACACCCTGAAGGTCGTCACGCGCCAGGAGGGCGACTGCCTGGCCCGGTTCGAGTGCCTCCTGGAGCAGACCTACAACGCGCTCGACCTCGCGGACGCCTGCCTGGACCGGCTCGCGGAACTGCCCCCGGGGCCCATCAACCAGCGGCTCCCCAAGGTGCTGAAGGCGCCCGAGGGCCACACGTACGCCTGGACCGAGAACCCCCTCGGCATCAACGGCTACTACCTCGTCAGCAAGGGTGAGAAGACCCCGTACCGGCTGAAACTGCGGTCGGCCTCGTACAACAACATCCAGGCGCTCACCGAGCTGCTGCCGGGCACGCTGGTCTCGGACATGGTGGCGATCCTGGGGTCGCTGTTCTTCGTGGTGGGCGACATCGACAAGTAATGACCCAGCCGCCGCTCTACGGAGAGGGCTGTTTTCCGTCCGGTGACGGGTCCGGTGACGGTTCCAGCGGTGGGTCCGGCAGCGGGTCCGGAATTCCCACCGGCTGCACCAGCCAGCCGAAGTCGCCGAGGCCGCCCCGGGCGGTCAGCTCGGCGGCCTCGCCCGCTCCCGCGAGAGCCCGTACGTAGGCCGCGGGGTCCGTGGAGGCCAGGGCCAGCGGCGGCCGGTCCCCGCGCACGCCCAGCGTCCGCAGCGCCTCCCGCTGGCTCAGCAGCCGGCCGCCGGGCAGGGCGCACGCGTCCAGCGCCACATGGGCGGTGATGTCGCAGGAACCGTCCGGCACGGGTGCCGTCTCCCGGCCCTGCCGGAAGCCCGTGAGCGTTCCGAAGGGCGGCCGTGCCCCCGCGCGGTGCCCGTAGTCGACGGCGACGGCCAGACCGCGCCCGAGACCGGCCACGGCGGACGCCCAGGCGGTGTCCCTGGGGAGACCGATCTCGGCCCGCAGACCTTCGGCGGGAAGCCGGGGGGTGCCTGGAGGGGCCGGGACACGCGGGTCCGTGCGCGGGCCGGTGAGCGGCCACCACCTCTCCAGCCATTCCGCTTCCGGCCCCCGCACCGGCGCCCCGAGTGACTCCGTCCCGTCCGGGCCCACGAGGACGAGGCGTGCCACCCCGTGCGCGTCCACCTCGGCCACGTCCACCGGCACGTTGTCGAGCCACTCGTTGGCGAACAGCAGCCCCGTGACGCCCGCCGGGGGCTCCGGCAGCCACTCGATCCGGTCGTCCAGCCCGGCGGGGCGGGCGGCGCGCTCGACCGCGTACCCGCGCGCGCGGGAGGCCACTTCGGCGGGGAGCGCCCTCAGTACGGCGCTCACCAGCTCACCGTGCCCCGCGCCCAGGTCGACGAAGGCGAGTTCGGCGGGGTGGGCGAGCGCCTCGTCGACGAGCCGGAGCAGCCGGGCCACCGCCCCCGCGAACAGCGTCGACGCATGCACCGAGGTACGGAAATGGGCCGCGGGACCCTCGGTACCGCGATAGAAACCGCGGGGCCCGTACAGCGCTTCCTCGGTCGCCGGGCGCCACCCGCGCATCCCGCCCGCCGCCGCACGCCCCACTGCGCCACCCCTGCTTCCCGTCGCCGTCACCGCGCCAGGTTAAGTGCCGAGTTCACGGCGGCCTCCACCTTGGGGAGTACACGCGGCCGTCACGGATCGACCCTCCGGTTGACCCCTGCACACAGCACGCTTCCCTACGCTGGGTTACGTGCAGCGCCTCTATGACTTTCTCCGCAGGCACCCGACATGGGTCGACGGCTTCTGGGCCGTCTTCCTGCTCGGGCTCTCGTTCGTGAGTGGAACAGCCAGGCAGGAGAGCGTCGGGACCGACCTTGCGGCGATCACGATCCCGATCACCCTCCTGTTGTGCCTGGTGATCGCGTTGCGCAGGCGTATGCCCGAGACCATGCTGCTGCTGGCCGCGGGCCTGGGCATGGCACAGCTGGCGCTGGACATGGCGGCGGTCCCGGCCGACTTCGCGCTGCTGGTGATCCTCTACACCGTCGCCTCGAACGGCACCCGCTGGGCCTCCCGGTTCGCGCTGACCGC
Source organism: Streptomyces sp. CWNU-52B (assembly GCF_047444975.1). Lineage (NCBI taxonomy): Bacteria > Bacillati > Actinomycetota > Actinomycetes > Kitasatosporales > Streptomycetaceae > Streptomyces > Streptomyces sp. CWNU-52B. The sequence goes on along the minus strand of NZ_JBLFJV010000007.1, from coordinate 47,148 downwards.
GGGCCTTTTCGCGGCGCCGCTGGCCCAGCTGCGCTGGCCGAACGACGGCGCGAGCGCCGCCGAGAACGTGGCGATAGTGGTCTTCCAGACGGTCCCCTTCGCCCTCGCCTGGGTCCTCGGCGACTCCCTGCGGACCCGCCGCGCCTACTTCGCGCAGCTGGAGGAGCGGGCCGCCCGTCTGGAGAAGGAGCGCGAGGCGCAGGCCAAGGTCGCGGTCGCCGCCGAGCGCGCGCGGATCGCCCGCGAGCTGCACGACGTGGTCGCGCACAACGTCTCGGTGATGGTCGTCCAGGCCGACGGCGCCGCCTACGTCCTCGACGCCGCGCCCGACCAGGCCAAGAAGGCCCTGGAGATCATCTCCGGCACCGGCAGGCAGGCCCTCGCCGAGATGCGCCGCCTCCTGGGCGTACTGCGCACCGGCGAGCACCAGGAGTCCGGCGAGTACGTGCCGCAGCCCGACGTGGAACAGCTCGACGACCTGATCGAGCAGTGCCGGACCTCCGGGCTGCCCGTCGACTTCAAGGTCGAGGGCACCCCGCGCCCGCTGCCCAGCGGCGTCGAGCTGACGGCGTACCGCATCGTGCAGGAAGCGCTCACCAACACCCGCAAGCACGGGGGGCCGAACGCGGGCGCGAGCGTGCGCCTGGTCTACTTCGACGACGGCCTCGGCCTGCTCGTCGAGGACGACGGCAAGGGCGCCCCGCACGAGCTGTACGAGGAGGGCGGGGTCGACGGCCAGGGCCACGGCCTGATCGGTATGCGTGAGCGCATCGGCATGGTCGGCGGAACCCTGGACGCGGGACCGCGTCCGGGCGGAGGCTTCCGCATCAGCGCCCTGCTCCCCCTCAAGCCCGCTCACTGACACGTGCACGTTTCATGAACCGACCGGAGGACCTCCCCATGCCGATCCGCGTGATGCTCGTCGACGACCAGGCGCTGCTGCGCACCGGGTTCCGGATGGTGCTCGCCGCCCAGCCGGACATGGAGGTCGTGGCGGAGGCGGGCGACGGTGTGGAGGCCTTGCAGGAGCTGCGCGGGGCGGACGTCGACGTGGTCCTGATGGACGTCCGGATGCCGAAGCTGGACGGCGTCGAGACGACCCGCCGCATCTGCTCGGACCCGAACCCGCCGAAGGTGCTGATCCTGACGACCTTCGACCTCGACGAGTACGCGTTCTCGGGGCTCAAGGCGGGCGCCTCCGGTTTCATGCTCAAGGACGTGCCGCCCGGCGAGCTGCTCACCGCGATCCGCTCCGTGCACAGCGGCGACGCGGTGGTGGCGCCCTCGACGACCAGGCGCTTGCTCGACCGGTTCGCGCCGTTGCTGCCCAGCGCCGGCAAGGAGCCCCAGCGCAAGGAGCTGGAGCGGCTCACCGGCCGGGAGCGCGAGGTCATGATCCTGGTCGCGCAGGGCCTGTCGAACGGCGAGATCGCGGCCCGGCTCGTCCTCTCCGAGGCGACCGTCAAGACCCACGTGGGCCGCATCCTCACCAAGCTGGGCCTGCGCGACCGCGTCCAGGTCGTCGTCCTCGCGTACGAGACCGGTCTGGTACGGGCCGGAGGGCAGGGCTGACCGCAGGGCCGGGCTGAATCCGGGGGCCGACACCCGGAGGCGGGCCGGTGAGCGGGGAAGCCGGTGGGCGGGGGAGCCGGTGGGCGGGGGAGCCGGTCAGTGAGGAGTCGGTCAGTGAGGAGTCGGTCGGTGAGCCGGTCAGTCGGGGAGCCGTGCCACGAACTCCGTGACCGCGGCCCGTACGTCGTCCGCCGTCCACTCCAGACCGGGCGCGCCCACCGTGACCTCGGTGAACGCCAGAGCGGGCCCGCCCCGGTCCCAGACCTGCGGGAAGAGCGACACCCCCGTCTCCTCCGCCTGCAGCGTCCCGGCCTCGGTCAGGGCGTCGGCCTCGTACGGCAGCCACACCTGGAACTGGTGCGTGTGCGGCACCTCGGGGTGGACCCTCGCCCAGGGAAGCCCGGCCCCGGCGAACCCCTCACGCAGCGCCGCGGCGACCACGCGCGCGTGGGACACGTACTCCGGGAGCCGGGGCAGCTCCTTCTCCAGGCCGATCAGCGCGGACAGGACGGTGGGGAACTGCTGGAGGAGCTGCCCGCCGTACCGGTGGCGCCAGGCCTTCGCCTCGTCGACGAGCGTCCGCGGACCCGCGAGCACGGCGCCGCCGAATCCGCCCAGTGACTTGTAGAAGGACACGTAGACGCTGTCCGCGAGATCCGCGATCTCGGCCAGGGAGCGGCCGAAATGGGCGGTGCACTCCCACAGCCGGGCCCCGTCGACGTGCACCACGGCGTCACGCGCGCGTGCCGCGTCCGTGACGGCGACCAGCTCCTCCCAGGAGGGCAGCACGAAACCGGCCTCCCGCAGGGGCAGTTCGAGGAACAGCGTCCCGAAGGGCTCGTCCAGGTCGTGCACCTCGTCGGCGGAGGGCATCCGCGGCTCGTCCGTGGGACGGACGGTGCGCAGACCGCTGAGGGTGCTCAGGGCGTGCCGCTCGTGGACCTCCGGATGCGACAGGGCATGCATCGCCACCGTCGCGTTGCCCGTACGGCCCGCCCAGCAGCGCAGCGCCACCTGCTGGGCCATGGTGCCCGACGGGAAGAACGCGGCGGCCTCCTTGCCGAGCAGAGCGGCGACGCGCTCCTCCAGGGTCTCCACGATCCCGTCGCCGTACATGTCCACCGGCAGGTCCAGGTCGTACACGTCCGGCGCGGCGTCCGTCAGCCCGGTCAGCAGCTCACCGACCGTGAAGCGGAACCCGGGCTGCCACAACACCCGCCGTGCCCCGCGCACGGCGAGTCTGCGCCGCTCGCGCCGCTGTCCGGCCGTCCGGTCCGCGGATCGTGCGCTGTCGCTCATGCCTGCGTCGTCGTCTCGCTCATGCTCCGGATCATGCAGGACCCACGGCGGGCGGTCACCTGGGTTTCCGGCCGGGGCCTCTTCTCGACGGCCACCCCTTCTCGACGGAAGCTTCCTGCTTCTCGACGGAAGCCCCTTCCCTGAGGTCCGGCTTCTCGGGGGCGGCCGATTTCCCACAGCCTGTGGACAGAAGGCCCGTGGAGCGCGCGGAGCCTGTGGACGGGGAAACGGCCCTCGGGCCGATCGCGTTAGCATGACGAGAAATCGTCCGGTACCCGGAGCGGACTGGAACGGAAGGCCCCCGTCGAGTGAGTACATTCCCCCAGCCAGATCCCAAGGACCGCCCCGCGCGGCTCACCGTCGGTGTCGTCGGCGCCGGCCGCGTGGGCCCCGCCCTGGCCGCGTCGCTGCAGCTCGCCGGGCACCGCCCGGTGGCCGTGTCCGGGGTCTCCGACGCCTCCAGGCGCCGCGCCGCGCAGCTCTTGCCCGACGTGCCGCTGATGACACCCGAGCAGGTCCTGGAGCGGGCCGACCTGGTGCTCCTCACGGTCCCCGACGACGCCCTGCCGGGCCTGGTGGAGGGGCTCGTCGACACCGGCTCCGTCCGGCCGGGCCAGCTCCTCGTGCACACCTCGGGGCGGTACGGGTCGAGGGTCCTGGACCCCGCTCTGCGCGCCGGGGCACTGCCGCTCGCCCTGCACCCCGCGATGACCTTCAGCGGCACCCCGGTGGACGTCCAGCGGCTCGCCGGATGCTCCTTCGGGATCACCGCCCCCGACGAGCTGCGGCTGGCCGCCGAGGCCCTGGTCATCGAGATGGGCGGCGAGCCCGAGTGGATCGCCGAGGAGGCCAGGCCGCTCTACCACGCGGCCCTCGCGCTCGGCGCCAACCACCTGGTGACGCTGGTCGCCGAGTCCATGGACCTGCTGCGCGCGGCGGGTGTCGACGCCCCGGCCCGGATGCTGGGCCCGCTGCTCGGCGCGGCGCTGGACAACGCCCTCAGGTCGGGCGACGCGGCGCTCACAGGACCGGTGGCGCGCGGTGACGCGGGCACGGTCGCCGTGCACGTCGCCGAGTTGCGCAAGCACGCGCCGGGGACCGTCGCCGGCTATCTGGCGATGGCCCGCGCGACCGCCGACCGGGCCCTCGCCCACGGCCTGCTCAAGCCGGAACTCGCCGAGGACCTGCTGGGCGTACTCGCCAACGGCCCCGCGGTCTCCAGCGGGCCCGGCGGCCCCGGCCCCAGTGGTCCCGGCGGTCCCAGTGGTTCCGGTGATCCCGAAGGCCCCGGCGGATCCGAAGGGGATGCCCGATGACCACGGCCCTGGTGAGCACCGCCGCCGAGCTCCACGCGCGCGTCCGTACGGGACGGCGTGCCGTCGTCATGACGATGGGCGCCCTGCACGAGGGCCACGCGACCCTGATCCGTACCGCCAGGGAGACCGCGGGCGACGACGGCGAGGTCGTCGTGACGGTCTTCGTGAACCCCCTCCAGTTCGGCGCGGGCGAGGACCTCGACCGCTACCCGCGCACCCTGGACGCGGACCTCAAGATCGCCGAGCAGGCGGGCGCCGACGTCGTCCTCGCCCCGTCCGCGGACGAGGTCTACCCGGGCGGCGCACCCCAGGTCCGGATCAGCGCGGGACCCATGGGGGAGCACTGGGAGGGCGCGACACGGCCCGGACACTTCGACGGCATGCTCACCGTCGTCGCCAAGCTGCTGCACCTCACCAGGCCCGACGTGTCGCTGTTCGGGCAGAAGGACGCCCAGCAGATCGCCCTGGTCCGCCGCATGGTGCGCGACCTGAACTTCGGCGTGGAGATCGTCGGCGTCCCGACGGTGCGCGAACCGGACGGCCTCGCCCTGTCCAGCCGCAACCGCTATCTGTCGCCCACCGAGCGCCGTACCGCGCTCGCCCTCTCCCGGGCCCTGTTCGCGGGCGGCGACCGGCACGCCGCCCAGGAGGCCCTGTGCGCGCGGGCCCGTGAGGTGCCCGCCACACACGCGCGTGCCGAGGCCCTCGACGCCATGGGCGAGGCCCGCGCCGCCGCCGACACGCACGCCGTCGCCCAGGCGGCCCCCGGCGGCCCCGCCGCGGTCCGGGCCGCCGCCCGCCTGGTCCTCGACGACGCGACCCGGCTCAGCCCGCCGCTCGCCCTGGACTACCTGGCACTGGTCGATCCGTCCGACTTCACCGAGATCCCGGACGGCTACACCGGCGAGGCGGTCCTCGCCGTCGCCGCCCGGGTCGGGGCGACCCGGCTGATCGACAACATTCCTCTGACCTTCGGAGCCGCCTCGTGACCAGCACAGGCACCAGTACAGGCACCAGTACGGGCATACGCCTGCACGCGCCCGCACCCGGCTGGTCCCTCACCGCCGACGTCGTGGTCGTCGGCTCCGGAGTCGCCGGACTCACCACCGCCCTGCGCTGCGACGCCGCGGGGCTGCGGACCGTCGTCGTCACCAAGGCCCGCCTCGACGACGGCTCCACCCGCTGGGCCCAGGGCGGCATAGCCGCGGCCCTGGGAGAGGGCGACACCCCCGAGCAGCACCTCGACGACACCCTGGTGGCGGGCGCGGGCCTGTGCGACGAGGACGCCGTCCGCATCCTCGTCACCGAGGGACCCGACGCCGTACGGCGCCTCATCGAGACCGGCGCCCACTTCGACGAGTCCGAGGAGGGCGACCTGCAGCTGACCCGCGAGGGCGGCCACCACCGGCGCCGTATCGCCCACGCGGGCGGCGACGCGACCGGCGCGGAGATCTCCCGGGCCCTCGTCGAGGCGGTCCGCGCGCGTGGCCTGCGCACGGTCGAGAACGCGCTCGTCCTCGACCTCCTCACGGACGCCGGCGGACACACGGCCGGAGTGACCCTGCACGTCATGGGAGAGGGCCAGCACGACGGCGTCGGCGCCGTCCACGCGCCCGCCGTGGTCCTCGCGACCGGCGGCATGGGCCAGGTCTTCTCGGCGACCACCAACCCGCCGGTGTCCACCGGGGACGGCGTCGCCCTCGCGCTGCGGGCCGGCGCCGAGGTCAGCGACCTGGAGTTCGTGCAGTTCCACCCGACCGTGCTGTTCCTCGGCCCGGACGCCGAGGGCCAGCAGCCCCTGGTCTCCGAGGCGGTACGCGGTGAGGGCGCCCACCTCGTCGACGCGCAGGGCGAGCGGTTCATGGTGGGTCAGCACGAACTCGCCGAACTGGCGCCCCGGGACATCGTCGCCAAGGGCATCACGCGGCGCATGCAGGAGCAGGACGCCGAGCACATGTACCTGGACGCCCGGCACTTCGGCGCGCACATGTGGGAGCACCGCTTCCCGACGATCCTGGCCGCCTGCCGCGCCCACGGCATCGACCCGGTGACCGAGCCGATCCCGGTCGCCCCGGCCGCGCACTACGCCTCGGGCGGCGTCCGCACCGACTCCCGGGGCCGTACGACCGTCCCCGGCCTGTACGCGTGCGGCGAGGTCGCCTGCACCGGTGTGCACGGCGCGAACCGGCTCGCCTCGAACTCCCTCCTGGAGGGCCTCGTCTACGCGGAGCGCATCGCGGCGGACGTCGCGGCCCGCCACGAGAGTCGTCCCGACGGGGAAGACGTCCCCACGCGCGTGGCGTCGCCGGTCGATTCGGCCGAGCCGGTCGACCGGCCGGAGAAGCCCGCCCACCCGCTGCTCGCCGCCGAGGCGCGGTTCGCGATCCAGCGGATCATGACGGACGGCGCCGGTGTGCTGCGCTCGGCCGGCTCCCTGGAGACCGCGGCCGGCCGCCTCCAGTCGCTGCACGACCAGGCCCGCGACGCGCTCGACGAGAACGGCAAGACGGCCGAACCGGGCGTCGACACCTGGGAGTCGACCAACCTGCTGTGCGTGGCGCGCGTGCTGGTGGCCGCCGCCCTCCTCCGCGAGGAGACCCGCGGCTGCCACTGGCGCGAGGACCGGGGCGAACGGGACGACGACAACTGGCGGCGCCACATCGTCGTACGGCTCAATCCCGACCGGACGCTCGCCGCGCACACCACCGGGACCCCAGACTTCCCCCCGACACTCCCGCAGGCATCCGACCCCGTTCGAGCCGGTGGGACCCCCACGCCCTCCCCGCCCAGCCCCCAGGAGCAGTGACAGAAGTGAGCACCCCGGACCTTCCCCTCGTCGACGGCGGTGGCTGCGGCGCCGGCTGCGCCTGCGGAGCCGACGGCACGACCTCCTTCGAGGACGCGGACGACGCCGCGTACGCGGCGTACGCCGAGTGCGGCCTCGACCCCGCCCTCGCACAGCTCCTCTCCGACGCCGGGCTCGACCCCGTGGAGGTCGAGGACATCGCGCACCTGGCCATCGAGGAGGACCTCGACCACGGCGTGGACGTGACCACGGTCGCGACCATCCCCGAGGAGGCCGTCTCCACCGCCGACTTCACCGCCCGTGAGGCCGGCGTCGTGGCGGGCCTGCGGATCGCCGAGGCGGTCGTCTCCGTGGTCTGCACCGACGAGTTCGAGGTCGAGCGGCACGTCGAGGACGGCGACCGCGTCGAGGCCGGCCAGCGCCTCCTGAGCGTCACGACCCGCACCCGGGACCTGCTGACGGCCGAGCGCAGCGCGCTGAACCTCCTGTGCCGCCTCTCCGGCATCGCGACGGCCACGCGCGCGTGGGCGGACGTCCTGGAGGGCACCGGCGCGCGCGTGCGGGACACCCGCAAGACGACGCCGGGGCTGCGTTCCCTGGAGAAGTTCGCGGTCCGCAGCGGCGGCGGTGTCAACCACCGCATGTCGCTCTCGGACGCGGCCCTCGTCAAGGACAACCACGTCGTCGCGGCGGGCGGCGTCGCCCAGGCCTTCAAGGCCGTCCGGGAGACCTTCCCCGACCTGCCGATCGAGGTCGAGGTCGACACCCTGCACCAGCTGCGCGAGGTGGTGGACGCGGGCGCCGACCTGATCCTCCTGGACAACTTCACGCCCGGCGAGTGCGAGGAGGCGGTGGCCCTGGTGGCCGGGCGCGCGCTCCTGGAGGCCTCGGGCCGGCTCACCCTGGACACCGCCGCGGCGTACGCGAGGACGGGCGTCGACTTCCTCGCGGTGGGGGCCCTCACGCACTCCTCGCCCATCCTGGACATCGGCCTCGACCTGCGCGAGGCCGACGGCGCGCCCACGAGCGAGGCTGAGTAGGCATGCTGCTCACGATCGACGTCGGCAACACGCACACCGTTCTGGGGCTCTTCGACGGGGAGGACATCGTCGAGCACTGGCGCATCTCCACGGACGCGCGCCGCACCGCGGACGAACTGGCCGTGCTCCTCCAGGGCCTGATGGGCATGCACCCGCTGCTCGGCGACGAACTGGGCGACGGCATCGACGGCATCGCGATCTGCTCGACCGTCCCCTCGGTCCTGCACGAGCTGCGTGAGGTGACCCGCCGCTACTACGGCGACGTACCCGCCGTCCTCGTCGAGCCGGGCATCAAGACGGGCGTCCCGATCCTGATGGACAACCCCAAGGAGGTCGGCGCCGACCGCATCATCAACGCGGTCGCGGCGGTCGAGCTCTACGGCGGCCCCGCCATCGTCGTCGACTTCGGTACGGCGACGACCTTCGACGCGGTGTCCGCTCGCGGGGAGTACGCCGGTGGGGTCATCGCGCCCGGCATCGAGATCTCCGTCGAGGCGCTCGGCGTCCGCGGCGCCCAGCTCCGCAAGATCGAGATCGCCCGGCCCCGCACGGTCATCGGCAAGAACACCGTCGAGGCCATGCAGTCCGGCATCGTCTACGGCTTCGCGGGCCAGGTCGACGGCGTGGTCAACCGGATGGCCCGCGAACTGGCCGACGACCCGGACGACGTCACGGTCATCGCGACGGGCGGCCTGGCACCGATGGTGCTGGGCGAGGCATCGGTGATCGACGAACACGAGCCATGGCTGACCCTGATCGGCCTCCGCCTGGTCTACGAGAGAAACATCTCCCGCACATAGCCCCACAGGACAACACCCCGCACCCCACCCACCCAGGGGCGCGGGGACCAGCGCACTCAACGACAACGCACCCGCAGGCAACACGTATCCCCGCACCCCACGCACCCCAGGGGCGCGGGGACCGGCGCGCTCAGCGACAACGCACCCGCAGGCAACACGTATCCCCGCACCCCACGCACCCCAGGGGCGCGGGGAACGGCGCGCTCAGCGACAACGCACCCGCAGGAACCGCATACCTCTACCCCCACGCACCCCAGGGGCGCGGGGAACGGCGCGCTCAGCCACGACGCACCCGCAGGAACCGCATACCTCTACCCTCACGCACCCCAGGGGCGCGGGGAACTGCGCAACCGGACCAGCCCCATCGCACCCGCACACTAAAGCCACGCCACACGCCACCCGCTCTGTAGGTTTTGTCTGATTAGCGCGTATCGTCGCGAACATGCCCACGCCTTACGGATCCCGCGGCGGCATGGCGTTCGGCGCGGAGGAGCTGCGCGTGCTCCGCCGCGCCCTCGCTCTCGCCCTCCACCCCAGCCCCGCCCCCGCCCAGGCCCAGGACGTCCAGGACTGCCTCCGCCTCGCGGAGAGCGTCGACGAGGCGGCCCGCGAGGGCGTCCGGCTGCGCGCCTTCCTGCTGGCCGACCTCGCCCGCTACCGCGCCGCGCTGCCGGGCACGGCGGCCGGCTTCCTGACCCTCCTGGAGGAGGCCCTCGGTGCCGGCTACCACCCGGTCCCCGACGACCTCACCGCCCTGCGAGCCCTGCGCGGCAACCCCGTCGCCGCCGCCCTGCTCGACCGTTGCCACACGCTCGCGGAACAGGACGTGCGCATGCGACTCGCCCTCCACCCGGTCCCCGCCTCACGCACCCGCACCCGCGCCCGTACGACGCGCCTGACGGCCCTCCCCGGCGGCCTCGCCCCGGTCGCCCCGGCCACTCCGGTCACACCGGCCCCGGCGGCTACGGACGCGGCGGTCACCGCGACCGCCGTCACCGAGGAACCCGGCAGGGACCCCGTGGACAAGCCCGCCGGCGATCCCCCCTCCCGCCCCGCCCCGCGGTCCCCGCGCCGGGACCGCCCCATCCCCACCCCGGGCGAGGTCTTCCCGCCGAAGCGCAAACCGTCCGCGGCACCCGCGAGCCCCGCACGGCAGCTCGCCGCCGTGTAGCGCCGGTCCGCGACCCGCCCGGTCCGCGACCCCGGCCCCCGTCCACCCCGCCGCGCTGGCTACTCTGGACGGCATGGAATACGTCTCCGCGCTCGTGCCCCCGGTAGTGATGGCCGTGTTCTTCGTCGGTCTGATCATGACGATCGTGAAGACCCAGGGCGGCGCCAACAAGGCCAAGGAGGACGCGGCCGTCGACGCGGTCCTCGCCCGCGCCGAGCACACCCGCCAGACCCCCCGCGACACCGAGGCCTGAGCTCCGCACCGGACCCCGTCCGGACCCGGCCCGTAGCCACCTCCACGGCGTACGACTCATCAGCTTTTCGAGTCGTACGCCCTTTTTGTAGGTGTTTGTCACTCAAAGCCACGTCCAGCACGTGATCGGCCGCATCTCCCCCTATTGTTCTGAACTGTGCCTCGCCCATTGGGAGAACTCGAAGACTCGGTCATGACGAGGGTGTGGAAGTGGAACCGCCCGGTGACCGTACGAGAAGTCCTGGAAGACCTTCAGCAGGAGCGGTCCATCGCCTACACCACGGTGATGACGGTTCTGGACAATCTTCATCAGAAGGGCTGGGTGCGCCGTGAGGCGGAAGGCCGGGCCTATCGATATGAGGCGGTCTCCACCCGCGCCGCCTACGCCGCCGCGCTGATGAACGAGGCCTGGTCCCAGAGCGACAACCCGGCCGCCGCTCTCGTCGCCTTCTTCGGCATGATGTCCCCGGAAGAGCGCGAAGCGCTGCGCGATGCCGTGCGTATCGTCCAAGGGCCGGAAACGCCCGCCGCGCAGAACCCCGCCGCCGCCGAGGGCGAGACCGGGCGATAGCGTCCCGGACATGCCAGCAGAGCAGCCCGAAGTCAGTACTAATGCCCTCACCGTCCGCCGGGCCAGGACCAGCGATGTCCCGGCGGTTCGCAGCCTCCTTGACTCCTACGTCCGCGGCCGCATCCTGCTCGACAAAGCGACGGTCACGCTTTACGAGGACATCCAGGAGTTCTGGGTGGCGGAACGCGGCACCGGATCGAGTTCGGAGGTCGTGGGCTGCGGCGCTCTGCACGTCATGTGGGAAGACCTCGCGGAAGTCCGTACTCTCGCGGTGAACCCCGTGATGAAGGGCTCAGGCGTCGGCCATCAGTTGCTGGGGAAGTTGCTGGAGACGGCCCGCTGGCTCGGTGTTCGCCGGGTATTCTGCCTGACCTTCGAAGTGGACTTCTTCGCGAAGCACGGCTTCGTGGAGATCGGTGAGACGCCTGTTGACACCGATGTCTACGCCGAGCTGTTGCGTTCCTATGACGAGGGCGTGGCCGAGTTCCTGGGGCTCGAACGAGTGAAGCCGAACACCTTGGGCAACAGCCGGATGCTTCTGCATCTGTGATCGCCTCCGCGTAATACTCCGGACATACCTCCGGCACTGGCTCGTCGGCCCATGCCCAGGGGTCCTATGTCCGAAACGCGCACGTTTTCGGGCTTCTCGGGTCCGCCGGTCTCTCCCGAGGGTTTGTGTTTTCTCAGCAAAAGCGGTTTGCTTTCCGACGTACTGCAGTAGTGCATATAACAGGGGACACGAAACTGCGGCAGCCGCCGTGGACCCTCGGCCCTGAAGATATCGATGAAAGGAAATCCGGTGGCACAGAAGGTTCAGGTCCTTCTTGTCGATGACCTCGACGGCGGCGAAGCGGACGAGACCGTGACGTTCGCGTTGGACGGCAAGACGTACGAGATCGACCTCACGACTGCCAATGCGGACAAGCTCCGTGGACTTCTCGAGCCCTATGTCAAGGGTGGTCGTCGTACCGGAGGCCGTGCCTCGGGCGGCCGTGGAAAGGCGCGCGCGGCTTCGGGCGGCAGCCAGGACACCGCGCAGATCCGCGCCTGGGCGAAGGGCAACGGCTACGAGGTCAACGACCGCGGCCGCGTTCCGGCGTCCATTCGTGAGGCCTACGAGAAGGCCAACGGCTGAGCACAGCAGTGGCGCAGCCGGATGCGGTGGCACTCGTTCGCCATCGTCTCCACGAGTCGTACGAGATCGGGGGCGCCCCCACCGCCCCCGTCAAGGGCCGACAGCGTCGGCAGCGACGACTCCACCTCGCAGCCGAGCTCAGGGGGCCGCAGCCAGACGGCGGCCCCCTGCGAGGCGGTGGCAGGGGTGCTCACGGGGGCCGTGCCCTGCGGCCGGGCCCTTCTCCACGGGCCGGACCGCGTCCCCGCCCCCACTCTCGTCCCCGTTCCCGTTCCAGCCCGCAGCATCTCCCCCACCTCTGTTCCTGCGTCCGTACCCTCGTCGTCCACGACATCCGCGTCACCCGCGTCCCCCGTCAGGCGGACGTCACCGCGGCTCCCGCGGACCGGGCCCGGCGGCAGTGGCGCCTCGACGCGCCCGCCCGAGCCGGTCGCCCTCAGGTCCAGCGCCACAGAGCCCCACTCCAGCCAGTCGAGCAGCCCCGGCAGCTCCTCCGCGCTCCCCGCGGCGACGAACAGCCGCATCCGGTCCGCCCGCACGGCCACCGGAGAGCCCGGACCCAGGTGCCGCAGCGCCGCGTACCCCGCCTCCGCGGGCACCTCCAGGACGTCGAAGCGCAGCCCCGTCAGCAGGTGCACGGGGGTGCCGGGCACCGTCGCCCACCCCAGTTCGTTCTCGTACCAGTGCCGGATCGTGCCGTACCGAGTGCTGTACCGCGTGCCGTACGGAGTGACGTGTGGGCCGTGGGCGCCGGCCGGCCGGCGAGGGAAGGGGACTGTGGGGACCATGCAAGGCCAACCGCCAGAAGGGCGTTCGAGTTACGCTGGGTGGTCCGGCGTGCGCGAAGGGTGGCCGGGAAAGAGGGCGTCCGGGGGCGGCCGGCGACGCAAGGGTGTTCGCCCGTAGCGGAGGGAACCGGCGCGCTCGGCATGGAGTGTCCGTGCGTACGGGTAAGACATCCCTAGTGGGAGGGGCGACACGCATGGCTCGGGCATCTCACGTTCGCCATCGGCGTACAGATGGTGGGGGTATCTGTCTGGCCTGCGGGAACATCGTCTCGCACCATCAGGTTGGAGAGATGTCGGCGTTCGGAGTCAGAAGGCAGTGCTGGTTTCGGTCCGGTGTCGGCAGTTGGAATGAGCGGTCCCCGCTTGCGGGACTAAGCTGCGGAAGGACAGGGAGGGGAGCGTCCCCTTACTGCCTGACCGCTCTGAGGAGCGATTAACGATGTTCGAGAGGTTCACCGACCGCGCGCGGCGGGTTGTCGTCCTGGCTCAGGAAGAAGCCCGGATGCTCAACCACAACTACATCGGCACCGAGCACATCCTCCTGGGCCTGATCCATGAGGGTGAGGGTGTCGCCGCTAAGGCCCTGGAGAGCCTCGGGATTTCGCTCGAGGCGGTCCGCCAGCAGGTGGAGGAGATCATCGGGCAGGGCCAGCAGGCCCCGTCCGGGCACATCCCCTTCACCCCTCGTGCCAAGAAGGTCCTGGAGCTCTCGCTCCGCGAGGCCCTTCAGCTGGGTCACAACTACATCGGCACGGAGCACATCCTGCTCGGCCTGATCCGTGAGGGCGAGGGCGTCGCCGCCCAGGTCCTGGTCAAGCTGGGTGCCGATCTCAACCGGGTGCGGCAGCAGGTCATCCAGCTGCTCTCCGGCTACCAGGGCAAGGAGACCGCCGGCGCCAGTGGCGGTCCTGCCGAGGGCACGCCCTCGACGTCCCTGGTCCTCGACCAGTTCGGCCGGAACCTCACCCAGGCCGCTCGTGAGTCCAAGCTCGACCCGGTCATCGGGCGCGAGAAGGAGATCGAGCGGGTCATGCAGGTGCTGTCCCGCCGCACGAAGAACAACCCGGTCCTGATCGGTGAGCCCGGCGTCGGCAAGACCGCCGTCGTCGAGGGGCTCGCCCAGGCCATCGTCAAGGGCGAGGTGCCCGAGACCCTCAAGGACAAGCACCTCTACACCCTGGACCTCGGCGCGCTGGTCGCCGGCTCCCGCTACCGCGGTGACTTCGAGGAGCGGCTGAAGAAGGTCCTCAAGGAGATCCGCACCCGCGGCGACATCATCCTGTTCATCGACGAGCTGCACACGCTGGTCGGTGCGGGTGCCGCCGAGGGCGCCATCGACGCCGCGAGCATCCTGAAGCCGATGCTCGCCCGCGGTGAGCTGCAGACCATCGGTGCCACGACGCTCGACGAATACCGCAAGCACCTGGAGAAGGACGCCGCGCTCGAGCGCCGCTTCCAGCCCATCCAGGTCGCGGAGCCGTCGCTGCCGCACACCATCGAGATCCTCAAGGGCCTGCGCGACCGCTACGAGGCGCACCACCGCGTGTCCATCACGGACGAGGCCCTGGTGCAGGCGGCGACGCTCGCCGACCGGTACATCTCGGACCGCTTCCTGCCGGACAAGGCGATCGACCTGATCGACGAGGCCGGCTCCCGGATGCGTATCCGCCGGATGACCGCGCCGCCGGACCTGCGCGAGTTCGACGAGAAGATCGCCGGCGTGCGTCGCGACAAGGAGTCCGCGATCGACTCGCAGGACTTCGAGAAGGCCGCCTCGCTGCGCGACAAGGAGAAGCAGCTCCTGGCCGCCAAGGCCAAGCGCGAGAAGGAGTGGAAGGCCGGCGACATGGACGTCGTCGCGGAGGTCGACGGCGAGCTGATCGCCGAGGTCCTCGCGACCGCCACCGGCATCCCGGTCTTCAAGCTGACCGAGGAGGAGTCCTCGCGTCTGCTGCGCATGGAGGACGAGCTCCACAAGCGGGTCATCGGCCAGATCGACGCCGTCAAGGCGCTGTCGAAGGCGATCCGTCGTACGCGCGCCGGGCTCAAGGACCCGAAGCGTCCCGGCGGCTCGTTCATCTTCGCGGGCCCGTCCGGCGTCGGTAAGACGGAGCTGTCCAAGGCGCTCGCCGAGTTCCTCTTCGGCGACGAGGACGCACTGATCTCCCTCGACATGTCGGAGTTCAGCGAGAAGCACACGGTCTCGCGCCTCTTCGGCTCGCCCCCCGGCTACGTGGGGTACGAAGAGGGCGGTCAGCTCACCGAGAAGGTCCGCCGCAAGCCGTTCTCGGTGGTCCTGTTCGACGAGGTCGAGAAGGCCCACCCGGACATCTTCAACTCGCTGCTGCAGATCCTGGAGGACGGTCGTCTGACCGACTCCCAGGGCCGGGTCGTGGACTTCAAGAACACGGTCATCATCATGACGACCAACCTCGGCACCCGGGACATCTCCAAGGGCTTCAACCTGGGCTTCGCGGCCTCGGGCGACAAGAAGACCAACTACGAGCGCATGAAGAACAAGGTCTCGGACGAGCTCAAGCAGCACTTCCGGCCCGAGTTCCTCAACCGCGTCGACGACGTGGTCGTCTTCCCGCAGCTCACCCAGGACGACATCCTCACGATCGTCGACCTGATGATCGGCAAGGTCGACGAGCGCCTCAAGGACCGGGACATGGGCATCGAGCTCTCCCAGTCCGCCAAGGAGCTGCTGTCCAAGAAGGGTTACGACCCGGTGCTGGGTGCGCGTCCGCTGCGTCGCACCATCCAGCGCGAGATCGAGGACACGCTCTCGGAGAAGATCCTCTTCGGCGAGCTGCGCCCCGGTCACATCGTGGTCGTCGGCACCGAGGGCGAGGGTGAGACCAAGACCTTCACCTTCCGCGGCGAGGAGAAGTCCGCGCTGCCGGACGTCCCGCCGATCGAGCAGGCGGCCGGTGGGGCAGGCCCCAACCTGAGCAAGGAGGCGTGACCCTCGGGTCCGCCTGAGAACGACCGCTCTTTGAGCGGCTGATGGGGCCGGTGCTTTCGAGCACCGGCCCCATCAGCATGCTGGGACACCGGGGTTGGCGCCGAGTTGTCGCCGAGGTGCGGGATTACGGGACCGGCCCTTGGAGAACGGTGTCTCCGGGGCGCGTACGAATGTGACCGGGCCTTCGAATCCGGCGAATTCGTTGAACCGCGGGAACGTGACGCGCGGCAGAACGGGGCCCTCGGTCCAGGGAAGGCGTGTTCCGGTCGAGGCGCGGCTCCGTCAACTCCGGTGGCGACGCGACCTCTTCGCGGTCTTCCGGCCTTTCCAGGCCCCGCGCAAGGCTCGACGGCAGCCATTCCAGCGGAAGCCCGGCCGACGGGCCCAGATCCTCGACGTACGGACTGCCGCTGATTTCCGGATGCCTGAGCCGCCGGAGCGACGAAAGGGAATCCACAGGGCGCGGCGTCCGCGGATGTCCCGGCGAATGCGCCGTGCGGTACGGGTCTACGGGTCGTCCTCGGGAAGGCGGGCGACGACGGCGGCCGCGGTATCCGCCGAGGCGCGAAATGCGGTGGCCCCGTGGACCGGTTCGGCGGGAGGATCCGCGGTGTCCCGAACTGTCCCCGGAGGGAGCCGCGATGGATGCCGAACGACCTGAGGTCCGTACGGAGGCGGGGGTGGTGCGGGGCGAGGCGCTGCCGGGCACGGAAGGGGCGGCGGGTGCGGCGGTGTTCCGGGGTGTCCCCTTCGCCGAACCACCCGTCGGACCGCTGCGGTTCGGGGCACCGCGCCCCGTGCGGTCCTGGGACGGCGTACGGGACGCGACACGGTACGGGCCGCCGCCTCCGCAGTCCGCGGCGTTCGGCATGGACGCGCTGGCGCGGACGGGCGCCGGCGAGGACGACGGGAACTGGCTGACACTCAACGTCTGGACACCCGGTCCCGGTCCCGGTCCCGGTCCCGATTCCGATCCCGGTGCCGGGCTGCCGGTGATGGTGTGGCTGCACGGCGGCGCGTACGTCATCGGCATGTCCGGCCTGCCCGAGTACGACGGCGCCCGGCTGGCACGGGAGGGCGGTGTCGTCGTGGTGACGCTCAACTACCGGGTCGGGATCGAGGGGTTCGCGCTCATCGAGGGCGCCCCGGCCAACCGAGGACTCCTCGACCAGGTCGCCGCCCTCGCCTGGGTGCGGGACAACATCCGTGCCTTCGGCGGCGATCCGGACCGTGTCACGGTCTTCGGCCAGTCGGCGGGCGCGGGTTCGCTCGCCGCGCTGCTCGCGATGCCACGCGCGGCGGGGCTCTTCGGGCGGGCGATCGCGCAGAGCGTGCCCGGTACGTTCTTCTCGGCCGCGCTGGCCGCGGACATCGCAGGTGAGTTCGCGGCGGAGCTGGGGCTGCGGCCGACGGCGGCGGACCTGGGCACGGTGGCGCCGGAGCGGCTGCCCGCGGCGGGGGACGCCGTAGGGGCGCGGATGGGGCGCTACGAGCAGCGGTGGGGAGCGCTCGCGCACACCTCGATCCCGCTGGCACCCGTGGTGGACGGCGAGGTGCTGCCGGTCGCGCCCTGGGCGGCGCTCGCCGCCGGGGCGGCCCGGGGCGTCGAGCTGGTGGCGGGCCACACGCGGGACGAGTACCGGCTCTTCATGGCGCTCGACGGAACGCTGGGCGAGGTGACGGAGGACCGGGCGGCGCGGGCGCTGCGGACGTTCTCGCCCGATGGCGCAGAGGGCGCAGAGGGCGCAGATGGCGCGGACGGTGCCGGTGGCGCGGACGGTGCTGGTGGTGGCAAGGCGTACCGGGACGCCGTTCCCGGCCAGGACCCGGAGGGGCTGTACGAGCTGGTCCACTCCGACTGGCTGTTCCGTATGCCGTCACTGCATCTGGCCGAGGCCCAGATCGCGGGCGGCGGCCGCGTCCACTTCTACGAGCTCGCCTGGGAGGCGCCCGGCATGGGCGGGACGCTCGGGGCCTGCCACGGGCTGGACGTGCCGCTTGTCTTCGGGAACCTCGACGGCGGGCTGCCCGCGCTGCTGCTGGGCGAGGCGCCGCCGGCGGCGGCGGAGGAGCTGTCGGGGCTGTTCCGGTCCGCGTGGACCGGGTTCGCGGCGGGGGAGGGGCCGGGGTGGCCCGCGTACGACGTCGAGCGGCGGCTGGTGCGGCTCTTCGACGCGCGGTCGACCGTGACCGCGTACCCCGAGGCGGTGTCACGGGCGCTGTGGCGGGAGCACGTCTTCGGGGCGCTGCCGCTGGTCGGACCGGTGTGAGGCTGTAGCGCCGGTCACATCCGGCGACCCGTGGATCTTGGCCCCGGTGACATGAGGCACAGGCGTTTTCGCCCCTACTAGGAGGGATAGTGGGGAACGCCAGGTGGACAAAAAGGACCTTTGACCCTGGGGGTGGGACTGGAGTCCCCCGGGGCTGACGGCGGGGCCGGCGAGGTGGGGTCAGGGCGGGGGAGGGCCTGCCTGAAGTGGGAGTAAACGGGACTTCTTGTGAAAAACAGGAAGAATTCCGTGCTGGACGGCTGATGTGTCAAGGAGTCGGAAGTTACGTCCTCAAGTACGACTTGGGGTCGTAGATGGGGGTTTTGGGGGATGGTGGGGGTCCGGGTTACCAAGGGATGACTCCGCCCGGCGCATCGTCAGCGTGCCGGGTGGCCCGATGTCCGTCCCCCCGGAGGTAAGTCCCCATGTCGCAGCGCACCAAGTCCCGCATCCCCGGCACGTCCCAGCTCCGCGCCAGGGCGGCCTCCCTGGCCCTCGGCCTGGGAGTCACGGCCGCCGTCGGAGCCGGGGTCGCGGTCGCCGCCGACGATCAGTCGAGCCCCGTCGCCCTGCCCGGCGCGGCTGCTGTCTCCGTGCAGCAGCAGGCCGACGTCCAGGCCAAGGCCGCCCAGTCGAAGAGCAAGGAGGCCGCGAAGAAGACCGCGGCCGAGCCGACTGCGGCGAAGAAGGCCGCCTCCTGGGTCGATCCGGTCAAGAAGTACAAGCTTTCCGCGGGCTTCGCCCAGGCCGGCAAGCTGTGGTCGTCCACCCACTCGGGCCAGGACTTCGCCGTCTCCACCGGCACCCAGGTCGTCGCCGCCCACGGCGGCACCGTCGTGAAGACCGGCGGCAACGGCGCCGGCGACGGTCCCGCGTACGGCAACGCCGTCGTGATCAAGCACGGCAACGGTACGTACTCGCAGTACGCGCACCTGTCCCGCGTGGACGTGAAGCCCGGCCAGGTCGTCAAGACCGGCCAGGCGATCGCGCGGTCCGGCAACACCGGCAACTCCAGCGGGCCGCACCTGCACTTCGAGATCCGTACGTCGGCCAACTACGGCACGGCGGTCGACCCGGTGGCCTTCCTGCACTCCAAGGGCCTGAACCTCTGACCGCTACTGCTACTCGTGCGTGCCCGAGTGCGCTCGCGTGACCAGCTCGATGGCGACCTCCAGGACGGCTTTCCGCTTGTCCTCGGGGTCGCCTTCGACGTCCTTGAGGGCGAACATCCCGGCGTGCATGGTGAACAGGGCGCTCACGCACCGGACCTGGTCGGTCAGCGGGGCGTCCGGGTCCTTGATGATGTCCAGCATCTTGATCATGCGGCCCTTGAAGGACTCGCCGACGCTCAGCTCGCGGACCGTCGCCTGGTTCTCCTGCATGAAGCGGAAGAGGACGGCCGCGTCGTTGAGGGCCATGCTGTACCGGTGCAGCATCTCCTGCTTGGTGGCGAGGGTGTGCGGCTGGGCCTTGCCCCACTCGATCAGCTCGTCCATCGGCCTCGTCAGGTCCTCGAAGAGGCTGATGAGGATGTCTTCCTTGGTCTTGAAGTGGTAGTAGAGGGCCGCCTTCGTGACGTCCAGCCGTTCGGCGATCTCGCGCAGGGAGGTCTTCTCGTAGCCCTGCTCGGCGAAGAGCTCGACAGCCACGTCCTGGATGCGCTGGCGGGTGTCCCCGCGCCTCCGCTGCCTGCTGCTGCCGTCCATCGTGGCCGCCCTTCGTCCTGGTCGCACGCCCGTGGCATGGGCAAAGAAAAACTTACTTGACGCCCGGCTAGTTACGGGTCTACTTTCCCCAGTGTAGCCAACTTGCCGGTCGGCAAGTAAGTAGCAATGCGGGTACCACAGGGGAGTGGGCAGAGTGGCGGACACCAGGACGGCCAGGAAGGCCGAAACGGCCGAGCCGGCCGGGGCGGCTGGAACAGTGGATGCGGATGTGGATGTGGACGGGCCAGAGGCGCCCGCGGACGTCGTGGACGCCGTGGACGTCGCGGACGGGGGGAAGCAGCCCAGGAGCGTACGGGTCGTCCTGCTCGCGCTGATGATCGCGATGTTGCTCGCGATGCTCGACAACATGATCATCGGCACCGCGATGCCGACGATCGTGGGCGAGCTGGGCGGCCTCGAACACCTGTCGTGGGTCGTCACCGCCTACACGCTCGCGACCGCCGCCTCCACCCCGATCTGGGGCAAGCTCGGCGACATGTACGGGCGCAAGGGCGTCTTCATGACGTCGATCGTGCTCTTCCTGATCGGGTCGGCGCTGAGCGGAATGGCCCAGGACATGGGCCAGCTCATCGGGTTCCGCGCGGTCCAGGGCCTCGGTGCGGGTGGTCTGATGGTCGGCGTCATGGCGATCATCGGTGACCTGATCCCGCCGCGGGAGCGGGGCAAGTACCAGGGCATGATCGCCGGCGTGATGGCCCTCGCCATGATCGGCGGACCGCTGGTCGGCGGCACCATCACCGACCACTGGGGCTGGCGCTGGTCCTTCTACATCAACCTGCCGCTCGGTGCCATAGCGCTGATCGCCATCAGCGCCGTACTGCACCTGCCCAAGAAGCGGGTGGACGCGCGGATCGACTACCTGGGCGCCGGGCTGCTCACCGTGGGCATCACCTCGATCGTGCTCGTCACCACCTGGGGCGGGACCGAGTACGCCTGGGGCTCCGCCAGGATCATGGAGCTGATCGGGATCGGCGTCGCCGCGCTCATCGGCTTCCTGTTCGTGCAGACCAAGGCCGCCGCGCCGATCATGCCGCTGCACATCTTCCGCAGCCGCAACTTCACGCTGATGTCGCTCGTCGGCTTCGTCGCCGGGTTCGTGATGTTCGGCGCGGTGCTGTTCCTGCCGCTCTACCAGCAGTCCGTGCAGGGCGCGTCCGCGACCAACTCGGGTCTGCTGCTGCTGCCGATGCTCGGCGCGATGCTCGTGACCTCGATGGTCGCGGGACGGGTGACCACCAACACCGGGCGCTACAAGGCCTTCCCGATCGTGGGCAGTGCGCTGATGGTCGTCGGGCTGTACCTGCTGTCGCTGATGGACACCGACACGTCGCGGCTGACGTCCGGTGTGTACATGGCCGTGGTCGGTGCGGGCATGGGCTGTCTGATGCAGATCACGATGCTCGTCTCGCAGAACAGCGTCGAGATGAAGGACATGGGCGTCGCGTCGTCCAGCACCACGCTGTTCCGTACGCTCGGCTCGTCCTTCGGTGTCGCCATCATGGGGGCGCTGTTCAACCACCGCGTCCAGGACGTGATGACCGAGCGGGCCGGGGCGCTGGGGTCCAAGGTGACCGAGCAGTCGGCGCAGCTTGACGCGGCGAGTCTGGCGAAGTTGCCGGTGGCGGCGCGGGAGGCGTACCAGCACGCGGTGGCGTCCGGGACGCACTCCGCGTTCCTGCTGGGGGCGGTTGTCGCGGTGGTGGCGTTGGCTGGGGCGTTGTTCGTGAAGGAGGTTCCCCTGCGGGGGGCCTCCGGCGGTGGTGCTGGGGAGAAGCCGGCCGGGGATACGGCTGGGGACGCCGTGGGTGTGAAGTAGGCGGTTGCAGAGGCCGCCTGGGTCTGCCCGACCCTGGCCCCAGGGCCCCTGGTTTCGGACGGTGTCCGAGACTGGGGGCCTTTTTCGTCGGCTGTGCCCTTCGGGGGTGGGGCGGGGGCGGGATGCGGGATGCGGGGTGCGGGTGGGTGGGGGCTGGGTGCGCAGTTCCCCGCGCCCCTTGAAAGCGGGCCGTTTGTCGGGTGCGGGTCGGGTGTGGCTGGTCGCGCTGTTCCTCGCGCCCCTTGGAGGCGGGCCGTTTGTCGGGTGCGGGTTGTGTGTGGTTGAGCGCGCCGTTCCCCGCGCCCCTGAAAAGCGGGGCTGCGCCCCGGCTTTTCGGGGGCGGTAGCTCCCGGGGACGGGTGAGGCTGGTTGGTCAGGTTGGCATCATTGGGTAGCTGCCTGTGTTCGTGGGTGCGTGTTCCGGGAGCCACAGGACCGCCACCGCCCCCTCCGCCGGCGCGCCGGACGGCGCACCCGGCGCCCGTACGTTCCGGAACGTGAGCCGTGCCCCCAGCACCCGCGCCTGCCCCGCGGCGATCGTGAGGCCCAGCCCGTGCCCGTGCCCCGCACGGTCACTGCTCCCGGTGCGGAACCGGCTCGGCCCCTCCGCGAGCAGCGCGTCCGGGAAGCCGGGCCCGTGGTCGCGGACCCGGATGACCCGCCCCTCCACGGTGACCTCGATCGGCGGCTTGCCGTGCTTGGCGGCGTTGACCAGCAGATTGATGAGCACCCGCTCCAGCCGCCGCGGATCGGTGGTGACCGCCGACTCGTGCACCACCCGTACGACGCTCTCCGGGTCCCGCGCGATCACCCGCCGGCTCACGAACTCGCCCAGCACGATGTCCTGCAGCTCGGCCCGCTCGGACGCGCTGTCCAGCCGGGCCACCTCCAGCACGTCCTCGACCAGCTGACGCATGGCCTGCGCCCGGTCCCGTACGAGTTCCGTCGGACGCCCCGGCGGCAGCAGCTCGGCCGCGGTGAGCAGCCCGGTCACCGGCGTACGCAGCTCGTGCGCGATGTCGGCGGTCACCCGCCGCTCGGCCTCGATGCGCTGCTGCAACGCGTCGGCCATCGCGTCCACGGCCCGCGCCAGATCGTCCGTCTCGTCGCGCACGACCCCGCCGATGGAGTCCCGCACCCGCACGTCCGGCTCGCCCTGCGCGACCCGCCGGGCGGCCGTGGCCGCCTTGCGCAGCCGCCGTGACAACTGGCCGCCGATGAGCACGCCGAGCGCGCAGCCGCCGAAGACGACCGCGATCGAGCCGATGAGCAGCGCCTCGTCGAGGTCCTTGAGGACGGTCGTGCTGCGGTCGGTGAAGTTCGTGTGCAGCGACAGGATCCGGCCGTCCTTGAGCGGCACGGCGGCCCAGATGTCGGGCACGTCGTCGGAGTGCTCCGTGACATAGGTCGCCCGGCGCCCGGACTTGGCCTTCGCCAGCAGGTCCTTCGGCAGCTCGGGGTCGTCGATCTTGACGCCGGGGAAGTTCGGCCGCCCGGACGCCTCGTAGTTCCGCTGCGCGATCTGGACGCGTTCGTCCGACAGGTCGCGCGCGTTGTCGAGCATCGAGACCCTGGCGGCGTTGTGTACGACGAGGCTCAGCGCGACGGCCACCAGCGCTCCGACCGCGGCGATCGCGGCACTGAGCTTCCACCGGATCCCCGTACGCGGCATCAGATGCCCGAATCTCTCACGCGGCCCGGCCCTGCCCACCTCGTCGACCTGACCGACCTGACCCACCTCACCGGCCCGACGGTGTCCGTCTGCGTCCCGCATCGTCCGCTCCGCTCCGCCCGCCCGGCCGCTCAGGCCTTCAACTTGTAGCCGAAGCCGCGGACCGTCTCGATCCGGTCCTGGCCGATCTTCGTACGCAGCCGCTGCACATGGACGTCGACGACCCGGGTGTCGCCGCCCCAGCCGTAGTCCCACACCCGCTCCAGAAGCCTGTCGCGCGACAGGACCGTACCCGGTGCGGACGAGAACTCCAGCAGCAGACGCATCTCGGTGGGTGTCAGGGCCACCGGGGCACCGCCCCTGCGCACCTCCATGCCCTCCGTGTCGATCTCCAGCACGCCGGTGCCCGCGCCGAAGGTCAGCACACCGCCGGCCGGGACGGACGAGGTGCCGTCGGTCCCGTCGGCGGACCGCGGACCGCTCGCGTGGCCGAAGCGCCGCAGCACGGCCCGGATGCGCGCGACCAGCACGGCCCCGTCGAAGGGCTTGGTCACATAGTCGTCGGCGCCCGCCTCCAGGCCCAGGACGACGTCGATCGAGTCGGCGCGGGCCGACAGCATGATCACGGGAACGGTCGACTCGTCGCGGATCCGACGGCACAGCGACACCCCGTCGAGGCCCGGCACCATCACGTCGAGGAGCGCGATGTCGGGCCGGTCCGCCCGGAACGCCTCAAGGCCCGACAGCCCGTCGGGCATGGCGGTGACCACGAAGCCGTCGCGCTCCAGCGCGAGTTGGGTGGCCTCGCGGATGACGTCGTCGTCCTCGACGAACAGGACATGGGTCTGCTCTGCCATCCCGTGCTCTCAGTTTCTCGGTCTCGATCGCGGTCTCGGACGCGGTCTCGGTCGTGCTCAACTGGCCGGAGCCACCGTCTCGCCGCCCACGACCTTGCTGTAGTCGTTGTGCGTCCTGTCCTGCTCCGTGAAGCGTTTCGCCGTCCAGTGGTAGGTGATCACGACCTCGCCGGACGGATACGTCACCGAGTCGTCCTTCTCGTACACCTGCTGGGTGATCACCAGGTCGCCCCGGTCGATCTCCGCGTACACCGGAGGTTCCTCCGCCCGGAAGACGTTGCGGTACTCGCCGCTCTCCTCGCGGTACACGTACGAGCCGACGCCGACCGCGTCCCCGCAGGTCATCACGTTGATCACGATGTCGTCGGCGGAGCCGCCGGTGAGCTTGCCGTACGACACGTCGACGGGGTACTCGTCCCCGACGCACGGCTTCAGATCGCGCTTGACCGCCTCGCTGACCCCGGGGTCGGCCTCGACGAGACGGATCGCGTTCCCGCGGTCGGGCGTCGTGGAGGGCGAGACGGAGGGGGTCCTGGCGCTCCCGGCGACCGACTCGGAGAGGGCCGGGCCCTCGTCCCGGGCGCCGGTTCCGCCCGTACCGCAGCCGGACGCGAAAAGGCCGAGGGCGGCGAGCACGGCCACCGCCGTGATCACCGCCTTACGGTCCCCACGCGCCCTGGGGGCGTCCGTGTCTAGGCCGCGCAACGCTCCCGCTCCTCACGCTCCGGCACACGTACACCGAGCTCGTTGTCGTCGTTCTCGTCACCGGACCGGCGCTCCAGCTCCTCGCGGAGCCGGGCGAGCGCGCGGTGCAGTGTGCTCTTGACCGTGCCGGCCGACATACCGAGGGCGGCGGCGGTCTCCTCCGTGGACATCTGCTCCCAGTGTCGCAGCACGACCACACTGCGTTGCTTGGGAGCCAGCACCTTCATGATGTCCATCAGCAGCGCGCGGTCCGCGTGCTGCTCGGTGGAGTCGTCCACGCTCGCGTCCGGCAGCTGCTCGGTGGGGACCTCCTCCAGCTTGCGGGCCCGCCACCACTCCGTACGTGTGTTGATCATGACGCGGCGCAGATAGGCGTCGGCGAGACGCTTGTCCGCGATGCCGTCCCAGCGACCGTAGGTCCGCACCAGCGCGGTCTGCAGCAGGTCCTGGGCGTCGACAGGGTCGGGGACCAGGCGGCGTGCGCTGCGCAGCAGCGCGTCCTGCCGGGTACGTACGTACTCCTCGAACTCGAGCACCTCGCCGTGCGCCATTCCAACCGCCTCCGTCCCCGTTCCGACCTGTGTGCTGTCGGCTGTCCGTGGTCTGTCGTACCGCTGTTCCGCGGTACGACACCGAAGTTACGGACGTGTTGTCACGGGGTTGTCCGAGGGAGCCTTCGGGAAGCGCTCGGCTGTCCATAGGTTGTGTAACGGAAGTAGGAGATGGTTAAAGCGGGTTGGTGACTGGGGCGGGTACGGGGTGATTTGCCCGCTGCGGGGCGGCGCCGGGCACCGGGCGGCTGTTACGGAGCCGGCGGAACCTGTGGGCCGGATGTGTGTGGGGGCCGGTCCGCGGGTCAGCTCTGCGGGAGCCGGTACAGGCCGTCGGCGAGGGGCTCGACCAGTCCGTCCGCGACCAGCCCGTCCAGGGCGCGGGCCCGCTGCACGGGCTCCTCCCAGACGCGGTCGAGGGCCGACTGCGGGACAGGCGCGGAGGCGTCCCGCAGTACGGCGAGCAGCCGGCCGCGCACCTGCCGGTCCGTGCCCGCGTAGGTCTGGCCGCGCCGCGGCGGCCCGTCGTGCGCGGGCTTGCCGGCCAGCCGCCAGGTGCACTGGGCCGCGATCGGGCACCGTACGCACGTCTCGTTCTTCGCGGTGCAGACGAGCGCGCCCAGTTCCATGGAGGCGGCGGCCCACAGCGAGGCCGTGCGGTCGTCGTCGGGCAGCAGGGTGCGGGCGAGCCTGCGTTCGGCGGCGGTCGTGGCGTTCGGCGGGTACTGGACCCCGGTGACGGCCCGCGCGAACACCCGCCGCACGTTCGTGTCGAGGACGGCGTGCCGCTGCCCGTACGCGAAGGAGGCCACCGCCGCCGCCGTGTACTCGCCGATGCCGGGCAGCGCCAGCAACTGCGCGTGCTCCGTGGGTACGTCGCCGCCGTGGCGCTCCGTTATGGCGACCGCGGCGCCGTGCAGGCGCAGTGCGCGGCGGGGATAGCCGAGCCGGCCCCAGGCGCGGACGGCCTCGCCCGGCGCGTCCGCGGCGAGGTCGGCGGGCCGCGGCCAGCGGGCGAGCCACTGCTCGTACACGGGGAGCACCCGGCTCACCGGTGTCTGCTGGAGCATGAACTCGCTGACCATCACCCCCCACGGTCCCGCGTCGGGCCGCCGCCACGGGAGGTCGCGCGCGTTCTCCTCGAACCAGTCGATGACGGGCGCGTGCAGGTCGTCGCCGACGGTCTCGGAGGGGTCGGCCTGGGCGTGGGATGAGGGTTTCGTGGGCGCAGTCATGGCACGTCCGATTCTCCCATGCGGCGGTGCGCGCGGAGGTTCGGCCGGGGCGCGTCGTGTGTTGCTGCGGGCACCGGGTCCGTCGTGGGCTGATGATCGGAAAAAGTTGGGGTGGTTGACGGCGGGTGGGGCCAGTGAACTGCCGGATCTCTCGTAAGGTTGCGGCGTGGGATCTATGCGCAATCCGGTCGGGCCGCTTCCCTCCTCCATCTACTGGCGGCGGAGGGCCATTCTGGCGTCCATGGTCGCGGTGTTGGCACTGTTGATCACGTGGGTGGTCACCTCCGGGGGCGGTGGCGGCGGCAAGGACGACGCCGACGGGGCCAACGGCAAGAACCCCACCGCGTCGATCACCCCCGGCCCTGCCGGGTCGGACCCCGCGATCAGCCAAGCGCCGGGCGGGCGTGACGAGTCGAGCGACGGGGGCTCCGGCGGCTCCGGGGACTCGGACGGCTCGGGAGACTCCGAGGGCTCCGGCGGTTCGGCGGGTTCCGGCGGAGCCGGTTCGGGTTCCGGCGGCGGTGGCACGGGGGGCGGCACCGGCGGCGGCACCGGCGGCGGTGGCTCGGGGGACACGGTCCCGGCGGGGTCCAGCCTGCCCGACTGCACGGCCGGCTCGGTCACATTGCGGCTGCGCAGCGTGCACAACTCCTACTCGCCC
The DNA here is from genome assembly GCF_047444975.1 of Streptomyces sp. CWNU-52B. Classification (NCBI taxonomy): domain Bacteria; kingdom Bacillati; phylum Actinomycetota; class Actinomycetes; order Kitasatosporales; family Streptomycetaceae; genus Streptomyces; species Streptomyces sp. CWNU-52B. The sequence goes on along the minus strand of NZ_JBLFJV010000007.1, from coordinate 19,936 downwards.
GACGAGAAGCCCGAGTTCGAGCTGATCGCGAAGAACTCGTCCAACAGCGACTGCAAGCTCGATCTCGGGCCGAAGGGCGCGGTCCTGACGATCACTCAGGCGGAGAGCGACGACGAGATCTGGTCCTCGTCCGACTGCCCGACGGGCGCCGCGCGGGTCCTGTTCCGCGTCCCGGCGAACGACCAGGTGATCCGCACGGTCGAATGGAACCGCAAGGCGAGCGCGGCCCGATGCGCCACCCCACCGCCGCTCTCGGCCACCCCGGGCACGTACTTGGTGGAAGCCAAGACCTCAGACCTCCCCAAGTCCCAGACATCCTTCGTCCTGAAAAAGGACTAACCCCCACGACGCCAACGCCCAAAACCCAAGCGGCCCGCCCGCCCACCTGGGGGCGCGGGGAACGGCGCGCTCAGCCCACACGCTGCCGACGCCTAAGACACAAGCGGCACGCCCGCCCACCCAGGGGCGCGGGGAACGGCGCGCTCAACCCCCACGGTGCCGACGCTTAAAACCCAAGCGGCACGCCCGCCTACCCGGGGGCGCGGGGAACTGCGCGCTCAACCCCCACCGGCCCGGTGGTGACAACACACCCAAGGCCACCCCCACCCAGGGGCGCGGGGAACTGCGCACTCAACCCCCACCGACCCGGCGGTCACAACACAACCCCGGGCCGGTCCAACCCACCAACCTGCCAAACCGCCGGACGGCTACACGTAACGCTCGAGAATCGACGACTCAGCCAACCGCGAAAGCCCCTCCCGCACACTCCGAGCCCGAGCCTCCCCCACCCCGTCCACGGTCTGCAGATCATCCACACTCGCGGCGAGCAACTTCTGCAGCCCCCCGAAGTGCTCGACCAGCCGGTCGATGATCGCCCCCGGCAGCCGCGGCACCTTCGCCAACAACCGGAACCCGCGGGGCGACACCGCGGAGTCGAGCGCCTCGGGCGACCCCGTGTACCCCAACGCCCGCGCCACGGTGGGCATCTCCAGCAGCTCCGCATGGCTGAGCGCGTTCAGTTCGAAGAGCGCCTCGTCCACCGTGCGAGAACGCTTCGCGGTCGGCTCGGGCACATAGTCCCGCACGACGAGCTCCCGCTCGGGCTCGACCCCGGCGATCAACTCGTCCAACTGCAGGGACAGCAGCCGCCCGTCCGTCCCCAGCTCCACCACGTACTCCGCGATCTCCGTGGCGATCCGGCGCACCATCTCCAGCCGCTGGGCCACCGCCGACACGTCCCGGACGGTGACAAGGTCCTCGATCTCCAGCGCGGACAACGTGCCCGCGACCTCGTCGAGGCGGAGCTTGTACCGCTCCAGCGTGGCCAGCGCCTGGTTCGCGCGGGAGAGGATCGCGGCCGAGTCCTCCAGGACCCGCCGCTGCCCGTCCACGTACAGCGCGACCAGGCGCATGGACTGGGACACGGAGACGACGGGGAAGCCGACCTGCTTGCTCACCCGGTCCGCCGTGCGGTGCCGGGTGCCCGTCTCCTCGGTGGGGATCGTCGGGTCGGGGACCAGCTGCACACCGGCCCGCAGGATCTTGGTGATGTCCTTGTCCAGGACGATGCCGCCGTCGAGCTTGCACAGCTCGCGCAGCCGCGTCGCGGTGAACTCGACGTCCAGCACGAATCCGCCGCTGCACATCGCCTCGACGGTCTTGTCCCAGCCGAGCACGATGAGCCCGCCGGTGTTGCCGCGGAGGATTCTCTCCAGGCCGTCACGCAGCCCTGTGCCGGGTGCCACTGCGCTGAGAGACGTGCGCATCAGGCCATCGGCACCGGAAATCCCGCCGGACTTGCCGGGAACTGCTGCCCGGTCGTTGGCTGCCACTGCACTCCTCCGGTCGCAGGCTTTTGAGGGCGCCCTCGGTTCGTACGGACGGGCGAGACCTGGGCAAAGTCTACCGGCGCTCTTCCTCGTCCCGTGGGGCCTCTCGCCGACGCGACCTCGGGAGGACCCGGAGCGCGTCCCCCATGTCGGCGACTTCCAGGACCTTCATACCGGCGGGGACCTTGCCGGGATCGCTCGGAACGAGGGCGTGGGTGAAGCCCAGCCGGTGGGCTTCGGCAAGTCTGCGCTGCACGCCCGTGACCCGTCTGACCTCGCCCGCGAGCCCCACCTCACCGATCGCCACGAGGTTCTGCGGGAGCGGGGTGTCGCTCGCCGCGCTGGCCAGCGCCAGCGCGATCGCGAGGTCCGCGGCCGGTTCGGACAGTTTCACGCCACCGACCGTCGCGGTGTAGATGTCCCGCTTCCCGAGCGCGCTGATCCGGCCGCGCTGCTCCAGGACGGCGAGCATCATCTGGACCCGGGAGGTCTCCAGACCGGAGGTCGTCCGCCGCGGGGTGGGGATCTGCGTGTCCACGGTGAGCGCCTGCACCTCGGCGACCAGGGGGCGGCGGCCTTCGAGGGTGACGGTCAGGCAGGTGCCGGGGACGGGCTCGGTCCGGCGCGTGAGGAACAGCCCGGAGGGGTCGGCGAGCCCGGTGATCCCCTCGTCGTGCAGCTCGAAGCAGCCGACCTCGTCCGTGGTGCCGTACCTGTTCTTGACGCCCCGGACGAGCCGCAGGCGCGCGTGCCGGTCGCCCTCGAAGCTCAGGACGACGTCCACGAGGTGCTCCAGGAGACGCGGTCCCGCGATGGCGCCGTCCTTGGTGACATGGCCCACCAGGAGCGTGGCCATACCGCGCTCCTTGGAGGCGCGGATCAGCGCTCCGGCCACCTCGCGGACCTGGGACATGCCGCCGGGCGCTCCGTCGATCTCCGGAGAGGCCACCGTCTGTACGGAGTCGACGATGAGCAGGGACGGCTTCACCGCGTCCAGGTGGCCCAGGACCGCGGACAGGTCGGTCTCCGCCGCGAGATACAGATGGTCGTCGATCGCCTTGATGCGGTCGGCGCGCATCCGGACCTGGCTCGCCGACTCCTCACCCGTGATGTAGAGCGTGCGGTGCTCGTCGCTCGCCGCCTTGGCCGCCACGTCCAGCAGGAGGGTGGACTTGCCGACGCCCGGCTCGCCCGCCACCAGCACCACCGCGCCCGGTACGAGACCGCCGCCGAGCACCCGGTCCAGCTCGGGCACGCCGGTCGAGCGGGCGGTCGCCTGCCGGCCGTCGACCTGGCCGATGGGCAGCGCGGACGTGGTGACCCGGCCGGGGGAGGTCGTACGCACCCCGGGCGCGCCGTACTCCTCGACCGTCCCCCAGGCCTGGCACTCGGAGCAGCGGCCGAGCCACTTGGCCGTCTGCCAGCCGCACTCGGTGCAGCGGTAGGACGGCCGGTCCTTCGCGGTCTTCGTACGGGCAGCCATGACACGAACCGTAACCGGCGCCACTGACACGGGATGACGGCCTGTTCGCCACCCGACGCCGATAACGGGGCACCCTTCGCAAACCGGGCCGTGTCTCGGCAGGGGTGCGCCACGGAATACCGGGTTCCTGTCCTCTTATGAGGGATCGTTTCACCCGTACGGATTAAATGTGCGCAAGCATGAAGAAGGGGCCCATGCCTGGCGCCTACGGTCGCACGGGTGATGAGCAGCAGTCCCGAGACCTCGACCCGCACCACCGGCGCACACCGGGCGCACCGCGAGGCGCGCGACCGGGCGGCGGCGCGCACACTGGCGCGGCGCCCGTCGAACCGCTACGAGCCCTACCTGGACGGCCTGTTCACCTACTGTCTGTCCGTCCTGTGCGACCACGACACCGCGACGGCCGCTCTCGGGGACGCTCTCGCGCTCGCCGAGCGCCGGGGGCAGCGCGGCCCGGAGAAACCGGACGACCGCAGGGCCTGGCTGTACGCGCTCGCCCGCTGGTCATGCCTGCGCAAGCTCGCCGAGGCCAAGCAGAAACGTCATGGCAGCCATGGATCGGGCACCGCCCACGCGGCTCGGCCCACGGCCCGCCCCGTCGACGGGACGGCCGGCCGGACCGCGGCCCGGCCCGTCGACCGGCCCGCGGATCGGCTTACGGACCGAGCGGCCGGCCGGAGCGCCGGTCCCCTCGCGGACGAGGCGCACCGCCGCCGTCGCGAACTGGCCCTGCTGGCCTGGCCGGAGGCCGCGGGGACGACACCGGAGCAGCGTGAGGCGCTCGAACTCGCCGTGCGCCACCAGCTCGCCGCGCACGAGGTCGCCGCAGTCCTCGGCACGGCCCCGGGCGCCGCCAGGGAACTCCTCGCGGCGGCGGCCTGCGAGGTCGAGCGCACACGCGCGGCCCTGGCCGTCGTCGAGACCGGCACCTGCCCGGGGGTCGCCCGGCTCACCGGCGACAACCACCTCGTCCTCGGCACGGCCCTGCGCCATGAGCTGGTGCGGCACGTGGACGACTGCCCGCGCTGCCGCCGGACCGCCGAGCGCGCGGTGCCCGGATCCTGGCCGGGCACCAGCGTCACGCCCGCCGCGCTGCCCGTGCTGGAGGCCCCGCGCACGGCCCTCCACATGGCGATGGCGCACGTCCCGCGCGGGCGCGGGGGCGGTCCGCACTTCGACCGGCGCGGTTTTCCGATGGACCCGAAGGACCACGCGGCCCGCCGTGACCGGCTGCGCGCGCGTGCCGTCACGACCACGGTCGTCGCCACCGTCGTGGCGGCCCCCGTGCTCGCCCTGTGGGCGGCCTACCGGGGCGCGCCTCTCCTCGGCGAGGGCGCCGACGGGCGACCGGCCACCGCGACCGAGGCGCAGGGCTCCGAGGAACCCGGCAGCGGGGCCGCGGGGTACGAGAACGCCGGCAACGCCAGTACGCGGCCGGGCGCCCGCTTCACCCCGCGCAGCGGCTCGTCCGACGTCTCCGTGGAGGTCGTCAGCGTGACCCCGGGGCAGCAGCGGGGCGGTCTCTCCGTGGCGGCCGGCTCCCGTGGCGACACGACGCTGATCACACTCACGGCGACCGGCGGTTCACCGGTGCGGTGGTCCGCGTCCACCGGGGTGTCCTGGCTCTATCTGAGCCAGTCGGCGGGGACGCTCGCGCCGGGGGAGTCGCTGACGGTCAAGGTGTACGTCGACCATCTCCGCGAGCCGATCGGGGCCTGGAGCGCGCGGGTGTCGGTCGCGCCGGCGGGGGCGGTGGTCACGATCGACGGGTACGGGACGGCGGGGCCTTCGCGGCCGGGGCCTCGGCCGGATCCGCCGGCGCCCACGCCCCGGCCGTCCGGGTCCGCGGGGCCGTCCGAGCCGGGTCCGTCGCATCCGGGGCCCGGGCCGTCCGATCCCGGGCCGTCCGACCCTGGACCTGGGCCGTCCGAGCCGGGGCCGTCGGATCCTGGCCCCGGGCCCACGTCGCCCGGCCCTGGGCCCGGTCCTTCGGACCCGGAGCCGGATCCTCCGCCGGCTCCCACCGGGGGAGAGCCGAGTCCGTCGGGAAGCTGAGCGGGTCCGCTCCCGCGGGTGGGTTGGCCGGTGCGGGTCGGGTGTGGCTGGGCGCGCAGTTCCCCGCGCCCCTTAGGGGGTGCCGGGCTGGGGTTGTGTGTGTCTGCGGGTTTGTGGGGGCTGGGCGCGCAGTTCCCCGCGCCCCTTCAGGGCGCCCCTGACGGGGCGACCCCTCAGGGGGGCGGTCTCAGCGGTGTTTGTTGTTCGGGGTGGGTGGGTCTGCGGGGTGGGGGGCCAGTAGGGGGAGCTGGGACGACAGGCGCTGTTCGCAGAGTTCCGTGAGGCGGTCGTAGCCCGGCTTGCCCATCAGCTCGATCAGTTCCGGGCGGTACGAGACGTAGACCGGGTCTCCCGCGCCGTGCGCCGACGTCGCCGACGTGCACCACCAGTGCAGGTCGTGCCCGCCGGAACCCCACCCGCGCCGGTCGTACTCGCCGATCGACACCTGCAGCACGCGCGTGTCGTCGGGCCGGTCGATCCACTCGTACGTCCGCCGGACCGGCAGCTGCCAGCACACGTCCGGCTTGGTCTCCAGGGGCTCGCGGCCCTCCTTGACGGCCAGGATGTGCAGCGAACAGCCCATGCCACCGGCGAAACCGGGCCGGTTCTGGAAGATGCAGGACCCCTCGTACGGACGGGTCTGCCGGTCGCCGTCCTCGTCCGTCGAGACCCAGCCGGTCTCCGTCCCCACGTCGTGGTGCTGCCAGATGTCCGGCGTGAGCCTCGCCACATGCCCGGCGACGCGCTTCTCGTCGTCCTCGTCCGAGAAGTGCGCGCCCAGCGTGCAGCAGCCGTCGTCCGCGCGGCCCGCCTGGATGCCCTGGCAGCCGCTCCCGAAGATGCAGTTCCAGCGGGAGGTCAGCCAGGTCAGGTCGCAGCGGAAGATCTGCTCGTCGTCGGCCGGGTCCGGGAACTCCACCCATGCTCGCGCGAAGTCGAGCCCCTTCTCGTCGCCCTTCGGCGGCTTCGGAGCCTTCGTGGGTTTCACGGACTTCGTCGACTTCGTGGACTTCGCGGGCTTCGGAAGTTCTCCGGGTACGGATCCGGCGGCGGAATCCTTGGACGATTTGTCGCTCTTCGCCTTTTTCGTCTTTGGCACCAGTCCAGAGTAAGACGCCCGCGACCACTCTGAGGACGGCCGGGCGGCCCGAGCGCAGTAGCGTGCCGTACATGAGACTCGGTGTCCTGGACGTGGGTTCGAACACGGTGCACCTGCTGGTGGTGGACGCGCACCCCGGCGCGCGCCCGCTGCCCGCGCATTCGCACAAGGCGGAGCTGCGGCTCGCCCAACTCCTCGACGAGAGCGGCGCGATCGACTCCGAGGGCGTCGACAAGCTGATAGCCGTCGTCCAGGAGGCGCTGGAGGCCGCCGAGGACAAGGGCGTCGAGGACCTGTTGCCGTTCGCCACCTCCGCCGTGCGCGAGGCCCGCAACGCGGACGAGGTGCTGACCCGGGTGCGCGCCGAGACAGGGGTGGAGCTCCAGGTCCTCACCGGCGCCGAGGAGGCCCGGCTCACCTTCCTCGCGGCCCGCCGCTGGTTCGGCTGGTCGGCGGGGAAGCTGCTCGTCCTGGACATCGGCGGCGGTTCGCTGGAGATCGCGTACGGGATGGACGAGGAGCCCGACGCGGCGGCGTCGCTGCCGCTCGGCGCGGGCCGGCTGACCGCGGGGTGGCTGCCGACCGACCCGGCGGACCCCGCCGACATCAAGGCCCTGCGCCGCCATGTGCGGGCGCAGATCGCCCGTACGGTCGGGGAGTTCAGCCGGTTCGGCGCGCCCGACCATGTCGTGGCCACCTCCAAGACCTTCAAGCAGCTCGCCCGGCTCGCGGGTGCCGCGCGCTCGGCCGACGGCCTGTACGTCCAGCGCGAACTCAAGCGCCGCTCGCTGGAGGACTGGGTCCCACGCCTCGCCTCCATGACCGCCGCCGAGCGCGCGGAACTGCCCGGGGTGTCCGAGGGCCGGGCGAGCCAGCTCCTCGCGGGCGCGGTCGTCGCCGAGGGAGCGATGGACCTCTTCGGCGTGGAAACCGTGGAAATCTGCCCCTGGGCCCTGAGGGAGGGAGTAATCCTCCGCAACCTGGACCAGATGACCCCCCAATAAGCTTTAAGGGGCGCGGGGAACTGCGCGCCCAGCCCCCACAAACCCGCAGACACACGCAACCCCAGCCCGGCACCCCCTAAGGGGCGCGAGGAACTGCGCGCCCAACCCCCACCCACCCGCAGACACACACAACCCGAGCCCAGGTCCCCGCCCCAAACAACCCCGCCCCGCCACACCCGCCGAAGCCACCCCGTAACCTGTCCCCGTGGCAGAACCAGTCGTGCGCATCCCGGATGCGAAGGTCGCGCTGTCCACGGCCTCCGTCTACCCGGAGTCGACCGCGACGGCCTTCGAGATCGCCGCGCGCCTCGGCTACGACGGCGTCGAGGTCATGGTGTGGACCGACCCGGTCAGCCAGGACATCGAGGCCCTGCGCCGCCTCAGCGACTACCACCACGTCCCGATCCTCGCCGTACACGCCCCCTGCCTGCTCATCACCCAGCGCGTCTGGTCCACCGACCCGTGGACCAAGCTCCAGCGCGCCCGGGTCGCCGCCGACAGACTCGGGGCGAGCACGGTCGTCGTACACCCCCCGTTCCGCTGGCAGCGCCAGTACGCCCGTGACTTCGTCACCGGTATCTGGCAGATGGCGAACGAGACGGACGTACGGTTCGCCGTCGAGAACATGTACCCCTGGCGCTACCGCGACCGCGAGATGCTCGCGTACGCGCCCGACTGGGACGTGACGAAGGACGACTACCGCCACTTCACGATCGACCTGAGCCACACCGCGACGGCCCGTACGGACGCGCTCCAGATGGTCGACCGCATGAGCGACCGCCTCGGCCACGTCCACCTCGCCGACGGCAGCGGCTCCATCAAGGACGAGCACCTCGTCCCAGGCCGCGGCACCCAGCCCTGCGCCGAGCTGCTCGAACGCCTCGCCCTGTCCGGCTACGACGGCCATGTCGTCATCGAGGTCAACACCCGCCGCGCCATGTCCAGCGCCGAGCGCGAGGCCGATCTGGCGGAGGCCCTCGCCTTCACCCGGCTCCACCTGGCCTCGGCGGTCAGGGTCCCGCGTCCATGACCGCCGCCGCCCCCCGCAGACGGGGCCGCCCCTCCCGTACGGACTCCGCGGACGCCCCCGCGGCCCGCGACCGCATCCTGGCGGCGGCCCGCGAGGAGTTCTCCGAGCGCGGTTACGAGAAGACGTCCGTACGCGGCATCGCCAGGGCGGCCGGCGTGGACTCGGCGCTGGTGCACCACTACTTCGGTACCAAGGAGCAGGTCTTCCAGGAGGCCGTCGAGACGGTCTTCGCCCCCGCGCTCAGAGCCCCCGACGTGATCTTCAACGGGCCGTCCGACGAGCTCGGCGAGCGCTTCGCCCGGTTCCTCCTCGGGGTCTGGGAGAACCCGGTGACCCGTACCCCGCTGCTCGCGGTCGTGCGCTCCGCCGTGAACAACGACGTCGCGGCCGCGGTCTTCCGCCGGCTCATCGCCGGCCAGCTGCTGCGCAGGGTCGCCGGACAGCTCGACCTGCCCGACGCCCAGCTGCGCGCCGAGCTGGCGGCCGCGCAGCTGATCGGGGTCGCGATGATGCGCTACGTGATCAAACTGGAGCCCATCGCCTCGGTGGACCTGGAACAGATCATCGCCAGGGTGGGCCCGGTCGTCCAGGGCCATCTCACCGACCCCTGAACCACCCCCGCCCGCGCCCCCGCCACGGCCCCCCACTGCCGGCGAACCGAAAGCCGAGACCGCGGTCCCGCATTCCGGACGCCATGTCCGAACCCTGGATGACCGGCGTACGCTCGACCGCAGTCAACACTCTCCGAAGGAGCGAGCGACGATGCCCGAGCTGAGGTCCCGCACAGTCACCCACGGCCGCAATATGGCGGGCGCACGCGCCCTTATGCGCGCCTCCGGTGTACCGGGCGCGGACATCGGCCGCAAGCCGATCATCGCGGTCGCCAACTCCTTCACGGAGTTCGTGCCCGGCCACACCCACCTCCAGCCGGTCGGCCGGATCGTGAGCGAGGCCATCACGGCCGCGGGCGGCATTCCGCGCGAGTTCAACACGATCGCCGTCGACGACGGCATCGCGATGGGCCACGGCGGCATGCTCTACTCCCTGCCGTCCCGCGACCTGATCGCGGACAGTGTGGAGTACATGGTGGAGGCCCACTGCGCCGACGCCCTGATCTGCATCTCGAACTGCGACAAGATCACCCCCGGCATGCTGATGGCGGCCCTGCGCCTGAACATCCCGACGGTCTTCGTCTCCGGCGGCCCCATGGAGTCCGGCCGTGCCACGCTGGTCGACGGCACGGTCCGCACGCTCGACCTGGTCGACGCGATCTCCGACGCCGTGAACGACAAGATCTCGGACGACGACATTCTCCGTATCGAGGAGAACGCCTGTCCGACCTGCGGTTCGTGTTCCGGCATGTTCACCGCCAACTCCATGAACTGCCTGACCGAGGCCATCGGCCTGTCCCTCCCCGGCAACGGCTCGGTCCTCGCCACGCACACGGCCCGCAAGGGCCTGTACGAGGACGCGGCGCGCACGGTCATGGACATCACCCTGCGCTACTACGAGCAGGACGACGAGTCGGTCCTGCCGCGCAACGTCGCCACCATCGCGGCCTTCGAGAACGCCATGGCCCTCGACATCGCCATGGGCGGCTCGACCAACACGATCCTGCACCTGCTGGCCGCCGCCGAGGAGGGCGGCGTCCCGTTCGGCCTGGACGAGATCAACGCGGTCTCGCGCCGCGTGCCGTGCCTGGCCAAGGTCGCCCCGAACGTGGCGAAGGACCGTACGTACTACATGGAGGACGTGCACCGGGCCGGCGGCATCCCCGCCCTGCTCGGCGAGCTCCACCGCGCCGGCCTCCTGAACGAGGACGTGCACGCGGTGCACAGCCCCTCCCTCTCGGACTGGCTCAAGACCTGGGACATCCGCGCCGGCTCGCCCTCCCCGGAGGCCGTGGAGCTGTGGTACGCGGCGCCCGGCGGCGTCCGCTCGTCCGAGGCCTTCTCCCAGTCCGAGCGCTGGGCGGCCCTCGACGAGGACGCGGAGGGCGGCTGCATCCGCTCGGCGGAGCACGCGTACTCCAAGGACGGCGGCCTCGCGGTCCTCAAGGGCAACCTCGCCGTCGACGGCTGTGTCGTGAAGACGGCCGGGGTGGACGAGTCGATCTGGACCTTCGAGGGACCCGCGGTCGTCTGCGAGTCGCAGGAGGAGGCCGTCGACAAGATCCTCAAGAAGGAGATCACGCACGGCGACGTCGTGGTCATCCGCTACGAGGGCCCCAGGGGCGGCCCCGGTATGCAGGAGATGCTCTACCCGACCTCGTTCCTGAAGGGCCGCGGTCTGGGCAAGACCTGCGCCCTGGTCACCGACGGACGCTTCTCCGGTGGCACGTCCGGTCTGTCCATCGGGCACGCGTCGCCCGAGGCGGCGTCCGGCGGCACCATCGCCCTCGTCCGGGACGGCGACCGCGTCCGTATCGACATCCCGGGCCGCAGTATCGAGCTCCTGGTCTCCGACGAGGAACTGGCCGTGCGACGCGAGGCGCTCGGGGGTGTGTACGCCCCGGTGGCGCGCGAGCGCAAGGTCTCGGCGGCGTTGCGTGCGTACGCGGCGATGGCGACGAGTGCGGACCGGGGGGCGGTCCGCGACGTCTCCAAGCTCGGCTGAGCGCTGCCGTGCCGCGCCGCGGGGTTGGCCGTCTGAGGGTGCGGGTCGGTGGGGGCTGGTCGCGCAGTTCCTCGCGCCCCTGACGGGGCTGGGCGGGGTGCTGATTCCGGTGTACCGGGCGGCGGGTTCGTGGTCGTCTGGTGGTCGTCTGAGGGTGCGGGTCGGTGGGGGCTGGTCGCGTAGTTCCTCGCGCCCCTGACGGGGCGGGGCCGCTGCTCGGATTGCCGCGGTGAGGGTTGGTCGCGCAATTCCCCGCGTGCTCGGATTCCCGTTTACCAGTCGGCGGGCTTGTGGTCGGTCAAGGCGAAGACCGTGCCGTCCGGGGCGCCTGCGAAGACCTTGTCGGCCATGACCACCGGCACGGGCAGTTCGGACACGACCCGTGCCGTGTCGCCGCCCAGGCGGGGGCGGGTCTGGCCCAGCGGCTCACCGTTGCGGGCGTCCGTGGCGAGCAGGCGGCCGTCAGGAGCGGTGAGGTACACCTGGTCGCCCGCGAGTGACACCACCGGCCGCGACGGGCGGCTCACCGACGTCTCCAGCCGCCACAGCTCCGAGCCCGGCCCGCCCCGGCCCGTGTCGACGGCCACGAGCGAGCCGCCCACATCGCTGAGGTACACGACTCCGCCGCTCTGTGCGGCGGAGGCCCGGTCGAGCGGGGTCGGCAGGGACACCCTGCGGGCTGTCCGCTTCCCGCTGTCGAACCGGACGACCGCGTCGACCAGTTGGGCGCCGTTCGTCGACAGGAGGTACAGGGCCCCCGCCGGCGCGGAGAACGGGCTCAGGTTCCCGGCCGCCGACCTCGTCCACAGCACCGCGCCGCGCTCCGCGGACACCGCGCTCACCCGCGTGCTGGTCCCGTCGTCGGAGGGCGTCACCGCGTAGAAGACCCCCGACCCGGCCGGGCCGCCGATCCACTGGGTGCCGACGCCGCCGATCCGCTCGCTCCAGCGCTCCTTGCCCGTCGCACTGCCCAACGCCCGCACGGCGCCGTGCTGACCGACGAGGAGCGTGGTGTCCGCACCGTGCACGACGGCCGCGTACGCGGACACGTCCACGTCCCAGCGCGGTTCCCCCGACCGGGGATCGAGGGCTTCGAGGCGGTCGCCGCTCGTGACGTGCAGCAGTCCGCCCGACACCGCAGGCGGTGCCTTCGTCTCGGCCGAACCGGCACCGCTGCCGACAGCACCGCCGCCGGTGCCCGCCGCGTCCGTGGCGCCCTCGGACTTGTACGACCACATGACCCGGCCGTTCGCGGGGTCGAGCCGCGCCGCCCGGATCCCGGGGGCCGAGCAGTAGAGGGCGCCCCCACCCGACGTACAGACAGGCGGTGTGTCCCGTGCCCCGGCCGCCGCCGCGCCGTCGAGTGACGTGCTCCAGGGCCGGAAGTCCTCGGGGCCCGCCTTGGCGGAATCGGCCGCGGGCGTGCCGGAGGAGGTCAGCTCCTGGAGGCTGAGGGCACCCGTGACGGTCAGCACCAGTGCGACGCCGACCAGCAGGCCGGCTCTGAGGCGGCGGCGGGCACGCGCCACGGCGACCGGCGCCTCGCCCGCCGGGCCGGCCGATGCGTCGGCCGGCGTGTCCGCCGGTTCCCGCGGCGGTCTCCCGGTGAGGTGTGTCTCCTCCGGAGGGCGTCGCTGGGCCGGTATGCGGGGCGCGGAGCCAGGTCCCGAAGCGGGCACGGGGGCCGGCACCGGCTGCCGCAGGGCGTCCATCACCTCGGCCGGCAGGGGCCGTTCGTCCGGATCCTTCGCGAGGCAGCGCAGTATCAACGGCACCAGGTCGTCCGGGACGCCCGCCAGATCCGGTTCGTTGTGCACCACCTGGTACGCGACGATGTACGGACTGTCGGAGTCGAACGGGCCCCGGCCGGTCGCCGCGTGGGCCAGCACGGCACCCATCGCGAACACGTCGGCGGCCGGTCCGACCTCCCTCGGCCGCTGGAACTGCTCGGGCGCCATGAACGGCGGCGAGCCGATCAACTTCCCGGTCTCCGTACGCAGATCACTGTCCGTCGGACGCGAGATGCCGAAGTCGATGACCTTGGGGCCGTCGGGCGCGAGGAGCACGTTGCTCGGCTTCAGATCGCGGTGGACCACGCCGGCCCGGTGAATGTCACGGAGCGCCTCGGCCAGTCCTGCCCCGAGCCTGCGCAGCTCGCGCGACTCCATCGCGCCGTTCCGCTTCACCTGTTCGGAGAGGGTGGGGCCGGGGATGAACAGGGTCGCCATCCACGGCAGTTCGGCATTCGGGTCGGCGTCCACCACGGGGGCGGTGAAGGCCCCGCTCACCCGCCGGGCGGCGCTCACCTCCTGCCGGAAGCGTGCCCTGAACTCGGGATCCGCCGCGTACTGGGCGTGCACGACCTTGACCGCGAGCCGTAGCCCGGAAGCGGACGTCGCGAGGTGCACCACTCCCATGCCGCCCGCGCCCAGGCAGGACTCCAGGCGGTACTGCCCGGCGTGGTCCGGGTGTTCCGCTTCTGGTCCGGGTCCGAAACTGCGCAGCGGGGCCATGGCCCACCCCCGTGTCTGTGTCCGCCAAGCGCGACGCACGGAGCCTAGTCGATGGTGCGGTTGATGTCGGACGCGCTTGCTAGCCTGCGCGGGTCGCGGGTGAGAACCGCGAAACGCAGGAGATCACCGAGCAGGAACGACACCAACTGGGGGAGCAGCCATGGCTGTTGACGAAGGCACGAGCACAGTCGGAGAAAGAGCCGAGACCACCGGGAGTACCGAGACCACCGGGACCGCCGGGAACACACAGAGCGCCGACAGCGCCGAGAGCACCGCCGGCGTGGGGACGCTGGCGGTCCGCTACCCGGTGGCTCCGGGCGTCCGGCTGAACGTCCGCAGCGGCCCCGGCACGCAGTACCAGCTCATCAAGGTGCTGCCGCTGGACGCCAGCGTCCCGATCAACTGCCAGAAGCCCGGCGAGTGGGTGACCGGCACGTACGGCACGACGAACATCTGGGACAACATCGCGAACGGCCAGTACGTCTCCGACGCGTACGTCCGCACGGGCAGCGACGGTTACGTGGCCCCGCGCTGCGCCTGATCCCACCGCGCGCCCCGGCCCACCGACCGCGAAACGGCGGGCCGGGGCGTCGCCGCCGGCGGCCCGAGGCGACAATCGAGCCGTGAGCGACGAACCAGACACCACCCCCGCGGGCCACGGCCCCGCCCCGGCCGCCGGTCCCGCCGTGGGCCCCCGCCCCGAACCGATCCGCTTCTTCGGAGCGACCTGGGTGGACCACGACGGCGGCTACGCGGCCCGCCGGGCGGCCGTGTCCTTCGGCTCGCTCGTCGCGATCGCGGTCAGCTGCCTGATCCTGCGCCTCGCGTACGAGGGTCTGGAGATCGCGGCCGTGGGCGGCTTCGTCGCCCTGCTGGTCGTGGTGATGTTCGCCGTCTGCGGCGTGCTCGCGTTCCGGCACACCTGGGCGGGCTACTCACGGCGCCATGACCCGGACACCCGGTCCGCCCTGCGGGGCCTGCTGGCCATCGGGTTCGTCGGCACCCTCGCCGCGTACTTCCTCCGCACGCTGTCGGAGGCCCCGGGCGAGCGGCTCCACCGCACCGAGTACGAGACGGCCCGTACCGCGTACGAACGCCGCACGTCCCGCCGCGACTCCCGCAAGAACTCCCGCCGCTGAGGGGAAGCCGCCCTACGGCCGCAACTCCTGACGGGGCCGGCTTCCCCGCCGGACACCCCCTCGCCGGACCCCCTCGCCGGTCACACCGCTCCGGACAGCCGAGTACGCCCCACTGTCCCCACCCCCGCACCCCGGTCACGATGTATCCATGACCGCCTCCCCCTCGCACACCGCCCACGCCCACTCCTTCAACACCGCAGCGGCCCAGTACGCGGCCAACCGCCCCTCCTATCCCCCCGCGCTCCTCGACACGGTCGAGCGAGCGGCGGCCCGTCCCCTCAAGGGCGCCCGGGTCGCGGACGTGGGCGCCGGTACGGGCATCTCCACCGCCCTCCTGCGGGCGCGCGGCGCGGAGGTCATCGCCGTCGAGCCGGGCGAGGGCATGGCGGCCCAGTTCCGCCAGGGGCTCCCCGACATCCCGATCGTCCGGGGCGACGGCGACTCGCTGCCCCTGGCGACCGGCTCCGTCGACCTCGTCACGTACGCCCAGTCCTGGCACTGGACGGCTCCGGCCCGCTCCCTCCCGGAGGCCATGCGCGTGCTGCGCCCCACCGGCGCGCTGGCCCTGTGGTGGAACATGTCCTCCCCCGACGTCCCCTGGCAGGCGGAACAGAGCCTGCGCATAGAGGAGTTCATCGGCGGTGACGTCTCCGAGCGGCGGGCCTCCGGCCGGCGCGCCCGTACGGAGGTCGTCTTCGCCGATGCCCCGTACGTACCGCCGTGCACCCGGTACGAAGTCCGCTGGAGCCGGACCGTGCCGCTGGACACCCACCTGGCCAACATCGGCAGCCACTCGGTCTTCCTGGTCCTGGGAGAAGAGGCGACGGCCGCGTTCTTCGCCGAGGAGCGCGAACACCTGCTGAGGGTTTTCCCGGACGGCCTGGTGGAGGAGAGGTACGAGGTCGTCCTGCTCGTCGTCCCCCGCTCCTGACCCGGACACGGACACGGACACGGACCCGACCCGGACCCGAGCCGCTCCTGACCCGGACCCGAGCCGCCCCTGAAACGACACGGCGCCCAGGCTTGACGGCTCCAGCGCCCGGGAGGATTATTCATCGCATGATGAATAATCCTCCCGGGCCCCCGGACCCCACACCGCAGAACCCGGGCCCGGAGCCGAATCCGGACCACGCCGCGGCGATCCACGCCGCCGCACTCACCGTCGTCCGAGGCCCCCGCCAGGTCCTCCGCGGACTCGACTTCGACGTCCCCCACGGCCAGATCACCGGCCTGCTCGGCCCCTCCGGGTGCGGCAAGTCCACCCTGATGCGGTCGATCGTCGGCACCCAGGCCAAGGTCACCGGCACCCTCGACGTCCTCGGCCTCCCCGCGGGCCACGCCACCCTGCGCTCCCGTATCGGCTACGTCACCCAAGCGCCCTCCGTCTACGACGACCTGACGGTCCGCCAGAACCTGGACTACTTCGCCGCGATCCTCGACCCCGGCCACACGGCCGCCGGCCGCCGCCACGAGAACGTCACGCACGCCATCTCCGACGTCGACCTCGGCTCCCACGCCGACGCCCTCGCGGGCAACCTCTCCGGCGGCCAGCGCAGCCGCGTCTCCCTCGCCGTGGCCCTCCTCGGCACCCCGGAACTGCTCGTCCTGGACGAACCCACGGTCGGCCTCGACCCCGTACTCCGCCGCGACCTGTGGCAGCTCTTCCACACCATCGCCGCCGACCGGGGCGCCACCCTCCTCGTCTCCTCCCACGTCATGGACGAGGCCGAGCGCTGCCACCGCCTGCTCCTGATGCGCGAGGGCGAGATCCTCGCCGACGACACCCCGGACGCCCTGCGCGCCCGGACCGGCTCCGACACCGTCGAGGCCGCCTTCCTCCACCTGGTCGACGAAGCGATCGCGGCCGGCCACCAGCCACGCAAGGAGCACGCCCGATGAGCAGCACGACCACCACCGCGCGTACGGGCCCGGCCGCGCGCTCCAAGCCGAGCGCGATCAGCCTCGCCCGCACCACCGCCACCGCGACCCGGGTCCTGAGCCAGCTCCGTCACGACCCGCGCACCATCGCGCTGATGATCTTCATCCCGTGCGTGATGCTTCTGCTGCTCCGCTACGTCTTCGACGGCAGCCCGCGCACCTTCGACTCCATCGGCGCCTCACTGCTCGGCATCTTCCCGCTCATCACGATGTTCCTGGTGACCTCCATCGCCACCCTGCGCGAACGCACCTCCGGCACCCTGGAACGCCTCCTCGCCATGCCGCTCGGCAAGGGCGACCTCATCGCCGGTTACGCCCTCGCCTTCGGGGCGATCGCCATCGTCCAGTCCGTCCTCGCCACCGGTCTCGCCGTGTGGGCCCTGGGACTCGACGTCACGGGCTCGTCCTGGCTGCTCCTCCTGGTCGCCCTGCTCGACGCCCTGCTCGGCACCGCTCTCGGCCTGTTCGTCTCGGCGTTCGCGTCCTCGGAGTTCCAGGCCGTCCAGTTCATGCCGGCCGTGATCTTCCCGCAGCTGCTCCTCTGCGGCCTGTTCACCCCGCGCCCCGCCATGCACCCCGTACTGGAGGGCGTCTCCAACGTCCTGCCCATGTCGTACGCCGTCGACGGCATGAACGAGGTTCTCAAGCACACCGACGTCACGGCCAACTTCATCCGTGACGCCCTGATCGTCGCGGCCTGCGCCGTCCTCGTGCTGACCCTGGGCGCGGCGACGCTCCGCCGCCGCACGACCTGACCCCGGTTCCGGTCCCGGCTCCGGAGGAGAAACGTGTCCCGCCCAGCGGACACCACGGCCCGCACCCGGGCCCCGGTGCGAGGATGGGCCCCGGACGACGCACCCCGGAGGGCAACCGAACATGACCCAGAAAGTCGCAGTGCTCGGCACCGGCAAGATCGGCGAGGCCCTGCTCAGCGGAATGATCCGAGCCGGCTGGGCCCCCACCGACCTGCTGGTCACGGCCCGCCGCCCCGAGCGCGCCAGGGAACTGGAGGAGCGCCACGGTGTCACCGCGGTCACCAACCAGGAGGCGGCCAAGTCGGCGGACACGCTGATCCTCACCGTCAAGCCGCAGGACATGGGCACCCTCCTCGACGAACTCGCCTCGAACGTCCCCGCCGACCGCCTGGTCATCAGCGGCGCCGCGGGCATCCCCACCTCATTCTTCGAGGAGCGCCTCGCCCCGGGCACCCCCGTCGTCCGCGTCATGACGAACACGCCCGCCCTAGTCGACGAGGCCATGTCCGTCATCTCCGCCGGCAGCCACGCCACCGCCGGGCACCTCGCCCACGCCGAGGAGATCTTCGGCGCCGTCGGCAAGACGCTCCGCGTCCCCGAGTCGCAGCAGGACGCCTGCACCGCGCTCTCCGGCTCGGGACCGGCGTACTTCTTCTACCTGGTCGAGGCCATGACGGACGCGGGCATCCTGCTCGGCCTGCCCCGCGACAAGGCGCACGACCTCATCGTCCAGTCCGCGATCGGCGCCGCCGTGATGCTCCGCGACAGCGGCGAGCACCCCGTGAAGCTCCGCGAGAACGTCACGTCACCCGCGGGCACCACGATCAACGCCATCCGCGAACTGGAGAACCACGGCGTACGAGCCGCTCTCATCGCCGCCCTGGAAGCCGCCCGCGACCGCAGCCGCGAGCTGGCCTCCGGCAACAGCTAGAGATCACCGGCAGGCAGCAGCCCGATCGCCCGGTACGCCGCGTCCACCCTGGGCCGCGCCAGGTCCCTGGCCTTCCGGGCACCCTCCCGCAGCACCCCTTCCACATACGCGGGATCGGCGCACAGCTCCTGATGCCTCCGCTGCACGGGCCGCAGCAGCTCCACCACGGCGTCGGCGGTGTCCTTCTTCAGGGCTCCGTACGACGCGTACGCACCGGCGAGGCCGTCCGGGTCCCCGCCCGTGCAGGCCGCGAGGATCTCCAGCAGGTTCGCGACCCCGGGCCGGGCCGCCCTGTCGTAGGCGACGTCCCGGCCGCTGTCCGTCACGGCCCGCAGGATCTTCTTCCGGACGGCGTCGGGCTCGTCGAGGAGATAGACGACCCCGGGCCCCACGTCGTCGGACTTCCCCATCTTCGACGTCGGGTCCTGGAGGTTCATGACCCGGGCGGCCACCTCCGGATGCGTGGCGCGCGGCACCACGAACGTCTGCCCGTACCGCTGGTTGAACCGCACCGCCAGATCCCGGGTCAGCTCCACATGCTGCGACTGGTCGTCCCCCACCGGCACCTCGTCGGTCCCGTAGGCCAGGATGTCCGCCGCCATCAGCACGGGGTACGTCAGCAGCGACAGCCGCACACTCCCGCCGCGGGCCCGCTCGGCGGCCGCCTTCTCCTTGTACTGGATCATCCGGCGCATCTCGCCGTCGGTCGCCACGCACTCCAGCAGATACGACAGCCGCGCGTGCTCATCCACATGACTCTGTACGAAGAGGGTGCACAGCGCAGGATCGAGCCCCGCGGCCAGCAACAGGGTGGCCGCCTGCCGACTGAGCCTGCGTACGCGCCCGGGATCGTGGTCCACGGTCAGCGCGTGCAGGTCGACGACGCAGAACAGCGCGTCGGCCTCGTGCTGGTCGACCGCGCTCCAGCGCCGCATCGCCCCCAGGTAGTTGCCCAGTGTCAGATGCCCGGTCGGCTTGATCCCGCTGAAGACCCGCTTCATTCCGCTACCTCCTGGTCGGGACCGCCACCACCGCCGGCCGGCGCTCCAGGAAGGAGAGACAAGAACGGCCGCCGAGGCGGCGGCCGTTGAGTACACGCGTATGTACGGCCGCCGTCAGGCGGCCCACCACAGTTGGGTGCACGCGTGTGTAGTCATGACAGCCAGGCTACGCCTCCGGAGTGGTCCCTGGCCTCAAGTTGACACGCCCTTGACCCCTGCGTAGTGTCCTCCGAGTTGTCCGACGTGAGTGCCTGCTTCGGTGGGTCCCCGGACAGCCATTCCGCAACAAGCAGAGAGCGATCGACGATCCGTCGTCGGTTCGTTCTGATGTGTGTTTGCGAATGAGGAATCCGCGTTCGAAAGGGCGCAACCCCGATTAGCTCGGGGGCCAGGATTCCGCTAAAGTCTCACTCGTCGGAACGGCCCAACAGCCGGGAGGACAGCCCACTTCGACTGGGAATCAGGCCCGAAAGGTTCTGGTAGAGTCGGAACCGCCGGAAAGGGAAACGCGAAAGCGAAAACCTGGAAAGCACCGAGGAAATC